>DBRR01000044.1 GCA_002306055.1 Anaerolineaceae bacterium UBA1363
TTTATTTAGATGCAATTGCCCTGACCAACCCATCGTCAATGGCTAAATAGAAATGTCCTAATTGATCACAGAAGTGGGCAGGCCACGCTGCTGCGACATTAACCCCGCGTCACCGTCTTGTCGGTATCTCCTGACGAGCCTCCTGACTTGTCTTTCACGGATACCCAGTGTTTCCGCGGCTGCTTTTTGCGTGATCCGCCGATCGATGGCTTTGTCCAAATACGTCTTGCATTTGAGTTTTTCTCGTGTCATTCTGATTGTCCATTTCATGTAGTCAATTTTCATGCCTTTTAGGACATTATCATGTTGCCACTAAACTCAAGTACTTGATTTTTCAGTTTTGTGGTAAAAAGGATAAAATCCCGCAATGAAAATTTCGGGAGCACAATTGTAAAGCGAAGATATAGCGACTGGATCTCAGTAACGAGATGACGAGGTGAAGGTTCTATCCCGCGAGGGATATGCTAACCCGGAACGCCGGGGAAAATCGAACAGATCAGCGGAAGCCTTCGGAGCCCCTCACGGGTTCCATTCTTCTTGAAAAAAGCAACTTAAAGCCGGATGGCGACAGCCGGGACAAAGAGTTTGCTTGGTGGGCAGATTGATATAACTATGTCAATTTGGATTACTTACCTATTTTAATCAGGAGAAAAAATGGACAATAAAGAATTAGTAAAACGTGTCAAGGAGGATAAGGTTTCCTTTATATCCTACCAATTCACCGATATCAATGGTGTGGTCAAATCATTGGATGGTCCGGTTGGACGGCTCGAAGAGGTATTGGATGACGGAATATGGTTTGACGGTTCATCTGTGGAAGGTTTTGCGCGCATCCAGGAGAGTGATATGCACCTTCGAGTTGACCCCGACACATACACCATCCTGCCCTGGTCTGACCCGGAATACCGGCGCGCGAGGGTGTTATGCGATATCTACCGACCAAATGGGCAGCCTTTTGAAGGGGACCCGCGCGGAAGGCTCAAAGCTGCTCTAAAAAAGGTCAAAGAGGAACGTGGCTGGACTTACAACCTTGGTCCTGAACCGGAATTTTACCTTTTTTTGCGAAATGGCCCTGAAAAGACCCACCCGGTACCCTATGATGTTGGCAGCTATTTTGATTTTTCGGCAAACGACCAGGCTGTCAATATCAGAACTGAAATTATCTCCTCGCTGCACATGATGGGTTTAAAGGTTGAGGTCGGGCATCACGAAGTCGGGCTGGGACAGCACGAGATCGATTTCCAGTTTGATGACGCATTGAAGACTGCTGATAATGTTCAGACTTTTAAGTCAGCTGTCAAAGCAATTGCAGGAAAACACGGCGTGATCGCCTCTTTCATGCCCAAACCCATTTATGGTGCTGCTGGTTCAGGTATGCATTGCCATCAGTCTGTTTATGACCAGGATGGCAATAACCTGTTTTATGACAAGACTGACCCCATGCATTTATCTGAACTGGCAAAACAATTCATCGCCGGGCAATTGAGACACGCACGTGCTCTTTCGGCAGTGCTGGCGCCAACAATAAATTCATACAAACGGCTGGTTCCTGGTTATGAAGCGCCAGTCTATATCGCCTGGGCACAGGTTAATCGCTCAGCACTCATTCGCGTCCCCCAGGTCAATAATGGCCATACAAAGGCGGTACGAATTGAGCTGCGCTGCCCGGATCCCTCAGCAAATCCTTACCTGGCATTCACATCGATGCTGGCGGCCGCCCTGACAGCGGTGGATGACCGATCGGTCACTTGCCCCGCGCCGGTCAACAACATCAATCTCTATGAGCTCAACGAGAAAGAACGCGAACAGGCAATGGTAAGCGCTTTGCCGGGTTCACTTGAAGATGCACTGATTGAGTTTAAGGCTAATCCGATGCTGAAAGACGCTCTTGGTGATACCCTTTATGATACTTTTGTCACTTCCCGGGAGGCTGAAATTAAAGAATATCGCACCAGAGTCACCGATTGGGAGGTTATGCGTTACCTGGAAACAATCTGATCATTTCCTGAATGCCAGGCGCCTGAAAAAATTTTTTCAGGCGCTTTTTGTTAAAACTGGATAAATAAAAATTTCTAAAGTCTACTGAAAAAAACGAAATAGCTGACCAAGATTGAACCAATGGATCAGCTTTCAATGAGAAAACTCTGGGAACCAGCCTATGCAAAGACCGCATACAAAATTATTAGAGTAGTTTACAATCTGTTAGTTATGAAAAAAACAGCAGGCTCAAAATTTATTCAACAAGAACAAGCAACATTAGGCAGAATGATCGGCTTGTATTGTAACGCAAAGCACAACACCCAGGATAGTTTGTGCCCGGATTGTCAGGAACTGTTCAATTACGCCAGGGAACGGGTGGGACGCTGCCCGGTACACTGCAATCTAGGTTCCTATCAGGAGAGCAACTATGACTTGGAGCATTTACTTTTTAGGTATACTTTTTGCACTCTTTTGCACTCTACTGTATAATAAGACAAACTTGGAAAACTTAGCGCCTGACCTGCTACGGCAGATGACGAGGTGGGAGGTTTCTTCTCGCAAGGGAAGACTAACCATGACAACATGGGAAAATCGATAGATCGGCGGATGCCTCCAGGGTTAACTCCCTTTTTTCAAGATAGATAAAAGAAAAAATGAGGAGCACTTATGTGTGGAATTGTTGCTTACATTGGCGGACAGGATGCCACGCCTATAGTCGTTGATGGACTAAAAAAACTTGAGTACCGTGGTTATGACTCCGCTGGTATAGCTATTCTTGATGATGGCAAAATCGAGATCAGAAGGGCTGCCGGTAAAGTCGCGTTGTTGGAAACGCTGATTGAAAAAAATCCAGTCCAAGGAACCACAGGAATCGGACACACCCGTTGGGCAACGCATGGTGCCCCCAGCGAGCTCAACGCCCACCCTCATCTCGGGATGGCCGGCAGGATTGTCATTGTCCATAACGGCATCGTTGAGAACTATCTTTCTCTCAAGGAAGAATTAGTGTCTGAAGGTGTTGTTTTTAAATCTGAAACGGATACTGAGACCATCGCTCATCTTATTGAAATTTTCTACAACGAAACAAACGACCTCACTGCGGCTGTTCAAAAAGCACTCAAAATGATCAAAGGTGCTCATGGTTTGGTTGTTATGTCAACCGTTGAACCAGAAAAGTTGATTGCAGCCCGGTTAGGAAATGCAGGTGGAGTTGCGCTCGGAATTGGTGAAAATGAGATGTTCATCGCCAGCGATATACCCGCTATTATGGGTCATACTCGAAAAATTGTCTTCTTAGAATCCGGTCAGTTCGCAATCGTTCGGAGAGATGGATTTTCAATTCATGACCTGGAAGGCAACCCAGTTAAATCTGAAATTCAAAACATACCTTGGGACCCTATCTTTGCCGAGAAGGGTAAGTATCGCCACTTTATGCAAAAGGAAATCCATGAACAAGTGCGCTCCTTATCTGACACGCTTAGCGGTAGAGTTGATTTTCAGGATTATCGGATCATCTTACCAGGTTTAAATTTAAACAAAGAAAAAGCACAGAAGATCAAGAAAATTTTCATTACAGCTTGTGGAACGGCTGCCTATGCTGGTATGGTCGGCAAATATCTGATTGAGCATATTGCTCGAATCCCGGTTGAAGTTATGGTTGCATCTGAATTTCGTTACTGTGACCCCATTTTAGAAGACGGAACGGTTGTATTGGCAATCTCCCAATCTGGTGAAACTGCTGATACACTGGCGGCAATGGAGGAAGCACGAAAAAAAGGCGCGACTTTATGGTCAATCGTGAACGCGATTGGTTCGCAGGCGATACGCATAGCTGATGGTTGTATTTCTATGCAAGTGGGACCTGAAATTGGAGTGGCTTCGACCAAAGCTTTCACTGCGCCAATCCTTGATCTCTATATGATTGCAGTTTATCTGGCAGATCTGAGGGGTACGATTGACCGAGACAGGCGATTAGAACTCGTCAAAGATTTATTGACTGTACCATCTTTGGTTGAAAAAGCCCTGGAGAACGACAGAGCAGTCAAGCAAATCGCTAATCGTTACAAAGACATCAAAGGCGCATTGTATATTGGCAGAGGAGTAAATATGCCAATTGCGTATGAAGGTGCATTGAAGTTGAAAGAAATATCTTATATTCATGCTGAAGGTTATCCAGCGGGTGAGATGAAACATGGTCCGATTGCCTTGGTAGACAAGGATTTGCCGGTAGTCGTTATTGCTACTCAAGATCCCTGGTACGACAAAGTGATCAGTCAGATTGAACAGGCTAAAGCACGCAGTGGTAAGGTTTTGGCAGTAGCTACAGAGGGTGATGAACTCATCCCGACAATAGCGGATGAAATTTTCTGGATACCTAAGACTCCCTGGCTTTTGAGCCCGGCAGTGACAATCATTCCGCTGCAACTGTTTGCCTATCATATTGCGGCTTTTCGTGGATTGGATATTGACCAACCAAGGAACCTGGCAAAGTCGGTCACAGTAGAATAATCGCTACCTTTTATCTAAAAAGTTAACCATAAAAGGGATACTGTTTCATATTTGCATATTTCAGAAAAGTTCAGTCAAGGAGAGTTCTTTATTCATCCTATTCTTGAGTAATTGTACCCAATCTTTGGAAGCCTCTGAACAAGAGAAGATAGGCAAAGAGGCAGAGATTGGTTGATAAAGCAAAGGCGTGGGGTTTCGAGTGGAAAGTCTCTGTCTGTTGTCATTCACATAACCGTGAAAGACAATCTTGGAGAGGGTATCTTTGCGTCTCAGAAAAGCAAGCATGGATTGAGCGCCATCGACCGACCAAGAGAAACCACGTCCACGCATTCATTGTCGGACAAGTTTTTCGCCGTTGGCTTCTGCACAACCCAGAGTGCCTGATTTCAGATCCGAAGGTAAGCGATACTTGAGGTCAGGCAGAGCGTGCTGGTTGTTCTTAAGATAATCCAAAGTGCGCTTTAGCAACGTGGCCTGTTTGCCCTTGGTCTGGTTGATCAATTCCAGGATTTGAGGTTTGACAGTATCGAAGGGCTGGGAGAAAAGAGCGTCCAAGAGCACCTGGCTATTGGTCAGTTTGCTGAAGGCAGAGTGAACAGTGCGAGCTGTCCCTGACCTGTCATCCCTGACCCTTGCGCTCACACGCTCTGGTGTTATACTTTTTTCTTAGTTGCGATGACGCAGGACGAGTACGCCGTTATCCACCGCCAGTGAAGCAGGGAGAGTGTGAACCTGCCCGGTTGGAACCGCTGAAAACCCCCTGCCAGCTTGAGTCTGAACGGCATACGCCTACTAAGACGAACGGAAGCCCCGTTACCGGCATTTTGAGATGCTTCGCTAGGAGCAATCTGGGTGGAACCGCGTGAGAGACCTCTCGCCCCAGAGCGAGGGTCTTTTTGTTTTAAGTCCGGCTGTACCAAAAGACCCCGGAAAAATCTCATCCTACAACCGGCAAGGAGGAAGAAATGTCACATCAAAATGAGGATTACGAAAAATCAGAACTTTATCGAATCCGCCACTCCACTTCCCATGTCATGGCAGAAGCGGTGCTGGAGTTGTTCCCCGAAGCGAAGATCGCCATCGGACCAGCTATTGAAGACGGCTTTTATTACGATTTCGATCTCCCCCGAAGCCTCACCCCGGAGGATCTGGAAGTCATCGAAAACCGCATGAAGGAGCTGATCAAGGCGAAGGAAACCTTCGTTTATCGCGAGGTCAGCGCTGACCAAGCCCGCCAGATCTTTAAAGACCAGCCCTACAAGCTGGAACTGATCGATGGTTTGGAGCATGGCAACCTGGATGACGACGGCAATCCCACCCAGGAAAAACAGATCATCTCAACTTACCAATCCGGTAAGTTCATCGACCTGTGCCGCGGGCCGCACGTGGAGTCAACCGCGCAAATCAATCCTAATGCGATCAAATTGCTGAATGTCGCGGGCGCTTATTGGCGCGGCGACGAAAAACGCCCCATGCTCCAGCGCATTTATGGCACCGCCTGGGAAAGCAAAGATCAGCTCAAGGAGTACCTCTGGAAACTCGAGGAAGCCAAAAAACGCGACCACCGCAAGCTCGGCAGGGAACTTGACCTATATAGCTCCAATGACGAGGTTGGTCAGGGTTTGATCCTCTGGCACCCCAATGGGGGCATGATCCGCCACCAGATCGAGCGCTACTGGGACGACCAGCATATCGCCAACGGTTACGACCTGGTCTACACGCCCCATATTGGCAAAGCCAGCTTGTGGGAGACGAGCGGTCATTTGGGGTTCTATAAAGAGAACATGTATTCCCCGATCCAAATCGAGGAGCAGGAATATTACATCAAGCCGATGAACTGCCCCTTCCACCTGCACATCTACAAGAGCCAGCTGCGTTCTTATCGCGATTTGCCGCTGCGATTTGCCGAAAAGGGCACGGTCTATCGCTATGAGCGCTCGGGTGTGCTGCACGGTCTGATGCGCGTCCGCGGCTTCACCCAGGATGATGCCCACCACTTCTGCCGGCCGGACCAAATGCCCGAAGAAATTGACTTTACACTCAATTTCAGCATGAACATGCTGCGCGCTTTTGGTTTCAAGGATTTCCAGGCATATCTGAGTACCAAGCCAGAAAAGAGCGTGGGCGATGACAAGATGTGGCACGATGCCGAAGTTGCCCTGGAAGAAACACTGAAGCGCGTGGGCGTCCCCTACGAGGTGGATGCCGGCGGTGGCGCCTTCTACGGACCCAAGATCGATCTCAAGGTCAAGGATGCCCTCGGGCGGGAATGGCAGCTTTCGACCATTCAGTTTGACTTCAATGAGCCAGAACGCTTCGATTTGAGCTACATCGGGGAAGATGGCAAGGAACACCGCCCCTACATGGTGCACCGCGCTTTGCTTGGCTCGATGGAACGCTTCTTCGGCGTGCTGATTGAGCATTATGCCGGCGCATTCCCGGTTTGGCTGTCGCCGAAACAGGTGACCCTGATCCCGATTGCCGACCGACACAACGACTATGCGCATGAGGTGGCCGCCCGCTTGAAGAAAGCCGGCTTACGCCTGACTGTGGATGATGGTTCAGATCGTATGAACGCCAAGATTCGCAATGCCCAGAAGCAGAAAGTGCCTTATATGCTCGTCATCGGTGACCGTGAGATGGAAGAAGGCCAGGTTGCTCTGCGCAGACGCAGTGGTGAAAGCCTGCCAGCCATGAGCGTGGATGCGTTTATCGAGCTTGCCTTGCGCGAGATTGACGAGAAGGTTTAATGTATTGAAATTGACCCGCATTAGAGGGAGGTGTTCAGGTCTTTTGAAACGCAAAAGCGGCTGATTTTCAGCCGCTTTTGTGTGGGTGGTATAGGACTCGAACCTACGACCTTTGCGATGTCAACGCAACGCTCTAACCAACTGAGCTAACCGCCCATAGAGACAAGCATTATACCTGAGCCAAATAGATTTCGCAAGCCAAATTTGGTAATTCGTTGTGAGGGGGTCAGGTTGCCGTTTTCAACCTAACATCAGGTAGGCTGGTTTTTTCGGTCAAACCTTTTTATAATTTTTTAGAGAGTTGACGTAGGTCAGGTTCCGCTGTTGAACCTGACATCACGAGCGCCTGCCAACGTAACGCCTAACTTTCCCACAATACGACCTGGCATCACATACGTAACAAACTAAAGCTTTGGTGTAGCCAACCCTCAACCAGCAAGATACCGATAAGTAGATACCAGAAATCAAGCCGAGTCTTGTACTCTCAGGCGAAGGGGGGAAGTATGCTTAATTGAGATATGAGGATCAACCCGCCAATTTGGTTTAGATGCTTCGCTCCTGCATGGATATACGACTCTTGTATTCATCAAAAAGAAAAGGATAAACCTGCGTATGCCAATACCCGTGATGTCAGGTTCAACAGCGGAACCTGACCTACGCTAATTTGAGTGTGAGTAAAAAAGACCAAGCTTCAGGTTCCCGCAGGGCAAAGTTCGTGATGAAAGGTCGATAAACGCAATACCCTAAAGGCAAGATGCCTGACCTACGCGTGCATTCCCTCTCCGCACTCACGACTAAAGTAGAATCAAGGTGAATCAGATTGGAGAGCTAGAGCATGGCAGATCTTCAGCAGGTCAAATTTGAAAAGATGGTGTATGGCGGCGATTGCTTGGGGCGCCTGGCGGATGGACGGGCGGTGTTTGTGCCCTTTGTGCTGCCTGGGGAAACAGCCGAAATTGAGATCAATGAAAGCAAGCAGCGTTTCGCCCGCGGGCGAGCCGTGAAGCTGTTTGAGGAATCACCCGACCGGATCGCCCCTCCTTGCCCCTACTTCTCGGTTTGCGGCGGCTGCCATTACCAGCACTTGGGCTACACGCAGCAGCTTGAGCTGAAAAAAGACCTTGTCAGAGATCAACTGGAGCGGCTTGGCAAGCTCAGCGACCTTCCCGAAATTCCAATCACTGGGAGCCCAACTGCTTTTGGCTACCGGAACCAGGTTCAGTTTCACCCAGTGAAGAGTGAGATAGCAGAAACTTCAGTGAGCCTGGGTTTTAAACGAGCCTCTTCAGACGAAGTGCTGCCGATCGAAAAATGCCTCCTGATCCCGGATGAAATGAATGAGCTCCTCGCTCAAATCGAGCTGGAAGCAGGATCCGCTATCACGCGCATTGCGATGCGCAATGACAGCGATGGCGAAATCATGCTTGTCTTCGAAGGAGAGAGCGATGAGCCGCCTGAACTCTCGCTCGATTTACCAGTGTCCGCAACTTATCTCAGCTCGGACGGACGCAGCTTGAATTTGGGCGGCAATGACGCCCTGGTTTATCACGTTTTGGGGAAGGAATTCCTGGTCTCGCCCGAATCCTTCTTCCAGGTGAACTTGCCTGTGGCGGAGGAGATGGTTCTTCACGTTCTTGGGCTGCTTGAAGGCCGGAAAAACCTGTCCATCCTCGAGCTCTACAGCGGGGTCGGGCTTTTCAGCCGATTCCTTGCCCCTCTTGCCAGCCGGTTAACCGCCATCGAGAGCGCTCCTTCGGCTTGCTTTGATTTCGCGGGAAACCTGGACGAGTTTGAGAACATCAGCCTCTACGAAGGCGCTGTTGAAGTGATCCTGCCCGAGATCGTTGCGCAGATCAAACCCACCGACCTGGTGGTGCTCGATCCACCGCGCGCTGGCCTCAACACCAAAGCCCGCCAGGCACTGATCGACCTGAACCCTATGGAAATCATTTACATCTCCTGCGACCCCAGCACCCTCGCCCGCGACCTGAAACACTTCAGCGAAACTGGCTATTGCCTGCAGAATGTGCATGCCTTCGATATGTTCCCCCAAACCGCCCATGTGGAGACGGTGGTATTGATGTCACGGGTCGAAGGGAAATAGCCGCGAAAACCCGGTAATACTGAGGTTTTCAGGGTTTCTGGCAAATTTGACATCGGACAGGGTAAACACTCTGCGGTAACTTATCCAAAGGCCACTTAGGTCAAAAGTGGTAGGGTTGAGTAGCAGATTTAGACGTCACAGGGTTGAAGCTGTGGATTAGATGTCAAGGGGTTATGTGTCCGAGATTGTGTCCGAGATAGATGTCAGCGCCGTATTACGTTATTTTCAAGTAACATTCTATCTGTACAGACCAAATGTTAATCCGCGTTGCTTGTGGCAATGACCTGCTGTTCATACAATGAGGATAACAACTGAAGAAAGAAGGTTATCCTCGATGTTAAGCAAAAACATACAATCCATTAGAAAGTCAAAAGGGCTTTCGCAAGAAGAACTTGCAATTAAGCTAAATGTTGTGAGACAAACAGTATCCAAATGGGAACGAGGTTTATCGGTTCCGGATTCTGAAATGTTGATCACTATTTCTGAGATTCTTGAAACACCGGTGAGCGCTTTACTCGGTGAGACTTACACTGAGACACCGGTCGATGATTTGAAAGTGATTTCTGAAAAATTGGAGATCATAAATCTGCAGCTGGCACGCAGTAAGGCTGCTAAACGAAAAATACTTCATTGGCTGTTTATTATATTGTGTATGCTCATTGTAATAACTGCTGCAGTTTTGATTTCACAAAACAGTCCCTACTTGAGTTGGGATTTCAATGATCCGGAAACTGCAGTAGTAGGAACGTTCTTTCATGCATTTGAATGGTTCTTTTTCAGATTAGCACCTGTTGCTTTGATTGGAACTGTCGTCGGAATTGTTTTAACAAGAGAGAAAAGATAATAGACAGACCAAGGCTCCTCACTACTGGCAAATGCGTCAGTGGCGAGGAGCCTTTTTATGCCTCGATCTCAATTGTGATGCCGGACTTGAATTCCACAGTGAAGTGGTCGGCAAAGACGGTGATCTTCTCGATGCGCTTTTTGACCAGAGCCTCATCGGACTCTGAGATGCCGGTTTCCTGCCGGGCGATGAAGTCCTGCAGCTCTTTTAGCGGTTCATGGCTTCTTCCCGATGGTGGCTGTCGACCTCGGATTTTTCTTTCTGTTCGCGGAGACGGAAAATCTCATCCGCGATGGCATCGTAGTCCTGCTTGTTGTTGGCCTTCTTGATGATCTCCTTTTGCAGTTCTTCCAGTCTTGCCTGAATGCCGTCCGGCGAGAGGGTGTCGGCATTGACGACGGCCTTGGCGATTTTCTGCTGTAAGGTTTTCAGGAAGGTGTCGCGCTCGGTCAGAATCTGATTGATGGCCTTGACCGTGACCTCCTGCAGCAGGAGCTCGTTGACCGTCCGGGGGTGCAGTTCATCTCTGCCGAGTTCGGCTCCAAGCGGCTAATGCAGCGCCAGACGATGGACTTGCAGCCGTGGTTGTTCCAGCGGACACGCAGGTAAAGCTCTCCGCACTCGCCGCAGAAAACCATCTGCGCGAAGCAGTGATTGCAGGAGAAGCCACGTTTCCTTCCGGTCGGGCTGACATGTACTACCCGACGGCGGACAAGCTCGGCCTGCACCTGCATGAAGAGCTCCTTCGGGATGATGGCTTCGTGGTCATCCTCGACGTAGTAATGAGGGACAGTGCCGTTATTCTTGATACGCTTCTTTGTAAGGAAGTCCGTGATGTAAGTCTTTTGAAGCAGGGCGTCGCCCACATACTTCTCGTTGCGGAGGATCTTGTTGATGGTGCTGGTGTGCCACTTCGTGTTGCCCGCGCCGGTTTGGATGCCGTCAGCCATAAGTCCGGCGGTAATCTAGTCCATGCTGGAGCCTTCGAGGTATTCCCGATAGATGCGTTTTACGATTTCTGCCTGCTCCGGGTCGGTGACGAGGTGCCCGTTCTCATCCTTGGTGTATCCGAGGAAGCGATTATAGTTGATCGGCACTTTTCCCTGTTGGTAGCGGTATTGACAGACCTTGACAGACATCGCTATACCAGTAAGCGCTATCCTTTATATAGCGTTTTTGGGTTTCGTAATCAACATAGATGATCCCAAATCGCTCTGAATATCCCCTGGACCATTCAAAGTTATCCATTAACGACCACACCAAATAGCCAGTGACTGGGATGCCCGCCTGAATTGCCTGCCAGACTGCTCGGATGTGGGTCTTCAGGTAATCGATACGCCTCTGATCGTGAACTTTTCCTGTCCCATCTGGACCTTCGGCGTAACTGGCTCCATTTTCAGTCACCATCAATTGCTTAGGACGATACTCCCGGAAAATTCGCTCGAGGATTTCGAACAAACCCTCTGGATAGACCTCCCAACCCATGTCTGTTTTGGGCACATCCGCTCTCTTTTCAGCCAGAATAGGCTCTGGTTCCGAGGAAACGAATTGCCTGCTGTAATAATTGATCCCCAAAAGGTCAGTTTCCTGCGCGATCAGCTCCATATCGCCTGTTTTGATGAAATCAGGCTCGGTCGACTCCAACGCACCCATGCGGACATAATCCGCAAGCATATCCTGGGGATACCCACGCCCAAAAGTGGGGTCGGCGAACCAGCGAATGAGCTCTCCATCCATAAAACGAATTCTGTCCTCGCTGACTGGGGCATCGGGGTCGTTATGGATCGGGCTCATGTTCAGCACAATCCCGACCTGCGCATCGGGTACAGCGTTACGCAATTCCTTAACCGCCACGCCATGCGCAAGCAAAAGATAATGAGCTGCCAGGATGCCCTTCGAGCGATCTTTCATTCCCGGCGCGTGTTCGCCAAAGGTATAACTCAGATGGCTGGCACACCACGGCTCGTTGATGGTATACCAAGTTTTCACTCTGTCACCAAGATGGCGGGCAACCACACTGGTGTACTCAGCAAAGGCATCCACAACGGAACGATTCAGCCAGGCTCCCTCCAGGGCGGTTGGCAAATCCCAATGGTAAAGGGTTGCCATGGGCTGAATATCAGCCTCCAAAAGCGCATCCACCAGCCTGCTGTAAAAATCCAGGCCGGGCTTATTGATCTTTCCGCGACCCTCTGGCAAGATGCGCGGCCAGGCAATCGAGAAACGGTAGGATTTAAAACCCAACGACTTCATCAGTTGGATATCTTCCTGCCAGCGGTGATAATGATCGCAGGCAACATCTCCTGTATCGCCATTGTGTGTTTTTCCGGGTGTATGTGAAAAAACATCCCAGATAGACTCACCCCTGCCGTCCTCTTTTACCGCGCCTTCAATTTGGTAAGCACTGGTGGCAGTCCCCCACAGGAAGTAATCCGGAAATTTTAACATGGATGTCATCGCGCTTATCCTTTGCTGATCAGATGAGTTGAGTAAAAGTAGATTTCAATAGCGGGTAGAGTTGCCGATAGATTTGATAGGCATGCCGGTAAACTTCGAAGGTATCCGGGTTGGGATCAGTCTTTCCGGTAATCTGGATGGTATCGTGACAGGCTGTGACCACGTCCGGCCATGCGCCTCGCCCCACCCCAGCTAAAAGTGCGGCACCGAAAGCCCCTCCTTCAGCGGTATTGACGCTGACCAGTTCACTCTCCAGCACATCTGCCAAAACCTGGCGCCACAAAGCACCCTTGGTACCGCCGCCCGAGGCACGCACCTGGCTGACACTATCCAGACCGGTATCCCGGATCAGGTTGAAACTGTCTTTCAAGCCAAAAGCGACGCCTTCGAGAACGGCACGGGTCATATGACTGCGCGTGTGGCGGAGAGTCAGACCAATAAAAGCACCCCGAGCTAATGGGTCTGGGTGTGGGGTACGTTCGCCGCTCAAATATGGCAGGAATAGCAATCCTTCGCTTCCAGCGGGCACAGTTTCCGCTTCGCGCAAAAGTTCGTCAAAACTGACCCCGGGCGCCAGCGTGTCGCGGTACCACTGCAAACTGCCGGCCGCAGAGAGCATTACTCCCATAAAATGCCACCGATCCGGAAGGGCATGACAAAACGCATGTAGCCGGCCTTGTGGTTCAACCAGAGGCGCAGGGGTGGTGGCAAAGATCACGCCACTTGTCCCTACGGTTAAGCCTATAATTCCAGGCTCGACCGCTCCGACTCCAACAGCCCCAGCCGCTTGGTCACCGCCGCCCGCAACTACTGGGGTGCCCCGTTCCAGACCGGTCAATGCGGCTGCAGACTCGCTAACATACCCGGTAATTTCAGGACCTTCGTAGGTCGGGGGCATCCATTCGCGAGGAATATTCAATGCTTCGAGCAGTTCCTTAGACCAATCCCTGGCTTTCAGATCAAACAGCACAGTCCCTGAGCCATCCGCCTTGTCCATGGCAAATTCGCCCGTTAGTTTGTAGCGAATGTAATCTTTGGGTAAAAGGACATGGCGAGCCCTGGAGTAGATTCCAGGTTCATTTTCAGCAACCCAAAGGATCTTTGGCGCGGTAAAACCTGTCAGAGCCACATTGCCGCTGATCTGGATAAATCGTTCCTTGCCAACCCTCTGATGGATCTCGTCACATTGTGCCTGGCAACGTTGGTCATTCCACAAAATGGCGGGGCGCAGCACCTCACCCTCTGCGTCCAGCAATATCAGGCCATGCATCTGACCGGTGAGACCAATCGCCTCAATTTCGCTTGATGAAATCCCGGTCTGAAGGATTACGTTCCGAATGCTCTGAACGACCGCCTGCCACCATTGCGCGGGATCCTGTTCGGACCACAACGGTTTGGGTGAGGAGAGGGTATGCGCTGAAGACTCCATACCCAAAACCTTGCCATTCTGATCAATCAGCAGAGCTTTGCTGCTGGTGGTGGAGACATCCAGCCCCAAAAAGTAAGCCATCGTCAACCCTCCTATAGGGTAATTGTGACCGGGCAATCGAACACGCGGTCTTTTACAATTTGTTTGGTTTCACCAGTGACCTCGAAGGTAGCTTGAAGGCGAATGTCCTCAGAAGAGCTGCCAATCAGGATTTTCACAGCGCCAGGCTCCAAGACCAGCCTAAGGCCTTCGCCGTAGTATGCTAACATATTAACAGGGAGGTCAAAACGGATACTTTTCCTTTCGCCCGGCAATAAATGCATTCGCGCAAATCCGCGCAATTCTTTGACAGGCCGTGGGAACTCAGCATACTCATCGCCGGTATAGAGCTGCACAACCTCATCGCCAGCTACGTTCCCAATATTAGTCACGTCAAAGGCAACACACAAAGTGTCATCCAGTCCAGCATGATTTTTATCAAGGGTCAGGTTGCTGTATTCAAACTGGGTGTAACTCAAGCCGTGCCCAAATGGAAACAGCGGTTTTACGGTTTCGTTAACATAATCGCCATAAATGTTAGAGCGCATACCCGAAGGTTTATGGTTATAGAATACCGGCACCTGCCCAACTGAACGCGCGATCGAAACAGGCAATTTGCCGCCAGGATTGATTTCGCCCAGGAGTGCGTTCGCAATCGCGCCTGCGCCTTCCTCGCCCGGAACCCAAGCCTCGAGCACTGCATTTGAAGCTTCAATCAAACCCGGAATAGATAAAGGCCGCCCGTTGATCAACACCAGCACGACCGGCTTGCCAGTCTCGAGGATGGCTTGCAGCAATTCAGCCTGCACGCCGGGCAGCCCAAGATCGGTTGAGTCCCTGAATTCGCCTGTGGTGCAGTCATAAGCCAACCCGGACTTATGCCCGAGCACAACCACCGCTACATCAGCAGTCTTTGTGAGATCAACTGCCTCAACAAAGCCGGATTTATCCTTGCCTGAGACATCGCAGCCTTTGGCATATTCTACCTCCATGGAAGTTGGCAGGGCTTGCCTGAGGCTCTCGAAAACAGTCGGGACTTCGACCGGCATTTTTTCGATGTCCGCCTGGGTCAAGCCCTCGTAACCCGATCCGCTTGGTGGGTCCTGGTGCATCAGTTCAAGCACGGCAGAATAGGAATAATCGCCCAACATGCAGCGCCTGTTATCGGCGTTCGGACCGATCAGGGCGATCTTTTTGACCGTATCTTTGAGTGGCAATGCGCCATCGTTCTTGAGCAAAACCAGGCTTTGCCCGGCAATCTGCTTTGCCAGCTCCCTGTTGGCAGGGGTTTCAAATTCAGCCAACACGCCGCCCTCATCCACATAGGGATTTTCGAACAAACCTAATTCGAATTTCTTAGTCAGGTGGCGTGTGACAGACAAATCGATTGTTTCAAGAGAGAGCTCCCCTGCTTCCAAAGCTTCCTGCAAACCAGGCATGTAGCAATCAAAAGTGGGCAGTTCCACGTCAATTCCAGCGGTGAGTGCCCTGATGGCAGCATCCTTGCGGTTTGGAGAAGATTTATGATAGTTGTGGATCATCACTACAGCTTCGTAATCAGAGACAACCAGCCCATCAAAACCCAGCGTGTCCCGGAGGAGGTCGGTAATGATGCGCTTTGAAGCAGCCACGACTTCACCATCCAATTCCGGATAGGCATTCATTATCGACATCAAACCCGCATCGCGGATCGCTGCCTGGAAGGGAGCCATGTAGACTTCCCAAAGGTCTCTTTCGCCCAAGTGCACAGGACCACAATTCAAGCCCCCCTGCGAAAAGGCGTGCCCGATGAAATGCTTCCCGGTCGCCATGACCGCCTCCGCAGGGTTCTCGCCTTGCAGCCCCTGGATGTACGCTTTGCCAAATTGGCTTACAAGCATAGGATCTTCGCCAAAAGTCTCCTCAATCCGCCCCCAACGCGGGTCGCGACCAACGTCCAACACTGGTGCCAGCCCCTGGCGCGCGCCAATGGCGAGCATCTGCTTGCGAATCTGCTCCGTCATTTTTTTAGCAAGGTCAGGCTCAAACGTGCTAGCCAGACCGATCATTTGTGGGTAGACTGTGCTGCCCAGAGCCATCACTCCGGAACAGCATTCTTCATGGTTGATGGTCGGGATTCCCAGGCGGGTTTCTTCCAGCAGGAACTTTTGGATGCGGTTATAGGCTTTGGCAGTCTCCAAAGGCGTCAGGTTGCCCGCGCCGGCGATGCGCGTGATCTGCCCCACCCCATCTTTTAGCTTTGCCTTTACTTTTTCCTGGTCCAAGCGCCCCTTAGTCTGGAGCTCATAAAACCAATATCCACCGAGCTGGCGGATTTTCTCCTGGAGGGTCATTTGCGCCAACAAATCCCTGACACGTTTCTGAATTTGAGTGGGGGGCGGGGTCATGGCTGTCTCTTTCCAGTTTATTGTTAAGTGAAAATTTACGAACGCATGCCAAGCAGCAGATCAATGGTCAACTGGTCGAGCCGCTCATATTTAAGCCCGCGCCCTGCGATTGCTTTGCGGTCAAAGGGTAGTGCCTTGATCGCGTCGGCTTTTTCGGGTGAGTACTTGCCAAACAGCGCGGCAAGAGCGGGATCTTCCGTGTTGATCTCAGCCAAAATCGCCTGGATCTCCGGGTCTGCATTAAACTGAGCAGCTTTTTCCTTCAACATCAGGTAAGTGCGCATGCAGCCACGCGCGAAATCCTTCACACCCTCGTAATCTTCCGTGCGGTAGGCATGGGCATCAAAGTGACGTGAACCGCTGTAGCCTACGTCTTCAAGGAACTTCACCAGGTAGAAAGCCGCCTTCAGGTCACGCGATCCAAAGCGCAGGTCCTGGTCGTAGCGACCGGGGTATTGATCGTTCAGGTCAATGTGGAAGAGCTTGCCGGCTTCCCACGCCTGGGCGACGCCGTGCATAAAGTTCAGTCCTGACATATGCTCGTGGGCAACTTCAGGGTTGACACCGACCATCTCCGGGTGATCCAGCGTAGCGATGAAGCCAAGCATGTGACCAATGGTGGGGTTGTAAATATCGCCGCGGGGCTCGTTTGGTTTGGCTTCCAAGGCAAATTTTAAGCCGTAACCTTTGTCCAGGTTGTATTCGCACAGGAAATTCAGCGCTTCGCGGTTGCGCTTGATTGATTCAACCGCGCTTTTACTGCTGTCGGTCTCAATGCCTTCACGACCGCCCCAAAAAACGTAGACTTTTGCGCCAAATTCGACTCCCAAGTCAATAGCGCGCATGGTTTTCTGCAGAGCGTAAGCGCGCACCTTGGGATCGTTGCTGGTAAAGGCGCCGTCCTTGAACACCGGGTCGCCAAACAAGTTGGTGGTAGCCATGGGCACTACCAGGCCGGTTTCATCCAATGCTTTGCGAAAATCGCGTTTGATTGCCTCTTCTTCGGCTGGGGTGGCATCGATTGGAATCAGGTCATTGTCATGGAAGTTAACGCCATAGGCACCAACCTCGCCTAATAGATAGACCAACTCCGCCGGGGTTTTGGGATCGCGTACCGGACCGCCGAATGGATCTCTTCCGATTGATCCTACTGTCCATAATCCAAAAGTAAATTTGTCTTCGGGTTTAGGGTTAAATGTGTTCACCGCTTATCTCCTTTGATTTTTGTGTTTTTTATAGTAGTGCTTTGACCTTAGTTTTACTTCAATTTTTCGCCAATTCCATCACTACGTTCACCTCGAGGGTCCCTTCGGGTGGAATGGGAATAACATAGCCTTCAATTAATTGACCATCAACAATAAGCCTGGTCGAACTAGAGGAGCTGCATCTTTCAACTTTTATGTTGTAGACCACACCCCGGAAGATGCGCTTTGCCTCAAAGCCTTGCCAGTCACTTGGAATGACTGGATGGATTGACAGGCCATTATAGGTAGGCTTTATACCAAGGATATACTGGGTGATAGCTACGTAATTCCAACTGGCAGTACCTGTCAGCCAGGAATTCTTGGCTTCCCCATGCGTCGGTGCATCCTTACCGGCAATCGTTTGGGCGTATACATAGGGCTCACAACGGTGAACCTCGCTGATTGCCTCACGGACGGATGGATTAATGCGTTTATAGTAATCAAAGGCCCGGTCGCCCCTGCCGATGACCGTCTCCGCGATCATGATCCACGGGTTGGAGTGGCAAAAGATGCTCGCATTCTCTTTATATCCTGGTGGATAGGAAGAAATTTCTCCCAATCGCAGCTGATAACGGCTATATGCAGGGTTCAACAGCACTACTCCATGAGGGGTTGCTAACCTTTCTCTCACGGCATCAAGCGCTTGGCGGGCTTTGCCATCCTCCACCCCCAACCCAGCCATAACACACAGCCCCTGGGGCTCGATAAAGATTTGACCTTCGTCGTTGAGGCGCGAACCGAGCGGCTCACCAAAGGCGTCATAGGCGCGCCTGAACCACTCTCCATCCCAGCCAGCTTGCCAGACCGCCTGCTCCATCTGCTGCGCTTTTTCTAAATAAAACTCTGGAGCATGAAAGTCATACGCCTTAGTAACAGTGTGCGAAGCAACAATTGAGGCGAGTTGAACCATTTCCTGGCAGGACAAGATGAACAAGCCAGCGATCATGATGCTTTCAGCGGTATTGCCATCCTGGTTGGTGGTGGTTTGGAAGGATTGTCCAGGCGTGTCGGAGAAGCAATTGAGGTTCAGGCAGTCATTCCAATCCGCCCTGCCAATCAGCGGCAGCTGGTGAGGTCCCAAACGTTCAAGTGTGTATTGAATAGCCCGCTGAAGGTGTTCGAACAAGGGCATTTCGGTGCCTCGCTGGTTCTCGTAGGGCACCATTTCGTCAAGGATGGAAAGATCCCCGGTTTCTTTCACGTACGCCGCGGTTGCGAGTACCAGCCAGTGAGGGTCGTCATTGAAACCAGAACCCACGTCATTATTGCCGCGTTTGGTCAATGGTGAGTACTGATGGAAAGCCCCGCCATTGATTAGCTGTGTAGCCGCCAGGTCGATCAGCCTCTCGCGTGCGCGCTTAGGCACGATGTGCACAAAACCCAGCAGATCCTGGGCGGAATCGCGGAACCCCATGCCGCGTCCAATGCCACTTTCGAAGTAAGAAGCTGAACGGCTCATGTTGAAAGTGATCATACACTGGTATGCATTCCAGATGTTGACCATGCGGTTAGTATCCTCATCTGGGGTAACCACTGTGAACTTGCTCAGCAGTTCTTTCCAGTATTCTCTTAATTCCTCAAAGGCTTTGTCCACACGGTCAAGCGAGAGGAATTCCCGGATAACCGGCAAAACACCTGCCTTATTGATCGTGTTTGAGTCCGCCGGATCAAATTTTTCGTTTGTTGAATTTTCATGATGTCCAAGCAAAAAGATCACCCGTTTTGCCTCACCGGGTTTCAAGTGCAGCTTGAGGTGGTGTGAGCCGATCGGCTGCCAGCCGTGTGCAATGGAGTTTTTCGACTGGCCACTTTCCACAACGAGAGGCCTGTCCCATCCCCGGTTGGGTCCCAGGAACGCATCCCGCTGGGTATCAAACCCATTTAGTGGTTCAGAACAGGCAAAATAGGCGAAATGGTTTCGCCGCTCGCGATATTCCGTCTTATGAAAGATGGTGCCCCTCAAAACGTCTCCACCATCAGGATCTATGTGCAGATCTGGCACCTCCACCTCGCCGGTGTTGAAATTGCGTTGGAAGTTGGTGGAGTCATCCCAGGCATCCCACAGCGCAAATTCGACCGCT
Source organism: Anaerolineaceae bacterium UBA1363 (assembly GCA_002306055.1). Classification (GTDB taxonomy): domain Bacteria; phylum Chloroflexota; class Anaerolineae; order Anaerolineales; family Anaerolineaceae; genus Mesolinea. Next base: position 19,824 of record DBRR01000044.1, read on the forward strand.
GAGAACAGGTCAAGGTTGACCTCATCTTCCCTCTCATTTGCCAGTGTGACATCCCACACTTCACATTCTAAGTTAAGCGGAACAAAGTAGCGTATGCGGGCTTCGACGCCCTTTTTCTTTGACGTGATGACGGTATAGCCCATGCCATGACGGCATTCGTAGCTATCCAAATCCACCCGTGTTGGCATCCAGCTGGGAGACCAAATCTCGCCGCTATCAGCATCGCGCAGATAGATATACCGACCGCCCATGTCGAGAGGAGCGTTATTGTAACGGTAGCGGGTTAATCTCCTCAGGCGGGCATCCTTATAAAAAGAATATCCACCAGCAGTATTGGAAATAAGTCCAAAAAAAGAGTCTGTACCAAGGTAATTGATCCAGGGTAAAGGAGTGTCAGGGCGCGTAATTACATATTCTCTTGATTTATCGTCAAAATAACCAAACCGCATAAAGAATCCTCCACCTGTAACCGGCAACAATTAATAGAATGAACGCTTAATCAGGCAAAGCCCTGGCTCTAACAAAGCCAGAACTTCAGCCTAACGCGCTGCAATTGTGATCTTCTTCTAACCTCATTCCTTGACAGCACCCATCGAAATCCCATTCACGATATAGCGTGAGAACAGGAAATAGATGAGGATGATCGGAACGACCGAAGCTGCCAACCCAAGGTAAATAGCTCCGTATTCATGCCGATAAATATCGCCTCGAAGGGTTTGAACCAACATTGGCAAGGTGTATTTATCTCGAGACGTAATCAGGATGAAGGCATTGAAGAAGTTGTTCCAGGATGCCACGAAAGCAAAAATACCCATAGTGAACATGCCGGGTAGAGCGATCGGGATCATGATGCGGTGAAAGATACCAAGCTCAGAAGCACCGTCGATCCGACCTGCGTCAATTAGATCCTGGATCATAATCGAGTCAAGATATTGCTTGGCAAAAAAGACCGAACCTGCTGACGCAATGCTGGGTAAGATCAGAGACGCGTAGGAGTCCGTTAGCCCCAGTTTTGACATCCACTGGTAAAAACCGATGATGGAAAGCTGCATGGGGATCATGACCAGCACAATGATCAGGTTGTACAGGGTGTTTTTACCTTTAAAATTGTATCCGACGATACCATAAGCTGTAAGCATGGAAAAGTAGACTGTGACTATTGTTGTCAAAACCGCAATAGTCAAACTGTTTAAGAAGCCCCTCGGTAGATCAAGCCCTTTGCTGAGCAAGATTTTGTAATTCGTTATGAGGTATTTGCTTGGAAGCAGGCTAATCCCCTGCTGAATTTCCAGAGTCGAACGGGTAGCGTTTACGATTAGCATCCACACAGGGAGAAGTGTGATAACCACCAGGATCACCAAGAAAAGGTATACAAATGTTCGGGAAATAATCGTTCCGGTTCGATAACTGATTTTCATGTCCTGCCCTCCTATTTGTCAGCCTCGGCTGGCTCATCATGTTTTTCGCGTAATAAGAAGAATATCAATAGCGCGACAATGCTGGTCATCAGGAACACGACCAGACCAACCGCAGAAGCTGCGCCAATGTGCCCTTTGCTGCTGTGAAATTTCATATACATGTTGATGGTATTTGTAAGGATGGAATTGCCCGGGCTACCTCTTCCATCCGTCAGAAGGTATGGGATGTCGAACATCTGCATACCACCTACCAATGATGTTACCAGAATATAAATTAAAACCGGCTTGATCAAAGGTAAGGTGATCATCCGAAACATCTGGAACGTGCCGGCGCCATCGACCTCTGCAGCCTCATATAAGGAGGGTGATATGGTCGTCATGGCAGCCATCAGGAGGATGGTGGTCTGTCCGAACCACATCCACCATTGGATGAAAACCACTAACCCCCGAGCAACAGCTGGCTTTCGAAGAAAGTCGACTGCCTCAGTTAAAAAACCAGATCTGACCAATAATTGGTTCACCGGTCCATAATATGAAAATAAAGAAAAGAAGAGAGCAGCTACAGCTGATGCCATCATCAAATTGGGCATATAAAAGATCATGCGCCAAATTCCTACCCCCTTGATCTTCAGGCGATTATTGGTAAACCAAATCGCAAGCAGAAATGCAATTCCTATTTGCGGAATAAAGTTCATCAACCACAATTCCCAGGTATTCTTTATTGCAGTTGTGAAGGTACTATCTGCAAATAACTGTCGAAAATTCTGCAAACCAATGAATCTGTAACTACTGGACATAAGCGTCCGGTCTGTGAAGCTCAAAACAATAGTGTTTATTACCGGATATAAACCGAAGACCAAGAAACCTATGATGAATGGGGCAACAAAAAGGTAACCATACTGCTGATGCTTAAGTTTCTTAAACATTGTGCTCCCTAATTAGCTGTTTCATGTGTAGATGAGTCAGTACAGAATTTGTACTGACTCATCCATAAAATCAGGTGTCTAATATTCGATAACCAGATCCGGGAACTCGTTCCGGACAGCATCTTTCCAGAGCTTCCACATTTCGTCCAGGGTAATCGTACCTTCGAGATACGAGTTCAAAGGATCATTGAGGGCGCGCTGAATTGCGTCGTCAGAGCCCTGCATCAGGCGGCCATTCACGCGAGGCGCAGCAGCCGCAAAGCCACCGTAGGGGTTCTGACCGCCGAGGAATTTGCTTAATTCGGAGTCATCGAAGAAGGAAATGATCTTCTCGACAACAACCTGGCTGCCAACAAAGTCGCCAGGTGCCTGATATTGATCATCAGGAACGGTGGGATCGATAGCTTTCAGGTATTCATTGGTGTATACACCAGTTGCCCAATTGGTCAGATTCTCTTCATCCAGAGTGCAGAAACGAACGAACTCTTTTGCAAGGTCCATGTTCTTGGTTTCCTTCATCACACCCAGCCAGGTGCCGCCCCATTGATAGGGCATAGGTCCTTCAATAACAGCCCAGTCGCCCTTGGTAGAGCTGGAGCCATCTGCAGAGGTGGAGTTGGGATACAAAACATAGGAAAGACCCCAAGTGGGGAGGAAGTAGCTGAAAACCTTCTTGGGGTTGCCTGCTGCATCTCTCAGAGTGTCATTCATTCCAGCGAACCAGCCTTCCTGCCATTGGGTCGCGCGGGCTTCGTAGCCATTGTCGCGGAAGAGCTTCGCGGTTTCAACCATCTTTTCGACCATTGGATCCACTGTTAATTTGCCGTCGACAACCCAAGGCTGCTCGCGGTTAGCAAAGAACAGGTTCTGGAAATCCCCATTGGAGGCAACCATGTAGGTATTGCCACCAGATTTTTCCTTGACAACTTCGGCAGCTTCAATGTACTTGTCAAAATCTCCCAGAATTTCCTGCATTTGCGCAGGATCGTCAGTTCCAAAGTATTCCTTGGCCAGGCTGCGGCGATAGAAGAGAGCGCCCGGGGTAGCCTGGTAGGAATAGGCTTTGTGGACGCCTTCGTGCATACCGACTTCGTAAACGAAGGGGTACACCTTCAGTTCGTCTGCGTATTTCTGGAGGTCACCAATATCGGCAAGGAAATCGCTTTCCACATAGCTTTTCACGAATGCGGCCTCGAGTGCGACTACATCGGGAACATCTGCTGTACCGAGGGTGGCGAGCAGTTTGGTTTGATACTCACCGTTTGTCATGGGGATCATCGTGTAGACTACATCCACATCCGGGTGGGTTTTCTCAAAGGCAACTGCCATGGTGAGAATTTCATTGGTGAAAGACCAGACATTCAAGACGGTCTTTTCGCCAGTAGTGGGGGCCTCTGCAGCCGGCGCTTCAGCAGTCGGTTCCTCTGCAGCCGGTGCTTCAGCAGTCGGTGCCTCTGCAGCCGGCGCTTCGGTGGTAGCAGAGGGAGTGCCGCAAGCACCGAGCACAAGGCTCATGACCATTAATACTGCCAAAAATCCAAATAGACGTTTCATTTTCTTTACTTTCTCCTTTTAGTTTTAATTGGTTCTTACAACAATTGACATCAGTAAATAGTGAATTGCACCTCCTGTTTATGCCGGCGCTTTGAGAGCGCTCCCTTCCATTTCTGTCCCCTGAACCGTGGGTCTGCTTACTGATTTTCCCCCACATGTGTCACGTATGACCAGTTCAGTATCAAGAATCATACGTTTGGCCGGTTTTGTGCCTTTTTCAATCATATCTATCAGCAGATCAACTGCTTTGATACCAAAATGTGTGATCGGTTGATGAACAGTCGTCAACTTGATTGGCAGAGTAGAAGCAACCGGTAGATCATCAAACCCAACAAAAGCAACATCCTTCGGAATTTCCAAGCCGGCTTCCTGAACAGCTCGCATCGCCCCAATTGCCATCACATCCGACTGTGCAAAAATCGCATCTGGTCTGAAGGGCAACAACTTTTTCATGGCAATATAGCCGCTATTTTCGGAAAAATCGCCTTCAGCGATCAAAGACGGGTCGATCTCTCTGCCAGCTTCAGACATTGCCTGGACAAAGCCTGCCTGCCTGTCAATCGACGTCGTGCTATGAATTGCCCCTGTGATCATGCCGATCCGCTGATAACCAAGGCTAATTAGGTGGGTTGTGGCTTGTTTTGCCGCCGAAACATTGTCTACATCGATGTAATTTACAGATTTTTCCTCAAAAGGTCGCCCTAAAACCAATACTGGCAAATGCGAGGAGATTAGACGCCTGAAAAGATTGTCGTCCGAGTTACCGGATTGTAACAGAATACCATCCAGCATCCCCCTCCGCAAAAGCCGGGGGGTGATCTCGTTTTCATCTTCCTGGTTGCCCACCAAAAAAAGTGAAAGTGTCAAATGGTGATTGTTACACGCGAAAGCCACACCCTGGGTGAGCTGCGGGAAGTAAGGGTCAGTAAAAAAGGCGCTTGTGGATCTCGGGATAACCAACCCGATCATGTTGGTCCGCTGGGATGCCAGAGATCTGGCTGCCGCGTTTGGATGATAACCATTGTTTTGAATGATCTTTTCCACCCGCTTGCGGGTTGCAGCACTCACGTGGGGGCTGTCATTGACCACCCGTGATACGGTTGACCTGGAAACACCAGCTAACTTCGCAATATCCTCAAGTTTTAGATTATCCATGTTTCGCTTTCGTGAACGTATAATAATCAATCATTTTTGGGAGCGCTCTCATAAATCATTATAGTACATTGGAAGTTAATTTGTCAATAGTTTTTACTAAAATCTGTTTGGATCACCACAGGAAGGTTTTGCGAAACCCATGATCCTTTTTGCTAAAAGCAGCATTATTGTGCTTATATTGGAGTCATCAGTTGCTTGCATGTAGCTCCCCACGGAAGATTAGATCATTTAATTGCCGTTTCCATTCAGAACAAGAGAATTTATGCGCAATGAAAGATTTCACAAGAAAAGACTTATCTTTTTCACTTTGCGGGCTGAACTGCAGGTTATGCCCGATGCGCTTGGGTAAATATTGCCCGGGGTGTGGCGGAGGTGCTGGCAACCAATCTTGCGCGATCGCAAGATGCAGACTGCAGCATGAGCGTGTCGAATACTGTTTTCTTTGCCTTGAATTTCCCTGCTCAAATTATGTTGGCGCTGAGGATTACGACTCATTGATCACACATCAACAGCAATTAAGTCACAAAAGGCGCGCGCGACAGATCGGGATTGAGGAATTCAGTCAAGAACCGACCAGGAAATCGGAAATCCTGCAGACATTACTGGCAGAATATAATAGAAGCAGAAAGACGTTCTGTTGCGTTGCGACAAACCGGCTGCCTTTGGCGCAGATCGAAAAGATCGTGGAACAAGTAGCCAATCATCCAGCTTTAGGCGCCCTGTCTATGAAAGAAAAAGCAGCTTATGTTGTCAGGCTTTTTGAAAACGGCGCTTCGCGGGAGGGGTTCATGCTCAAGCTTCGCAAAAAAACCAGCAGTCTAGCTGATTTAATTGTCTTCTCCTCTCTACCAGGCACGAAAAGCCGCAATCACATGGTTTTGATCCAAATTGCGTTGAAAAAGAACTCGCTGGTAACCACCTTTTAACCGTTGACTTGCTTCAAAAGTGCGATTACTTCGTCATCGGTCACCTGCTGGAAATCGGCATAATACGCTCCCACTGCTCCCAGGTAAGCCCGGTCGATTTGCAGTGAAACCAGATCGACACCCATGGCCATCAGCCTTTGAGCTATGACGTAAGGAGTAACCGGAATCGCGACGATGATCTGTTTTGCATTGCGTTTTTCCATTTCCTTGATTGCCGCCATCATTGTCAATCCCGTTGCAATGCCGTCATCCACAATGATTGCGATCTTCCCTTCCACGTCGTGAGGTTCAGTATCTCCCAGGTATTCGAGTCTCCAGCGCTTAAGCTCAGCCCTTGTCCGTTCCACCTCCTTCTGAAACCAGACCGGGTCGACGGAAGCTACTTCAAATTGATTGCAAATCGGCTCTCCTTCTTCGGCGACTGCGCAGATGGCGTATTCCGGATTCAAGGGATGCCCAATTTTCTTCGTAAGCACCAGGTCCAGGGGGACGTTCAATTTCAGCGCGATTTCCGCTCCAAGCACAACACCTCCCCTTGGAAGCGCGAAGACGATCACATCTTGTCCGCGATATTCTTCCAACGCATCTGCCAACCTGATGCCAGCATCTTTTCTATCCTGGAACATTAGATCTCACCTCCAATGAGGCTATTTTCATTAGAAAATTCACCGTTTTTAGAGTTTTGGACTCGGATTATTATTAGTATATGTTATCCTGCACTCAAAGTTATTTTGAAACAAAACGTCCATAGAATTGCTTCCGCTTCCAGGTAAGAAAGATATTCGAGGAGATCCAACATATCATTTTCGGAAAATCTACGAAATAATAGTCGTTCAGTTTCTATCAGCATTTATTGAAGTGGAGAAAAAATGGTCTGTCAGCCAATCCCTTTATCGAGGAAGTTGCCCTGGATGGCTTTATCTAACTTGACGAATGCCATTTTCTTAGTGATTACTTCGCTAAAAGTCTTTTTAGCTCATTGAGAATCTCAATGGGTGTAGGGTCCTCACCATAAGCCAGAGCCAGGTAATAGGCTATAAAATCGCCAAACTGAAGCAAGCTGAACATTTGCGCCAGTTTGCCTTCACCGAGCGCCTGCACGCTATCCACGGCCACACCCGCCTGCAGGAAAAAGCGCTGGCTCAACTCGATGCGTTTGCGGTTGCGATCGTTGTCGAAATCAGTGCACAAAAAGATGGCTGAGGTGTGTTCATACAGGCTTTCGGGGTGGTGGAGCCCTGCCAGAGCGTTGTGGTTCATCTCCGGGATGCCCTCAAAAGCTGCCCAGGCTTTGGCGAGTTCGTTGATCTCGGATTTCCAGCGCCTGGCAATCACTTCCATCTCGCCGGCCCCATAGATGACAATGTTGTGTTCCAGTAGTTGCCCTGCCAGCCGTTTGGCTGGATTGCTTGAAACGGGACTGTCCTTTCCCAGTTTTGTAATGCCTTCCGCGAGCACTGCCACCGCTTCCTCCACTGCCAGGGCTTGATCTTCGATCAGACCCAAACGGAAAAAAAGCGCCAGCAACAGCCCAACCGTCCAACCAATGGCTGTCCGAGGCTGCCCAACATGATCGAATTTCCAATAAATTTTTCCAGCCTCCTTGGAAAGTTCAATCAACTTGCCGCCAGTACAGATGCTCATCAGGATGCACCCGCGCTGCAAGCCCTCGTTGAAGGAACTCAAGGTCTCTTCGGTATTGCCGGAATGGGAGGAGCAGATCACCAGCGTTTCAGGTCCGCGTGCCCAGGCAGGCAGACTGTAATTGCGATGCACGAATACCGGAATAGGTAGTTGGTCTGCCAGGTAAGCTGTGGTGAAATCCCCGCCAATTGCCGACCCGCCCATGCCGCAAATTACTACCTGCCTCAGGGATCCAACTTCAGGAACCTCCAGGTGCAACCCAAGCTGCCAGCCTGATTTGAGATTGGCGCCAAGCGCTTCGATTGCGGCATTCATATCCTGCGGGTCAAAAGGATTTGTTTCTGGCATCAGTCACTCCGATTAGTTTGATGCCTAATCTTATCTTAAAAAGCAGCATATGGCGGAGCTATTGCTTTCCGATCAAGGTGTGGGACTGGGCGTGGGAGTGGTAGCAGGCTGCTCAACAACCACGATCGAGACGTAAAAAGGCGTGTCCGCGTTCATCCCCAGCCCAAAAAGCGTTCCATCCGGTGCCTGCAGCATCCAGTTACTGCGGTAGGTGCCCGGCTGAAGGGGAGCGGTAAACTCGACGCTCAGGTCGACAGCATACCCAGGGAGCACCTCTCCGGGCAGGAATTGCTCGTAAGTGGCACCGAGAGGGTTCTGGGAATAGAACACCAGCTTATAAAGCCGCGTCCACTTGCAGGAGCCGGAATTGACCAGCCGCCAGGTTTTGGTGAATTTCTCTCCTGCAACGATCTGTGTACCATCCGGAATGGTGAGGTCAAAAGGCGTTCCCATCCCAGTCCGGTTGCAGCTTGCCTCAGAGGTAGCCGTTGCTGCTTCGGTGGGCGTCCGGGCGATGGTGGCGATCATTGATGGCAGGGGTGTATTGGTAGCGGTTGGCAGCGGAGTGAAGGTGGCACTGGGGAGCGCAGCCTGGGTGAGCAAAGCAGCTTGTGTAACCTCATAGACGGAGGTCTGCATCAATTGATCCAGGTTGGGGGTGGGGGGAAGCTCCGTAGGGGTCAGCGTCTGCGGCATACATGCAGAAATAAACCCCAAGACAATCAGCAAAACAACCACAAAGCGGCAATTCACAAGTAAATTGTAATGCAAAGCGGGAGATGAGAGAGCCGGGCTAAGAAGCTCTTTCCTTTGTACGGAGGGGGTTCACTCCCTCCGCATACAGTTGCATGTGTGAGATAAGCGGCTGGACTGAAGCCCAGCCTTACGTGGTAGCTCCAGTCCTTGCGAGGAGCGAGGCGACGTGGAAATCTGCCGTCCTGTACCTGATCGTGCCGGTCTCCTGACCGCGCACGGGAGGTGACCGAAGGTCTCCAGAGGTTGTTGGATGCCAAGGGCGAGAAGCTGTGCTCGGGCTGCCAGCGCCTGGCTCCGCCGGCGGGTTACTTCGTAAGCCCGGCACAATCGCGTAATGAAAAGCGCAATCCTTCGTACGGAGGGGGTTCACTCCCTCCGCAATCATTTGGATGTGCAATCACAACCACCCGCATAGCGGGTGGTTTTCTGTCTCACTCGTTTCACGAGTTCGACTGCCTTAAGGCGTAAAAGTATCTCTCCCTTGATTCCAAGGGAGAGAATATAAGGGAAATCTAACTACCAGGCTTGAGCGTTATTTAGTATAACTCTATCCCATATCCAATCTAGATTCACGTTGTTAAAGTAGGGGCCTGTATAACCTGCCTTAACATAAGCCCGGTGACTACTGCATATTTGGGGCTGGAAACGGCATTTTGCACAACCATGTGGTTTGATCTGCGGTACCTCCCACATTTGGAATAACGTTAAATACAATATAGTTGCTGTTAATATCAACTCTCCCAATACCAACATCGTTTGAACCCGTATCAACCACAAAAGCTTTTCTATTTGAAACATCGAAAATGACTAAAGTCATCATGGTCGACCTATCACCCGTCTTTATTATTGTCCGGGCAAACGGATAGGCACCATAAAGGTATATATCTGAATTAGGATTCCCAACAAACGGTACTTTTGTATTTTGACCGGTCAATAAATTAATATAAGTAAAGCTTTTGATTTGATCAAAGCGATAACTGTTTTTCCAAAGGATGAATGGATATTGGATTTGAGGCATAGATCCTGGGGATTCATAAGGTAAATCGACCAAGGTATTAGATTTTAAGTCCAAAAGAGCGATAGAAATGGATTCAGGAGCTTTTCCAATATTAGGGTCCCTTTCAAACACCAAATAGTCTTCTGAGACATACGGAATAGTAACAACATGATCCAAAGACGTTTCTTCATACACGAGACTTTCGATTCCATCCACTAATTGATAGGCATATATTGAACTGGGAAGTGTTAATACATTACCTTCATCAACAACGTTCTTTACCCAATATACCGTGTCACCAGAAATAGTCGCATAGAAATTCAATAAGGAGGCGTTTGCTTTCTCACTAGTCGTAACGACAACCGAATCACTGGTTAGCAAGTTGACCGCAATTAGCTTCCATTCCCCAAAAAAACTTCCAGTGGGGTTGTTAGTGTCTACGAATAGTATCCAATTATTTGATAATTGAACCGGAAAAACATTAAGAAAACCATTTTCAAAAGTTGAAGAATAAATCAGGCTCTCTTCAGAGAAATCCAACGGCATTCTATAAAGATTACTTGGCTCATTCATGACCACGTAATATAGGTTCTGCTCGTCTGAAGCAAGTGGTCCTACCTGAGAATTCTCAATTGCCGCGCAGTTAGTCTCGACAAAGTTTTCGGGAAATGACAAAGTAGAGATCTCAATATCCTCCAGGCTTAATTCAATCGGTTCATCGTTTATCAAGGGTGATGGGGTAACCGTTACGACGTCTGGAACATTCGATGCGATAGTTGTACTCGTTGGCGCCTCGGTTGGGTGAGGCATAACACACGGACTCGATTGGGGAGTTGTTAACACATTTTGTGAAAGGAAAGGATCGGAATCAGTTGGTGAAGAAATTGGGAGACTAAGATTTGTACAAGCAGACAAAAAGAATACAACCATCAGTAACAAGCGGCAGGATTTTTTATTTATAACCGTTTTCATTAATTCCTCTAACGTCATCAAGAAGTATCTCTCCCTTGGAATCAAGGGAGAGAATATAAGGGAAGTCTAATTACCAGGCTTGAGCGTTATTTTGACTAACTCTATCCCATAGCCAAGATAGATCAACTTTGTTAAAGTAGGAGCCTGTATAACCTGCCATAACAGAAGCAGTGTCGATATAGTTAATCTGTTTATCGGCTGAACTTGAGTATGTAAAATCATACCCATATAGTGTCACTATGTGGTAAACCGGCGCATACCAGCCCACAATTTCTACAGTGTAGATCCCGGTGACTACCGCATAATTCTGTAAAACATCACTTTTTACCCAATCTGCTAGCTGTGTAGCACCGGATGCTGCTCCATTCCAATAAAATGTTGAGTTTAGATAGAAGTTCAGACAAGATGTGACCGATGTCATATAGACCCCCCAATTAGGATCGATATTCTCACATTGACCAACAGAATCCAAAGATGGTATCTCACTTGCTGGCATCCTGGCACGTAAAGCCGCACGGGTTGAAGCAGGGCCGCAATAGTTCACATAGGCTGCTTCGTTTGGTTCACGATACTCCCCACTTGTTCCAAGATCAAGACTCCTTTTGAGTATATCAGCAGACGGGGAGATATTGCTAGAAACGTTATTCGCTCTTAATAACTTTTGTTGGTATTGTGGACTGTTCAGTTGGGAATTCGGATCATAGCCTTGCGGAAACGAGCCGTTTTGAGGTGTTGATTCACTGGCAAAAACACCGGATGTAATGACACTTCCAACCATCATAACTGCGAGCAAACAGAACAAAACTCGTTTTAACATTTTTCTCTTTTGTTTTTAGATGCTATATCTGTATATGATAAATCATTAGTGTTTCTGGTATAAGCACTACTCCTTTCCAAATCGCAACCTCTTGGATTTCTTTGTGAAACTTACGCTCACAAGATAGTTTTTTTTACCTGAGATGCTGTCTAATAGCTTTTTAAAGTTCTACTTATTGGATTTGGTAAATCACTTAATACAAACGATCAGACTTCTGTAAAAGAATATCACCTAAGACATTATATGTCAATTCAAGGCAAGGCAATAAAACCGGCTGGACTGAACCCCAGCCCTACACGGAAGGTCCAACCCCGGCTGCGCCGACCCCCTCCACAGGATGGGGCTAAGCACTTCTCATTCCGACCTGTAAAAAAGCTGAATTAAACCCTTTTTAACCCGGCAAGGAAGATACGCATTTCCAAAAAGGCTCGATATTTGGCAAACATAGCCTTCTGTAACTTGCCGATTTCGAGTGGGCAGGGTATAGTTTACAATCATCTGAGAATCACTATCGGAGACAAATTTATGTCTGTTGAAAGCCTGAAATTCCCCGTCAAAACCCACAATGACCGCTGGCTCGATAAAGCTGTTTTTCCCTGGTGGCCCAATTTCACATTAGAACAACTGCTGATCGCACTTATCATCATCCTCACGCTTGTGACTCGCTTCTACGACCTTGGCGCTCGCACCATGGCGCATGATGAGATCAACCACGTCGTTCCCGCCTACACCATCGAAAATTACGTCTACGATCCTGTCACGCATGGACCGTTTCAGTTCCATGCCCTGGCGCTTTCGTACTTCCTATTCGGTGATTCGGACTTTTCCGCCCGGGTACCTGCAGCGCTGTTTGGCATTGGGGTGGTGATCTTCACGCTGTTTGCCTGGCGCCGCTACCTGGGCCGTGTTGGCTCACTTTGCGCCGCTACCCTTTTCATGATCTCGCCATACATCCTCTTCTACAGCCGTTATACTCGTAATGAGATCTTTATCGTCTTCTGGGGGCTCGTGATGCTCTGGCTCTTCCTGCGCTACATGGAAGACGGTCAATCGAAATGGCTTTACTGGCTGACTTTCATCACTGCCATGCATTACGCCGACAAAGCCACCTCGTATATCTTCACCGCTGAAGCTTCCATCTTCTTGGCACTATTGTTTATATATGAAGCTTTGCACCGCAATTGGAAGCCCGCGAATGCTAAGAATCGATTCCTGATCGCCGTGGTCGTCACACTGGCTTTGATCGTCGTCACGCTTGGCGTGTATGTGCTCGGGAAGACCCCTGCCCCGATGCAGACTGGCGTCATCCCACCCGAAGCTGGGGGTGCCGTATACCTGATCAACTCGAAACTGCCTTTGATCGCGTCCGCAGGCGTAACGGGGATTGCGGCAATTGCCGCAATCGTTTTCCTTGTTCAGGGTCTTGGCTGGCAGCAAATCCGTTCTTCCCGCACTTTTGACCTGATTGCCCTGCCCCTGATCCTCATCCTTCCCCTGTTGGCAGCCCTGCCGCTTACGCTCCTGGGATTCGACGCCACGGACTACAGCCAGGCAGGCATTATTCGTTCCGGGATTACTTTTACCTTGCTGGCAGCCTTATCCGTTCTCTTGGGCATGCTTTGGAACCCGAAAAAATTCCTGCGCTGTGCCGCTATTTTCTGGGGAATTTTCATCGTCTTTTACACCACGTTTTTCAGCCATGGAGAAGGCTTTTTCAAGGGTATCGTCGGTGCGCTCGGATACTGGATGCAACAGCAAACCGTTGAAAGGGGCACTCAGCCGCTCTATTACTACGCGCTAGTTCAGATCCCCATGTACGAGTATCTGCCTGCCTTGGGGACGGTAATTGCCTTCATTATAGGTTTATCCCAAAAACTCTTTTTCGCCAAAGTGAATGAACCTTTCACCCATGTGGAATTAGTCCCGGCTGAATCCGAAGTTCCTGAAATGGCAGCCGAAGATGACCAAAAACCTGTTTCCGACAAGGAAAGTGAAATCGCCCTGCCTGCGGAAGCACAATTCGACTCAGAGGAATTGCAGCTTGCAGAAGAACTTCTCCACGAAGAGACCGAACAGGAAGAGCCTGTCCGTCCCGGTGGAATTAGGCGGTTCTTTACCGAACCTCCTTTGGATGAAAGCCGTGCTGAAAGACTGCCAACCCTTGCCCTGCTGCTCTTCTGGTCGGTGATGAGCTTGCTGGCATTCTCTTTCGCTGGCGAACGCATGCCCTGGCTGACCACTCACATTACGATGCCGATGATCCTGGCTGCTGGCTGGGCTTTAGGCTACCTGATCGAAAAAGTCGACTGGCAGGAAGTCCGCGAGAAGCAGGGCTGGCTGGTTTTGCTGTTGAGCGGGGTTTTCTTCATTGCCTTTGGTAGTTTGCTCGGCAGCCTGTTGGGCACTGAACCGCCCTTCCAGGGGAAAGAAATCGTGCAGCTTCAGGCTACCAGTGATTTTCTGCTTGCCCTGGTGGGAACCATTGGCGCTGGCGCAGGGTTGTTCGCCTTACTGAAAAACTGGGGAGGCGCAAACTTCTGGAAAGCCGCCCTGCTGGCATTCTTTGGCTTGCTCAGCCTGCAAACAGCCCGAACAGCCTACCGCGCTGCCTACATCAATTATGACAACGCCATGGAGCTCTTGGTCTACGCTCATTCCACGCGCGACATGAAAGACACCGTCGAGCAGATTGAAACCATCTCAAAACGGCTTTATGGCGATAAAACCATCAAGGTCGCCTACGACAACAACGTGCGCTACCCCTATTGGTGGTACATGCGCGACTATCCCAACAAGGTCGATTTTGACCAGAACGTCACCAAATCCCTCCAGGATTCCCCCGTTATAGTCGTTGGTTCATCGAACTTTTCCAAAATCGAACCGGTGGTGCGTGATGAATACTATCGCTATGACTACAAGCGCATGTGGTGGCCAAACGAATCGCTTTACCGCGATTGGTCTCTCGCGAGCGTCTTGGGGGATTTGAAAGATCCTGCCAAACGCTCTGCCATCTGGCAGCTTTGGTTCAATCGCGACTACACGCAGTACGCGGCTGCCTTCAACAACCCCTCGCTGACCCTCGCCACCTGGTCGCCCAGCGACACCGCACGCATGTATATCAAAAAAGATATCGCGGCCATGATCTGGGAATATGGCATCAGCCCGGAGCCGGAAGCGCCGCGTGTGGATCCTTATGCTGGCAACACCGTCAGCCTCGAACCATTGAGCGTGATCAATTTTGCGGGTGAAACCCCCTTTAATGCTCCCCGGGATATTGCCATTGCCGCGGATGGCAGCTTGTTTGTTGCGGATTCGCGCAATCATCGTATCGTGCACCTCGACTCGCAAGGCTTGTTCCTCAATGCCTTTGGTGGCTATGGCAACGTGATGGATGGAGACATCCCCGGAGGTCTCATGAACGAACCCTGGGGCGTCGCAGTTGGTCCCGATGGGAATGTCTACGTCGCCGACACGTGGAATCATCGTATCCAGGTTTTCACACCAGATGGGCAATTCCTGCGGATGTGGAGCGTCTTCGAAGTCAATGGTCTGCCGGATGGCTTCTGGGGTCCCCGCGGGATCGCCGTGGACCAAACCGGGCGCGTTTTTGTGACCGACACCGGCAAACAGCGCGTGGTCGTCTTCGATGCGAACGGCACCTACCTGACCCAATTTGGCGGCCTGGGGCTTGAAGCTGGCAACCTGGACGAACCAGTCGGGATCGAGATCAGTCCAGATGGCAAGATTTACATCGCCGACACCTGGAACTACCGCGTGCAGGTCTTCGAACCGGACCCAACCGGGCTGCAGTTCCGCTCAGCCAGGTTGTGGGAGGTGGACGCCTGGAGCTCGGACTCTCTGGACAACAAACCGTTCCTGGCGCTGGATAACGACGGAAATGTGTATATCACGGATCCCGACCGTGGGCGTGTGATTGGGTTTGATGGTGAAGGTACCTTCAAAGTCTTGTGGGGCGGGTTCGACAACAGCTATCCGATGGGAGTCATTAGCGGCATTGCCACCACCGCCGACGGCAAGGTTTGGGTTTCCGACTCAACCAGCAATACCCTGTTGCTTTTCCAGCCGCCTGAATGAAATTTGTCAGGCTTGTGTAAGGAATGCTGATAAACGACGAAAAACGGGAACGACCGGGAGTTAATCTTTATTAGGTTTAGCATCCATAAAAATAGCCCGCGTCCGGGCTGTTTTTTTTCACTCGTTTATTGCCTGGTAGAGTTCCAGGTGAGCCTGGCGGAGGCGAGTGTGATCCATTTTCTCGACTTTACGGTCGTAGGTCAGGTAGCCGTTTATTTCGGTCTCGATGTCGGTAGTTTGGGTGTAGATCGCTACTGAAAGCCCCAGCGGGATCAGAGGTTTCACCTGCTCCTCCAGCAGACGCAGGTAGGCTGCCGTGAGTGAAGCAGCATCCGCGTAATGACCATAGCCAAAACGCTTCTTTTCGGTGTAGACGTGCCCGTCCACCTGCATGGTGTAGCCGCCAAACTCGGTCACAGCCAATATGCGTTCATCCGGTTGAGAAGCGCTCAGGGGTTTTACGTAGACATGCCGGCTCTGAAAATCGCCACCTCCCTGGTCAAACCAGCCCGAAGCATGGTCCACCAGGCGGGTTGGGTCATAGCCCTTCACCCAGTAAGAAGTTAGGATTGCATGGAACTGCCCCCAGCTTTCGTTGAACGGCACCCACACGGCGATACAGGGGAAGTGGTAGAGGCTGTCAATCAGTTGTTTCAGTTCCTGGCGATACTCTTCGCGATTCTCGGGATCTTCCCTGCCAAAGCGGTGCAAACGGCGGATGTCGGAGCGGTGAATACCCGACGTGAAGGTAAAAGCCACCACGGCGTCCTTGGTGGTGCGCCCACCATTGGGCATGTCCTGCCAGACGATCATGCCAAGGCGGTCGCAGGCGTAATACCAGCGTGCCGGCTCAACCTTGACATGCTTGCGGATCATGTTGCAGCCGATCTTTTTGGCGTACTCGATGTCAAAAAGCATGGCTTCTTCGGAAGGCGCGGTATAGAGCCCTTCGGGGAAGTAGCCCTGGTCCAGTGGACCAAACTGAAAGATGGGTTCGTCATTGAGCGTGAAGCGCCAAAAGCCCTTCCCGTCGCGGATCTTGCCAAACTTGCGCATGCCAAAGTAGCTCCCCACCTCGTCCACCACCTTCCCGTCAATTTTCAGTTTAAGGGTCAAGTCGTATAGATATGGGTGATCAGGATGCCATTTTTGGGGGTTTGGGATGTACAGCAGCATCTGGCTGGCAGAGGTAATGCTTTCGCGAGCCACTTCCTGCCCCACAAATGACGCGATTGCTTCCAACTCGACTTGCACGGCATCCACCGCTTCGGATAAGGCAATCTCAACCAACAGGTTGCTTGCATCGAGGTTAGGCGTTAGTTTCAGGCTGCGGATGTGCTGCCTCGGTAAAACCTCCAGCCAGACTGTCTGCCAGATGCCCGAGACAGAGGTATACCATATGCCGCCAGTTTCAAGGCGTTGTTTGCCCTTTTGGTGCAGCTCAGCTTCGGTGGCATCGGTACAGGCTAATACCAGCTCATTTTCTCCTTTAATGAGGAAGCTTGTAATGTCAAAACTGAAAGGTAGATAGCCGCCCCAGTGCTCCCCTACTTTGCTGTCATTGACCCACAACTCGCAGGCGAAATCCACAGCCCCAAAGTGCAAATGAACCACTTGATCCTCAGCGTGGCTCACAGTAAAGCTGCGTCGATACCAGAGTTTCTCATCCGGCTGGAGTATGTGCTCCACACCCGATAGTCTGGATTCAGGGGCAAAAGGAACTAGTATTTTTTCCTCATAAGATGCTGGCTTAGGGGCTTCCAATTTCTGTATGGCGCAATCCCACCAGCCGTTGAGGTTCAGCCAGTTTCCGCGAACCATTTGCGGTCTGGGATATTCAGGCAGGGGGATCGGCTGATCGACCTTCCACGGCGTAGTCAGGTTATTGTGGATCAAATCACGCATTTGGTTCCTTTTTAACATCTTGCTTATCATCAAATCTATTGAATGCCAGGGGAATCAGCGCAAGCAAACCCAAAATTGCACCCACCTGGAAGATCAGGGGCACCGGGATGAAGCCAGCTTGCCCGTTTAGCACCGTGGGGATGCCGAAGCGGCGAATAAGGGCTGAACCAATGCCAGGTCCGATTAACATTGGAAGCAAAACTAAGAAGATCATGCGTATTCCCAAGAAACGCCCACGGCTTTCTTCTGGCAACAAGTCCTTCAGCCAGGACATGGCAGCAATCGAAGCGGACATGTTAAACATCTGCCATGCCAGCCCAGCCAGGGCGAGAAGTAGAATGCTGCGGGCCAACGAAAAAGCAAAACAGCCCAGGCAGGTGAGTACGATAGAGACTGCCATCATCAGGCGCTTGCTGATTTTGTCAGCCAAGACTCCAAGCGGAAGAGCTGCAATCGCACTTCCGATGATTACCACACCGCCTACGAGGGCGTATTCCGTCTTGCTCACGCCGATGTAGTTATTGATGTAGATGATCATGTACGGGAAAGCCACTTGGAAGCCAACCCCCAACAGCATGGCTGAAATCAGGATAATAAAAAGTTTTGAATTCCTCCGTACGGTTTCAAGGCGGAAAATATCCCTTATCTCCTGCCAAATTCCCTTCTCACTTTGCAGCAGGTTTTCATTCGGATGATCTGGTAACGCTCCGCCAGCAACCAGACCCACTATCATCACAATCCCACCTAAAACATAGAAGAAGGTGAAGTAACCAACTCTGTCTATTAATGCGCCAGCTGCTACGATTGCTACCAACTGGGCGATGAACAGGCTTAGGTTGAGCACGCCTTCCACCTTACCACGCTGATCAGCTGGAGCCACATCTGCTGTCCAGGCGTTAAAAGCAGCGTCGTTGGCGGTTGAACCAAAAAAGGTCATCAGGCAATCCAGCAAAACCACCATCACGACCGCGAGGGAGATATCCTTAATCAAGGAAGTCGTGGGAAAGAGAATTGTCATCAGACCCCAGAGGATATAGCCAAACAAGATGTAAGGTTTGCGCCGACCCCATTTTGAGCGGGTACGGTCGCTCAGGGTGCCAATGAAGATGGTTGTGAGAGTGGCAACGATCGCGCTGGCAGCTACCATCCAGGAAACCGGTCGTGGATCGGGGGTAATAGTGTCGAACACGAAGGTATTGAACCAGGTGTTTTCCACAGCCCAGGCGATCTGCCCAGTGACAGCCAGGGCAACCATCACAGCCCAGGTTCGTCCGGAAATCTTCAATGTTGTTTTGTGTTTAGTGATCAAGATGATGCCCTCATAATCGTGGTACCCTAATTCTAAGTTACTCTGGGGATTTTGTGGATGAACGCCAATATTTAGATAGAGGTTACCTACGGCTGAATATCCTCAAGCTAAGGGTTAACCATCAACTCCAACAACTGTAGATAATCTATTGTTTTTAAAACTAAACTCCTTCTAAAACTGTTATCATAGAGGAAGTAAAACCTTTTCAAATCATGGATCGGAGCACTATGGCAACCATTATTGTAGATAAAATTGCGAAGAGTTTTGGCGCCACCCAGGCAGTCAAAGACGTGTCTTTCGAGGTCCATCCGGGTGAGATTTTTGGTCTGCTCGGTCCAAATGGATCCGGTAAAACCACCTCAATCCGTGTCATTTTGGATATCTACCAACCAGATTCCGGCAGCGTGACCATCCTCGACGGTCCCATGACCAACGAAAAGCTTAATTACATCGGGTACATCCCTGAGGAACGCGGGCTTTACCAGGATGTGCCTCTCGACCGCTGTCTGACGTATCTTGCCACTCTCAAAGGTCTCACAGAAGACCAAATCAAAGAACGTTTACCCAAATACCTGGCTAAATTCGATCTGACCGAACATGCAAAAAAGAAAGCCAAGGAACTCAGTAAAGGTATGCAGCAAAAGGGGCAGCTCATCGCCGCCCTGATTCATGACCCCGAGATTATCATCATTGATGAGCCTTTTTCTGCGCTTGACCCCATCAACACGCAGTTGGTCAAGGACTTGCTGATCGAGCAGCGTAATGCAGGTAAAACCATTGTCATGTGCACCCATCAAATGAACCAGGTGGAGCAACTTTGCGACCGCCTGGTGCTCATTGACCACGGTCAGGTACTCTTACAAGGCGAACTCTCGGAGATCCGCAACCGCTTCAGCACCAATGAAGTGATTATCGACGCACTCAATCCCCTGCCAGAGAAACTTAATGGTGTGTCGCGGATCGAGAAACTCAATGGAGCTTATCGCCTTAGCCCACAGGAAGGTCTCTCTTCCCACGAACTACTCAACGAGTTGGTCACGCAAGGCATCAAGCTCAATTCCTTTGAAGTGGCAGTGCCGACCCTCGATGAAATCTTCATCAAGGTTGTAAAGGAAAGCGGCGGTACCGATGAATAAGACCATGAACGTTGCCAGGTACGAATACCTGCACCATGTCGGTAACAAACGCTTCTGGATCTCCATGGTAAGCGTCCCGCTTGGTTTTGTGTTGATTATTGTTTTCTCGATGCTTCTTTCGTTTCTTGCCTTTGATACCCGCCCGGTTGGTATCGTAGATAATGGCAATTTAATCCAGATCGAGCCTGACAATTCGAAACCATCAACTTTCTTTGATCCGCAGATATATCTCTATGTCTATCCCGATGAAAGCGCTGCACGCGCTGCGGCGTTAGCCGGTGAGATTCAAGGCTTTGCGGTTCTGCCCGAAGATTACACCTTGAATTTTCAGTTAACCTACTGGACCAACAAGCAGCCTGACAGCGATGTTCAGGCGGAAATTACCAACTTTATCAGCAAGAATCTAATGGTTGCCGAGAATATCGATTCAGCGGTCCTCAATCGCATCAACGAAGGCAGCCACATCAGCTTGCAATCATTGGACGGCAGCCAGACCTCCGACGGAACTGGCTGGCATCGGATTTTTGTGCCAATCGTGATCGGTTTGCTCAACTTTATCGTGGTGATGATCAGCGGTGGCTATTTGCTCAAAGCTCTGGTTGAAGAAAAAGAAAACCGCACCATCGAGATTATGCTCACTTCTGTCCCCCCGCGAGAAATCATGGCGGGCAAAATAATTGGCAATCTCAGCGTAGGTCTGACTCAAATCATTGTCTGGGTCCTTCTGCTTGGCATTGCGGGGTTTGTCTTCCGCAACCAGTTGGGATTCCTGGCGGATATCAATCTTTCAGGCTCATACGTGGCGATCAGCGTCGCTTTGATGGTCCTATCGTTCCTCTTCTCTGCAGCTTTGATGGCAACCATCGGCGCGGCGATGACAAGCACTGAGGAATCGCAGGGAGTGATTGGACTAATGGTAATACCGATGATGTTCCCTTTCTACTTTTTCAGCGTCTTTCTCAGCAACCCCAATGGCATTCTCGCCAGAGTGTTGAGTTTTATCCCCCTCAGTGCCCCCCTGGCACTCTCTCTCCGCATGGCATTCAGTTCAGTTTCACCGCTGGAAATCGGCCTTATCTTCGTGGTCATCATCCTTTTGACACTGCTAATGTTCTGGCTCTCGGGGGTTGTCTTTAAACGCGGCATGCTGCAATATAGCAAGCGGCTCTCGCTCAAAGAGATCTTCAACAAGGAGACCCGCAATGCGTGACATTCTTAACGTCTTCAAATTTGAATTTATGACGGTTCTCAGGCGCCGGTCTTTCATCCTCGGCCTGATTCTTGTGCCACTCATTCCTTCCTTGCTGTTGGGGGTCTTAAACCTCATCAACCAGGACGAATCCCAGTCTGTTGAGGAAGTGATCATCCAGGAAGTCGGCAGTCCCCTCCCCATCGGAGTAGTGGACCAGGCGAATGTGATCAAGGAGTACCCCGAATGGCTGACACAAGGCAGGCTTGTGCCCCTGGAGTCAGAGGCGGATGCACGTGAGAAGACTGCCGCTGGTCAGTTGCAGGGCTTTTATGTGATCGAACCTGATTATCTCGAAACCGGCAATATGCGCTTCATTAAACCTCAAATCAGCATGATCACGGAGCTCCTTCAGCAGGACGTCCTCAAAGATCTGATCAATTACAATCTTCTTGGGGCTGACCAGGAGCGCTTTATGCGCTTTATGAACCCAGCCAACTTTACCTTTGAATATCTCAATCCTGAAACCGCTGACACGCGCGACCAATCCAACGCAGGTACCTATTGGGTCCCATATGCAGTCACCATGTTCTTCTATATGATCATCGTGATCAGTTCCGGCTTGATGCTAAGTGCCGTCACCAAGGACAAAGAGAACAAAACGATCGAAATCCTGCTTACTTCAGCACGGCCTCTCCATCTCTTTATCGGCAAGATCCTGGCATTCGGTTTGCTGAGCCTGCTCCAGATGGTTGTCTGGTTTGGCACGTTGGTCCTGCTCGTGGACATGGGTAAAACTTCGCTTCCTTTCCTGCAGAATATCAGCATCCCAACCAGTGTGCTGTGGGCAAGCGTGCCCTTCTATATCGCCGGCTTCTTGCTCTACGGCAGCTTGATGGCAGGCATGGGCGCAGTGGCACCCAACCTCCGGGAAGGAAATCAGTCCACCTTTGTGTTGAGTCTCCCCCTGATCTTTACAATCCTGTCAATCAACCAGTTGATTGAGACCCCATTTTCGTCCTTTACAACCTTCATGACGCTCTTCCCCTTCACGTCGCCGGTCGTGATGCTCACACGGCTCTCGGTAGGTCCCGTTCCCGCCTGGCAGCTCATTGCCAGCATCGCGCTGCTGGTTAGCACAGTCCTCATCGTCATCCACGGCGTTGCTAACCTCTTCAGCTCTCAGTACCTGCTCAGCGGGCAGAAAATAAAAATTGGTTTGTTCCTACGAACGGTGTTTATCGGTCACCCCCGGGCTTGACCCCATTTGACGGAAACAGCAGACCGATCGGTCTGCTGTTTTTTTGGCGTTATACTTACAACACCTCTTGTTAACGAGGCTATGATGAAGCCACATAAATTCTTACTATTGATCTTATTGGCAGTGTTGCTGTTCAGCGCCTGTCAACCCGCATCCAACACCGTTACTCCCACAGACCCGCTGGATAGTGTTCGCACCGAGGCTGCCACAACGGTTGAGGCGCTCACCACCCAAATCGTGGCAACAGACCAGGCCGCCCGCACGCAAACAGCCATCTCTTTCGTGCCTTCCCCAACGCCCCCAACCCCCGGACCAACCCCTGCTCCGACCCTCAGCCTGCCAACGGACCCCGCCGATCCCACTGTAGCCCTCCTACCCACTCCCACTCTCTCCGGAAGCTGCGACCAGGCAGCTTTTGTCGATGAAACCATCCCGGATGGAAGCCAATTCCCACCCGGCACTGCCTTTACCAAGACCTGGACCTTGCGCAACGCCGGCTCATGCACCTGGAATGCGGATTATGATGTGGTTTTCAGCAGTGGAAATCCCATGAATGCTCCCGAAGTCATTCCGCTTGCCAAAGAGTCCGTCCCGCCGGGAAGCGATGTGACCATCAGCATCCCTTTCACAGCTCCAGTGGTTGGTGGTAGTTACCGGGCGGATTTCAAGCTGCGTAATGCTGATGGCGTGCTTTTCAGCTTCAAGGATCCTTCCCAGACGTTTTGGGTGGAGATCCAGGTCATGACCGGCAAAATCGATCTGGTCGCCATGGCTTGTAGCATCCGCTGGACCAGTGCCTCAGGGGAACTCCCCTGCCCCGGCCTGCCGACAGATACACACGGCTTTGCCTATACAGATTTTGCGCCCGTGCTCGAAAACGGCAGCAAGGATAACGAACCTGCCTTATGGCTTGGAGTTCAGCAGAGTCAGGATGGTATGCTGCGGGGCACGTTGCCGGTTATGTTGATACCCGAAAACGCCAAATTCAGCACAGTTTTGGGTTGTGCTTCTGATCAAAAGTCCTGCGATGTGACTTTGCGGCTCAGTTACCAGGAAGGCGACAAGCCGCTGGTTGAAATCGCGCATTGGCAGAAAGAGTATGTTGGCAAACTGCTCAGCATCAGCCAGGATCTGTCTGCACTTTCAGGAAAAAGCGTTCGGATCATCCTGCAGCTTGAAGCAAATGGCTCCCCCCCGGGAGATACCGTCCACCTGCTCGCTCCAGTGATTGCGCCCTGATGCACGCGGCTAAGCTTGACAAAATGAGCAATCACCTTGACAATTGATAAACGAAACTACCCAGTCTGCTGAAGACCTGGAGGAATTATGACACGAATAAAAATTACTAATCTACTGCTTGGGCTCAGTGTGGCGGTTTTAGCGCTAAGCGCTTGCGGACCGCGCGTCAGCACACCCAGTCCGGACCAAATGAGAACGTATGTAGCCGAAACCATTGCATTTCAACTGACCCGGACTGAAATTGCCCGCCCCAGTGAGACTCCCACACCCACGCTTGCTCCCAGCCCCACTCTGGCTTCCCCCACAGCGACAGTTACATTTCCGACCGCCGCAGTTGGTCTGCCAACCAGCACAGTTCCCGGACCAACCACAGCCACACCGCCACCACCCCAAACAGGCGTTGATGCCGGCGTCTGGACTTATAGCAATCCAGCCGATGGTTCGAACATCGAACATGACAAAAAATTTACCGTAGTTGTCACCTTAATGAACACCGGAACAACCACCTGGAATACCAGCTACTACATCATGCACACTGGCGGGCCAGCCATGGGAGCCCCTACCAAGATCAACATGCCCTACGAAGTGCCGCCGAACATGAGCGTGCAGATCTCGATCGATTTCACCGCCCCCTCAGAGACCGGCGCGGTTAAGAGCGAGTGGGTGATCGTGAATCCCAGTGATTTAGGGTTCGCTATCTTCTGGTTTGAATATACCATCATCTAATAAAGCAGGCAGCATGTCCCTTGAAGATTTGATCAAAGCCGAGGCGTTAAGTCTCGGCTTTGTGCTTTGCGGCTTTAACCGCGCAGACACCCCACCCCACTATGAGGCCTATCTGGATTGGATCGAAGCCGGGCACTACGCTGACATGGACTACATGGCGCGGCCAAACGCCGTTGAAGCCCGCTATGACCCAGCCAAACTCCTGCCGGGATGCCGCACGGTTATCAGCCTCGCCACACCCTATCCTGTCCCGGCTAACACCCAAAAACCCCAACAAAACCAGGGGAGCATTGCCGCTTATGCCCTTCTGCCCGATTACCACCAGGTCCTGAAAGCTGCGGCAGAGCTCCTTGCGCAGAAAATCGCCCAACTCACTGACCAACCACTCAAGCACCTTGTTTGCGTCGACACTGCTCCAGTCCTCGAAAAAGACTACGCGCAGCAAGCTGGCTTGGGGTGGATTGCCCGGAATTCCTGTCTGACTTCCCAAACCTACGGATCGTGGCTTTTTCTGTGTGAACTCCTGGTTGACCTCCCTCTCATGCCGGATCAGCCTCTCACAAACTCCGACTGCGCCGATTGCCACCGTTGCCAAATGGCTTGCCCCACCAAAGCCATCCTTCCTAACCGCTCCATCGACGCCCGCCGATGCCTTTCTTACCTGAGCATTGAGCATCGCGGACCTATCCCGGTCGCCTTTCGCCCTCTGCTTGGTCAGCGTATTTTCGGCTGTGATACTTGTCAGACCATCTGCCCCTCCAACCAAAAACCGCAAAACACCACTCCGTTATTTGTTATCTCCGAACGGCTCGATCCACATCCCGACTTACTCCAATCGTTCTTGCTTACAGAAGCGGACTTCAAATCCCGTTATGCCCACACTCCCATTTTGCGGGTCAAATACCAGGGCTTCCGCCGCAATATCGCGATCGCGCTCGGCAATGCCCGTCTTGAAGCAGCCAGACCTGCTCTTTCGGACTGCGCAGCCAACGAACCAGACGCAGTTGTACGTGAAGCAGCCCAGTGGGCGCTCTCCCAGTACTGAAATGCTTAAAGCGATGCCTTTGTGGCATAATTAAACCAATTTTGAGCTTTGAGGAGAGGTTATGCAAACATTGCATGTTATTTCCCATACACACTGGGATCGCGAATGGTATAAGACCTTCCAACAGTTCCGCCTGCAGCTCGTCCACCTTGTGGATAACCTTTTAATCATCCTGGATAATGACCCGGATTACCTGCATTTCATGCTGGATGGGCAGACAATTGTGCTTGAGGACTACTTGCAGGTTCGCATGGCAAACTTGCCTCGGTTGCAGCAATATATCCAGGAAAAGCGAATCCTGATCGGTCCCTGGTACGTCTTGCCGGATGAATTCCTGGTCTCCCCGGAAGCGATCGTGCGTAATTTGTTGATTGGGAAAGATATCTGCCAGCTCTTTGGTCAGCGCATGATGGTTGGCTACATCCCCGACCCCTTCGGGCATCTCTCGCAGTTACCGCAGATCCTCAACGGCTTTCACATGGATACCGCCTGCCTTTGGCGCGGTGTGCCAGAAGGCTCCCCCACGCTGCTCACCTGGCAATCCCCCGATGGCTCCAGCGTCCTGCTGGCTCACCTCTATGATGGTTATGGCAACCTTGCCGACTGGCCAGCCTCTGATCCGGACCAATCCACATACCTCCTCAATGCCAAAGCCGATAAGCTTCAACCCTACAACCCCTGTTCGCATTACCTGATGATGCGCGGTAGTGATCACCTTGAACCCCGTCCGGAACTGCCTGAGCATCTACGCTATTTCAACCAGTACAATCAGTCAGACCGGCAGGCAATCCACTCGACTCTTCCAGGCTACCTGGCAGCCGTCACCAATGAAATTTCTGAACGAAACATCCCTCTCCAGACCTTGCAGGGTGAGCTGCGCGACCCCCACAAGGCTCACATTTTGCCGGCTGTCCTTTCCGCCAGGATGTGGATCAAGCAGCGCAATCACTACTCGCAGAACTTGCTCGAACGCTGGGTGGAGCCGTTTTCTACCTGGGCTGAACTGCAGACCCGCGGTAAAGCTGCCTTCACTCCACCCACTGTACATCAAAAAACCAGTCGCATCGCCGACCCCGGTTCGGTCGCGCACCAGGCATGGAAACTGCTCATCAGCAATCACCCGCACGATTCCATTTGCGGCTGCTCCATCGATGCCACCCATAATGACATGATCAGCCGATTCGACCAGGTCGATCAAATGGGCGAAGAACTCACCAGCCAGTCATTGGACGCTCTCAGTTTCGCGATCAACACGTCAACGAACGGCGTACACGGTGAGTACGCGGCTCTGACAGTCTTCAACGCTTCCCCCTACCGCCACAGCGCGATCGTTAACACCTCAATAGACATGCCACATAACCTCAAATCGCTACGTGTTATCGATTCGGATGGCAAGGAGGTTGCTGTGGATTGCGTGTTGGGCGGACACGTATTTAAGGAGTCCAATGTTTATCCTGTCAGAGAACTCATGGGGCTTCTCCAGGGAGCTTCCGAGTCGGGTCATGATAGCAAAGCCCTGGTTTACGCCAAGCTGACGGATGAAAATGGATTGCCTTGCATTGAAGCTGAGTTTTCATCTCTGCTCAAACCCGATCTCGAGAACCTTGCTGCTGCGTTCAACCAGGTAATCGCTCTGATCTCTCATTCTGATCCGGAAGCCCTGGTTAGAGTGAAGGTCTTCAATGTGCCCACTGCCTCCCTGGACATTTTCGCTGAAGATCTTCCTGCGATGGGCTACCGCACTTATTGGATCTGCCAATCTGACGAACCGGACGATGCCTATGAAGAGCCGGATGAGGATCTGGACGATTTCATCTCCAACCAATTCCTGAAAATCCAAGTCGCCGGTGATGATGGCAGCCTCAGCCTGACGGACCTCCGAACAGGTCGGGTTTTTGAGGGGCTGTGCCAGATCGTGGACGTGGGAGACCGGGGCGATGAGTACAACTTTACACCCCCCGAGCATGACACTGAGATCCGACCCACCCTGGTTTCTACATCCACGTACAAAACCAGCCTGTACGAGACTCTCATCCTGAGCCTGACACTCGACCTGCCTATCTCTCTGACGGAATCGCGCGACAGTCGCGAGGAAACCACCATTACCCACAACCTCGATGTTCTGGTAACACTGGTCAAAGATGTACCCCAGGCAGAAGTCCAGGTCTACTTCGAAAACGAAGCACTCGATCATCGCCTTGGGGTATGCTTCAAAACCGGTTTGAAGGTAGATTCTGCCCGCTATGATGGGCATTACGATATCCTCACCCGCGCCATTGATCTCCCCAAAACCGATAGTTCCTGGCGTGAGTTGCCCCGCCCCGAAGTGCCCCAGCGCAGTTTCGTGGACGTGAGCGATGAGCAGGGCGGCTTGATGATTGCCAATCGTGGCTTGCCTGAAGTCGCAGTGGTACGCGACGAGAATGGTGAGGCCAAAATCAACCTCACCTTGCTGCGTTGCGTTGGCTGGCTCAGCCGGGATGATCTCTGGAACCGGGTCGGTCATGCCGGCCCGCCTCTGATGACCCCCGACGCCCAGGAGTTGCGCCCCTATACCTTCGATTTCTGCATCATTCCGCACGGTCCGGACTTTTTTGAGGCTGTTAAGTTAGCGCAATCCTTCCAAACTGACCTGGACGTCAGAACCTCCAGCTTGCATCCAGGCAGTCTGCCTGCCGAAAGCGCCATGGTGGAAGTGTCTCATGCGGAATTCATGATCACAGCCATCAAGGAAGCCGAAGATGAAAGCGGCTGGGTCGTGCGCGGCGTTAACCTGGGAGATGAAACCATCCACTTACACTTGAAACCTAATATGCTCAACAAAAGCGCTCATTTGGTGAACCTCGACGAAAGTCTTGTTCATGACCTGGTGCAACATCCTGACGGCAGCGTGGAGCTTGAGGTTCCTTCAAGGCGCGTTATCAGCATCTTGTTCAAAATCACAGATTGAGATTCCGGTTTTGACACAAGTTGACTTCTTCATAGCGGACATTCCCATCCATGGGCGGCTGATCCTGGCGCCGATGGATGGCATCTCGGATGCAGCGTTTCGCCTGCTTACCCGCAGGCTCGGTTCTGCTTATTCCGTCTCCGAATTTATCAACACACTCGACTACGCCCATCAAAAAAACTATCAAAAGAAGCGCCTCCTCGCGCGTGACGAAGAACGTCCCTTCACGGCACAGCTGCTTGATAACGATGCTGTCCGTATGGCGGAGTGCGCCGCCCGCATCGAGGAAGAATTCCATCCCGACATGATCGACATCAACATGGGATGCGCCGCCAAAAGCGTGGCAGGTCGGGGAGCTGGCGTTGGAATGATGCGCAACCCGCAGCTGGTTAAAGATGCTGTTTTGCTTGTGTCGCGTGCTGTCAAGGTCCCTGTGACTGTCAAGATGCGTTTGGGTTGGGACAGTAATTCACAAAACTATCTCGAAATAGCCGGCCTGGCAGCAGAAAATGGCGCCAAGGCTATCGCGTTGCACGGACGCACCGGCAAGATTTCTTATCATAAACCTGCGCAGTGGCAGCCTATCGCTGAGTTAAAGCGTGCTTTTCCACAGTTGCCTGTCATCGGCAATGGCGACGTCGCCACTCCCGCCGACGCGCGCCGTATGCTGGAGGAAACCGGCTGCGACGCAGTTATGATCGGACGGGCAGCCAAAGCCAACCCCTGGATCTTTTCCTGGCGCGATCGGGGTGAGGTCAGCATCCAGGAAGTGGCAGATACCACTCTCTGGCAGTTGAAGGATATGATCGCAACAGACCCTGAGAACGCTATCATGCCTTTTCGCAAATACCTGAAGGCTTATCTCGAACCCTATCAGCTTCCGCGCGAAACCATGCGAGCCTTGCTTACCTGCAGCGATGCCAGCGAACTTTTAACCTTGCTTAATGATACCTTTACCAAACTGGGAGCAAGCTTAAAGTAAGTTCCTCCGGATGTACTTTCATCCGGAGTAAAATAAGAAAACTGAACAAACGAGGAGACCATTAATGAACCCAAGTCAATCTTTTGAAGATCAGAGTTACAAGCGCGTTATCCGCGCCTGGACCATGTATGACTGGGCGAACTCCGCCTTCGCCACCACAATTATGGGCGCAATTTTGCCCACCTACTTTGCCACCTATATCGCCAGTGGCAATTCCGTTCCGATTTGGGGTTATGCGGTCGCCATCGGCAGCCTCATCGCTGCTTTGCTCAGCCCGATCCTCGGCGGCATCGCAGATTTCAGAGCCTCCAAGAAACTCTTTCTTGGGATCTTCGCAGCCCTCGGTATCATCAGCACCGCTTTGTTATTCTTTGTTTCCGGTCCGGAACAACAAACCCTTTGCATCGTGCTCTATATCCTTGGAACGATTGGATTTGCTGGCTCGCTGGTTTTCTACGACTCCCTGCTGCCGCATGTGGCAAAACCGGAAGATATGGACAAAGTTTCTTCCCGCGGATATGCTGTCGGGTATATCGGCGGTGGAGTGCTGCTGCTCATCAATGTCCTCATGATTTTCTTAGGACCAAACTTGTTGACAAATATGACCAACGAAGCAGCCACGCAATTAATGATGCGCCTCAGCCTGGCGAGTGTTGCGATCTGGTGGGCAGTGTTCTCCATTCCCCTTTTCCGAAGGGTTAAAGAGCCTGCCGCCATGGCAGAGAAACAAGAAATTGGGAAAAATGGCATCACTGTCAGCCTCCAGCGCCTTGGCAAGGCGTTTCGCGAGATCCGTGATTACCAGGATCTTTTCTGGTTTCTGCTGACGTTCCTGGTTTACTCCAACGGCATCGGCACCATCATTACCATGGCTGCTGCCTTTGCCACAGACCTGGGGTTCAGCACCATGACCGTGCTGGGTACCTTCCTGATGGTTCAGTTCGTAGCCGCGCCATTTGCTCTGCTTTTCGGCAGACTCGGCTCCAAGCTTGGCAACAAAAAGGCGATTTCCATCAGCCTGGTCATTTACACCCTGGTGGCAATTATAGGCTTCTTCATGACCAAAGATTGGCATATGTTCGCACTGGGCTTTGGTGTGGCAACCGTACAGGGTGGCAGCCAGGCTCTGAGCCGCTCTTTAATCGGTAAACTCATGCCTAAGAGTAAAACTGCAGAATTTTACGGCCTTTTCAGCGTTTCAGAGAAATTCAATACCATCATCGGTCCGGCAATCATGGCGTTGGTCACCCAACTCACCGGTAATGTCCGCCTGGGCATTATATCGCTGGTTATCTTTTTCATAGCTGGCATACTGATGCTCCAGAAGGTCGACCTCGAACGTGGCGCGCGCAAGGCAAAAGCGGAAGACGAACTCATGATTGTGGTTGAATGACCTTGAATTCCAAGTTAACCGCTAGTTTTAACCTCCCAATTACTCTGGGAGGTTTTTGTTATCATTTTGTAACAATTTTTAGATTCTCTTTACATCCTGCTCAAAGTGACTATAATTCTGTTGCTTAACATCACAATTCCGGGAGAATTGACAAATGAAGAAATTCCGCGTGGCGGTATTGGCAAACATCAAGGCAAACGCGCCTGCCTTTGAAGGCATGAGTGAGGATCAGTGGGACGATCTCGACTCAGAATCAACCGTCCTCTCTTTGCGCGATGCCATCCGCGCCGGTGGGCACGAATGTGAATTCCTCGAAGCCGACGAATCTATCATCGATACCGTTCGCGCTTACAAACCCGACATCTGTTTTAATATTGCCGAAGGCCATTTCGGCGACTCGCGTGAAGCGCAAATTCCCGCCATCCTCGAGAAACTTCAAATCCCCTACACCGGTTCAAAAGTGCTCACGCTCGCCCTCGCTCTTGACAAACCCATGACCAAGCGTATTCTCGCCTGGCACAACCTGCCTACGCCTGAATTTCAATCCTTTGAACGCGAAGATGAACCCCTGGAAGAGGGTATGCACTACCCCCTGTTCATCAAACCCAGCCGCGAAGGCACGGGTATGGGCATCTCTTATCAGTCCATCCTGCATAACGACGATGAACTTCGAACGCAGCTGCACTACATCCTTAAGCGCTACAAACAGCCAGCCTTGGTAGAGCGCTTTATTGAAGGGCGTGAGGTCACAGTCGGCTTGGTTGGCAATCTGATTGGCCCTGTTGCCCGCCGTATTCCCCTGGATGAAGACGCGCATCGCATTCACGCCGGCTTGCACTTTCTGCCACCCATGGAAGTAAATCTCGACCCCTACCTTGAGACCGATGGCGTCTACGGCAATTACCTGAAGACCGCCCTGGCTGCTGAACTTGAGTATCTCTGCCCTGCTCCATTGGACGAAGACATGGTGGATGAACTCAACTGGCTGGCAGCAGCTGTCTTCCGTGTTACAGGCGCTCTCGATTTCGCCCGAATTGACTTCAGGCTTGACAAGAACGACAACCTCAAACCTTACATCCTCGAGATCAATCCTCTGCCAGGATTGATGCCCAAGCTTTCTGACATTGTCATCGAAGCCAATGCTGACGGGATCAGCCATACCGATCTGATCAACCTGATCCTGAATACCGCGCTGGCGCGTTATGGCATGATTTAGTGCCGGTTTATGCCCGAAACTGTTCTGCGGTTGATGACCCCCGAAGATTACCCCGCGCTGTTCGCCCTTTGGAACAGCGTGCCGGATTTTAATAGGGGACTGCGCAGCCTGGACGACAGTGAAGCAGGCATCCTCAAGTTTCTTAAGCGTAATCCAACCACTTGTTTTGTAGCAGTAATTGCCGGTGAGATTGTTGGCGGCATCCTGGCCGGGCATGACGGCAGGCGCGGCTATATTTACCACGCCATCGTTTTGCCCCAACACCAGAGAAAGGGCATCGGAAAGCAACTGGCAGATGCTGCCTGTGAGGCGCTGAGAGCAGAAGGGATCAGCAAGGCTGGCTTGCTGGTCTTTGCGACAAACCAACAAGGCAATGCCTTCTGGGAAAGTCAGGGCTGGCAGACCCGCCCGGATCTCACCTACCGCAATAAGTCTCTCAACGAAGAAAACATCTGAATCTACCTCCGCCTTTCTTCCAGCCTGAAGGAAAACACGCCGCGATGAGGCTCAGCCTCTCAACCAGATAACCAAATCTTTCCCTTCTAATTTCCAATTGGCACGATTCGTGCTGCGATTCAGGATGAACCATTCGTTTAGTGAAAGGAGGCGCAATGGCTCATTGGTCCTTTTGTGGCATGAATTGTGAGGAATGCCCTGTCTACCAAGCCACCCAAAAACAGGATCAGGCGCACAAGGTCTGGCTGGCAGCAGAGTATTCGAGTGAAAGCAGCTGGTATTCTCCATCAGAAATGACTTGTTATGGCTGTCATAGTGAGCAAAGGCTCGAGAGTAAAATGGGACAGGCTTGCCTGCTGAGAAAGTGCGGTTTGAACCGTGTCCATCAGACCTGCGCTGAATGCCCTGACTTTCCCTGCAGCCTGATTGAGCGCTACGTCTCCATCGAGACCGATGCCCGCTGCCAGCTCCAACTTTGGCATGAACGCCTGACAGCGACTGTGTAATTCCCCTCTTAATAAGATTGTTTTTGTGACTTACTTCCTCTGATTAATCGACAAAAAATGCCCGCTCCTTGGGCGAGACAAGATGATTGTAGGGATGACACATGTCTCACTCCGACCAAGGGATTGTTTCCCCAATAAATAAAATTGAATGGTTGTGGGATCTGTGCGGTGGGAGTAAACCCCCACCGTACGAAGTAAACCTAACCGAACGAAATAAATCACCACCGTACGGGTGAGTCTTGGTACATCGCGATTCGTGTATGTCCTGAATAATAAACTGTTTAAATCAATGTATGCCAATGTAGGGCGAAATTGAGGGCATCGTGAACGATGTGATGTGCGAACGTATCGTGCCCTCAATTCGCCATTGACGATGACCTAAGTGGCTGGGCTCGTTGATTGTAAATATTCGATGGCGTGTTGGCGGATTGAACCCCACAAAAAGGTATGGGGCAGCCAGCACAATTTAGGTTCAATTGGTAATACATTCGGTGCGTTCAATCTCGCCCTACAACCGAGTCGAGTTCAAGCAAATGTCGGAGTGAGCCTGCGGAAGGCGTGTGTAGGAAAAGGCTTTGTGGCAGTCTCATTCCGACCTACGAATCCATTTTAAAAGTGAATTCGATTAACATTTCTGGTGCTTCCAATCTCGCCCTACAAAAAACCGGCGAAATATCGCCGGTTTTTGTCATATTTCTACTAAACAACTACAACTTGCCCCTCATGCGCGGGTCGAGCACATCCCGCAGCGCATCGCCCACCAGGTTCCAGCCCATCACAAAAAAGGTTAGGGTCAACCCTGGGTAGACCACAATGTACCAATAGCGATCCAAATTGGTAATCCAATTTCGTGCAAAGCTGAGGATTTGCCCCCAGTCGGCGTAACCGACTTCGGTACCAATTCCAAGGAAAGAGAGCGCAGCAAAACTCAAGACCACATCGCCAATGCCGAGGCTTGCCAAGACCAGCGTGGGGAAGATCGCGTTAGGCAGAACGTGTTTAAATAAAATGCGGTTTTTCTTCACACCCGAAACTTTGGCAGCCAGAACAAAATCGCGTTCCTTGATAGACAGGATGTCGGAACGAATAACGCGAGCGTAACCCATCCAGCCGAAGGTAGTCATGGCAATCAATGGTGGCCACAAACTGCGTCCGAGAACAGGGGTCAGAACTGCCGAAAAGATCAACGCCATCATGATATAAGGAAGTGTCATGAAAATATCCGTGATCCTCATGATGATGTTATCCACCCAACCGCCATAATAGCCTGCAATGGAACCCAATACTACGCCAATGATCACCGTCACAGCCACGACCAAGAGACCAGTCTTGAAAGCGGTTCGGGCACCCCAGACAATACCATACAAAATGTCATACTGACCCTGCGTGGTTCCCAGCACATGCGTCATTTCGGTTTTACCGGTCAAAGGTTCATACCAAAATGGCAAATCAGGTACTTTACGAGTCCACTCTGCTCCAGGACCCCTTGGTTCACCGCTATAGCCATCGCGGGGCATTTTATAGGGGTCTTTATCAACAGGAGGCATGATCGCAGGAGCAAAAACTGCGATCAGAACAAAAATCAGGATCAAAATAAAACCAATAATAGATGCTGGCGTTTTGAATAAGCCTTTAACAATACGATAGTTATCCGTTCCCAACGTTTTTTCCAGCCAGGTGATCTTTCGGTCACTAAAGACCTCATCGAGCATACGGTTGTCACCAGTCGGGATCATTTCAGGTTGTTCAGTCATCTGGGCTCCTTATGCAAGACGGACTCTGGGGTCAATAAAGGCGTAGACTACGTCCACGATCAGATTTGCGATGATCAGGATCGCGCCACTGAAAATTGCCAGACCAAGCACTGTGACAACATCCAGTTGAGCAGCAGCATCTGCAGCCGCCTTGCCAATTCCAGGGTAATTGAAGACAGTTTCTGTAAGCACAACACCACCCAGCAGACCAACGATGCTGGAGCCAGCCATGGTTACGATTGGCAGCATGGCATTTGGTCGGGCGTGTTGATTGATAACGGCGTTTTCGCTCAAACCTTTGGCGCGCGCGGTTGTGACGTAATCCATGCGCAGTGTCTCGAGCATGGATGAGCGCATCACACGCACATAGGTTGCCCAATTGATATAAGACAAAGTCAAAATTGGCATGATCATGTGCCTGAGCGCATCCCAAAATACATCAAAGCGCAGGTTGAGCAAGGCATCTATTGAAAGCAAATGCGTATATTGTTTTAATTCACCTGAAAAGATAAGCTGGCTAACCCAATCCGACATTTTTCCAGGAAAGAAGATTTGCGGTCCAGCGTAAAGCAGCATCAGCAGCAGCAAACCAAACACGAAAGACGGGAAGGATGTGCCAATGATGCTATACACCCTGGCAGCCTGATCGATGAACTTGTTTTGGTTCACCGCAGCTTTCACACCCAGCCAGATACCCACTGAGAGCATCGGGTAAACAGTCCACAAAGCCAGATCCACCGTGTTCGGGAAGCGATTCCTGACGATATCGATAACATCCTGTGAAGCAGAACGGGAGTAACCAAAATCGCCAAAGAGAATACCGCCATCACGTTCTCCGGTAACGGGGTCTTTCACACCGACGAGCCATATTCCATATTGCGTCAGGAATGGCTTATCCAGCCCGTATCGTGTAATAATGCCCTGGATCTGCTT
Source organism: Anaerolineaceae bacterium UBA1363 (assembly GCA_002306055.1). Taxonomy (GTDB): domain Bacteria; phylum Chloroflexota; class Anaerolineae; order Anaerolineales; family Anaerolineaceae; genus Mesolinea. The sequence continues at coordinate 55,432 of DBRR01000044.1, forward strand.
ATCATTTTTGGGGAAATCCTTGACATATAGTGCCGATCTTTCGACCGGGCCCAGCAATTGCAGCATGCTAAAGATGATCAGCGTGACTCCGATCAATAAAATTGGCACCATCAGCAAACGACGAATGATGTAGTTGGTCATAAAGTTTCCTCACAGTTCATTTTGCCTTCGGAACAGGCAGAAAATCGTTCAGCTCATTCCGAAGAAAAAATGACTTCGGATCTGCGGGAGCCCCTGAGGGCTCCCGCAGTTCGAGTCTAAGTTACTGACTACTCAACATAGAAGTTAAAGATCAAAACATCCTGCTGTAAAGCCGGGCGTCCGTAATAGAGACGCAGGGGCTGACCATTACCCTCAGTACAGCCTTCGGTGCTGAAGCGATCCAAGCCAAGCAAGGATGTATCGACAACGCAAACGGGAATGGGATCGTCATACGCATTGGTCTCAGGGTTGTAAATCGCGATCTCGCCGACCAGCTGATCCACCTGCGGACGCATGGCGGTATCGACATCGATGATGTCAGCTTCACCAGCCTGAAGCATCGCAAAGCGGGTACCAAATTCAGGTACGATCTTAATTGCGACACGTTCAGTCTTGGCGGGTTCGCCCCAATAACCATCGAAAGCGGTCAAAACAATTTCCTCACCAGGTGTCCAGTGATCCAGCTTGTAGGCACCGGTACCATTGGCTATCTTGCTGAAAGGATCGTCTGCAGAGACCATAGCATAGTAATTCTGCCAGGTATCGCATTCGCCATTCCAACCGCCGTTTTCAACAACCCATTCCTTGTCCATGATGGAACCCCAGCCTTGGGCAATAGTGGCCAACCAGGGGCCCCAGGCTTGTGCAAGGGTGATGGTGACAGTATTTGCTTCATCATCGGTAGCGAAGTGAGAGTAAACCGTCTCGCAAGCTGCAACCAGTTTTTCGGGAGGATTGGTGATGAGAGTTTCGCGGCTGTCAGCGGAAGCGAAGTCATCTACGATACCGGTGATATCATCGATTCCAACACCGAGGATTGGTTCAGCCAGGAGCCACTGCGGTGAGGAGTAGCCACCCTGCAGCAGACCGCGGACAAAGGAGTAAACCACATCTGATGGGGTCAAATCGCCACCTTCGTGGAATTTGACACCATCGCGGAGTTTGAAGGTCCATGTAGTGCCATCTTCGGAGACTTCCCAGGATTCGGCTAATTGACCAACAAATTTATCGGTGGCGATGCCATCATAGAAAACGAGTGTTTCGTAAACATTCTGGATGACTTCACCGCTGGCGGTATCGTAGCTCAAAGCTGGGTCCAGCGTATCGGCATCACCAATGGTAGCGTTCACGATGGTTGTGGGGTCAGCCCCGCCGTTCTTGGAAATGGTCTTGTAATCTTCACCCGAGAAAATTGGGTTCATCACACGACCAGATAAGTAGGACTGTTCGTAACCGTGGGCGGTCACCAAGACAACAGGGATACCGACAGCCTGATCAAAGTAGAGTTGGTTCATTTGCTGATAGACTGCATGCCGTTCAGCAGGATCGATCAGGCTAACACCTTTATCCAGGAGTGCTTTGAATTGAGCTCTCAGGTCTTCTGGCAGGTTCTGGCGGGCGCCATAGGTGCCAGTGGTGTAGGGCTGATACCAGTTGTGGGGATCATGAATATCTTCCTGCCAGCCAGCAACCATGATGGGGAGTTTATGGGCGCGTTGGGCAGCCAGGTAGGCAGGCCAGGGCAGACCAAGTACTTCAATGACAAATTTGTCGTTGATCTCAGCCAGGTTGTTCTGCAAAATTTCTGCATATGTCTGACGGGTGGCATTACCAGTGTTGTAACCCATCTGAAGTCTGAAACCCATTTCCCAGACATCATCAGGATCTTCACCAGCGGGGATACCATCTTTATCGACGTCAGCCAGTTTAAATTCTTCAGCAGCCTTTTCGAGGTCAAACGTGAAGTGAGGGGCATCAGGATCGTAACCAGGCATACCAACCAAGGCCAGACCAGTGGACTGGATAGCTTCGCCCTGGTAGATTTCGTTAATGACGGCATCCCAATCGAAGGCGTATGCAAAACCGCGGCGAATGTGGACATCATCGAAGAAGGTTGGCGGAGCGCCATTGCCATCGAGCTTATTCGATCCCAGGTACTGACTCATCGAGACGGGTTCTTCCACCACAGGTTCCTCGGTGGGTTCTTCTGCCACGGGTTCCTCGGTGGGTTCTTCTGCCACAGGTTCCTCGGTGGGTTCTTCTGCCACTGGGGGCTCAGTAACAACAGGGGTTGTGGTTTGGCATGCTGAGAGAAGCATGCCGAGAACTAACACTAAAGCAAGTAAAACTGAAAACTTACGCATTTTTCTCCTCCTTGAGAGAATGAATTTGGATCTATCTACTCAGTTTCGTCATTTTAAGATTGAATTTTCCTCAAATGTGACCTCCTTTAAAGGGCTGGGAACCTCGGCCTTAAAACACTCAACAAAGTGACCCGGCAGGATTTCACGGAATTCCGGCCTACCCTTTTCGCATTCTTCATCCGCCTTGGGGCAGCGTGTTCTAAAACGGCAGCCAGAAGGTGGATTTGCAGGCGATGGCACATCGCCTTCCAAGACGATACGCGATCGCTTGCGATAATGCTCAGGATCCGGAACCGGAATGGCTGATAGTAAAGCCTGGGTATAAGGGTGAAGAGGATTGTTATAAATTTCATTGCGATCTGCCAGTTCAACGATAATGCCGAGGTACATTACCGCGACACGATCACTGATGTGGCGGACCATGGAAAGGTCATGCGCAATGAACAGATAAGTTAGATTGAGCTCTTTTTGAAGATCTTCGAATAAGTTGATAATCTGCGCCTGGATGGACACATCCAGCGCTGAGATAGGCTCATCGCAGACGATAAAAGCTGGGTTCAGTGCCAATGCCCGTGCAATGCCAATACGTTGGCGCTGACCGCCAGAAAACTCATGTGGGAAGCGGTAGATGAAGTCGGGATCCAAGCGAACCAAGCGCATCAACTCTTTAACGCGATTATCGAGTTGTTTACCTGTAGCCATGCCAAATGCTAGAAGCGGTTCGGAAATGATATCGCGAACAGTCATACGCGGGTTGAGGCTGGCATAAGGGTCCTGAAAGATCATCTGGATTTCTTTGCGCATCAAACGCATTGGTTCTTCTTTGAGACTAACCAAGTCAATATCTCTGAAGTAAACATGACCGGCGGTGGGCTTGTAGAGCTGTACGATTGCCCGGCCTGTCGTGGTTTTCCCACAACCAGATTCCCCTACCAAACCCAAGGTCTCGCCCTTCTTAACCTGGAACGACACCCCGTCCACAGCTTTTACTGACCCAACTTGTCGGCGAATAACACCCCGGTAGATAGGGAAATGCACCTTTAGATCTTCTACTCTGATCAATGTTTCTTCGTTATTAGACATCCCGCACGCTCCCATCTTTAGTGTTCACCCAGCAAGCTACCCGATGACCCTCCTCGATTTCTATCAACGGTGGGTTGACCAGTCTGCATTTCTCAATCACCCATTTACAACGTGGAGCAAATGGGCAGGAATGAGGTTTCTTATAAAGCATTGGGGGCATCCCATCAATGGAATACAAGCGTTTGCGTCCTTCACTTTGTATCTGGGGTAAGCTGCCTAATAGACCGATGGTGTAGGGATGCAATGGGTTACGATACAGATCGTCAATCAGGGAATCTTCGATAATAAAACCGCCATACATTACATTCACGCGATGAGCAACACTGGCGACCACGCCAAGATCATGCGTGATCCAGATGATCGCCATACCTACTTCCTCGCGCAATCGGATGACAAGTTCAACGATCTGCGCCTGGATGGTAACGTCCAACGCCGTGGTCGGCTCATCCGCAATCAGGATCTGCGGAGCACAACTGAGTGCCATGGCGATCATGACACGCTGACGCATACCGCCGGAATATTGATGTGGATAGTCCTTCAATCGGTCTGCTGCCCGGGGGATGCCGACCAGCTCAAGTAATTCGATCGATCGATCGCGCGCTTGTTCCTTAGTTAGACCCAGGTGCAGCATCAGCGGTTCCGCCAACTGCTTCCCGATGGTCATGACCGGATTCAAAGAGGTCATGGGGTCCTGAAAGATCATGGAAATCTGACCACCTCGGACGTGCCGAATTTCCTCATTCGACATTTTGAGCAAGTCTTTCCCCTTGAACATGGCTTGCCCAGCCACGATCTTGCCAGGGGGTTGTTGGATCAGTCGGAGGATGGAAAGCATCGTTACACTCTTGCCGCAGCCACTTTCGCCGACAACTCCCAACGTCTCCCCTTCCTTGAGTTTGAAATCGACGCCATTAACAGCATGGACAATCCCTTCCGGGGTGTTGAACTGCGTTTCCAATCCTTGAACGTTCAGAAGTTCGCCTGTCATCAATTATTCCTTAATCAAACTTTGTTAGGCATCAGCCTGTGAATGTATGACAATATCTAATTAGGTTGCTAATGTTGCTGAAAAAATTCTAAGATTAATTATATCATTATTGTAAATGTCAATTCTGGAATTTTGCTTCACCCCAAGGGCGTTATCTTGATCACCATTGAATTTCGGCTTTATGATTTCACAGAATGTTGGCTGCGAGTAAACAGTATGGCAGAGCGCCGATTCACCATTAAAGTCAACAAGCACCTTCATTACAGACAGATAACCATCCACGTCAACCAATGTCAGGCTACGTTGCTGCAACACGAGGTCATTTAGCGGTCGGACGATGCTTAGGTGCATCTTTCTAGCTTCCTGTTTGTCAACTTCCTGGTTGTAATAATCTGCGCCGTTTTGCAGAAGTGTATCAATGACAACTATAGGTTTTCTGAACTGCCTGGTCATTAATGAATCTCCGGACATTCCCGAGGCTGTCATAATCGCGAGGCAAACGATCAGAGGGAGGAGATTACCAAGTGTGCTCGAAGAGGCTAAACTCTGGTCGATGAGCACATTTTCCAGCAACCCACACAACAGACAAGTGATTCCAATGGGAAACAGGCAATAAAACCAACAAACTCCAAGGTTGATCAACTCCTCAAAATTGAGGATCGAACCGACCTCAGGGCGGATTCTGTTCAAATACCAGGGCACAAATTTTAGTGGCAAATTGATGACCAAAAAAGTGAATAGGATGGCCAAACCACCCCAAATTATTAGTCCTATCATTCCATTTTCGAATTTCGCGGTCAGGTATCCTGCCAGAACTGATGCTGGCAGGCAAATAAGTAGAGCGGGTAGAAATTTAAGAAAGGGCAGCGTAGCATGATACCGGGTCAAAATGATGGCATCCATCCCCCAGGCAGCCAGCGAAAAAAACAGTCCGGCAATAAAACCATAACGAATGCTGAGGTTACTCCGCTTGCGCGAAAACTCGTTAACTATGCTAAAAGTATATCTCAAAACTAACAATTGGCAAAATATTTCTTATTTCTTATTTGCCTTGATAGATTGTGTTATGGGGATTGTGTTATGAGGGAATTGTAGGAAAAGTAAGAAAATCGGGTTGATACCCACAAATTGTAGGGTTGACGCCCGCGTCAACCATCATGAGTGACGGACAAATTGTAGGGTTGATGCCTGTGTCAAGACAATAATGGTTTACATGTTATTTAGGGTGATTGTTTACACTTTCATCAAGCAAGCAGGCTATCTCGGATCATAGGATTATTTTTGAGGATTACCCTGGAAAACGTTGTGTCTGCTNNCCCGGATAATGTGTAAACAATCATTCTTATCTCAACAAGCCGTGCGAAGCCTCCCCTTGCGGGATGCCTCGACCATGATGGTGAAGGTGGACGATGGCGAGGAACAGGCAGGCCAGTTCCCTACAAGGTCGCTTGGTGGAGGTGTTGTAGAGTTGACGCCCGCGTCAACCATCAGGAGTGACGGACAAATTGTAGGGTTGATGCCTGCATCAACCAGGATGGCGTAAGAACAAACCGATTAGGAAAAGGCGGGCCTTTTTCCTACAATATATTATGAAGTAAAGACTAGCGGGGAGAAGTGACAAAGCGCGGTTATTAATGTCATATCTTAAAGTCAAGTATTTTTTAATGGCTTAATGGCAAGTTGTTGTCGCTCCTTTGTTTTGTGTTGCGATAGATCGTAGCCTTCTTATACAAGCCATCATGCAGACTATTGTTAATCAAAAACAGGACACCGATTGGTGTCCTGCTCTTTCGAATGTAAAGAAGTTAGTTTCTACGATCCCGGCGATCACCACCGGAGCTTCGGCGATCTCCGCCCCGGTCGGACCGGCGGCTGTCGCGGCGGTCGCCACCGCCACTACTATGGCGCTGCCCACCACCGCTTTTACCGCGATTCGGATTGTCGTGCTCGCGCGCTTCCTCGGGGGTCCAACCCTCAAGCAAAGCCTGGCGCGACAAGCGAATCTTGCCTTCAGCGGAAATGTCGGTCACCATTACGGTCAGCTCATCGCCCACATTGACCACATCCTCAACCTTTTCAACGTGCTCGCTGGAAAGTTGGGAAATGTGTACCATGCCGTCCATACCAGGCAAAATCTCGATGAAAGCGCCAAAATCGGTGACCCGAACGCACTTCCCAGTATAAATCTTGCCAATCTCTGCGGTTTCGGTCACTGCCAGGATGCGGTCGCGGGCTTCCTCGAAGCCAACTCCATCCACGGATGCGATGTAAACGGTACCATCGTCGTCGATGTCGATCTTGGTGTTGGTCTCTTCCTGAAGCTGACGAATGTTCTTGCCACCAGGACCGATGATTGCACCGATTTTGTCCAACGGAACCTTCACCGATTCGATCCGTGGAACGTGCGGCTTCAAGCTCGGGCGAGGCTCAGCGATTGTCGCCAGCATCTGGTCGAGAATGTAGAATCGGGCCGACTTGGCGCGATCCAGCGCTTCAGACATAATTTCGGGGGTGATCCCGCTGGTCTTAATATCCATCTGCAGGGCAGTAATGCCATTGCGTGTGCCCGCAACCTTGAAGTCCATATCGCCGAGGTGATCTTCGGTTCCCAGGATGTCAGTCAGGATGACGTACTTATCGCCTTCCTTGATCAAACCCATCGCCACGCCGGATACAGGAGCCGAAATCGGCACACCGCAATCCATTAGCGCCAGGGTAGAGCCGCAAACTGATGCCATCGAAGAGGAACCATTCGAGGCCATTACCTCAGACACCAAACGCAAAGTGTAAGGGAAGGATTTCTCGCTTGGGATCACAGGCAAAAGAGCCCGTTCCGCCAGGGCGCCATGCCCAATCTCGCGCCGGGACTGCCCGCCGAGGCGTTTGACCTCACCGGTGGAGTAGGGCGGGAAGTTGTAATGATGCATATAGCGTTTTGAATCCATGCCATTCAGATTGTCCAGTTCCTGGGCTTCCTTGGGGGTGCCAAGAGTTGCCAGAGTCAGAACCTGAGTCTCACCGCGGGTGAACAGACCGGAGCCGTGTGCACGGGGAGCAATGTCAACTTCGCAGGTGATGTCGCGTACTTCGTAGATCTTGCGATTATCGGGGCGCTTGCCCTGGTTCAGGATGCGTTCGCGAATAATGGCTTTTTCAGCTTCATCATAGGCCGCGCTATAAGCTGCAACAGCTTCTGGGGTCGGCTCTTCGCCAACCTGCTCAAGTACATATGCCTCTTTGATCGCAGCGATGCCGCCATAGAGGTTGTCTTTGCTGTATTCCTGATCCAACAGAGCTTCCAGACGGGAGCGAACAGCCTCTTTTGCCTGGGCGATCAGATTAGCATCTTTCTCAGCCAATTTGACGACCTTCTTGGCTTTGCCGACTTCGGCTGCCATGCGCAGCTGGGTTTCGATGATCGGTTGGATGGACTCGTGCGCCAATTGTAGCGCTTCAGCCATCAAAATTTCTGTCACCTCGTTCGCACCGGCTTCCACCATCAGAAGAGCTTCTTTGGTGCCTGCCACGCGCAAATCGAGTGTGGAAATTTCCATTTCCTGTAAAGTGGGGTTAACCACCAGTTTACCGTCCACAAAGCCAACGCGCACGGCGCCAACCGGACCGCCAAAGGGGATGTCGGAGATCATCAAAGCAGCTGAAGCAGCGTTGATGGCGAGCATGTCCAATGGATTTTCGGTGTCAGCCGAAAGCGACATTAGCACGACCTGCACTTCGTTGCGCATTCCCTCCGGGAAAAGCGGGCGCAATGGGCGGTCTGTCAGGCGAGCCACGAGGGTGGCATCTGTGGAGGGGCGTCCTTCGCGGCGGAAGAACGAACCGGGGATCTTACCGCCGGCGTACATACGTTCTTCGTAGTCCACAGTCAGCGGGAAAAAGTCACCGCCTTCACGCAGGTCACCCATTGTGGCGGCCGCGAACATCATACTGTCACCCTGGCGCAGGATTACGGATCCGCCTGCAAGGCGTGCCATCCGTCCGGTCTCAAAGGTGACCTCTTTACCACCCAAGGTGGCTGAAAAATATTTAGCTTCTGGTTTCATGTTGTCCTTTCACTGTTTGCCAGTTCAGGGACTGAAAGCCGCCGCTCAGAATCTGATCAGCAATTTTCAATACCCGACTGGCATATATCGACTTGTTAATTAATAGGCACGAAATACTCCCCCGCCTTTATCTGAAAAGGCGGTGGGAATTATTTTCGCGCAAACGACCTTCATTTAATACTTATTTCCGGCGAATATTCAGAGATTCTGTGATCGCCAGGAAACTATCATAATTCTTCTGGCGCAAATAAGCCAAAAGACGACGACGCTGACCCACCAGCTTCAACAAACCGCGGCGAGAAGACTCGTCGTGCTTGTTGGTGCGCAGGTGATCGGTCAGTTGAGTTATACGTTTTGAAAGCAGAGCAATTTGAACCTCGGGTGAACCCGTGTCGCCTGCTCCTCGTGCGTACTTTTCAATAATTTCGTTTTTTTCTGCTTTTGTTAATGCCATGACGTATGCTCCTATAGATTTTGTTTATTGCAGGTCTCCTTGCTCGCAGCCCAAAATGTAGGACCGCTCACCGGACCAGTCATTGTTGAGTATTATAACAGAATCACACGCAAAGACAAGATAATCATTGCACAATAATCATTGCACAATAATCATTGCACATATCGTTCTTCTGTTCAAAAACAGGATGGAACAGGTGCTCTTTCCGGAAATCCAAGATCTCATGATATACTATTTCTGCGAAATCCGCTGTCGAGAGGAAGGTACTATGCTTTCTTTTGATGAACTTCTCAGTTATTCAAAAGGAAATTACTCCGTCTATCAAAAAATAATAGATTTGATGGCAGAGTCGTATCATACGTGTGATTTTAAGATAGTTCCTTTCATCGGCTCAGGTTTGACTGCGTTTGTTTATCCAACATGGACTAAAGCTCTGCACGAACTCGCCTCCGAACTCGGTAATCCACCTGCATTCATCCAAGAAATGGAAAAAGAGTCGCCAGACCTCGAAAAAGCTGCAGAAATCCTGTGGAATGTAGGCGAGAAAAAAGTAGGCTTGATCCTCAGGGAAAAAATATTCGGTCTGGAAAGATTGGAAACCCAAAACTTACGCAGGCAGGTAGTGAACATTCTGCCCGCCATGTTTCCGAACAGTCTGTTGATTACCACTAATTTTGATAAAACCATCGAAAGAGCTTTTTCGAATGTCGGTAAAACGATTGATCCAGTTTATCCGGACTCGAACAGCGATATTCTTAAAGAAATTTCTAAACAGAATGAGCGATGCTGTCTATTTAAAGTGCATGGTGACATCTATCAAGATTCACAACTGATCGTTTTCCCGAAATCGGCTTACGACCGGGTATATCAAAAAGGCTCTCCACTTGTAAACAGTCTGGGAACACTGTTCCAGAAACGGTCTATGTTTTTCCTTGGAGCAAGCCTATTAAAAGACCGTACTTTGGACTTGCTCGGTCGTTTTCGGAAAGAAGATTCTTCTACAGATCACTTCGCTATTTTGCCTATCTCAGCTAAAGAAGATGAACAAGATAGACGCCGTATTTTTTTAAGTGATTTTGCCATCCAAGCCTTTTTTTATCCTTCTGGAGAACACGAATCAATCAGCATTATCCTGGAACATATCTTTGAGGATGTGAATCCGACTGGGTTCGATGTTTTTTTTCCAAAACTTGGAACAAAACGGGATGTTTATAACCGCTTCGACTGGCGCAATGAATTCACCACCTTCGCCGGAAGGGAGGAAGAGTTAAAAAGACTGCATGGTTTCCTGTACAATAAAGAATCCACTGCGAAAAGTGAGCGCGTGACCTGGTGGGCGGTAACAGGTCCTGGCGGGATGGGGAAGAGCCGTCTCGTTAATCAGTTCTTGTTAAACTTAGCTCCTGGTTGGCAAGCGTGCCAGTTTACCAATCATCAGGAAATCACACAAGAGAGAATCGATAACATAGTTAAAAGCATCCCTGGCAATGTCCTCATTCTGGCTGACTACGTCCAGAACCTTTCCGACCAGTTTTCCGCTTGGATCCAGGCAATCGCTCATGAGTCAAGTCAAAAGCGAATCAGGGTATTGCTGCTGCAAAGGGAAAGTTACAATACTTCCAGGCACGATGACACGGATCAAAAAGGAGTAGCTGCAGTTTCTCCCAAACCACCATGGCTCCAAAACATGGTTAACACCTTTCCCAATATCATGGATTTCGCTTACCAGGAAGAATCGTTGGAACTCGGTCCCATCCCGGAGGAAAAACTTAAAGAAATCCTGTTTTCCTACGAAGAATCCCTAAACCCGGATAATCAGGTCGTCAACACCCTGAATGATCATTCCTGCGATCAGTTAATTCAGCGTCTGAAGGAATTGGATCCTGTTTTTTTACGCCCACTGTTCGCCATGTTCCTGGCTGATGCTTACCTGAGAGGCAATGACCCGACTGAGTGGGATCAAGAAGCGATCCTAAGCCATTTCACAAAGCGCGAGTTGGACCGCCTATATGATAACTTAAAATCACTTTTCTCGCAGAATTCCAAGTCTCCTAATAGTGTTGATTACAATTCTCTGGAAATTATATTATCCTTAGCCACCATACTCGGTGGGCATCATTTGGATACTCAGTCCGTGCTCTTGGAACCATACGAAAATTTAAAGAGTGCTTTATGTCCACTTAGTTCACCAACCTATTTCTGTGAATCACTTGCAGCCTGCGGACTTGCTGAGAAGGTTTTGGACGAAACTGAACCCTATTTCAGAATACCAGGCATAAAACCTGACTTGCTTGGGGAGCACTTTGTTAATCGTCACTTTCAAGAAGCAGCTCCTGATCAATCTAAAATGCTGCCGCTTGTGAAATCTGAATCAGAGAAATTAATTAATCAAAGTCGGATACGGGACTTCTTTGTTCGTTTTAGCTCACATTACCTCCTGAGTAAAGTGTGGCTGGAAGCATTTGCACGCATAAAGCCGGCTGGATACGGCATCATGGCAGGTCTGATAAACCAGGCTGAAGCCGGAATATCTCCATATAAACTTTATAAGATGGCAAATGTCTTACTCGAAGCCGATAATGAAGACTTCTTCCTTAATCTACTTTTTTCAGGATTACTTTTTGCCCTGACTTATTCGAGGAATAACCTTTCAGAAGTAACCGAGGCTGTTGATAAGCTTCAGTCTCTTCAATCAGGCTTCCCTGACTCCCAGGAGATCGCGCTTGCTTTTGCCAGGGGGCTCTTCAACCTGACGGTCA
>DBRR01000030.1 GCA_002306055.1 Anaerolineaceae bacterium UBA1363
TCTACCCGTTCTATTTCAGCCTTACAGGCTAATTCCTTAGCATTCATTTCGATTGTCCATTTCATAGCTCCTATTATCCATTAGGACATTTCTATTTTGCTACTTTAGGACATTATCATTTTGCTCTTACAGGGAGAAAATTGGATTTGACAATGAGTTTTTTTTGTTATATACTTCTTATTCCGATGCGGGGTAGAGCAGTGGTAGCTCGTCGGGCTCATAACCCGGAGGTCAGTGGTTCGAATCCGCTCCCCGCTACCTAGGACCTGGTTTTCCAGGTCTTTTTTGTTAAGTCGTTTACTTCATTTCGCAAGTACTGGTCAATTAGATAATTCAGGAATTTTGTGAGGAATTTCGATAACGTTCATATCCGAAAATCTTGTATCCAACAATTCAAGGCAACAAAGTGGAAACGGGTAATTTGGTAAATTGTATTTATGAGAATATTTGCATCGTCCGAAGTAGTTAAAACCTGAATCTTGATTTCTCCAAACGACAGAATTTTTTTCTGCAGATTGGGTTGCGTAACCTCTGTGAGAGTAATATACTTATAAATAATCGTGTTCCAGAGTAAATAATGCTACCGATTAAAGATACTATTCGCTCCCGATCTTTCCCGCTGGTTACCTGGGTCATCATTGCTATTAACGCTGTGGTGTTCTTCTTACAAATGGGACTATCGCAAAGCCAGCAGGAGTGGGTCCTTCAGACCTTTGCTCTGGTGCCGGGTCACATTCAACTCACTAATCCGTCCACATGGCTGCCGTTACTGACCCATATGTTTTTGCACGGCGGCTGGCTGCACATCTTGAGCAACATGTGGATCCTGTTCATATTCGGCGATAACGTCGAAGACCGCATGGGTTCGCTGCGCTACCTGGTTTTCTATCTGCTGGGAGGGATTGCCGCCGGGTTGATTCAGGCCATCACTATGTTGAACAGCACTGCCCCTGTGTTGGGAGCCAGCGGCGCCATCGCCGCCGTCATGGGGGCTTACTTCTTTTATTACCCACGCGCCCGGGTCATCACCATCACCCCAATCTTCTTTATTCCCTGGTATGTCGAAATCCCAGCCGTGATCTACTTGGGACTTTGGTTCGTTTCACAATTTTATTCCGGTTTGTTTTCCATATTCTTCAACAATATCACTGTTGGTGGCGTGGCTTGGTGGGCTCACATTGGCGGTTTCCTGTTTGGATTGGTTATGGCGCGTCCTTTCTGCTTTCGTAAATCGCCGCCATGCTGGCACACGGATGAATATTACCCCTGGTAAATTTTGGAGGTTTTATGGAACTGCTTAACTTGCTATGGTTCTTCCTGCTCATTGCGTCGGTTGTACCGCTCATCCATCAAAGAATGATAGAAGCCGCCCGGATGCACCTGTTCCGCAAGTTGGAGGAACGGCGCAACAGCCGGGTAATCGCCCTGATCCATCGCCAGGAAAGCATGGCTTTTCTGGGCTTCCCGGTGGCGCGCTACCTTGACATTGAAGACTCCGAACGCGTGCTGCGCGCCATCAAACTCACCGACCCTAACCTGCCGATTGACGTTATCCTGCACACTCCTGGCGGCCTGGTGTTAGCCTCGGAACAGATTGCGAATGCCCTGTCCAAACATCCGGCCAAAGTCACCGTGTTCGTGCCGCATTACGCTATGTCTGGCGGAACGATGATCGCCCTGGCTGCCGATGAGATCATCATGGACGAGAACGCCGTGCTGGGACCGGTGGACCCACAGATTGGCCAATACCCAGCAGTTTCGATCCTCAACGTGCTGGATCAAAAAGACATCAACAAAATCGACGACGACACCCTCATCCTGGCCGACATTTCACGCAAGGCTATCGAGCAAGTCAAAGCCACCATCCAGCGGATTGCCAGCACCCACTACAATCCCGAACAAGCCGAGCGGTTAGCCATAGGCCTGGCTTCGGGCAAATGGACGCACGATTATCCTATAACGGTGGACGAAGCCAGAGAATTGGGATTGACAATCTCCACCGAGATGCCCACTGAAATCTACCAGATCATGAATCTATACCCCCAGGCAACAACGCGCCGGCCTTCGGTGGAGTACATTCCCATGCCGTACCCCAAGCGCCCTACTTTGCCGGATAGGAGTGGGCCCAAGACCTGACCGGCAAAGGAGAACCGGATGATGCGTGGACTGAGTTGGATTGTCGATATTAACCACGCCAGCCCGCAGGAATTGATTTTCCTCCCCGGCGTTGGCCCCGAACTAGCCCACCGCATCATCGCCGCCCTCCCTTTTGCATAGGTGGATGGCCTGGAGCCCGCACCGGGCATCGGACTCCGCCTGTTGGCCGCAAGAATTTAAAGAAACCCTGTCCGAGCCGGCCACAGAGATCGCCGTGCCGCTGGACCGGTTTTGGTCAAAGCCTGCCTTCCGAGCAATTTCCCTTTCATACCCCGATTGCCGATCTGTTCACCCATCTGACGGAAGCAGCGCTTCAAACAGTTTGTGGCTGAATCTGCTAACCCATGTGATTATGGGGACTGTTATCTGCTGCTCAAGCCATAGCTTAATCGGAGAATGCTCCCATAGACAGTCTCAGGTCTTGGGCAAGAGTATAATGTGAAGAAGTCGAATCACGATTTTTTGGATTTGCTGACCTTAACGGGTGTTTGGGTATTTCTCTGAATTTTATGGAATGTCCATCTCCGGGAACCAATAAAAGGAGACTAGTCGGAATGACCGCTATTCATTATAAAAACGTTTTGATTGAATGCCTTCAGGGGGATATCGCCAGCCAACCTGCCATGGATGCCGTAGTAATCGCCGCCAACGGGCAACAGCTCCCGGAGGCAGGGGTTTCTGGCGCTATTGACCAGGGGGTTAGGCCGCATTTGGCTGAAACCGGCCGTTCTCTGGCTCCTCTCAAACCGGGTCAGGCAGTTATTACTCCTGCGTCCGACCTCCCGAATCGTTATCTAATCCACTGTCTGGGACCGGTCTATGGAGTTGACCTTCCTTCCGAGGCGCTATTGGAAGATTGTTACCATAACGCGCTCGGTTTGGCTGAACAATACCAACTCCATTCCATCGCCTTTCCCGCCATTTCTACCGGTGATTTTGGATACCCTCTGACCGAAGCTGCACGGGTGGCCGTTCATTGCATCCTGGATGAAGCCGGCAGCCTAAACTCCGTGAATCATATTCGTTTTGTCCTCTCCAGTTCCTCTGATCTTGATATTTTTTCCGGCCTGCTGGAGGAGTTAATTGCTTTACGTGAGAGCTATGCCTCCTTTTCCCTGTTCACCGACCTCTATGAACTGTTGATGATGCAGGCGTACCTTGCTGAAGGGATGCAGGAACAGGCTGTTTTCACCCTGTCGGTTCGCAGCCTGCCCCCTCAGCGTAATTTTCTTTTGGCGGCTGGACTTGATACGGTCATTGATTATCTGGAAAACCTGCGTTTTACTGATTCTGATATCACTTATCTTGCCACCCTTCCCATATTCAAATCCGATTTTCTTGATTATCTGCGCCATTTTAGATTCACGGGCAACCTCTATGCCCTGCCGGAGGGAACGCCTTTTTTTGTGGATGAACCCATCCTGGAAGTCGAAGCCCCTCTCCCCCAAGCTCAGTTAATTGAAACCTTTGTTATGAACCAGATTCATATCCAGACCCTGCTTGCCACCAAAGCGCTGCGAGTCGTTGAAGCAGCCAAAGGCCGGCCAGTGGTGGATTTCAGTGCCCGTCGTATCCATGGGACCGACGCTGCCATAAAAGGAGCCCGGGCTTTTTATATCGGGGGTGTCAATGCCACCTCGAATGTGATGGCTGGAAAGCAATATGGAATTTCAGTGGCAGGGACCGTTGCCCATGCTTATATCCAGTCCCACCCTACAGAGGCTGATGCCTTTAGGGCTTTTACCAAAGTTTACCCGAAAACCATGCTACTGGTGGATACTTATGATACCCTCAAAGGTGTTCAAAAAGTCATTGATCTGGCAGGAGAACTCGGCGATGATTTCAAAGTCACAGCCGTAAGGCTGGATTCTGGCGATCTTTTATCCCTTTCCATTAAGGCACGCGAATTGCTTGACCAGGCTGGCTTGAAGCAGGTTCAGATATTTGCCAGTGGCGGCCTGGACGAATACAGAATTGAGAAACTCGTCTCTTCTGGTGCGCCCATTGATGGCTTTGGCGTTGGGACTGCCATGGGTGTCTCAAGTGACGTTCCGAACCTTGATATTGGGTATAAACTTGTCCAGTATGCTGGCAAAGGACGCTTGAAATTAGTATCAGAAAAGACTGTTCTGCCAGGCAGAAAACAGGTATTTCGCGTATCGGTTCAGGGTGAGGATAAGTTCGATGTCATCGCCAGGGCTGATGAGAAACTTGAGGCCAATCCATTGCTTAAACCTGTTCTGCGCGGCGGAATTCGCCTTCAGGGTGCTGAGGTCAGTTTGGTAAATTCACAAGCCTATGCCAAAGAACAGATCAACAGACTGCCAGTACCGTTACGCTCTCTTACCAGAGCTGAAATGCCTTACCCGGTGAAGCTCAGCCCTGCCTTGCAGGAATACCAGGAACGCGTAACTGACGAGTTCAGGGGTGAGTGAATGGAAACCTTGAATCAGTATAGAAGAACTAAATCTGTATCCCTTGGAGAAAAACTATGACCAAACCAACAGAGCTCCTGAAAACCGGTGATGCCCTGCTTATCATCGATGTTCAAATCGATTTTTGCCCGGGTGGATCCCTCCCCATTGAAGAGGGAGATCAAGTTGTTCCAATCCTAAATGAGTGGATTGAAGCCGCACGCATGAAAGAAATCCCTGTGTACGCTTCCCGTGACTGGCATCCGAACAAACACCCTAGCTTTCAAGAAAATGGCGGGGCTTGGCCTGTTCATTGCCTTCAAGATAGCCTTGGAGCTGGCTTTCACGCTGACTTGAACCTGCCAGAAGGAACCGTGCTTATCAGCAAGGGCGTGCGCTTCGACCAGGATCAGAACTCGGCTTTTGACCAGACTGGCCTGGCAGTACACTTCCGGAAAGCTGGCATCAGACGGTTGTATGTCGGAGGGCTTGCGGAGGACGTTTGTGTGCTTGCTACTGTTTTAGATGCATGCCATGAAGGTTTTGAGACTGTCTTAATCAGAGATGCCACCCGCGCGATAACGCAAGAGGGGGGCAGAGCCGCGCGCGAAACTATGCGCGCAGCCGGTGCACGATTTATAAGTACGGAACAAGAGTAGACAGACTTAGCAGAAGATGCTATTAGCAGCAGTCTTATCGCGCAAAGGTCAAGCTATCTTGTTAATCCCCTTGGCCTGTCCTTATTTCAGGGGGCTCGTGTATCTCTTGAGAAAAACTTGACTTTATGTAGGAGGTGTTTTTATCTCGAAATTACCCGACTCCCAAACCCTTAAGCAGTGCACCAATCAAATAAGCCACCCCGGCGGCCGCCCCTCCTACTAAAAGCATTTCCAATCCACTGCGGAATGGATTTCGTTCAGTGATTTTAACCTTTGCTGCGCCCAAACCAAAAAGGGCTAAACCTGAAAGCGCCATGGAGATAAAAAAGGATTGGGTCGCAGGAATCTTTAATTTAAAAATGTAATCTGCAAGATAAGCCAATAACGGGATAACCCCGGCGACAATAAAAGCAACGAACGTGTAACCAGCTTCTGTAAAGGGATTGGCAGTGTTTTCCATTAATCCAAGTTCTTCCAACATCATGGCATTAACCCAACGTTCCTTCTCCTTACTTTTTATTTCCACCATTTTTTCTGCATCTTCAAGTGGATATCCCTGGCTAAGATAAATTTCGACCAATTCTGCTTTTTCACCTTCGGGAAAATGATCAACTTCCCAGGCTTCCCGTTCACGCTCCCGTTGATAATATTCCTTTTCACTCTTTGAAGAGAGGTACGCACCAGTTGCCATTGAGAAACCATCGCCAAATAAATTTGCCAACCCTAAAATTAATATAATTCCGGGATTTAATTGTGCTCCAGCAACCCCACTAACTACGGCAAAGGTGGTAATAATTCCATCCAATCCGCCGTAAACCAAACTGCCAATAAATTGCGAACTGGCTGAGCCATGCTCTTCAGTCGCAGTGCCAGAAATGCTGGTTCTTTCATGAATCTTAGCAGACAGTGCTTCATCACCCGTTTCGTAAGCTTTGCGAGCTTCCTCTATTCTTTTTGAAATTCCCATGATGACATCTCCTCTAATTTTTTCAATTATAGTGGTTTTGTTGAATGGACTAGTAGGATTGCACAGACTTGCCGATCTCACCTGTAATCAATCAGTCAAACTGTAAAAGACCAAACCCAACGTTCCAGGCCCAGCGTGAACCCCAATCACAGGGCTCATTTCGGAAGTGACCAATCCAACCCAATTGAACCTTCCGCGGATCTATTCTTCGCCCTGAGCAGGGGTCAGAGAACAAGTACCATGGTTACAATTGCAACTTTTGCTATTTTATTTCTATTTCCGTTATCTATTAATTAACTCTTCTTTTTTGTTATGGAAACTGTGCCAGTTTTCTCCAACAAGAACGGTAGCGCTGATGCGGTCTCTAATTTCAAGTGGTGAAGCTTCAGTTCCTGGCAAGTCAAAATGGATGGGAAGAATATATTGAGCATCAAATTGCTTTGCAGTTTGGATTAGAGTAGATTTGTAGCTTTCTGACCCAACGGGTGACGTGCGCCATGGCAAGCACAAAATGTCCGGACGAACTGGTAGGGGCGCTTCGTGAGCATCGCCAATATGCAAAAGATCCGCTTCATCCTGAATGAGAAAGGAAAGCGGGGTGCCGCCTGGATCTGGCAGCCGAAAACGGAAAAGCAAATTGAAAATTGTATGCCTTGGATCTTTTACAACACTAAAACCCGGAAGAATTTTTATGTTTTCTATTTGTTCTCCAGCTTTTACTGGTTTCAGTCGCGATGTGGGGATGCCCATTTTATGAGCAATTTCGCATACATCAGGCGCTGCCAAAATAAGACCAGTTGGTACAGATGCAATCTTACCAATATGGTCTTTATGAGCATGGGATACACAGATGAATTCCACATCGGGCAACGGCGGACGAGTAAAATCCGGATCAATTAGGATATGGTGCTTTCCGAGAATTTCCACGCAAGAGTGACCAAGATGCCTGATTTTCATACAAATTCTTTCTACTGTCTCAGATTAAGCTGGGTTCTTAAGTCCTGCTTCTACCCACCATCATTCGCCAAAGAGCAATCACACTCAGACTGAATCCAAGAAAATAAACCGGCCAATTAAATTGTGAAGGTTTTAAACTACTCAACGTTGATGCGTCTGCAGGTAACGCTATTAATGCGTCCTCCATGAATGTATATAGGAGTATCAAAACACCATTGATTAGGCATACCCAAGACCAGGCGTCAATATGAAGAGGTTCGTTTTTCTCCACTTTGATTACCGCAATAATTCCACCTATCACCATCAATAAAGCTATCAGGACGGGAGCCAGTATCGGTCCCCACCAGGGAAGAGGGATCAAGAAAAGCAAATCCGGTTCAAGGATGCTCTGAGGCCAGCCTATAAAAATCCGTAACCAGACGTAATAAAAAATATCCCACAAGCCAAATGTGATGAAGGTAAAGCCGACTCTGGATTGAAACGTCTCTCCGGCAATCCACCCAATGCAAAGGAGCATTACCAATGTTGTCAATTCCCTTCCCAATTCAATTACAGCAATTTGTTTATCGAAAGGAGGAACCTGGAGAATTAAGTCGTCGATGCCATATACCCGCCGCAAATAGACAACCACGGCAGCTTCCAAATATGCCATGGCAATTGAAAAGACCGAAACCCAAAAAATTTTAGAATAAGCTCTATTCATTTTTAGACACGAAATCTGGAATGGCATCCAGGTCAAAAAAATGAGCGCCGTCAACATAAATACCTTGGGCAAAAACTGCCGCAGATTTATCCGGCAATAAAATTTCACCTGAAGTTTCAATCCGCCTGTTCACTTTGCCGGTCATCATACCGCGGATCAGGACGGGTTCACCTAATGGAATCGGTTTACGGTAATCGATCATTAGGTTTGCGGTAACGGCACGGTAACCAGCTTTCCAAATTGCCAGTCCCATGGCTTCGTCTAAAACTGCTGCTGATGCACCACCGTGGACAAAACCAGGCGGACCTTGGTGATGAATGGTGAAGATAAAATTACTCTCAATGTGGTTTTCATCAACAAAATACCATTGGACGCCCATACTATTGGGGTTAGCTTCGCCACAAACAAAACACGAACCATGCTCATGTAATTTTTCCATTTTAAAAAATCCAGTTTGCGCCTAATTATGCTGATGAGGTTCTCTTTGTATCCAGCTTTCGTGATCTTGAATATCCCGATCCAAGAAAATCCGACGGAGAATCACATTCCTGCGTTCGAGTGGATCATCTGGGAGAGGTCTACGGTTTGCCTCAAGTCGTTTGACAATGGTAATAACCGTCATTCCCACAGATAACCATAAAACAATGGATGGACCATTTAATAATGCAGCAAAAATTGGCAAGCTAATCAGGACAAGTAATGGTATCGCAGGCGACCCAAATACGTTGCCGATACCCAAACCCGCCAATATAATCGGAACTCCCCAAGGGAAAAGGACCCACAATACTCCTAAAAATGGGCTGAATCCTCGCCCCCCATGAAAATTCAGATAAACCGGCCAATTATGACCAATGATAGCCGCAAATCCAATCAGCATGGCTGCGACCTCTCGCAAACCCAGACGCAACCCCAACCACACCGGCAGTGCGCCTTTGAAGATATCAAAAAGACCGACCGGAACCACCGCCCATTTGGCGACATGTTCCCAAACCATCGAGCCGCTGACTGTTCCACTGCCGTAATCACGCAAGTCGATGCCTTTAATCCATTTTCCAGCCAGATACCCGCTGGGTATTGAGCCTAGCAGGTACCCAAATAATAATAAGAATGCAAAACCCACGATCGACCAGAATTGAGTCATTTCGCTCATGTTAGGAATCCTCCAGAAGCAATCTACCTGTTACTCATAGTAATAGCCCAATCCAACCAATCCCGGTCCGGTATGAACGCCCATTACGGGAGTGAATTCCGTGTGGAAGATTTGTGTCGGCCGCAATTTTTGCAAGGCTAATTCCTCCAGGCGTGCAGCCTGTTCCTGGGCATCCGCTTCCATGATAGCCAGGTCCAGGACCCGGTAATCGTCGACCTGTCGCACCACGTAATCCACGATAGCCTGCAGAGCATGGGTTTCACCGCCTGCCCGACCCACCGGCATCACTTCTCCCCCTTGGAGGGTGAGGATGGGTTTGATCTTGATCAGGTTTCCAAGCATGAAGGCGGCCTTGCCGATGCGCCCGCCGCGCGCCAGATACTCCAACGTTTCCAGCGTTGCAGCGAAGCCGACGCGCTGTTCTGCATCTTCAGCCACTTGCTTCACTTCCGCCAAAGGTTTTCCTTGCTTGGCGGCGCGAGCTGCAGCCATGGCCACAAAACCCTGTGAAATGGTCGCCAACTGGCTGTCCATCACCTCAACGATCCGGTCTGGAAACTCCTCCTGCACCATCTTGGCTGCATGGCAGGCTGTGCTGTAGCCCGAGCTCAGTTTGCTGCTGAGCGCTACATAAAGCACTGTCTGCGCCCCGGCGCGCAGACAAGCCTCGAAAGCCTGCAGGTACTGCCCTAGCGAAGGGGCAGCGGTGGTCGGCATGATGTCTTCGAGGCGCATGCGGCGGTAGAGTTCATGAGGTGCGAGGTCAATTCCATCCAGATACGGCTGTCTGTCAATCGACACAGTAAACGGGATGACGGAAATATCCAACTCCCGCGCCACCTCCGCCGGAACCTGCGCCACACTATCAGTCACAACAGCAACGTTCTGTTCGGAATTAGGGATCTCTTTTAGGGTGTTATCAGTGATGTCCATAGATTGTTATCCTTTCTCTCAATTTATAATGATAGAAAGCAATGACCGAGGCGCTCTTCTGTCTGAAAAGGGCATTGCCCGATTATGATTTGATTTTACTCCAGAAAAGTTACATCAGCCGGCATACCAGGCTTAAGCTTTAAATTCGGGTTGGGTACGAGCAACTTCACCGCGTAGACCGTGGCACGTCGACCTTCGATGGTTTGTACGTTGCGCGGGGTAAATTCAGCCTGATCGGAAATGTGAGCAACAGTCCCGTTGAAGGTTTCGCCAGGAAATGAATCAACCCGAATTTCCACTTTGTCACCCAGGTTAATCTCACCGTAACGATCTTCCGGAATGTAAACCACCAACTCCACTTCATCCAACTGGCCAATCGTCATGAGGGTACTTCCTGGGGAGACCGTTTCGCCAACCTCGAGGTTGCGCGTCAGCAGAATACCATCAATGGGTGAAGTTATTGTCGCCCTGGCAATCTGGATATCGATTGACTTCAGGGCAGCCTGGGCCTGAGCCAGTCCAGCTTCAGCCTGGGAGACCGCAGTCTCTGCCTGCGCCAGCCCGTTTTGGGCAGCCATCACCTGCAACGAATTTTCCCCGGTTTGAAGCCCATTCAACAGGTCAAGGGCGGCATCATAGCGCGACCTGGCGACAGCCACCCGAGCGCGAGCTTCCAGCACATCGCGGCTGGTGGCACTGGTGAGCATGCTGTTGTAAGCTTCCTGGGCTGCGCGCAATTCAGCCTGGGCAGCATCGAATTGTTTTTGGGCTTGTGCGGTCAAGTCCTCGTTGTCCCGCGCCAGTTCTGCTAAATCCAACACTTGACGAGCGACTGTAAACGCCGTTTGTGCGTCGACGAGATGCTCTTCGGCAGCCACAAAGTTAGCGTTGCTGGCGCTGGTAAGAACAGTGTCCAGGTTCGAAAGTTCGGACTCGAGAGCCGCTTTGGCTTCCGCAACTTCCTTCTCTGCGGCGGTGATCTCCTCATCCTTTTCAAAGTACCAGACGGGCAGGTTAAATTCTTCCGGAACCTCAGACTGCCAAGTATTCAACCGGTTCTGTCTGTCCTGCTGGCGGGCAGCTTGCAAGGCCAGATCAGATTGGGTGCGGGCGCTTTCCAGTTGGGCTTGGGCGGCGCTCAAGCCCGCTTCGGCCAACTGTACGGCCGCAGTTGCCTGTTCTCGCTGCGCCTGCAGGAAGGCGTCATCGAGCCTGAAGAGTACGTCTCCAGTCTTCACGGACTGTCCTTCCTCGACAAGTACCTCTACCACTTTCCCCCCAAGTTCGGGAGCGACCGATACCTGACGGGCGGAAACGGTGCCGGAAGCAGTTAACGCACCATTTTCCGCAGTTCGGCCGGGGAGCGAAGCGCAGGCGCCTAACAGGAAAGATATCAGAACTAGCAGCATCAGAATGTTTAAATTTCGATTTTTCATAGGAAATTCTCCAGCCGAATTTTTTTGTTTTTTAGAATTGCTTCGACTATTCATAAAGCCTCCAAAGTCATATTACAAGCATCAACCGATTTGCTTCCGGAAGAGGAGCACAGATAATATAAACACCACCACACTGAAAAACACCATTGGCCAGATCCACGGCCACAAGGTAATTAACCCCGCGCCTTTCAGGATGATGCCACGCACAATCTCAAGGAAATAAGTAACGGGCAACAGATAGCCGGCATAGTAAGCCAGCAAGGGCATGTTATCGCGCGGAATTAAAAATCCTGCCAGCAGGAAGGATGGCAGCATAATGAACGATGCCATATATATAGCCTGCATTTGAGTTCGCGAAATCGTCGAGATTAACACTCCCAGACCGAGCGAACTGAGCAGGAAAACCAGGCTTAAACCTGCCAGCAAGGCAATACTCCCAGCAACTTTCACACCAAACAGGAGCGCGCCAGCCCCCACAGTCATGGCAACATTCAGTAAGGCTACCAATACAAAAGGCAAAATCTTGCCGAGAATCAATTCCCAGGAACGTAAAGGTGTGACAATTAACTGCTCAAAAGTGCCCTGCTCGCGCTCACGCACAATCGCGAAGGCGGTTAGCAACAAGGTCTGGACTTGCAGAATGACTGCCACCAGGCCGGGAATTATAAAATTCATACGTCGCATGTCTGGGTTGTACAAATAGAGAATGTGCGTGTCTATTGGCAGGCTGATAGTCAAGCCCGCTCCACTGCGTTCAAGGCGTTGAATGAGGATTTGTTGCGAAGTCGCCTGGCTTACGGTTTCTGCAGCCAGTTGCGCGGTCTGGGCTACGGTCGGATTTGAACCGTCAATATAAAACTGGACTGTTCCCACTCCGCCGGTGCTGATGTTACGCCCAAAATCTTCGGGGATATAAATACCCGCCTTGACTATGCCAGCATCCAGCAACTGAAGAATTTCATCTTCATTTTGAGCAACGTGGGTGACCAAGTAGAATCCACTCGCGCTGAATTTCTCCAGTAGGGTGCGGCTTGCATCCGTACGCGAGAGGTCAGCTACTGCCAGAGGTAAATCTTCCACGTCGTTGGCTACTGCATATCCCAGCAGCATCAGCATCATTACGGGCATAACAATGACCAATGCCAGCGTACGCGGGTCGCGGATAATATGCAGCCATTCTTTATGAACAATTGTCGCCATACGGCGAAAACCCTGTCCCATGTATGCCTCCTATTCGATTTCTGCCCGCAAACGCAGGCGATTTTCTTTGTTGACCAGGGAAACGAACACGTCTTCCAAAGATGGCAAAACGCGCTCAATCCGTCGAGGGTTAATGCCATTCTGAACCAACGCCTGCCGAATGGCAGGCTCTGCTGTTTCTGCATCGACCAGTACATGGAGCGACACACCGTGCGCAGCCACGTCTGTAACTTCAGACAAGGCTTGTAAAACAGATTCGGCTTTTCCAGGTTGGTCGCAGTCTACTTCTAGCAAAACCCCTTCCATCGCTTCCTTGAGCGAATCGGGGTCGTTCAGCGCGATTAGCCGTGCATTGTACATCATGCCGATTACGTTGCAAAACTCGGCTTCATCCATGTAGTGGGTGGTCGCCAGCACGCTTACGCCCTGCCCGGCGAGGGTATAAATCATCTCCCAAAACTCACGGCGCGAAATGGGGTCCACGCCTGCAGTAGGTTCATCCAGAAACAGCATTGGCGGCTCGTGGACGATGGCGCAAGCCAGCGCTAACCGCTGCCGCCACGCGCCGGAAAGGTCAGCGGTCAGTTGCCTTTCATGCCCTTGCAGGCCCGCCATGTCAATCAATTCGGTCAGGCGCGGTTTGAATGTCTCACGCTTTACGCCGTACAGGTTGGCGTAAAAATCCAGATTCTCATATACCGTCAGGTCGTTATAGAGCGCAAATTTCTGCGACATGTAGCCAATGCGCTGCTTCACATCCTCTGCATGCCTGGCGACGTCGAATCCCATCACCCGCGCTTCTCCTGAAGTGGGCTTTAGAATTCCACACAACATCCGAATGGTGGTGGTCTTTCCTGCCCCGTTCGGTCCAAGCAATCCGAAAATCTCGCCACGCGGAATTTCAAAACTGACTCGGTCCACGGCTGTAAAATCACCGAACAGGCGCGTCAATTGAACAGCTTCCACGGCGTTCTCTTTACTCATGCCTGCTCCTTCTGCTTTTCCACCAAATATATGAATACATCTTCCATCAAAATACGCGCTTCTCTCAGAATGCTGATTTGCGCCCCGGCTTTTTTCAACTCATCATCGATTCGTGGCATGACCGCATTAGGGTTGTCAACCGACAAGCGCAGGCGGTCGCCGACGGCTCTCCAACTCAACACGCCCTCGGTCTGGTCTGCTACGGCGCGCAATGCGTGCCGTGGTCTGGCTTTAACCTCCACAATTTGGAAGGGCATTTGGTTTTCCAGTTCGATAGGCGCGCCAGTTATAAGCATCCGCCCCGTGTTGATGATGCTCACGGTACTGCACCGCTCGGCTTCATCCATATAAGGTGTGCTGACCAATACGGTTACGCCTTGCTGGATCACCTTTGCAAGCAGATGCCACAACTCACGTCTTGAAACCGGGTCCACACCAGTGGTGGGCTCGTCTAACAGCAAAATCTTCGGTTCGTGGATAAGGGCGCAGGCGAGGGTTAGTTTTTTGCGCATTCCGCCTGAAAGGTTCTCACTGCGGCGGGTGGAGAACTCAGTAAGCCGGGCAAACTCCAACAATTCATCAATACGTTGTTTTTGTTCCCTGGCAGGGACACCGTTGATGTCGGCAAAGAATTTCAGGTTTTCCTTCACGGTCAAATCGGGATATATACTGAAGGCTTGCGGCATGTACCCTAACAATGCCCGCACATCTTCGGATTGTTTTATTACGTCAAAACCCGCCAGGTGAGCGGAACCGGATGTCGGCTTTATCACGGTGGACAGAATACGGAGGATTGTGGTTTTTCCAGCACCGTCGGGACCGACCAGTCCATACAGTTGACCGGACTCGACGGTCAGGTCAATCGTATCAATAGCCGGACGGTCCTCTTTTTTTTGCCCGGGATAACGTTTTATAAGTTGAAGAGTTTCAATCGCTATACTCATGTCGCCTTTCCAAAAAGACCAAAGAATTGAACAAAAATATTATGCCGCGAAGATTGGAGCAAATACATCCTTCATACTATCACCCAACCGGCGGCACAGGCGCGGTTCCATATCCATGACGAGCGACTGGTAACGGCGGATGTGCTCCAGAAAAAGCATATTCCATTCCACATCACCATTACTTTCATTCGCCAGTAATCCCAGTGTAAAACCACCCAGCAGCATCAGACCCGAGCGGGTAACCGTGCCCTTCCACTCAATAATCTGGGGCAGGTGTTCAGCCAAAACCCGACGTCCCGCTCCTTTGCCAAGCCGCAGGATAACAATGGTCATGACTTCAATGCAATAGCGAAGAACATCTGGAACATCCGGCGGCACACGCGCCAGTATTTCCTCTGCCAAAACAATATCATCCAAGCCTCCCCCTCGAATCTTCTCCAAGATTTGTGTCCTGACCTGTTCCCAGTTGCCTGGGTCAGTATCTCCAGCCAATTCATTGAACAACTGGTGGGCGTGCTCCGTCGGCAGAAAGACTATTTCGGAACGCCCAACGACTGGTTTGTCAGAATCGAGACGGTATTGGGAAGTCACCAAACCTTTTTCTTCAAACAGGCGCAGCATGTCGTATGCCGTGAATGGACTGACCCCAATTCTTTCGGCAAGCGCGGAATAATGAATTGGACCATTCAATTCGTGATACAGGTCGAGCAGGTGATGAATAAAAGTTTCCTGACGGTGCGTGAGTTTCATATTTGTTTTCCCAAAAAGACCAAAAATTTAGTGGGATTTTACTTCCTCGTAGTAGATAGGTCAAGAAGTGAAGTGCATATAATGGTTTGGACAAGATGGACAAGTTGGATAAGAGCAAATTGACTATTGCATAAAGATGGTCACTTTGTTTCCACCCAAACAAAACCCTTTTAAGTTAAATTGCCGGTTTACAAAATACATTATTTATGTTATTATGTAAACTGAAAAGGAAAAGGAAAAGGAAAAGGAAAAGGAAAAGGAGGCAGCCGTGACCATCGGAGGGCGTATCAAACAGGCTCGGAAAGCGAGTAATTATTCCTTGCGAAAACTGGCAGATGAAATTGGGGTCAGCGCCATGGCGATATCAAAATACGAGCGGGACCAGGATGTGCCCAGCTCAGGTGTAATGCTGCGTTTAGCCCAGGCATTAAAAGTAAAAGTTGATTTCTTCTTTCGCCCGAGCACGGTCTCAGTTCAACTTCAAGCATATCGAAAACACGCTGTACTGGGCGTCAAAAAACAGGAAGCCATCCAGATGCGCATCCAGGATTGGGTGGAGCGTTATCTCGAGGTTGAAAGTCTTTTCCCGGAAGAACAACATGCAGCAAATCTCCCCCTGCGCAAAGTGACCTCACTGGATGAGATTGAAACCGCGGCTCTCGAATTACGTGACCACTGGAGCCTGGGCTATGATGCAATCGAAAATCTGGTTCAGTTGCTGGAGGACCGGGGAATCAAGGTGGGGATCATCTCCGGTTTTGACCATTTTGACGCTTGCACCTTCAAAGCGGATGGTGATCCGGTGATTGTAACCAAAGATGAATTATCAGGCGATCGGCAGCGATTTAATTTAGCGCATGAACTGGGACACCTGATCCTGGATGTTCAGGGTGACCTCAAGCCAGAACAGGCGGCCAATCGGTTTGTAGGGGCTTTCCTCGTGCCGGCTGAAACGGCTCGCTTTGAACTGGGCGCAAACCGTACGGACCTCAACATCAACGAGTTGCACATGCTTAAGCATAAATACGGCTTAAGTATGCAGGCCTGGATTTACCGCGCCAAGGATCTTTCCATTATTTCTGAAAACACCGCGACGCGTTTATTCCAGCAGTTTCGCGCCAATGATTGGCATCGCCAGGAACCAGGAAAACCTTATCCATCTGAAACGCCCATGCGGATGAAACGGTTGATTTATCGCGCTTTGGCTGAGGATTTGATCTCGCGGTCCAGGGCACAGGAATTGTTAGGCGAGCCATTACAACTAGGGTGGGAGGTGGAGGCACTGCAGCCAAATGACCTTGCCATCTGTTCTGGTAACTGATACGAATATTTGGATTGACCTCGAGAACGGCAAGATATTAGCCGATGTTTTCCGTCTTCCATACCAATTCTTCACCACTGATTTTGCGGTAGAGGAGTATATTCATCCTGGGTGGGCAACGCTTCAAGATTTGGGGTTGCAAACACATGGTCTTGAACCTGAATATGTGCTTGAATTAGTCCAGTTAAGGCAAACCCATCGTCAATTATCAGTTATCGACCTGGCAGCATTATTGCTTGCCAGGGCATTGGATGCAAGTTTGGTGACCGGCGACCGAAGACTTAATGAACTTGCCAAAGCGCAGGGGTTACCGGTTCACGGGGTGTTATGGATATTGGATGAAATGGTGATCCACCATGTTCTTACAGCAAACCAGGCAGCTGTTGCCCTCCGTGAAATGCTCGATCAAGGGGCAAGGCTGCCAGACGGTGAATGTCAAATGCGTTTTGGTCGTTGGTCATTATGACCAGAAAGGATATCCGAATGAGTAAACCCAAAGGTACAATGCATAAGCCGGGTCAGAAGGCCCCGGAATCTGGACAATATGGCATAGTAGGACCAAAAGGCGGAAAAACTGGGACTGAAGTCACAGTTACTAAAGGCGAAACCTTGCCGCCAACGCCAAAACCCGGCCAGGGATTTATCCTGGTGGACAAGACCAAACACAAAGATGACATATGATTTTGCCAAGGATGACGCCATCCAGGGCTTATTACGGATGAAGACATTTGATGTTGCATTCAGGCAGAGGCTATTTTCATAAATGAGAACATGCCCAATGTTATTATCATTTCAGTCTAAAATTGATAATAACAAAGCACTTACTATGATTGGGACCGACGCAAAAAATGAAGAAATCTGGATTTTTAGAGTTTAGATTTCTTTAGCGACAGATCTGATTAGTACAGGTAGATTAGTTCTTGCGAGCATTGATCATCTAGGCCTGAGAGATTCAAAGGATTTGGCATGGAGGGAAGTAAATCGCCTAAATTTAGAGATTGGGAAACTGAAAAGATTAAGGACCCAGATTTCTTGGCTGCTGCCGAGGAATTGGAACCCGGCTACCAGGTTGCCCGGCTCCGCATGTTAAGGGGTTTAACTCAGGCTCAACTTGCTGAGATGGTTGGCACCCGGCAGCCTTCCATCGCCAGACTGGAAAATGGCTCAAGTACTCCGAGTTTATCCTTCCTTACCAAGATCGCTGAAGCGTTAGGTGCAAAGGTTGAATTTAAGTTGATTCCCGACACAAAATGACCTTATGCGGGTTTTGATTGCCTGGAAGCTTGCCAGAAAAGACCCAATAAGGGTATACCTGGTTATAATTTGGCTAACAGTACCCACTACGCCTTTGCAATGAACGCGCACACCGAGGCGGGTAATTATTTAGCTCAAATTAATGGAATTAGCCTTTACTTGAAAATAATAAGAGAGGTATCACCATCTGTACAATTGTTTATGAATCCTCTGCCTGACAATGAAAATTACCGAAAGCGCACTTAAATCTTTATCATCTCCCGAAAGCTATGCTCGGGGGTATAAGCTGTATCAATCCAATGCAGTATTTGACACTTTCCGGCAGGGTGACCTTTTGATCGGAAAATGCGAAGGCAGCAGTGCGCCGTTTTATCAAATCCATGTTCAATTGGATGAAGGCGGTATTCAGGAGGCATCCTGCACCTGTCCGTATGACTGGGGTGGTTACTGCAAGCATATCATTGCTTTAGTGCTCACCTACATCCATAACCCGGATACTTTTATCGAGCAGAAGAACATCGAAGAGCTGTTGGGGCAACTGGATAAAGGTGATCTGGTTCACCTGATCACCAAAATGGTAGATCAAAGCCCGGATTTATATTCATGGCTGCAAACTGCCATTCCAGCCGTGTCAGCCAAGTCCCAACCTGCCCAACAACGAAATAAGCGTAAAACAGAAGTATCAAAGACGGCATACAAGCGACAAATTCAAAGCATCTTGCGCAGTCTGCAAGGGTATCGCATGTCAGAAGCATACTGGATGATGGGTGGAATGGTCGACCAGCTGAATCACGTCCGAGACACAGCCTATGATTTTCTGGAAGCCGAGGATGCGCAAGGGGCGTTGGTAATCCTGACCACTCTTCTAACCGAGGTCGGTAGAAGTTTTGAACAGTTTGATGATTCCGACGGCGAGTTGGGTGGCTTTTTTAGTGAATTGGCCTTGCCACTTGTTGAAGCCATTCTGAGCGCTGACCTCAGCAAAACCGAACGCCGGAACCTGTTTAATGAGTTGGAACCTGTGATTAAAGAATTAAGTGCTTACGGGATTGATGATCTGGATGTGATCCTGGCCGCCCTGAATCTTGGTTGGTCGGAGGAAGTATTGGATGACCAGGAAGATTATGATTATGACGAAACCATCCTGACCGAAGCGAAATTAAATATCTTGGAACGTCAGAACCGGGTAGAAGAATATCTTAAGTTATGTCTTGAGGTTGGAGAATACCGGCGTTATATTCTCAAACAGATAGAATTAGGAGAGTTTGAAAAAGCGAAAGAAGTTGCCTGGAAAACCCTGACTCAAGCCAGTGATGCCTTGGTGATCGCCAAAGCGCTGCGAGACGCCGGGCATTTACCAGATGCACTGCGCCTGGCGGAGAAAGGGCTTGATTTGGATGGCAGCAAACATGCATTAGGCGCCTGGCTGGGACCCATTGAAGAGTCCCAGGGACAGATTGATAAAGCCATCCAAGCTTATCAGGTGGCATTCACCAGTCTACCTTCATTGGAACTTTACAGTATACTCAAGAAATTATCTGGCGCGAATTGGGAAAATTTACGATTGATTCTCATGCAAGTTCTTCAAGTTTCACACCGTACAGATGTGCTTGTCGATGTGTATCTTTCTGAAGAGGAATGGGACAAGGCGATCAGCATCGCCGATAAAGCTGGCGAATGGAATTATTCCCTGATTCAAAAAGTCGTGGATGCTGTTTTACCCTTTCGACCCGATTGGGTGATCCAGGCCAGCCGAAAACAAGCAGAAGGGTTAATCGCCAAAACCCAGAGTAAATATTATGCTATTGCAGCGAGCTGGCTGGCAAAGATGAAACAAGCTTACCTTGCCTCTGGCAGGAAAGAAGAATGGTCATCATACTTGGACGAGTTGAAAAATACCTATTCACGCCGGCCAGCATTACAAGCAGAATTGCGCAAGCTTTAACCCCAGGAATTTGAGAATAGTCTGATGATCAATAGTGGAACAATTCGAAAATATCCCCCTGATCGTTAACTCTGCGGTAAAGCCGGCGCCAGGTCAACCCTACATCAGCGGGAAAGTCTGCGGCAAGAGAATGCATCCCCTTTGATGGATTTTTCCCCCACGATCTCAGCCAAAATTAATGAAATAAAGTGTTGCCACTGTTTTGTGACCTCGATCAGATAAGATGTGAAACCAGATCGGGAGGATAAAGCAAAACGAATGTGACGATCTCCCAACTCGGGCTTGACACGCTCTGCCTCTCTCTCCAATTCTGCCAGAATATTAACAGCCGCTGTTTGCTGGTCCGTTTGCATTCCACCAGGATCGCGTCCTTCTCACCCAACCCAGCGAGATCGATCTCCTCATTTGCAATCCACAAGCTGTCACTCCAGCTGGATTATTCCATGACTGTCTCGGCTATCGTAAACTGATCATTGGGGTTGGCTCGTGTACACTGCCAGTTATTGTGGCTTTGATCGCCATGGTAATAATGAATTTCTGGATGCTGAATACCCATGCCGAAAGCCAAAAATAATTCCTGAGATTGCGAGCTTATGAAGAGGCTTGAACCTCATTACATTGTTCAAAACTCCCCGTTAAAAATAGTAACCGAAGCCTATGTTAAAATGAGAGTACTGTATACTATTCTTAAAATAGTAGAGCGTAAAAACTGAGGAAATATTGCATGAAAAACTTCAACGAATTTCCTTTGCTTCAGATCAAGATGGTGACACCATTAATCAAGAATAATCTGGTTCATCGCAGCCATCTGATCGATAGAATTGAAAAGGGAATTGAGTATGGGTTTGTCCTGGTATCTGCACCTCCCGGTTATGGAAAAACCACCCTGGTTGCAGATTGGGCACATCATAGCAAGACTCCTGTTGCCTGGTTATCACTCGACGCATACGATAACGACCCGTTGATCTTTAGTCGTTACATTAAGCAATTGCTGGATAAAACCTTTTTTTCCATTAACCACTCTCAATTATCCCTGCCATCGGAGATTGATTCAAATGGCAATTATCCTGCCACATTGGCAGCTCTTATAAATAACTTTTCAGAATCAACAACCGATTTCACTCTTATTCTTGATGATTATCACAATATCAAAAATAAGCAAATCCATGAAAGTATCATCTACCTTTTAGATCATTTTCCCGACCATTTACGGCTGGTCATTATTACCCGGTCCGATCCTCCTTTCCCCCTGGCCCGTTTACGCGTTAATCACCGCATCACCGAACTACGTGCCGAGGATCTTGCTTTTTCATTACAAGAAACAAACCAGTTCCTCAACCAAATCAGGCAGCTCAGTCTGCCAGAACAAGCCGTAGAGCAGTTCTACAAAAAAACTGAAGGGTGGATAACCGGATTACAGCTTGTATCCCTCACGAATATTGACGAGAAATTGGTGCAAACGGAAGACATAACCATCACTTCCAATGCAAATTTGACGCTGGAATACATCGTTGAGGAAGTTATCAGACAGCAACCCGTTGAAATCCAGAATTTTTTATTGCGTACCTCAATCTTAACCACTCTCTGTGGACCCCTGTGTGATTACATTCTTAAGCCATTTGAGCCAACTTCCAATAGCCGTGAACTACTAAATGAACTCTATCATTCCAATTTATTCCTGAACACTTTAGACCCGGAAGAAACTTGGTACCGCTATCATCCTCTTTTTGTCACGGCTTTGCGACAGATCCTCACAGAAACTCATCGAGAGGAAATACCCATCCTATATACACGGGCTATTAGTTGGTGCGAAGAAAACGGTTTGTATGACGCTGCTCTTACTTACGCAGAATGTATTGACGATAAGTCCAAACTGGTTGAACTTATGGAAACATACGCTTTGGAGGCAATCAGACAAAACCGCGTCTTGGATATCATTGGGCAAATTAACAGAATAGACCGGAAACTTATGGCTTCCAGCCCCTTATTGAGCCTACTTTATTCCTGGTGGTCTTTACTATCCTTTGATTTTGAGACTGGTGAAAACTGGTTGGACAAAGCCAGCGAATTATTGGAGGCTCTTAGCCCAGATTCAAAATTGAAACCTTTTGAAAATGAAATTTGGGCGCTGATAGCCGCTGCAAAGTCCCTTATTGCCGCTGCCGAGTGCGATACGAATAAATCGCTGGAGCTTACAAGGCAAACCATGCGCCTGCTGTCAGATGAGAATAATTTTACACAAAGCTTTGCTCTGTTAAATCAGGGAATTACGCTCTCTATCAATGGTCAACTGACAGAAGCCATTCGCGTTTTGCGCAAAACGATCACCTCTGGAGAAAAATCCGGCAATTGGTTCGCGATGATGATTGCCCGTAGCAACCTGGGAGAAATATTGATTGACAACGGGCAACTCGATCAGGCAATGATTATTTTTCAACAGTCCTTAAAATTTTCATCCGCTGCGTCCGGAAAATATTCTGCGCTTGAAAGCTTATTTTATAAAGAGATTTCCGAGATCTATTTGGCAAGAAATCAGCTTGATGAAGCACAGCAATATTTACAAAAAAGTATCGAAAAGAGTGGAGATTCCTTTCTATCATTCAACGAATTTGATACCCATATTCGCATGGCGCATCTGTATCAATGCCGGGGAGATTTCTCAAAATCAAAAAATGAACTGACGCTTGCCAGGCAGCTTTCCATCACGAGTCAGGCAAAATTAGACGATTTGATTCTCGACTTAAATGAAGTGAAGTGGGCTTTGCAGAGAGGGCAGATTTCAACCGGTCTGAAATTGATGCAAAAACTTGGGCTTGATGAAAAAACCAGTCTGAAAGACCTGAGAAGTATCCCGTTTACGATAGCAGACAATGCTCTAATACTTATTGCCCGGAGCTTGCTCACCCAGGGGCGCTTACAACACGATCCAATAAAACTATACACGGCAACAGAGAAACTCAATGAACTCATTCCATTGTTGGTTGATGCGGGTATGACCGAGCATTTGATTGAAGTTTACATCTTGCTTTCACTGGCATACCATGAACTCAACAAAGACGATGAAATGCTCACAGCATTGAATTCTGCTCTGAAAATTGCCGAGCCTCAAGAATTTCGACAATTGTTTTTGGACGAGGGTATTCCCATGTCGCAAGTGTTGATTCATTATCTGGCAGCTCTAAAGCAAAACAAAATTAAGGACAAGTTGCCCAGCAAAGCCTTCGTGGCTGATCTTCTCTTCCGCCTGACAAATAAAGGCGTCGATATAAAAAAGAGCAAAAAAGAGGCTGAAGAAGAGTCGGAAATGAATTTTTTGATCGTCGAGTTGCTGACCAACCGGGAAATTGAAGTAATGCAATTAGTAGGCAAAGGATATTCCAACAATGAAATTGCCTTGGAACTTCATATTTCCGTAAATACGGTGAAGAGGCACCTGAACAATGCCTTTACGAAGTTAGGGGTTTCCACCCGCACCCAAGCCGTTCGAGTTGCCCAACAGCAAGGGTTTATCAATTGACCTAAGCCGTAGCGGTATCAAATTAACACCAAGATAGCACTTCTGTTTCAAGACAATTATTCCGAATTCCATTAATCTATTAATAGTAAATCTTAAACAAATCAATGTTCTGCAGATTTTGTGCTGGCGGAAGGAGGCGGAATAATATCTAGCATTGCAAATCTGGTAACTTTCTTGAGTGCCTGAGAATTCTTGCAACCATCCAGGTGGTCTCTCAGACGAAATAAAATGATATGAGTCGTTACATCGATGATTACATGAAGAATCAGGAAGTAAAATAGGCCTTATGAGAATCATTTTCTTGTCGAAGACTGCAACAATTATCCTGGATATTGTCGCTTGGATATTATTCCATTTAAGCATTGGGTATACCTTTTCCAAGCTGCCAATTGAACTTTTTGACCCTGAGAAAAAGTGGTTTCAAACAAAACCATGGGAAAAAGGAGGCGAAATCTATCAAAAGATTTTTCGCGTTAAAAGTTGGAAGAAGTTGATACCCAGTGGCGCTGCGCTCTATCGTGGTGCTTATGAGATCAAACACATAACCGAATATTCAGTAGAGAATGTCAGATTATGGGTAAAGGAGAGTTGTCGGTCAGAATTTTGCCATATCGTTATGATTTTGCCGGGTTTCTTGTTCTTTCTTTGGAACAGCGTTGAAGCAGGCATGTGGATGGTGGCTTATGCATTCCTGAACAATTTGATTCCAATCGTGATGCAGCGATACAACCGCCCCCGTGTAAACAGGCTTTTGGCACAACTTGAGGAAAAATCAAAACAGAAGTGCGAGAGCGCAACGTTGGCATATGAACCACAAACGGTGCTTATTGATTCATACGAATGATTCAAGCTTCTGCCACCGCAGTGCTGCAGTTTCGGTTTCTGCAACACTCTGGCAGGAGGCATCCTCTTTTACATAGTTTTGCAACCGTTCGTTCAAACGGAGATTACAGGCAAACTTGGAAAAAAGCGCAGAAAAAACCCCCAGCAAGAAATGGTACACGCTTGTACCCATGGCTATATTTATCATTGTTGCGATCATTTTTGCGATTAACTTTGATATCACAAAAATGAACGATTTTTTACAGATGAACGAAGGCACCGGAATTTTCATATGCCTGGCTGTGTACCTTTTGCTTGGGGTTACACTAATCCCTTCAGAGCCGGTTACATTGATGGTCTTGGCCTGGAAGGGTCCCTATATTGCACTGTTACTTGCAGTCATCGGAAATACTCTGGCAGCAATCGTGGAAATGCTCATTGCCGGGAAAATTGGGGATCTGTCAGATTTTGAAAAAAAGAAGGAAAATCTACCATTTCACCTGGGCAAATTACCGATGAATTCCCCCGTTTTCTTGCTATTGGCTCGCATGTTACCAGGCTTCGGACCCAAATTTGTCAGCGTAGCAAGCGGTGTCTTTCATGTTCCTATCTTCACTTATTTATGGACGACTCTAACAGCTAACATTATTGGAGCAGTACTTGTCGTTTTTGGAGGCTATGGCTTGATTAATCTGATCAAGTAAAAGCGTTTAGACCCCATCTGAACTGGTCGGATGTGACTAATTACGGATAAAGGTCTCACATCAATTTCTAAAAAATGCAAAGCGAATTAAAACCAAAATGACACTTTTGTATGAAGAGGTATCCAACCATAAGAGCTATACTGTAAATTAAACCAAGAGAAAAGCTGTCACGTGGCACAGCTGTTCAATGTAGCTAAAGGAGGCAAAAAATGAAACAAGAGCTTCAAGAGATCAAAACAAATGAAAGTGTAAATTTGCTTCTAAATGCCATCCTCCAATATGGACCAAAAATCGTTCAAAATCGACCATTCCGAAAAATGGCAATGGCAATGGGAGAAAACTATCTGATTAAAAATGGAAAGAATCGGATAAAAGAAGATCCCACCCTTCCAGCTGGTGTGATTGAAGACCAAACCGCAATGAGCCTGGCCATCTTGCATTCGGTAAATCGGGCATTGACTGATTGCAAATTGTCTGCGGCAACCTTTGATAAAGCAGGATCCGTCCTGGGTCGTGATCTTTTCATCGAGAAA
The DNA here is from genome assembly GCA_002306055.1 of Anaerolineaceae bacterium UBA1363. Classification (GTDB taxonomy): domain Bacteria; phylum Chloroflexota; class Anaerolineae; order Anaerolineales; family Anaerolineaceae; genus Mesolinea. Next base: position 25,351 of record DBRR01000030.1, read on the forward strand.
AGCAAAAGATTAGCAAAAGCCGCCAGTTTTATCGAAGAGCACGGTTTCGCCCAACCTTCCTTTCTGTTGATTAGCCCTACCAAAGCCTGTAATTTACACTGTATCGGTTGTTATGCTGATTCTGATAGTCATGTTCAGATTTTGGATTATGACATTGTTGATAAAGCCATTACAGAAGCACACGATGATTGGGGTGTGCAATTCACAGTAATCAGCGGTGGTGAACCACTCGCTTATCGCTCCCACGGAAAGACCATCCTTGATCTTGCAGAGGAACATCCCGACAACTATTTCATGTTCTACACGAACAGCACTTTGATCACGGACGAAGTGGCTCAGCGCATGGCTAACCTGGGGAACATTGTGCCAATGATCTCATTGGAAGGTTGGCGAGAGCGGACAGACGCCCGGCGCGGTGAAGGCGTTTTTGACAAAGTCATGGCATCCATGGATCGCCTGTATGAAGCAGGAGTTCTTTATGGAGTTTCTTTGACAGCAACCCGCGAAAATGCGGAAGAAATCCTCTCGGATGAGTTCATTGACTTTCTATTCTATAAGAAGCATGCTGTGATGGGCTGGATATTCCAGTATATGCCCATCGGTCGTTCTTACACGCTTGACCTAATGCCAACCCCGGAACAGCGGCTGCAAATGTGGAAACAAAGCTGGAGGGTCGTTCGCGAGAAAAATATTTTCCTGGCAGATTTTTGGAATCACGGTACAGTGGTAGATGGCTGCCTCTCAGCAGGTGGGCACGGCCACGGTGGCTATTTGTACATCGATTGGAATGGTAACGTTTCTCCTTGCGTTTTTGTCCCTTACTCTCCAGTAAATATTAAGGACGTTTATGCAAAAGGCGGAACTCTGACAGACATATACAATGAGCCCTTTTTTGCTGATCTGCGCAAATGGCAGCATGACAAAAATACCCAAACAAATGGGAAGAATCTATTAAATCCCTGCCCGATGCGAGATCACAATGCTGAATTCCGCCAGTTAGTCCGCAAACATGAGGTGGATCCTATCGATCACAACGCAGCAGCAGCTCTTCAAGATGCAGACTATGCCAGGGGAATGGATGCCTATGATGAGAAATACCAGAAGATTGTTGATACCGTCTGGGAAAAAGTGTATGTACAAAATTCTGTGTTGGAAGCTGAAGACACAGAAGAGCTGTTAGAAACGATTGCAGAAGGTTAGCAAAAAATACCACCAAAAATGGTTGTAAACTGCCAGGCATATCCAAAAAGAATCAAAGATTGCGCTTGGTACTTCAGAGCTGTGTTTGCTCTGAAGTACCTCTTTTTAAAGATATGCAAAAAGGTAGCAGCGCGGCGTGCATTAAAAAAATCCCCCGGGAGATGCGATGGAGTAGGCAGTCTAACTTCACCTACCCGTCCTCTCCGGGACGGGTACAGGTCGCTGCGGAGGGCAAGCAGGTGCCTTGAATAAAAGCGGTTTAAATCCCCGTTTGGTCACGATATAAGAGAGCTCAAACCGTGGTGAATTTTGCTACTTTACTAAGAATCGATTTGGCAAGCATATAGACACGCTTTTCGGAGTAGTATCCAATTAATGGAAAGACCTTTTCCTTCCTTTGGGTGCGGAAAGCTCTTATCACTGCCTTAGCGAATTTTAGAATACTACCGGTTGAGGTACTGCCCTTGTGGATGATAAAAACCGTAAATTCATCATCGATGACGAGTGGTTTAACGTCTTTGATAAGTTTGAGCCATAAACTGTATTCAACAACTTCATTTTTTCCCTCGTTAAATGCACCATAGCGTTGAACAAAATCTCTCTTCATAAAAGTATTTTCGTGGGAGATAAAATTCATGACAGACAGCGCCACTTCCGGTTTCTGACGCAGCAGCAGCGTTTGCGGGAGAACAATTTGTCTTCCCGCCAGTTCGATCAGGAAGTTGCCTGTGAGCCAAACCAGATCCGGATGTTTGTTGTAAATTTCTGCCACTTTCTCCAGCGAGGTGTGATCCTTGTAATAATCATCTGAATGCAAATAGTGGATAATGTCCCCGGTTGCTTCTCTGGTCGCAACATTTAACGCGTTGCCAACCCCCTTGGGCTCCGATTGAATGAGTTTAATCACATATCGGTTTTTGTTCCGTTCAATATATTCCCGGATGATGTCCAGGGTGGAGTCGGTCGAATAGGCATCATTAATGATGTGTTCGATTTCTTGGTAGGTTTGGTTTTCAACACTTTGCAAGGCGTTTCTCAAGTACTTTTCGCTATTGAAAGTGCAAGTAATTATGCTAATCGTGATACGCTTCATAAAATCACTAACCTCTTATTATTCATGAGACTGATCTGTTTACATTCTATCCCTTATTTCAAATCCAACTTTTTGCATGATTCTAAAAACTCAAAATGGCAGAAGGGTTGTAGAAACGTACAATTACCTCCTGTGATTCGCGCTTCACAACTTCCAGTTATAATATCCCAATCTTAATTTGACCAATAAAGGACACCTATGTGCGGAATTTTTGGCATTGTTACAGCAACTGAACAACCTCTCGGACCGATCCTGATTGAAGCGGCGCGTCGGCTTACCTACCGCGGCTACGACTCTGTCGGCGCGGCGACCATCAGCGGGGCGAAGATCGACCTGCGCAAAGACACAGGCCGCGTGGATGAGGTGGCTGCCAAATACAACCTGGCCGAAATGAGCGGCACGCGCGGTATCACCCAGCTGCGCTGGGCCACCTTTGGCGCGCCCTCCCAGGTCAACTCCCAGCCGCATCTCGATTCAGATGGCGATATGGTCGGCGCGCACAACGGCAACGTGGTCAACAACGTGGAACTGCGCAAGATGTTCATGGAAGAGGGCCTGGTGGTACGCTCGCAGAACGACGGCGAATCCTGTGTGCATGCGGTGGAACGCTATATCGACCGTGGGCTGGATTTCATCGAAGCCATCCGCCGCGCCAACGATGACCTGCAAGGCGACTACGCCTACGTCATTGGCCGCATCAATGACGACAAGCTCTACGCCATCAAAAAAGGCTCCGGTCTGGTGGTGGGCATTGGCGATGGCTTCACCTGCGTCTCCTCCGACTTGCCCTCGATCCTGCCCCTCACCCGCACCATCATCCGCATCCAGGATGGTGAGATTATCACCCTTTGGGCAGACCACGTGGAGCTGCGCTCTGTCAAGGACGGCAGCCTGATCGAACGCGCACCTGAAGAGATCACCGAAACGATGAGCTCCGTGCAGAAAGGCGGCTACGCTCACTTCATGCTGAAAGAGATCCACGAGCAGCCGCAGGTGGCGCGCGAGGTGCTGCACATGCTGGCTGGCAGCTCGGATGTGCAGGCTGTGGTGGACCAAATGAAGAACGCGCGCAATCTGTATTTTATTGGCTGCGGCACCAGCTACCACGCCTGCCTGGCTGGGGCGGTGTATTTTGCCCGTCTGGCCGGCCGCGCCGTGATCCCCGTGATTGCCCCGCAATTCATCCCGCAGTACCTGCCAACCGTTGGTTCGCAGGACGTAGGTCTCTTTGTCAGCCAATCTGGTGAAACAAAGGACGTCCTGAATGCTCTCTACGCTGCCGAAAAACAGGGCATGCAGTGCTACGGGCTGGCGAACGTGATCGGCTCCACCCTCACCAAAGCGTCGATTTGCTCCCTGCCGTTGTGCTGCGGATATGAGATCAGCGTGCCAGCCACCAAGACCTTCACCAACCAGATCATCACCTTTCTCTACCTGGCCTACCGCCTTGCCGGGCGCGACACGCGCGAGCTGGACGCCATCCCCGGTTTGATGGAGCAGACCATCACCCTCACCACGCCGCAGGTGCAAGCCATCACCCCGGATGTGAATGCCTGGGAGGACTGCTACAGCCTGGGTTACGGCACCACCTACCCGATGGCACTGGAAGGCGCGCTCAAGCTCAAAGAGATCACCTATAGCCACTGCGAGGGCATGCTCTCGACCGAATTCAAGCACGGACCGCTTTCAGCGATAACCGAAGGCTTTCCCGTTTTGTTCTCTGTGAGCCCGGAGGACGTGCCCGTGATTGTCAGCGGCATCAACGAGGTTACCTGCCGCGGCGGGCGCGCGATTGCCATCGGGCAGGAGAATGCCAGCCTGCGTGCCAACGCCAGCGACCTGATCGTACTGCCAGAAGCCAGCCCGGAGATAAGCTCCCTGTTGAGCGTGCTGCCGCTTCAGCTGCTCTCATACTACATGTCCGTTGCCCGCGGTTACGACCCCGACTTCCCCCGCAATTTGAGCAAGACCCTGACGGTGGATTGATCCCTTGCGGTGGATGAGGGTGCCATAGCCTTCCCCTGGGGGAAGGAGGACCGCTTGCGGTGGATGAGGGTTACCTTGATCATGCCGCCTGTGCCCACTGTGAAACGGATGGGTAGCCTCCAACTATCCTGATCGTGCCGGCCTCCTGAGTGCGAAGCCTCCCTGTGGGACCGCGCACGGGATCTGACCGAAGGTCTCCAGATGGCCTTGTTCTTTCATGATCTCCGGACCATGAAAGGCTTTTGACCACATGGTCTCCATTTAAACAATGAGAGGCAGATCGCCACGCTACGCTCGCGATGACAGATGGATTCGTCTTTGCGAGGAGCGCAGCGACGCGGCAATCTGCAGTTCATCCTTGATCGTGCCGGTGTCCACACCGAGCATGGGATCTGACCGTCAGGTCTCCAGTTGATAATAGACGCCTGCGGCGAGATGCTGTGCTCGGGCAGAGCCCGGCACAATCACGAGTTGAAAAGCGTAACTCCCGTCCTTGCGAGGAGCGCAGCGACGCGGCAATCTGCAGATTGTTTTCTTGGTCGAAAAAGGCAGATCGCCTCGCAACAGATGCTCGCGATGGCGGAAAATATTACGTAGGGCTGGGCCATGGTTCAGCCGCTTATCTCGCGCATGCATTTGATGCGGAGGGAGTAAACCCCCTCCGTACGGCTTTCGGTTTCCTGGCATTTATGGGGGTTTTTACACTTTTTCCACTATTTCCGCTGTTTTTTGATAGTGCAGGATGGCTGTTTGCGTGTAAAAACTGGGCGGTTGTTAAGGTGCAAGATTTGATGTGCGTGAAGATAATAGCACATTTGTTCTATAAGGCAAGGGAAAACGTTGCATTTACACCTCCTCTCCAGAGGGGAATTAAAGGGGGTGGATCGGATTCGCCAAGCAATTCGCTAACCTCTCAGTGCTCCTTAGGATTTATATTGGTACAATATCAAGGACAAGGGAATAGTTAGTGGTTAGAATAAGATAATTAATCAAGAGGAGGGTTCGTGAGTATCAATCAAATCAATATCATTGCTCCTGCACTTGATTTGCTAAGTCAAAATCTAGACCATGTTATGCCTGCGGTTGGCGGTGCCATGGAGGACTTAGAACATCCTGATGTTGAGGAACTCGATGACATCTTAATAAACGCAGAATCTCGGGAAATTACCAGTTTTTTGGAGACACCAACCCCCGATGTTTATAATTTGTATCGAGAAACACCCCCAATCTTTCGAGAAGAAAATAATTTTTACAGGTTTTTTATAGATGGAAGTATACGCACATACTACCTTGCCACCGGAATAGAAGGAACACGCACCTTTCCTATCGAACTTGCTCAAATCGGAGCTGCTGTTATAGAAAGGGATAAAAAAGGTAACGTCCATCCACTTGAAGTAAAGCACAGGTTGCTTCTACTTCTCCCCAAAGGGGCTTTTGGGGTTTCGGACACGGTGTGGGCAGAATTAAAGAAACTAAATAGAGTAGATAGATTTTTTGAAGTCATTGACACAACTGAGAAAAATGCATTTGCCCCACAAGAAGCAACTATGGAAAATTTGCGGACTCGTTCGGGCGGCATTGCTAGAAACCGGATGCATAAGCTTGAAATCGAGGTTATTGACGCAACAGATCCTTATAGAAATGAAAACAACTGGTTGGTAATAGATGGCGCTGTAAAGCTTGATGAATTCATAAAGACAGAAAACATGATCGGAGTCGCAAAAAATTACCGAAAAGACCCACTTTTTAAATTTGGGAGAAGCGCTGCTTCGAGAATTGATATTTCCACTCTTTTGGCAAATCTGCCGTATGCGCATAGGACTGCAGTGTTTAGTTCTCATGGCGGGAAAGTTGCGTTTTGGTATGTACGTTTGAGGAAACAGGGGGAAGTAGATTACCCTTTGATGGGCGTTGTAAAGGTGGAATTACCAAGACCAGATGAAACTCCCGTTGAATCCGAACTGGCAGATCTAATCACCAGGACATTAATAGCGGAAAGAAATGTAACACCATATGGTCTAGATCGCCGCTGGCATTGCCACCTATATCCAATTTACCAGGCAGAGCAAGCTATCAAGAATCGTTTTTACTCAAAAGATGTGTTAATGGGCATGATCCGTTGGCCACACCACCGATAATTTAGGAGGTTATGATGACTGAAGAACAAACAGAAGTTAAGAAAGCTTTAGGTAGAACGTCTGCAACAGAAAGAGAACCGATCACATCTGACAAATTCGCTTTTTGGCTTTCAAATGAGATTATTGTTAATCCATTTGATATTGTGGCTGTAAAACAAGTCAACCAACCAGGAGAAGAAGACAGTGATACTTTTGGTCTTGTTACGAACCTCGAACATCGAACAGATGCGCCCAATCATTTGGCAAACTTTATCTCCAGCAATTTTGGAGAAACTGATGAAGAACCAAACACGAACCGGCAGGGAACAACCGTAGCATTTGCCAATGTGCTCAGCAACAGCGATGATATCTACATGCCAGTTCCGAGTGAAAAAATTGTGCATTTTGCTGAACCGGATGATATCCAGAAAGCATTAGGAACAGATCTGTTAATCAAGGAACGGAAGAAAGATGCAATACCAGCTGGATTAATCAAGATGAGCAATGGTGCGTCCACTGTAGCCTACCTGGATAAACGATACGTTTTAGGACCTGAATCAGCACATGTCAACATCTCAGGTATCTCTGGCCTAGCAACCAAAACCTCTTATGCGATGTTTTTATTGCAGTCTATTTTGCAAACAACCGAAGATAAAGAAGATATTGCAGTAATTATATTAAATGTGAAACAGGCAGACCTGCTTCAGGTAGACAAAAGAGGACCTGAATTAAAACCAGAGCAAAAAGCAATGTGGGAGGCCATGGGGTTAGAACCAAAACCATTTGAAAATGTAAGATACCTACTTCCCAGAGGCCCTTCTGGTGGTCCTAATTCATACCAACCCATTCCATCTATATACTCTACATATGCTTATGATCTGCCAGGAACAGTGGATAAATTGGATCTGCTGTTCAGTAATGTAGCAGATTCAAGCGGAACAATAGAGGGGATCTATGCTGAGATTGCTTCGGGAATTCAAGGAAACGAGTCTGATTTTGCAAATGTTCAGAGTTGGGAACAACTCCTTGAGTTCCTCAGAATAAAGATGCAGGACAAAGGAAGGTGGCGAGGTTTATTCGCAGGATCTTCGTTAGGCATGTTTAGAAGGCACTTAAGAAGAGCAGTCCAAACCAGACAGACCGGAATTTTTGTTGGCAGCAGAGCAAGGAATGAAAAATTACTTCGAAATGAACTGATCAATATTAAGGGTGGTAATACTTATGTGATCGATATTGCTAAGTTAGCGGATGATGAACAAACGCTCGTTTTCGGTGACATCTTGAGAACGATTTATTCGGTCAAAGCAGAAGACTTGGAGGAAAGAACAGAAGAAACAGACGTGCCGGGGAAAATCATAATTTTTGTGGACGAACTGAATAAATACGCACCAACTGGTAGCGGCAGTCCGATTACCCAACAAGTATTAGATGTGGCAGAAAGAGGACGAAGTTTAGGAGTGATCCTGATCTCAGCACAGCAATTTATGAGCGCGGTACATCCAAGAGTGACCGGCAACAGTGCGTCAAAAATCATAGGTAGAACAGGTTCATCTGAGGTGAATGCACCAGATTACCGGTTTTTGGACCAGGATATTCGTGGGGCGGTGACAAGGCTCACGAAAGGTGAATTATTGATCAGCCACGCAATTTACCGCCAGCCAGTAAAAATCATCTTTCCAATGCCCGCCTACGAACAGGAACAACACTAATGCCACAATTTGACCCGGTAAAATTAGAATCTTTTGTTCAAATACGCGCACCACAAATCGCTAAAGACATTCAAACGGCAGCTGCGAAGGCACACAATGAAGCGGATCTTGTGGCAGAAACTGAAAAGATTTTGGAAAAATTCGCCACAAATTTCGACATTCAACTTAATTTACAACGTGAGCGAACTCTCATTAATGGTCGTGCAGATGCGGTCTATAATCGATTTGTTATCGAATATGAACCTCCGAGATCTCTCACCAAATCTAACACCCACCGCAACAACAAGCACGCAATCGAACAAGTCCAAAATTATATGGCAGGCTTGGAAAGACTCGACCGACAGAAGAAAGAGCGCCTGGCGGGTGTAGCGCTTGACGGCTCGTATTACATCTTTATACGCTATCGTGATGATCATTGGAATATCGATGATCCAATACCTGTTAATAGCCACAGCTCAGAAAAATTTCTTCGGTATTTATTAGCACTTTCAACCGAATTGGCTTTAACCCCTGAAAATTTGGTGCGCGATTTTGGAGAGAATAGCAATGTTGCCAGGCGGGTTGTGCCTGCTCTATACAGGGCAATCACCACTACACAAAACAAAAAAGCTGATGTGCTATTCCGCCAATGGTTGCATCAGTTTAGAGAAGTTTCCGGTTACGATCCTGAAGGCAGCCAATTGAATACCCGGGAATTGGGAAGACTTTATGCCGTCAATGAAAAGCACATTGATCTGGAAAAGTTGTTTTTCTCTATTCACACTTACTACGCGGCTTTCATTAAGTTACTTGCCCTTCAAGTTGCTTATTACTACCTAATGCCCAAAATGGGGAGTGGGTTAAGAGGGGCAGCAAACGAAACAGAGGAAAAGTTATGCAAATTTCTGCAGAATATGGAACGGGGAGGACTATTTGCGGAATTAGGCATAAAAAACTTCTTGGAAGGCGACTTCTTCGGATGGTACCTGGATATTTGGGATGAAAACCTATACGTGGCTTTTCAGCGTTTAGTTGGAGACCTGGCAAATTATTCATTAGTAACATTAGATGTTGACCCAGAGGAAACCAGGGACCTTCTCAAGCAACTTTACCAGAACCTGGTTCCCAGAGAATTAAGGCATGCCTTGGGAGAATATTACACGCCAGATTGGTTGGCGGAGCGCTTGCTTAACCAATTAGGTTACGACGGAGACCCGAAAATAAGGTTACTAGATCCTGCCTGTGGATCAGGCACCTTTTTGGTGCTTGCGATTAAACGGGTGCATGCCTATGCTGATGAGAAAATGCTGCCTCCAGCGCAAGTTTTAGATCAGGTTCTGCAGAATATTGTCGGTTTTGATTTAAACCCCCTGGCTGTAATCAGCAGCCGAACCAACTACCTGCTTGCGCTTGGTGATTTACTGCAGCACCGTAACGGCGATATTACAATACCAGTTTATCTGGCTGATTCAATCTTAACCCCAACCCAAGGAACAGACTTATTTACACAGAATGCCTACAGTTTTTCAACCGCTGTAGGTAAGTTCTCAGTCCCCCGCGTGCTTGTACAGGCAAATTACATCAGCCAATTGGCAGATCTACTGGAAGAATGTGTGCATGTCAACCTTGACCCCACATTATTTGAACAGCGATTAATCAACATGTTCGGAATGAAAAGGCCTGATGATGAAAATGCAATTTCGGTTACTTTAACGCTTTACAACCAATTAATTGAACTCGAGAAGCAAGGCATTAATGGCATTTGGGCGAGGATTATCAAGAACGCCTTTGCTCCAATTTTTCAACCCAAGTTTGACTTGATTGCTGGCAACCCTCCCTGGGTAAATTGGGAAAACTTACCTGAAGATTACCGTCAGGAGACAATACCACTTTGGGAATTTTATGGTTTATTTCCACATAAAGGAATGGATGCTATTCTAGGTAAAGGCAAAAAAGATATATCGATGTTGATGACCTATGTGGCAATTGACAAATACCTAAAAGACAATGGTAAACTAGGATTTGTAATAACACAGACTGTTTTTAAATCCACTGGTGCTGGTCAAGGTTTTAGAAGATTTAAATTAGCTGATGGAACACCGATCAAAATCGTTGGTGTTGATGATATGGCTTTTATTAAACCATTTAAAGATGCTTCAAATAGAACTTCAATAGTGATTATGGTTAAAAACCAAGTAATGACATATCCTTTAAATTCTTATTTACTCTGGTATAAACCAGATGGGGGACTAACAATTAATGAAACAATTACATTGGAATACATCGTAAAAAATAAAGTTGCTTCATATAGGCAATTTCTGGCTGAACCAGTGGATGAAAATGACAAAACATCTTCATGGTTAACTGCACCTAGAGCCGCATTCAAATCCATTAGAACAATATTAGGGAAATCAGAATATGAAGCCCACTTAGGAGTAAATGCTGGAGGGGCAAGTGGCATATACTGGTTAGACCTAATATCAACTAACCCTGACGGAACACTGTTAGTAAGTAACAAAACTGAATGCTCAAAAAAGAAACTTGATTCGGTTCAGGTTAGATTAGAACCTGAGCTAGTTTACCCACTAGTTAGGGAAAGAGGAATTAAGAAATGGCACTATATTCAAAATGATTATCTATTATTCGTCCAAGATCCTGATCGTAGGAAAGGATACGATGAAAGATGGCTGTCAACTAACTATCCTAAGACCTATGGGTACCTGAAATATTTTGAGGAATTCTTAAGAGATAGGCCAGCCTACAACCGATATTATTCCACAAAAGATCCATTTTATTCAATGTTTAATGTTGGTAACTATACAATGTCAGATTATAAGGTTGCATGGAGCAGATTAGAAAAAACCATCAATGCTTGTGTAATTTCGAAAGACAACAACGGAAAACTAATTATTCCGCAAGAGACAATTTCTTTCATTGCTTGTGACAGTAAGGATGAAGCAGACTATTTATGTGGGATATTAAATAGTGCAATGTTTAATTTCGCTGTGCAATCTTATTCAATGACTGGAGGCAAAAGTTTTGGCACACCGAATATTTTAGAAAACATAAACGTACCAAAATTTGACCCTTCAAATGAAAAGCATATGGAAATAGTAAATCTGTCAAGGAAAGCACAAGAGCTAACTTCACAAAACGATACAGAAAATTTAGAAATCATCGAAAATCAAATTGACCGAGTAACTGGGGAAGTGTGGAATATGAATGAAAACGACATAAAAGAATTGAAGGAAATACAAGTAACAATTTATTAAGATAGCATACTCTTTTATCTCATGATCGGAAATGTGTAACAAAGTAAAAACATCTAAAGGAGATATTTTTGACAAAAGTTTTTAGAAATTTTCCAACACCTATAACAAATGGAAAAAGAAAAGTGGCCTTATTAATATCTCCACCGATCTATGATACGCAATATTGGTCGCAGTGGTCGCAGCCATATGGCTTGCTTAGAATTGCTGCTTTGCTGAAAAAGTATCAATATAAACGGATTGAGTTATTTGATTTCTTAGAAGTAAGAGAGAGTGAAAAAATTCATCAACATCGGATCAATCCTTTTGAGGAGTTTTCTACTAAAGATCAACCTCACCGACCAATAAAACCACATCGGATTCAAAAAGGTGATCTTGATGGTCATATTGATCTATTCAACCATCATTTTGGAAAGACCTGGAGGGAATTTGATGATTGGTTAGATGGGAAAGGATTTACAAAAGCAAACCCTCCGGACGAGATTTGGATTTCAGCAGTGATGACATATTGGTGGGAATCAAGCAGAGACCTGATAGCCCGGTTGAGAGCAAGGTTTGGCAATAAGTCGCTAATTATTTTGGGCGGTATCTACCCCACTTTGGTACCGCAGCATGCGGCAGAGTTTTGTAAACCAGATATTGTGGTTGTTGGGGAGATCGCTGAGGCAAACAACCTTTGGACAGACCTCTCATTGTATGAGAAGGCCCCCAATTATGCGATTATCACTCCCAGCAGGGGCTGCCCCTATAATTGCGCTTATTGTGCCCAAAAGACGATCAACAACGGGCGAAAAACAGTCGATTGTCGGTTGGTTGAAGATGTTTATGCCGAAATGATGGACAAATGGGAACGATTTGGTATAAGGGATTTTTGTTTTTATGCCGATTTCTTGCTTTGGAGGCCTGAAGAAAATTTTATACCCCTGCTGGAAAAAATCAGCCAAACTAAAAGTGTAAAATTCCGACTATATGCACCTGAAGGATTGGATGTAAAGTACCTTTCGCGATCACAAAAACTGGTGGATTTGCTCAAAGCTGCCAACATGCAAAAGATTTATCTGCCCTGTGAGAATATCGATGATCAATACCTAAAAACCCTCAACAGAAAACATGTCCAATTAGATGATTTTGTAAAAGCAGCCCGTATGTGTGAGAAGGCAGGCTTCAAGCTGCGCAATATGGATGTGAATTCATTCATCTTATATGGTTTACCAGGAGAGAGAATAGATGATATTGTAAAGACCACTCTCTTTGTGAGTGAAATCGTGGGCTCGATCATCCCAATGCTTTTCACACCGGTACCAACCACCCGGATCTATAACGATTACTTGCCATATATTCAGGAAAGAGGGTGGGACCAACAGCTGCAGATGCTAAATGGTAAGTTATTCCCCTTCAGAGATTTAAATGAAGGCACAATCGATGATTATGTTGATCTGCAAAGATTGATGTTCTCTCTAAATGCCCACTACAGAAATCAATCATTTAAGGTATTTGGCGACACAAAAGTCTCACAAGCTCTAAGGGACAATATAGGAAATGGTTTTAGTGAGTTCGTAGGAAGATATAAAGACATTAGTGTACAAGATGAGCAAATAAGTAATCTTCCGGAACAGGACATAATAGAGGGCAATAAAAAATAATCAAGTACCGAAAAAATCAAGCTGAGTCTTACTGTAATCTATAAGCGTTGGAGTGAGGGGAAGCCCAAGGGCCCTTTTATCACCCATCACTATCACCTACCAACCCCTTGAAAACTTAGAACAAACGTGCCATTATATATTCGCGTGTTTCTATTTGCAATCTGGCACATTAACAAAATGCAAATTTGCAGCAAACTGCCTTGTTTCAGTTTGATTTGCAATAAAAGCACCCTTCTGTACTATCAAAAAACGTTGCTATTTTTGCAATTCTTGCAATTTGTTTTCTCAGCTTTGTACTTGGGGGAAGGCTTGGCGTGCCAAGCCCCTACATTTGGGGTGTAGGGTAGGGCTGGGCCTTGGTCCAGCCGCTTATCTCGCGCATGCATATGATGAGGAGGGAGCAAGCCCCCTCCGTACGGACTGACAGCTTGCGATGGATGAAGGGTACATGAGGTTTCATGGTTTTCCCTCTTCAGTCTCCCGTCCGTTTCACGGCGGGATCCAGCTTCCCCCAGGGGAAGCCCAGGACTGCATACGGGCTTGGCACGCCAAGCCCCTACATCAAGGGGTGTGCAGGCTAAGGCTGGAGTTTGTGGTGATGCAGTGCTCTATCCCTTCGATGATCTCCTGCAGGTGCGAGGGATTGTTGACGAAGTCAAAAAGCAAGCTGTTGACCGTCAGGACGGGGCTTTCGGCGTATTCAGACGACCACTGCTGGTAGTAGCTGTCGAGCAGGCGCAGGTAATCCAAGTCAATCGTATCTTCAATCGACCGGGCACGCTGTTGGATCCTTTCAACCAGGGTTTCAACCGGCGTAACCAGGCGGATCAGCAGGGAGGGCTTGGGCAGCTTCCTGAGGACCAGGTCATACAATTTGAAATAGGCTTGGTAGTCCCGGTCCGAGAGATTGTTCATCTCATGCAGCGCGCGCACAAAAATGTGAGCATCCTCGTAAATGCTACGATCCATGATGGCAGAGCGACCAGAGCTCAGCAGGGTTTCGATCTCCTGGGCGCGATGACCCAAAAAATACATTTGAAGATGAAATGCCCAGGCGTGCATATCGGCGTAGAAATCGGCCAAATAGGGGTTGTTGTCAACCGACTCATAGGATGCCTGCCAACCAATGTGCTGGCTGAGCTGCTGGGTGAGGGATGTTTTGCCGCTGCCAATATTTCCTGCCAGGACAATCAGACGCTGCTCGTTTTTAAGAGTTTGATTCATATTTTTCTCTCCAACCTGTCCGTAAAAAATATAGCGCAACCTGCTTGGTTGATAATAGACTTTATATGCATAAAATGACAATTACCAAGGTAATAAACTGCGAGTAATGTTACCACCTGCAAGACGATGCGGGAGAGTCTTGCGGGGATAATTTTTCGAATTGCGTCAATTCCTTGATCGGGAGAGTGCACAAAAAATGGAGCGGTGCACCATTTTGCATCATGCCTGTTCTGCAGAGCAAAGCCTATATTATCTATAGTCTTCCCTTGTGAGAGGGTGTAGACTAAAAGCGTTCAATGTCGTAAACATTCTCAAGGAGATACAATGCCTAATAATATACTCGTACCGCTCATCGTGGGCGTGTTGGTGGTGCTGGTTTTGCTTTCCGGCGAACGCTTCATACCCAATAACCGTATAGGAATTGTGGAGAAACGTTTTGGTCGCCGTTCCCTCAAATCGGGCTTTATCGCTCTGAATGGGGAAGCGGGTTATCAGCCCAACGTTCTCCGCGGTGGTTTGCACTTCCTGATGCCCTTTCAATACCGGGTGCTCATTTCCCCCCTGGTGACCATCGCCCAGGGTAAAATCGGATATGTTTTCGCGCGTGACGGTGAGCCTCTGAGCGCCATGCAGGTCCTGGCATCCAATATTACCGCACATGATTTTCAAGATGTGACGGACTTTTTGACCCACGGCGGTCAGCGCGGTCCGCAGAGGCAGATCCTGCGCGAAGGTACTTACGCCATCAACCTGGCGCAGTTTGTGGTCATTACTGAAGAACGGGTCTATTACCTCCCCCTCAGCAAGGATGACCAGATGGTCATCGAAAGCATGACCTCGGTCATTAGAGAACGCAAAGGTTTTACCCCCGTAGTTATCAAGGACTCTGACGACCTGATTGGGATTGTGACCGTGCATGATGGACCTTCACTGCCATCGGGTGAGATTATCGCACCAATTGTCGGCTCCGACATGACTGACAGCGTGACCTATCATAACAATTTCCAGATGCCAGACAGGTTTATCAACGCCTCGGGTTTGCGCGGGCGTCAACTGCAGGTTTTGGTGGAAGGCACTTATTACCTCAATCGACTCTTTGCCACCGTGGAAATGATCCAAAAAACAGTCGTCGAGGTTGGTTTTGTGGGCGTGGTGGTGTCTTACACGGGCAAACTCAGCGAAGACCTTTCCGGTTTGGATTACCGCCACGGCGAGTTGGTCAGCACAGGCAGCCGCGGGGTTTGGAGTGACCCGCTCTTGCCAGGCAAATACGCGTTCAATACCTATGCTGGCAAAGTGGTGATGGTACCAACTACCAATATCATCCTCAAGTGGATTAAGTCCGAGGTGGGCTCCCATAATTTGGATGAAAATCTTTCAGAAGTCTCTCTGATCACCAAAGATGCTTTTGAGCCCTCTCTGCCGCTTTCTGTCGTCATTCATATCGACTACCAGAAAGCTCCGCTCGTGGTGCAGCGCTTTGGCGATGTAAAGAAACTGGTGGAGCAGACCCTCGACCCGATGGTGTCGGCGTACTTCAAAAACATTGGTCAAACTCGCACCCTGATCGAACTCATCCATGAGCGCAACGAAATCCAGCGCCAGTCCAGCCAGGAGATGAAAGATAAATTCCTCCATTACAACCTGGAGCTGGAGGAAGTGCTGATTGGCACGCCGACGACAGCAGGCGATGACAAGAATATGGAGATCATTCTTAACCAGCTGCGCTCGCGGCAGATAGCGGTGGAACAAATCGAAACCTTCCAACGCCAGCAAGTTGCTGCACAAAAGGAAAGAGAACTACGTGAAGCCCAGGCTCGCGCAGAGCAGCAGCGCAACATCACCGAGTCCGAGGTGAGCATTACCGTACTTTCAAACCAGGGCAAGGCTGATTACGCCCGGGCAGTGCAGCAAGCCGCCCAGATCCGCACACTTGCGGAGGCTGAAGCTGAAAAAATCGCCCGTACCGGTATTGCTCAGGCTATCGCCACCGAGGAACAGGTTGCCGCTTATGGCGGTCCGCAGTTCCAGGTGACCCAACAGGTCATGAATCGCTTCGCGGAAGCCGTGCAGCAATCGCGTGTGGACGTGGTGCCAAGAGTGGTGGTGGGCGGGAGCAGCGAAGGCGGCGTGACTGGCAGCAGCATCATGGAAGGACTGCTCACCCTGTTGCTCTCAGATAAGCTGAATCTTGAGGTGAGCGCCGGGCAGAGACCGCCCAATGAGGAAACTGACAGGCTGAAAGAGGAAATCAGACGCAGCTTGACGGAAAAGAAAGCAGCTCCTGACAACCAGGTGCCGGATGTGACGGATTAAGATTTTTGGAATAATGGAAAGGGATTGGCAAAATTGCCCAATCCCTTTCCATTTAATATGAGGATGATCATTTAGCAGTATTCAGGATCTATAAGGGCCGAATTTGCGGAATTGGGCGGCATCGACGCGCGTGAGGCGGTCGGTGGCGGGGCTGAGCAGGTAATCCCCTCCATCCCGATGGAGGATTGGAATGCGGTGGTGGCGCTTCTTAAAGGCTTCGCGCATGTCTTCTGAGAGGAAGTAGTAGCTGTCATACTCCTTGGGGTATTCGTAGAGCAGGCGATCGTAAATGTCGATGAATTCCCGGCGGTAGGCAGGGGTGACCTGATGGAGATTGCTGATGACCCAGCAGACTGGCTCGAAGTCCCAGTTGTAAGTAAGCCCGATGAAGCGGTCGTCGGCAGTGATGTAGGGAGAGAAGGGGAACTGGCGGCAGCTGAGGGTGCGGAAGTCGCGCTCGCAATATTCAGGACCCCGGCAAGCCATCAGGTGCATGTAGCCCGGCGTTTCGGTTTTCATCTTAGGCACATCGATGGGATCATTGGGGCATTCGTCACCGCGCAAGCGATGCCAAAGCTGGGTGTTGGGCTTGAGGTAAGCCCATTCCTCTTTTAATGCCACGGGTACTGCCACGCAGATGTCGCAGCAGAAGGGTTTGCCGGAAGGATTATAGGGTGCGCATAGCCTGCCGCAGTCAACTTCGGCAATCGGCGAAGCAAAGCTGGCATAGAGCCTGGCAATATCGAGGTCTGGTTTGTAGGTCATGGCAGGGTTTATACCATTAAATAAGGCAGCTATCAGTCTGGGTCACTTGTTTTGTGTTTTTTCGCTCGTTCTCATAATGCCGGCGCAAGCAGTCGAAGGTTTCCGCGCTGATGTAGTGCTCAATGCGGCAGGCATCCTCAAAGGCGGTTTGCTCGCTAACCCCCATCCAGATGAAAATTTCCGCCAGACTGTTGTGGCGGCTGTAAGTCTCTTCAGCAATTTGGCGACCTTTAGGCGTAAGGGAGATATGTTTGTTATCGTCCAGCTCCAGGTAGCCGTCAGCAGCAAGCCGTTTGATCTGCTGGCTGATGGTTGGGCGGGAGAATTGCATCTGACGGGCGATGTCGATGGCGCGGACATTCCCATTTTTCTTCTCAAGGATGAGGATCGTCTCGAGGTACATCTCAGCGGATTCTTGTAGGTTCATGCGGTCGCTCTTCTTCCTTTAATAAGGCATTCCCTTAAATTTTAACACCAAAAACCTTGACATAACAGTTAGGTTGGACTAACATTTAAATTGTTAGGCTTAACTAACAATAAAATAGCGGTTGGACGAAGGCTTGTTCAGCGAAAGAGAAAGACCAGATGAAGACTTTGCGAGATGTTCGGATAGGGGAATCGGCCCGGGTGGTAAAAGTCCACGGACAGGGAAATATTCGCCGCCGGGTAATGGATATGGGCATCACCAAAAATGTCGAGATCTTCGTACGCAAAGTCGCACCGCTGGGCGACCCTATCGAGGTCAATTTGCGCGGTTATGAGCTGAGTCTGCGCAAGGATGATGCCGAAATCATCGAAGTAAGCTGATCGTTTTCCTTCTATTAAAAATCCTATGTCGATCACCATCGCAGTTGCAGGGAACCCAAATTCCGGGAAGACCACGCTCTTCAATGCCCTCACGGGCTCTAACCAATACGTTGGTAACTGGCCCGGAGTGACGGTCGAGAAAAAAGAGGGCATTTTAATCGGACACCCGAAGGTGGTATTGGTGGATCTGCCGGGGATCTATTCACTCTCGACGAGTTCCCTGGAAGAAGAATTAGCCAGAGATTACCTGCTCGAGTCCAATCCAGATGCAATCATTAACATCGTAGACGGCACGAACCTGGAACGAAATCTTTACCTGACGACGCAACTGGCGGAGTTGGGCATCCCAATGGTTTTGGCAGTTAACATGATGGACGAGGTCGAGAAAAGCGGAGCGAAGATTGACGGGGCGGCACTCGGCAACGCTTTTGGTGTGCCGGTGGTGGAAATATCGGCACTACGCGAGACGCAGATCGATGAACTTGCCAGGATTGCCACGTTAGCAGCTCAGAAAAAAGGGCATTTCCTGCCATTGCACCGTTTCAGCGGCGGGGTGGAGCACGCCTTGGGGCATATCGAAGAAGTTGCCCTGCATCAGCAGCCAGAGCACAAACAGCGCTGGTATGCGGTCAAGCTTTTCGAACGCAACGAGCTGGTAGAAGCAGAACTAAGCCTCTCTGCGGAGTTAAAGGCGCATATCGAACAGGATATCCGCCAATGCGAACTGGAATACGACGACGATTCCGACAGCATCATTGCCGCAGAAAGATACGACTTTATTGAAGAGGTACTCGAGAAGGTTACCGTGCGCAAAAAGGCGGGCGAGATGTCGCCTTCCGATCGGATCGATCGGATTGTGACCAACCGCTGTCTGGCTTTGCCGATCTTTGCTGTGGTGATGTTCGTTGTTTACTACGTATCGGTCAATACCGTTGGCGCCGGCATGACCGAATGGACCAATGACAAGCTCTTCGGACAGATCCTGTTGCCTGCGATCAGCGGAGCGCTGGCGGATTGGGGGGTGGCAGGCTGGCTGCAGGGGTTGCTGGTAGACGGTATCCTGGCGGGAGTTGGGTCGGTGCTGAGCTTTTTACCCCAGATGGTAGTCTTATTCCTGTTCCTGGGCTTGCTCGAATTCAGCGGGTACATGGCGCGGGTGGCGTTCATCATGGACCGTATGTTCCGCAAATTTGGGCTTTCAGGGAAAAGTTTTATCCCGATGCTGATCGGCAGTGGCTGCAGCGTGCCAGCGATTATGGCGGCACGCACAATTGAAAATGAACATGACAGGCGCATGACGGTCATCACAACATCCTTTATTCCTTGCGGGGCGAAATTACCGGTGATTGCAATGATTGCGGGTGCCTTTTTTGGAGGCAAGGGCTGGGTGGCTTTTGGAGCTTACTTTTTAGGGATTGCGGCCGTGGTCATCTCAGGAATCATCCTGAAAAAAACACCCCTATTCCAGGGAGAGGCTGCACCTTTTGTAATGGAATTGCCGGCTTACCGCTGGCCTTCACTGAAAAACATTTTTGTTACCACCTGGGATAGAGTTTCATCCTTTGTCAAGAAAGCGTCCACCATCATCCTCCTGGCAGCGATTGTGATCTGGTTTGTGACCTATTTCGGCTGGGTGGACGGAGACTTTCAGATGCTGGCAAGTGGGCAGATAGACCAAAGTATCGTGGCTGCCATCGGTAATGCGATTGCCTGGATTTTCAAGCCTTTAGGCTGGGGGGAATGGCGCCCGGTGGTTGCGGCATTGAGCGGGCTGGTCGCAAAGGAAACGGTGGTAAGCAGTTTTGGTATATTCTATGGATTTGGCGAAGTTGCTGAAGGCGGACAAGAGATCTGGAGTAGTTTGCGGGCAGCGTTTTCGCCCCTATCTGCGACATCATTCCTGATCTTTGTGCTGCTCTCCGCGCCGTGCATTGCGACGATCAGCTCAATCCGGCGCGAGATGAACAGCGCTGCGTGGACCTCGTTTGCAATCGGGTATATGACCAGTATTGGTTATTCAGTAGCCCTGATGGTTTATCAGCTTGGGACGTGGCTGCAGAGTGGTGCATTTTCTGCGTGGACAGGCATTGCCCTGGCATTGTTGGGGTTGATGTTGTGGCTGCTTTTTAGACCGTCACCGAAGGCAGTTGGCTCGTTGAAGCAGGCGAACGCGGGTGTGAGAGGTTAAGATGGTTCCAACCATCATTATCAGTGTTGTTCTTGCGGCAATTGTGGGGTTGATCATCTATAGATTAGTCTGCGATGCCAGATCCGGGCGTGGGGGTTGCGCAGGCTGCAATTATGCGGATACCTGTGCCGCGGCAAAAATCCTGCCGAAAAAATCCGAACGGGGATGCCCGGAGCAGCAAAAAAGCCGATAGATAATTCTGGTAATTGCTATTGAAAGCGAGAAGCTTACTGTCAAAACATATTGTTCTAAGTCTTCAGTGAACTAATTAATCCCAAAACATATACTGCTTCTATACCATCGCAATGCCCTTTTACTTTACACTAATGTCGATCCAATAAATGGATCAGAAAGAGGAAAAAAAATATGAAAAAGAAAACAATCATTTCAATTACACTGGCAGTGCTCCTGATTGGCGGGGCGCTCCTCGCAAACAATTGGGTGGGGCAGGTTTCTGCCTCCACAGGCACCACTACTGACGCATTCACACTGACCGAAGGTGGACCCGGCGGATCTTATGAAGATCTCGCGGCGGCTCTTGGCATCAGCGTCGAGGATCTGACCGCAGCACGGGAAAAAGCTTTCACATCTGCAGTTGATGCAGCCTTGGAAGCAGAATATATCACAGCCTCGCAGGCAGAAACGCTTAAAGCTGGTGATCCCATTTTCAGAATGCTGTACCGATATTTAAGTGAGACTGAACGCGCTGAATTTGATCAGGAAGTTTACCTGGCGGAAGCACTGGGGATAAGCGAAACGGAGCTTGAGGCAGCATATGATGCCGTAAGGCAGGCCCGGATTGACGAATTGGTGGCTGAGGGCACGATCACCCAGGATGAAGCCGATCTGCAGGCTGCATTTCAGGCTCTGCGGGAATCCCCCACATTTACCGCGAATATAAAACAAGCGATGACTGAAGCTATCAATGCTGAAGTGGAAGCTGGCACTCTCACCGAAGCTCAGGCTGACCTGCTGATCGCAAACCTTGACGAAATGCCTATGGGTTTTGGAATGGGCATGCGGGGGATGCGCGGTATGGGAGGCATTGGCGGCATGGGCGAACACCGAGGACCATGTGGAAGATAGATAAATTGGAAATTCTCATGAACCTCCCTTACGCATGATCAAATAAGGAAGGACTCTCAATAAGATTTTGTAGGAAATCACCGGCTGCGCATTGCAGCCGGTGCTTTTTCGTGTAGAAAGGGTGGTAGCAGAGGAGGATATTTTCTACGCCGAATCGTGTCCAATCCCCGCTTAAGCGTTTCGTTACCCAATGATTAGCCTCATCCGATATAGTGCTTTCTCCTTTCATCAACGCTCATCTCATCTGTTTCGGACATCGCTACTTCGGTAACATTTTAGGTGAACTAATGCGTGAACTAATGCGGATCGATTGCAGATTCTTGTGTTATATTTAAAGTCCGAATAGAGACATGCTCCAAGTTTCACTCGTGTACCTTGCTTTCGAGGAGATACTCATGGCGAATTCACTCAAGGCAATCGTTGATATTCTTCAATCCTATCAAACCTATCGAATAAGGAGATTCAAGCATGCTAAAAGTTGTAACCCGTATAGTTAGTTTCCTTCTGCTCGCCGCTTTAGTGGTGAGCCCGGTAGCGGCTGCTGTTCCTGACCGCGCGCTGCCACCGGCTGACAACCCCATCATCTCAGCGGAAGAACAGCAATGGTTGGACGCGGCTGCCAAAGCAGACAGCTTCACCGTCCAATTGACCGAACCTTCCCTGGCAACCTATGAGGGAGATAACGCGATTTTTGCCGCAGCCCCGCGCGATGAATCGGGCAAGATTGCTGTGAATTCCCCCGAGGCGATCGCTTATTTGCAACATTTAAACGCAAATATGGACTCCTTCATCGCGAAAGCCGAATCCCTACTGGGACGGGACCTTGAAGTACTTTACCGTTACGATTACGTCCTGAATGGTTTCTCTGCGCGCATGAACCTGGAGGAAGCCGCATTGCTGCGCAAGCAGCCTGGGGTTCGCGAAGTCTTCGTGGATGACGTGTATTACCTCGACACAGATGTCAGCCCGGAGTTCATTGGCATTGACCAGGTGTGGGATGGCAGCACGGTTCCTACCGGAACAGGAGCTAAAGGTGCTGGAACTATTGTTGGTGTCATCGATACAGGCATCAACATGAGCCACCCAAGTTTCGCGGAAACGACGCCGCTGGACCCATATGTTTATGTCAATCCTTATGGAGAGGGCGTTTATAAGGGTCTTTGTGCTTCAGACCCTGTTGGGCATGTATGTAATGACAAGTTGCTCGGTGTCTATGATTATGTCACCGGCGGAGATGGTCATGACACAGAAGATCACGGTTCCCACACTGCCAGCACCTCTGCTGGCAACCGGATCAGCGTCAACTATGGCGGTGCTCAGGTCGTCATCTCTGGTATGGCACCCAACGCCCAGATTATTGCTTACAAAGTCTGTTCTTCCACTGGCTGTCCCACCAACGCTTCCACTGCTGCTGTTAACCAGGCTATTGCTGATGGGGTTGACGTCCTGAATTTCTCAATTGGACCCACAGGCGGTCCCGCGCGCAGCCCATGGACCGACAGCACTGAACTGGCTTTCCTCGAAGCTTTCAGAGTTGGCATCACGACTGCAACCTCCGCTGGCAACTCTGGACCGGCAGACTCCACTATCTATAAACTCCCCCCGTGGGCACTGGTGACTGGCAATACCCAACACGGCCGCATTTTCGGCTATCCTGTGACGATCAATCCCGGAAGTGATGACCTTGGATCAATTGCACTTCCCGCAAGTTCGGATCTTGCTCCGGCACTCACGACTAACCTGACCGGTCTGGATTTGGTTTGGGGCGGTAGTTCTGATAACCTTTTGGGTTGTGCTGCCTGGGCTCCGGGATCTCTGACAGGTAAAGTGGGTATTGTGAAACGCGGCACTTGCTCTTTCAAGGATAAGCTGCAGTTTATGCATGACGCTGGCGCTGTCTTTGGTCTGGTTTATAATAATGCACCCGGTGCCCCTATCATTATGGGGACTGAAACCGGTTCTGTCCCAATGCCTGGTGCGATGATTTCACTCGAAGACGGTTTGTTGATGGAAGCTGTCGCAGGCGACCCGATGACTGTCACCATTCTCAGTGACCTCATTTCAGGTACCCGTCCTGATTGGGGCGATATCATGGCTGACTCCAGCTCCAGAGGTCCGATCACCAATTTTGAAATGCTCGAACCGGACCTGGTTGCTCCTGGCACGAATATCCTGGCAGCCTACTCAGGACCTGGCGAAATTGACCTGATGTCCGGCACCTCCATGGCCAGCCCGCATGTGGCAGGTTCAGCTGCAGTGATGCGCTCTCAATTCCCGGATTGGAGCCCTGCGGCAATCCGCTCAGCGATCATCATGACTGCTCTGGCTGGAACATCCGTGGACTATGATCTCAGCCCGGTAACCCCATTTGTTTACGGTAACGGACGAATCGATATGAGCAAGGCGGCTTTGGCTGGCTTGGTGATGGAAGTTAGTTACGCTGAATATGTTGCAGCGAACCCTGCTGTTGGCGGTGATATTCGCACCTTGAACATCCCCTCCTATCAGAACAGCAATTGTTTGGGCGGCTGCACCTTCACCCGAACGCTTAAGAACGTTGCTGGTGTGGACACGGATTACACCATCGTCATCGAGCAAACCGAAGGCGTTGAAATCACCACAAACCCAGCCTCTGGGTTCACCATCCCGGCTGGCGGCACGCAAATTGTCAGTGTGCACGTTGCGCCTTCCATGCTTTCTGGCGGTGAGTGGCAGTTTGGGCGCATCAGTTTTGAAACTGATGACACCTTTGCAAGCGGTAAGCCGATCAGCACTACCGCTTTTAGCCTGGCAGCAAAATCAGCTGTTGAAGGCTCAACGCTGCCAACCGAACTGCGCCAAACCATCACCTCGCCCACTGGTCAGTACGTTTTTGAAGACCAGTACTATGTGGATCCAATCACTGCCTTATCGAATGTACGTTACGGTCTAACACCCGCAACGGTTGCCTCTTTCTCCTTGGCAGAGGACCCGACCAACGATAACCCATACGACACTTTGACGGACATTTGGTATAAAGTCACGACCTGCCCAAGCAGTCAGCAGCGCATGGTTGTTGAAATCCTTGAGACAACTGCAGCCGACCTGGATGTCTATGTGGGTGTTGGAAACACGCCTCACCCCGCCCTCCAGAAAGCCTATTCAGCTGAGGCTGGTCCGATGGAATATCTGAATATCTTCCAACCAACTTTCTCGGGCACCTGTTGGATTTTGGTGCAAAACTGGGAAAGCTCCGAACCCGGTGTGGAAGATCCTGTCAAACTGGCATATGGCTTTGTTCCAAAGTCTGGGGGTACCAATTACAGCATTACTGGTCCTGCAACAGTGCCCGCCTTGAGCCCCTTCGATATCACCGTGGAGTGGGATCTTAGTGCGACGTTCAGTTCCAGTGAGGTCTGGTATGGCTGGTTCAGCATCGGTTCCACAGCTACCATTAAGAATGACGTCGGAAAGCTTGATTTCAATATCTATAAAGCTCCTCCGGTTCTGGATAAGTTTATCTATCTGCCTATCCTGACCAGATAGCAGAGATATTCGGATTTTGATCAAAAAAAGCCGGTTAGTTCACAGCCGGCTTTTTTTTAATCCTTAACTGACCTCGGTCATCAAGGATGTGATAGAATCGATCGCTGAACTCTTCAATGGATTACTTAATGGATTACTTTTAGAGGAAAGGGGAAAATCCAAGTCCAAAAAACCCTTGCATTCCGCAGGGGGGTGTGATATATTTGACGGGCTACCTTCAGAGGTAGTTATATTTATGTGACAATTTAAGAATGTATCCCGCGTGGGCAGACCGCTACACAGGGAGCATTGACTGAATTGTGCGGAGATGATGCAGCTTGCCCAGGCTGACAGTCTCGCAAAAACCTAAACAGGAGAATAGTATGTTAAAAGGGCTTATTGGAAGAAAGATCGGTATGACCCAGATCTTCGATGAAAGCGGGCGCGCAATTCCCGTGACGCTTCTCGAGGCTGGGCCTTGTTTTGTTTCTCAGATCAAGAATACTGAGAGTGACGGCTACAGCGCTGTTCAGCTGGCATTCGGAGAAGTGAAACCAAAACGTCTGAGCAAGGCTCAATTAGGGCATCTCAAGACCAACAATCTCCCTCCCGTGCGCGTGCTGAGGGAATTCCGCACCAAGCAATTAGAAGATATCAATCCGGGTGATGAACTGAAGGCTTCCGTATTTGCTGCAGGCGAATATGTAGACGTTATCGGCACCTCTAAAGGCAAAGGTTTTGCCGGCGCTGTGAAACGTTATGGTTTCAGCGGTGGACCTAAAACCCATGGTCAGTCTGACCGCCAGCGTGCCCCCGGTTCTTCCGGATCCGGCACAACGCCCGGGCGTGTCTACAAGGGCAAGCGCCGTCCTGGGCATATGGGCGATGGTCAGGTCACTTCTTCGCATATCCGTGTTGCGATGGTTGATCCAGAGCGCAATCTGATCGCGGTTCAGGGCTCAGTGCCCGGCTCCAAGGGCGGAACTGTGGTAATCAAAGAGGCTCGCAAGCAGTAAAACGCTTGTGGTTGAATGGAGAAAGCTATCATGAAAGTTGATGTTTATAACTTAAAAGGCGAAAAGGCGGATACTGTCGAACTGCCCGATGAGATTTTTGCAGCAAAAGTGAATGTGGATCTGATGCACCAGGCTTATCAACGCCAGATGGCGAATGCTCGCCTGGGTACTCATAACACCAAACGCCGCGGTGAAGTCCGAGGCGGTGGTGCCAAACCCTGGAAACAGAAGGGTACTGGTCGCGCCCGACGCGGCAGCATGATTTCTGCCCAGTCGGTTGGCGGCGGTCGTATCCACACCCCAAAACCACGGGACTACACCCAGGCTATGCCCCAGAAGATGCGCCGCGCAGCCCTGCGCAGTGCGCTGACGGTGAGCGCCAACGATGAGAAGATCATCGTAGTTGATACTCTCAGCATGGAAAAAGCCCGCAGTGCAGACCTGGCAAAAGCGCTTTCAGCTCTAGCTGGCGACGCGCGCAAGCTGATTTTGGTGCCCGACAAGAGTGAATCTTACACAAACCTGATCAAATCCGGACGCAACCTGGCAGGCACCAAGCTGCTGCAGGCAAATTACCTGAACATCCGCGATCTGTTCACTTGTGAGAAAGTCATTATCCCCCTTGCTTCACTCGATGTGATCAAGAGTTATCTGGGATAGGAAGGTGAAGCAGAATGAGTAATACCGTCTTTGATATCCTGCGGCGCCCTGTGGTAACAGAGAAGTCGAATTACCTGGCTGGAAAACTGAACCAGTACGTTTTCGAAGTTGCATCTTATGCTACTCGCGAACAGGTTAAGACCGCCATTGAAACGGCTTTTGATGTCAACGTAGTGCGTGTAAATATCATCAACCTCCCCGCCAAAGCGCACCGCAACTCGCGGACCCGTCGCCTGGCGCTGCGCACGAATGGCTACAAAAAAGCCATCGTGACGCTGAAGCCCGGGGAGAGCATTCCTGTATTTGAAGGAGTGGACTAATGGCAGTCAAGATTTATAAACCCAAGACGAACGGTCAGCGGCACAAGACCAGCTACACGTTCGAAGAAATTACCAAGACCCGCCCCGAGCGCAGTTTGATTGTGTTGAAAAAGGAACGCGCTGGACGTAACTCTGCTGGTCGTATTACTGTACGCCATCGCGGCGGCGGCGAACGCCGGCAGATCCGCTTGGTCGACTTCAAACGGGATAAGATGAACATTCCCGCGAAAGTCAGCGCGATCGAATACGATCCCAACCGGACTGCCCGCTTGGCACTGCTGACCTATGCTGATGGCGAGAAGCGCTACATCATTGCCCCCATCGGGGTCAAAGTTGGCGACACGCTGCTTTCTGGTCCAAACGCGGAAATCCGCCCCGGGAACAATCTTCCCCTGGCGAATATCCCAGTTGGAACCATGATCCACGCAGTCGAACTGCATCCCGGCAAGGGTGCTCAGTTTGTTCGCTCTGCAGGGACTTCCGCGCAACTGCTTGCAAAAGAAGGCAAGTATGCGCACGTGCGTATGCCCTCGGGCGAGGTGCGCTTGGTTCTGCAGGAGTGCAGCGCCTCGATCGGTCAGGTCGGTAATGTGGAACACAGCAATATCAAGCTCGGCAAAGCCGGACGCGCGCGCCACATGGGACTTCGTCCTGAAGTTCGCGGTACTGCGATGTCTCCAAGGGACCATCCGCATGGTGGAGGTGAAGGTCGCAGCCCGATTGGTATGTCTGGTCCTAAGACCCCATGGGGTAAGCCGACCCTCGGTTACAAAACGCGCACCAATAAGCGCACGGATGACATGATTCTTCGCCACCGCTCCAAAGCAAAGCGCAAGTAGTGGTTGAGAGACAGAAAAGGAAACTAAGATGTCGCGATCATTGAAAAAAGGGCCATTTATTGACCCAAAACTATTGAAAAGAATTGAAGAGATGAACGAGAGAGGCGAAAAGAAGGTCATCCGCACCTGGAGCCGCGCCAGCACCATCTTCCCCCAGATGGTAGGGCATACGATTGCAGTGCATGACGGCCGCCGCCACGTTCCGATCTATGTAACTGAGAACATGGTTGGTCATCGGCTGGGTGAATTCGCCCCAACCCGCTGGTTCCGTGGGCACGTCTCTGAAAAGGCAAAGTGAGGTAGAGGATGGCACAGGAAATTTCTGCAAAACTCACAAACTTCGCTGAATCCCCTCAGAAGACCCGCCTGGTTATCGACCTGGTGCGTGGTAAGAAGGTAGTTGATGCTTTGAACACCTTGAGTCTGACCCCAAACAAGGCAGCCCGCCCGGTCCACAAGCTGATCTACTCAGCCATGTCCAACGCTGAAGAGAATTTTGGTGTCAGCCGCGATGACCTCGTTGTTTACAAGATCTTCGCTGACGAAGCTCCCACTCGCAAGTGGCGCTCGTTTGGTGCCCGCGGTCGTTTCAAGCCGTTGCTGAAGCGCCGTTCGCATGTGACCGTTATATTACGCGAAGTCGAGTAAAGGTAAGGAGTGAGATATGGGTCGTAAAGTACATCCAATCGGATTTCGTCTGGGGATCAACAAACCCTGGTTAGGACGCTGGTACGCTGAAGGCAAGGATTACACCGATCAACTGCATCAGGATCTGAAGATCCGCGAGCTGGTGAAAAAGGAAACCGAACGCGCAGGTGTTTCAACTATCGAAATCGAACGCTATCCAGGCAAGGTGAAAGTTTCCCTGCACACAGCCAAACCCGGTATTTTGATCGGGCGTAAAGGCGAAAGTGTGAAAGTTCTGCGCCAGCAGCTGGAAGCACTCACGGGCAAGAAGATTGATCTGGAAGTCAAAGAGATCAAATCGGCAGATACAGATGCTTACCTGGTGGCAACTAATATTGCTGGTCAGCTCGAGCGCCGCATCAGCTATCGCCGTGCCATGAAGCGAGCTATCCAACAGGCTTTGCGCCAGGGCGCAGGCGGGATCAAAGTTTCAGTCTCCGGTCGTTTGTCTGGTGCTGAAATGGCCCGGCGTGTGACTCTGCGTGAAGGCCGTGTGCCTCTGCAGACGCTGCGTGCTGATATTGACTTCGCCCGTGCCGCTGCCACGACCACTTTTGGTCAAATTGGCGTCAAGGTTTGGATTTATAAAGGCATCGTCATGAACCAGCCTGAAGAAAAGGTTGAGACGACCGAAGGTGTCTATATCAGCGAGTAATTATTCGGAACGAGTGAGGACGTAAATTATGTTGATGCCAAAGAGAGTAAAGTACCGCAAGCAAATGCGCGGCCGCATGAAGGGAAAAGCTTCACGCGGTGTGGACGTGAACTTCGGTGATTATGGATTGAAGGCACTGGATTGTGGTTATATGACCGCGCGCCAGATCGAGGCTGCCCGCCGTGCAATTGTGCATGAGCTGAAACGCCGCGGAAAAATCTGGGTCCGTGTTTTTCCTGACAAACCCTACACCAAGCGTGCTGCTGAAACCCGTATGGGTAAAGGCAAGGGTGCCGTGGACCATTGGGTGGCAGTTATTCGCCCTGGTCGCATTTTATTTGAGGTCGGTGGAACTGATGCCGAATCCGCGAACAAAGCATTGACCCGGGCACGTTATAAACTGGGCTTCAAGACTAAGATCGTAGCCCGAGAAACAATGGGAGAAGGTTCATGAACATCAAAGAAGTAAGAGAACTTTCTACGGAAGATATTAAGATCAAACTGTTGAACACCCGGCAGGAGCTCATGAACTTGCGCTTCCAGATCGTGACCGGTCAGTTGACGGACACCAGCCGCTTCAAGATCGCCCGACGAGACATTGCCCGCATGGAAACGATCCTGAATGAGCGCGCCCGCCAGGAGAAGGAAGGTAAGAAATGAACAAACGCCGACGTTTAACGGGTGTTGTTAAATCCAACAAGATGACTAAAACAGTCATCGTGGAAGTGTCGCGCACGTACCAGCATCCGCTTTATCACAAAGTGGTGCGCAGCACCAAGGCTTACAAGGCGCATGATGAATTAGGATGCAATGTGGGCGATGAGGTTGTGATCGTCGAATCAGCTCCGATTTCAGCCACAGTGCGCTGGAATGTGGAAAAGATCATCAAGGTCGAAGTCCGCCAGGAAGGTGTCGAATCAACATCTCAGGCTATTGAAGAGGTCGAAGAATTGATTGAAGCTGAAGCTGTTGCCGAAAAGGTTGAGGAATTAGCTGAAACAGAAGAAGCTGCCGAAGAGGTTGAGGAATCGACTGAAACTGAAGAAGTTGCCGAAGCGGTCGAGGTTGAGCTCGAAGAAGAGGAAGCAGCATGATCCAGCGAGAAAGTCGATTAGTTATTGCTGATAACACTGGCGCCCGTGAAATCCTGGTTATTCAGGTCGTGGGCGGCACAGGCCGCCGTTACGGTTACGTGGGCGATACTGTGGTTGGCACTGTGAAAGCAGCCACGCCTCAGGCTTCGGTTAAGAAGAGTGAGATTGTGAAAGCTGTGATTGTGCGCACCAGCAAACCCTACCGCCGTCCAGATGGGTCTACCATCCGTTTTGATGACAACGCGGCTGTGATCCTGGACACTGACGGCGTGAACCCTCGCGGCACGCGTATTTTTGGCCCGGTTGCCCGCGAATTGCGCGACAAAGGCTATATGAAGATCGTTTCATTGGCTCCGGAAGTGCTGTAGTCGATGAATTAGGAGTGTCAGATGAAAATGAAAATACGTAAGGGCGATCGCGTACGGGTTATGCGCGGGGCTGAGGAAGACAAGGACAAGGTTGGCGAAGTCATCCGTGTGCTGCCCAAGGAAAACCGAGTGGTGGTGCAGGGCGTGAACATTGTGAAGAAACATCAGAAGCAAACCCAGTCCGGTGGCAAGACAATTCCTGCCGGTATTCGTGAATTTGAAGCCCCAATCCATGCCTCTAACGTGGCTGTTGTGGATCGCGAAGCGGAAAAAGAAGTTAAGGATGCCCGTAAGGTCTCCAAAGCCAAAACCGAAAGCGCTAAGAAACCAGCCGCCAGGAAGCCTGCGGAAAAGAAAGCAGAATCCAAACCTGCTGCCAGGAAACCAGTTGCGAAAGCAGCTGAGAGCAAGGCAAAGCCCGCTGAGAGTGAGAAGAAAGCCGCCAAGGGTAACTAAGGCGTAGGTGAGCAGATATGAACAGACTACAAGAACAATATAAGAACGAAATCGCGCCAGCTCTGCAGAAAGAGCTCGGGTTGAAAAACGTCATGCAAATCCCGAAGATCACCAAAGTTGTGGTCAATATCGGTGTTGGCGAAGCGCTGGACAACCCCAAGGCTTTGGATGCTGCTGTGAACGATCTGACTATCATCACGGGTCAGAAGCCTGTTGTCATCGCCGCCAAGAAAGCCATTTCCAATTTCAAGCTGCGTGAAGGGCGTCAAATTGGCGTCAAAGTCACGTTGCGCGGAGAAAAGATGTGGGCATTTTTGGACCGCCTGATCAACGTTGCTCTGCCTCGTGTGCGTGACTTCCGTGGAATTTCAGCTGATTCCTTCGACGGACGTGGAAATTACACCCTCGGCCTGACTGAACAACTGATCTTCCCTGAGATCCAGTATGACAAAATCGACAAAGTGCGTGGCATGGAAATCAGCATTGTGACAACTGCTGAGACTGATGACCATGCCCGGCAATTGCTGAGCAAATTCGGCATGCCTTTCAGGAAAGGAAACTAATGGCTAAAAAGTGTATGCAATATCGCGAAATGCGGCGGAAATATCCGACGCGTGTTAGGAATCGCTGTCGTGTGTGCGGCAGACCGCGCGGTTATATGCGCAAATTTGGTCTTTGCCGTATTTGCTTCCGTGAATTAGCACTCGAGGGAAAAATCCCTGGTGTGACTAAATCATCCTGGTAATTAGACCTGGAGGGATTAAGATGACTATATCAGATCCGATTGCCGATATGTTAACGAGAATCCGCAATGTTGCCATGGTTGGCAAAACGACCGTGGCCATGCCGAGCTCGAAGCTCAAGAGTGAAGTTGCCCGTATTCTGACCGAAGAAGGTTATCTTGAGAGCTATGAAGTCGTTGATGGAAAAAGCGAAGCGCACAAAATTTTGCGCATGAAGCTGAAATACATCGGCGAACGCCGCCAACGCCGCCCGATTATCACGGGTTTGGAGCGCGTCAGCCATCCCGGCTGCCGTGTTTACACCTCCAAGAATGATATCCCCTGGGTATTATCCGGCATTGGTATCGCGATTTTATCAACCCCGAAGGGTATCATGACTGGCCAGCGCGCTCGCAAGATTGGCGTCGGCGGTGAGATCCTCTGCAAGGTTTGGTAGGAGGAAGAGAAATGTCGCGAATTGGTAAATTACCTATCACCCTGCCTAAGGGTGTGGAAGTAAAAATGGATGGAAACAAGGTTTCCGTGAAGGGACCCAATGGGGTTCTTGAAGAGACCTTCTCTCCTGAGATTACGATAAAACTCGAAAATGGCATCATCACGGTGGAACGACCCAGCGACGAACCCCGGATCCGGGCTCTGCACGGAACCACGCGCGCCCTGCTCAACAATATGGTCGTCGGCTGCGCAAAAGGTTTTGAGATCGTGCTGGAGTACAACGGTGTTGGTTACAGAGCCGAGTTGAAGGGGAAAGACCTGCTGTTGAACCTTGGATTTTCACATCCTGTGAATTTCCCTGCGCCCGACGGCATCACCTATGATGTGGATGCAAAAACCCGTCTGATCAAGGTCAAAGGACGTGACCGCCACCAGGTGGGGCAGGTAGCTGCGAATATCCGCATGTTGCGTCCACCGGAACACTACCATGGAACCGGTATTCGTTACCAGGGTGAGATTGTTAAACTTAAGGCTGGTAAAGCCGGGAAAACCGGTAAGTAGAGGTAAATGACTATGGCTAAAAAATCAAGAAACGCTGCTCGTTTACACCGTCATACTCGTGTGCGCAAGAAGGTCTTTGGCACACCAGAGCGTCCGCGTTTGAATGTTTTTCGCAGCATCAGCGAGATCTACGCCCAGGTAATTGATGATCACAGCGGTACAACTCTTGTTTCTGCCTCCACTGTGGATGCAGCGCTGCGCGAAGTCGTGAAGGGCAAGAACAAATCCGAACAGGCTATGCTTGTTGGCGAGGCGCTTGCCAAACGTGCCCTGGACAAAGGCATCAAAACCGTTGTCCTGGATCGTGGTGGTTACATCTACACCGGTCGTCTGAAAGCTCTGGCCGAAGGTGCTCGCAAGGGCGGGCTGGAATTCTAAAACGAGGATACTATGGAAGAATATCAAGGATTAGAAACTCAATACGACGAACGTGTGATTGACATCGCGCGCGTTGCCAAGGTTGTCAAAGGCGGTCGCCGCTTTTCGTTCCGCGTGACCCTCGTGGTCGGCGATAATAACGGGAATGTTGGCCTGGGCACAGGCAAGGCACTGGCTGTTCCGGATGCAATGCGTAAAGCAACCGAGCGTGCGTATAAGAATATGAAGAAAGTCAGCCTGATGGGTACAACCATTGCCCACGAGGTGACTGGCAGCCAAAGTGGCGCGAAAGTGCTGCTGAAGCCGGCTTCGGCTGGTACTGGTGTTATCGCAGCGGGTGGTGTGCGCGCGGTTTGTGAAGCTGCAGGGATCAAAGACATTCTTACCAAGTCTCTGGGCTCTTCAAACATGCTCAACATCGTCCAGGCTACGTTCGATGCCTTATCCCAGCTGAAGTCGCCTGCTACGGTGGCTGCGGAACGCGGTAAGGACGTGCAGGATGTGACACCATATTGGGAGCGGAGGAAGAATGGCTAAGAAACAGTCCAACACTCTTCGAATCAAATTGGTGAAAAGCGGCATCGGCTATCCCGTCCGCACCAAACGAACACTCGAAGCACTCGGCTTCCACAATCTCAACCAGGTGGTTGAGCATGAGGATAGCGAGGCTCTGCGTGGTATGCTGACAAAGGTCTCACATTTAGTTGAGATTGTGTCGGACACTGAGGAGAAGTAAGCATGCAATTACATGATCTCAAACCGAACGAAGGCGCAAAAAAAGCGCGCAAGCGTGTAGGTCGGGGTACTGGTAGCGGCGCTGGCAAGACTGCTGGTCGCGGTACCAAAGGCCAGAACGCACGCAGTGGCGGTGGCGTACGCCAGTATCATATGGGCGGTAACCTGCCCATCTTCCGCAAGCTGCCTTTCCTGCGTGGTGAGGGCTTTACCCCACCCAATCGCGTACGCTACGCGGAAGTAAACCTGGACGCATTGCAGGGCTTCAAGGCTGGTGACGAAGTCACCCCCGAGAGCCTCAAAGCGATGGGATTGTTGAAAAGCAAAAATTTGCCTATCAAAATCATGGGTCGTGGTGAAATCAACGTTGCCCTGAAAATCAAGGCTCACAAGGTGACTGAAGGCGCTCGCCAGAAGATTGAAAAAGCTGGCGGAACTATCGAGACATTGACACTTTCGTAGCTAAGAGGAGATAAGTGATGAAACGATCATCCTGGCGTTACCTGTGGAAATCTGAGGATATCCGCAACAAGCTGTTGATTTCGCTGTTGCTGCTGGCAATTTACCGCCTGGCAGCTAACATTCCAGTTCCTGGCATCAATCGTGCCGCTGTTGCCGCGTTGTCGCAGCAGACTGGGGCTGGCGGTAACCTGGTGAACTTGCTTGATCTGCTTTCTGGTGGAGCGGTATCCAGATTCTCTGTGCTTGCCATGGGTGTTTACCCGTATATCACTGCCCAAATTATTCTGCAACTACTCACGCCGGTTATCCCAGCGTTGGAGCAAAAAATGAAGGATGACCCCCGCGAAGGTCGTATCTGGATGGAAAAATGGACTGTTATTCTGACCATCCCGATGGCGCTCCTTTCGGCTTTTGGGCAAATTAATATCTTTAACTCCATGTTAGGTGGCAGCACGGTCATTGAGCAATGGGGCTTCACTGGAGCCCGATTGTTACCGACCGTTACCGCCATCATCAGCATGGTTGGTGGTACGATGTTTGGCATTTGGATTGGTCAATTGATCTCTGAATACGGCTTGCGCAATCAGGGTCTGTCGTTGATTATTTTTGCGGGTATTGTCTCGCGCTTCCCGGTTACGATTGCCCAGATGTTCAACTCGAAAGAGGCGTGGTGGGTATTTGCGGTGGTGCTGATCGTCTTTGTGCTGACGATCCTGGCGATTGTATTTGTCCAGGGTGGACGGCGCAACATCCCGGTTCTGTTCCCAGGACGGCGGATCGGCAACCGTATGTCCATGCCAGTGCGCAGCCAACTGCCGCTGATGGTCAACATGGCCGGTATGATCCCGATCATTTTTGCCCAGTCATTCCTGACTTTCCCGGCGATTTTGTCTTCATTCTTTATCAATTCTCAAACCGTGTGGGTGAATAACGTATCCAACTGGCTCTATAGGGCCTTTGGTGGCGATACCTGGTGGTATCCAATTATGTTCTTCGTCCTGGTTGTTGCGTTTGCGTACTTCTACACCGACGTACTTTTCCAGCAGCAGAACTATGGCGATAACCTGAAAAAGCAAGGTGCTCAGATCCCCGGTGTTGTGCGTGGCAAACCCACGCAGGATTACCTGACCCGTGTCCAGCGGCGCATTACTCTGCCTGGCGCGCTCTTCCTCGGCTTGGTGGCAATTTTGCCCTACATTATGGGATACTTCCTGCCAGATAACAGTGCAGGTGTGCAGCTGATGCAGGCTTCTGGTCTCCTGATCGTAGTTGGCACAATCCGTGAGACGGTTGAGTTGATCGAGACCGAACTGCGCATGCACGGCTATGATGATAGGTTGATCAACTAAGCTGGAGATTATTAAATGAATGAGAAAGCCACTTACATCGTCATGCTGGGTCCTCCGGGAGCCGGCAAGGGCACTCAGGCCAAGATCCTGGCTGAAAAGCTGGGTTTGGTACACATTTCGACCGGAGATCTCTTCCGGGAAAATCTGAGCCAGGAGACAGAGCTGGGTAAGTTGGCTTCAAGCTACATGGCCAAGGGTGAACTGGTACCAGACGGTGTGACTATCGCGATGGTAAAAGAACGCCTTTCAAGACCGGATTGTGCGAAGGGAGCCGTGATGGACGGTTTCCCGCGCACGCCGGCACAGGCTGAAGCGTTTGAAACCCTTTTGGCTGAGATTGGTGGCAAGGTTGATTTAGTGCCTTTCATCAGCGTGCCAAATGATGTGCTGGTTGAGCGTCTCAGCGGTCGCTGGGTGAGCCATGCCGGACGTGTTTATCATGCCCTCTATAACCCGCCCAAGGTCAAGTGGGTGGACGATGTGGACGGTTCACCCCTCTACCAGCGGGACGATGACAAGCCTGAGACGGTTTTGCACCGGATCAATGTGTACTACGACCAGACATCCCCTCTGATTGAATTCTATCGTCAGGCAGGAAAGTTGGTGGAGATCGACGGCACAAAGGAAATTGAGCAAGTCACGGAAGATTTGCTGAAAGCTGTTGCGTAATGTTTGAAAATAGCATTAATCTCAAGTCAGAAGCGGAACTCGCCATAATGCGGGAAGCTGGTCGTTTGAATGCCATGACGCTCGAGGCTGTGAAAGCAGAAATCCGACCAGGCGTGAGCACTGGTGAACTAAATGAGGTCGCTGAAAGCTTTCAGCGAGCTCATGGAGTTTACTCGCCCTTTAAGAATTATGACCCCGGAATCGGGGTACCCTTCCCAGGGAGTATCTGCACCAGCATCAATGAAGAAATGGTGCACGGCATTCCCGGCAAGCGTAAGCTAAAAGAAGGCGACATCATTTCGATTGACTGCGGTACGGTCTATGAAGGTTTCGTAGGCGATTCAGCTTTTACGGTTGGTGTCGGCGAGATTTCAACGGAAGCCCAGCGGTTGATCGATGTAACCAAAAAAGCGTTGGAAATTGCCACATCTCTGATGGTTCCGGGAAATCGCAGTGGTGATGTTGGTTCGGCGATCGAAGAGTACGTGGAAAGTCATGGTTTTCACTGCACGCACACCTATACCGGTCATGGTGTCGGACGTGCGATGCACGAAAGCCCGCAGTTGCCCAACTACGGTGTGCCTGGGCAAGGTTTTTTACTGCGTGAAGGTATGACAATCGCGATTGAGCCGATGGTGCTGGTTGGCACGCGGCGCACCAAGACCTTGCGCAATCAATGGACTGTTGTATCTGTGGACGGGTCGTTGACCGCGCATCAGGAAAATACAATAGCAGTAACCAAGGAAGGCTCGCTGGTTTTGACCAGTTTGTAGCTAAACCTTGTCAATAGTGAACGATAAAGATATAATAGATTCTTTGCGGATAGAAGAAGGAGTTAAGACTGATGAAAGTATCAGCATCGATAAAGAAACGCTGTAACAAGTGCAAGATCGTCAAAAGAGACGGTCGGCTTTATGTTATTTGTCCCAATACCCGCCACAAGCAGCGACAAGGATAAGGAATCATACTATGGCTCGTATAGAAGGTGTTGACCTCCCGCGCAACAAGCGCATTCAGATCGGTTTGCGGTATATCTACGGTATCGGACCAAAGACTGCGGATGAAATTCTGGCAGCCACTGGCGTCGATCCTGATATCCGGGTAAAAGACTTACCCGAAACCGAGGTTTCGAAACTACGTGATTACATCGGGCAAAACCTCAAGGTCGAAGGTGACCTTCGTCGGGAAGTCCAGATGAACATCAAGCGTTTGGTTGAGATTGGTTGTTATCGTGGTTTGCGCCACCGCCACAACCTCCCAGTACGCGGTCAGAATACCCGCACCAACGCACGCACACGCAAGGGTCCCAAGCGCACCGTCGCCGGTCGTGGACGCCGCCGTGGAGCGACCAAGAAATAGTAATGAACTGAACAGCAAGCTTGGGGTGGGGTTCCCTTTCTCCCCAGCGGCAACCTGAAGCTCTGCTGTGACAGACATGTAAAGATTTAGTGAGGAAGAATTATGGCAAAACAAGCACGTACAGCGCGGCGCGCGACCACTTCGCGTAAGGTCAAACGCCAGATTTCGACAGGACAGGTGCACGTCTTTGCGTCCTTCAATAACACCATCGTGACCATCACGGATTTGCAGG
Organism: Anaerolineaceae bacterium UBA1363; assembly: GCA_002306055.1. GTDB lineage: Bacteria > Chloroflexota > Anaerolineae > Anaerolineales > Anaerolineaceae > Mesolinea. Next base: position 63,255 of record DBRR01000030.1, read on the forward strand.
GCAATACCATTTGCTGGGGCAGTTCCGGGTCAGCTGGTTTTAAGGGATCACGCAAGAGCACCCCATTTGCTGCAAGAATGGCAGCCGAGCAAACCGTGAAGGCAGCCCAGCAGATGGGTCTTCAGGAAGTTGAACTATTCGTCAAGGGTCCTGGTCCTGGTCGGGAAGCTGCAATTCGTGCAGTCCAATCGTTGGGCATTCGTGTGCGCAAGATCGCAGATGTGACGCCCGTGCCCCATAATGGCTGCCGACCTCCCAAGAAACGCCGCGTGTAATCAATAAAAAGGAAATTGTTAAAATGGCAAGATATACAGAAGCAGTTTGTCGTTTGTGCCGCCGGGAAGGCGAGAAGTTGTTCCTCAAGGGTGAGCGTTGCTATACTCCGAAATGCTCCTTTGAGAAACGCAGTTATGCTCCTGGCATGCATGGAAAAATGAACGCCGGTCGCCCAGGTCGCGAATCTGACTATGGCAAGCAACTGCGCGCCAAGCAGAAAGTTCGCCGGGTATACGGGGTTTACGAACGCCAGTTCCGCCGCTTTTATGGGCAGGCTTTGCGCATGCGTGGTCAGACTGGTCCAAACCTTTTGACCATCCTTGAAACCCGTCTGGACAATGTGGTCTATCGACTTGGTTTTGCAGCCAGCCGCGCCCAGGCGCGTATCCTGGTGAGCCATGGTCACTTTTTGGTGAATGGTCAGCGCGCTGATATCCCCTCTTTCAGTGTCAAGGCAGATGATGTCATCACTGTAAAAGAAAAGTCCAAGGAAACGGTCTACTTCAAGAATTTGCGTGAAGAAGCCGAAGGGCGGACTGTGCCAACCTGGTTGGCGCGCGACCTGACCAATCTTTCTGGTCGGATGCTGCGCAACCCCGAACGTTCAGAAATTGATGGCAATCTCAACGAGCAGTTGGTTGTTGAGTACTACTCACGCTAATCTGAGGACTTGTTCAGTCTTACCTAAACGTTAGACTGGTTAGGGGTAACCGTGACAGGAAATATGGAAATGGTAACACCAAAAATTGAACGGACTGAAGAGTCCCGCGACTATGGAAAATTTACGATCAGCCCACTGGACCGTGGCTTTGGTGTCACGCTCGGAAATGCGCTGCGCAGGACTCTGCTCTCTTCATTGAAGGGTGCGGCGGTCAGCTCAGTCCGGATCACCGATGTGATGCACGAGTTCAGCACCATCAAAGGTGTGCGGGAAGACGTCATCCAGGTAATGCTGCAGATCAAACTGCTGCGCTTCAAACTCCACAACGTGGAAAGCGCCACCATCAGCCTGGATGTAAAAGGCGAAGGCACCATCACAGCGGCAGATTTACGCTGCCCTCCTGAGGTGGAAGTGGTCAACCCCGATCTTTATCTGTTCAGCATCAATGAAAATGATGCCCACGTGGAGATGGATATGACGGTTGAGTCCGGCAGAGGTTATCTGCCCGCGGGGGAGCGAGCAGATAGATTGCCTATCGGCGTGCTGCCGGTGGACGCGATTTTCTCGCCGGTGCGGCGTGTAAACTGGAGCGTGACAAACGCCCGCGTTGGTCAAAGCACCAATTTTGATCGACTGCAGCTTGAAATCTGGACTGATGGCACACTCTCCCCGGAGAAGGCGCTGATTGAATCATCTCAACTCTTGATGGAGCAGCTGCGCATCATCAGCGGCACCAGCGAGGATTCCCTCGTGAAACCCGCGGTTCAGCCCGAGATTGAGACGACATTTGTCAGCAAAGACGTCATCGAGACCCCAATCGAGGCCCTGGATCTGACCGTACGCGTCTTCAACGCTTTGAAGCGAACTGGTATCACCACTGTGGGTGATGTGCTGGAGCTGCTGGACAAAGGCGAAAGTGCCATGCTGTCCATCCGTAATTTCGGTGACAAGAGTCTCGCAGAGCTGAAAGCGGCCATGGTCGAAAAAGGTTATCTGGAAAAAGAAGAAGAAGTGGAGTAAAAAGATATGCGGCATCACGTTAAAGGTTACCGGCTCAACAGATCGATGGGTCACCGCACTTCCATGCGAAAGACCATGATCAAACAACTGTTTGAGCATGAGAAAATACAGACCACCCTGGCGAAGGCAAAGTCCATCCAGCCAGATGCTGAAAAGTTGATCACGCTGGCGCGCAACGCACAAAAAGGCGATGACATCATGAAGATCAACGCGCGCAGGCAGGTTGCAGCCAGCCTCGGCAACAACAGCAACGAAGTTGTTAAGAAACTGTTCGATGACATCGCTCCGCGTTTCTCGACCCGCAAGGGCGGCTACACGCGTCTGCTCAAACTCGGTCCCAGGCTCGGCGACAATGCTGAGATGGTACTGCTTGAGCTCGTGAGCGAGTAGACAGCAGATTTGTTAGATTAGCCTTTCACGAGAAAGCGAAAGGCATGGCACATTACAAACTTATCCTCGCTTACGACGGCACGAATTACAACGGCTTTCAACGGCAGGCAATCAAAACCAGCGTCCAGGCAACCTTTGAGGAAGCCCTGCGGCGGCTGGGTTGGCAGGGCAGGGCAATTATGCCCTCGGGGCGCACCGACAGCGGTGTGCATGCCAAGGGGCAAGTGGTCAGTTTTAATTTTGACTGGAACCACCCCGATTATGCCCTGCAGAACGCCTTGAATGCCTTTTTGCCGGCAGATATTGCGGTGCAGAGTGTGAAACAAGTTGCAGCGTATTTTCACCCCCGCTACGACGCTCTGAGCCGGCAGTATCGCTATCAGCTCTATTGGCAATCTGCTCGCGACCCCCTGCGCGACAGGTTCGCATGGCGGCTGGAACGCAAACCGGAGCTCTCACGGATGCAAGCAGCAGCAAATGACCTGCTTGGGGAGCACGATTTCATTGCTTTCGGCAAAGCATTGAAGGAAGATGCCACCACGAGACGGCGGATCTTTTCGGCGGATTGGGTGGAAGAGAAAGATGGTATGAGCTTCACGATTGTGGGCAATGCCTTCCTCTATCACATGGTGCGCCGGATTGTGTACGTTCTAGTTCGGATTGGACTTGGCGAACTGCCGGTGGAAACTGTGCGGCTCGGGCTCGAAACCGGCAGTACTGGCATCGTCAGCCTGGCTCCTGCCCGCGGTTTGTGTTTGGAAGCAGTAACCTTTAACGAGGATAAATGAAAGATTGTTTGCCCAGCCTGCAAGGCCGGGTATGTATTTTGAAAACGGAGAAGTAGAAGTGGAAAAAACATACATTCCTAAAGGAAAAGTGACTGGAGAGTGGTATCTGGTGGATGCCTCCGGTCAGACCCTTGGTCGCCTGGCGACCAAAATTGCAGGGCTGCTAATTGGCAAACATCGCCCGGATTACACTCCCGGTATGGTTCTTGAGGATCATGTGGTGGTCATTAATGCCGCCGAGATCCTTGTCAACCCGACCCGTGCCGACGAGAAGATTTACTATCGTCACTCCGGTTATCCCGGTGGTTTGCACGGAGTGGAATATCAGCATCAGTTGGAATCCCATCCGGACCGCATCGTTCGCCTGGCTGTGCGCGGCATGCTTCCCAAGAACCGTTTGACAGCGCGTTATCTTGATAATCTGAAAATTTATGCAGGCTCTGAACATCCCCACCAGGGGCAAAATCCCCAGCCTATTTTTGAAAAGTAGTAAAGAGGAATTATGACACAATACATAGAAGCAGTTGGACGACGCAAAGAAAGTACTGCCCGTGTGCGGGTTTATCCCGGCAGCGGCACTTTTACCGTCAATGATAAACCCCTGAGCGATTATTTCCCGCGGACTGGCGATGCCCGCGCGATTCTGAACGCAATCGAAGCTACTGGTCAAAGCGCATCTGCCTTTGATGTCACCGTCAAGGTGCAGGGTGGCGGCATTAGCGGTCAGCGCGACGCGGTCAAACTCGGTCTGGCACGCGCACTCGTCTCTGCAGATGAGAGCGTACGTCCTGCCTTACGCGCCGAGGGTTTGCTGACGCGGGATGCCCGTGTTAAGGAACGCAAGAAGCCAGGTCTCAAGCGCGCCCGCAAGGCCCCGACCTACACCAAGCGTTAGGTTTGGTTCCCATCTGCCAGCTTGCCTGGTATGTTGGAATCGAGGAATGTTACAATTGAAAGGCTGCCCAAGTTAATCTGGGCAGCCTTTGCATGTTTATAAAGGATGCTGATTTCATGACTGGAAGAGGAATAACCATTATTGGATTAGGACCCGCGGGGGCAGAATACTTAACCCGCGAAGCCTGGGCTCACCTTGAGCAGTGCGATGAGATTTGGCTGCGAACGAAATTCCATCCGGCTGTCGCTGGATTGCCGGAAGGCGTCCGGGTCCGGAGTTTTGATGAGATTTATGACTCCGGCGAGGATATTGCCACAGTGCTCGAAACGATCGTCCAGCAGGTGCTGGAGTTGGGCAAGCGCGAGCAAGGGGTGACCTATGGCGTGCCCGGCAGCCCGTTCGTGGCTGAGGAGACGGTCAGCGAGGTGATGAAAGCCGTTGAAGGCAGTGGATTGCCGATCCGAGTGATTGACGGCGTCAGCTTCATTGAGCCAGTATGTTCGGCGCTCGGGATCGACCTGCACCCGCAGATGGTACTGGTGGACGCGCTGTTCCTGGCGCAGCTTGAGGTGCCATCTTTCCCCCCAACCATTCCGGCAATTATCTCGCAGTTGGACAGCAGCTTTGAAGCCAGTGAACTAAAGCTGACATTGATGGCAAATTACCCTCAGGATCACCCCGTGATGCTGGTGCACAATGCCGGCACTTCAGATGAAATCGTCGAAAAGCTGGCGCTCTACCAGATCGACCAGTCCGTGCATCTGGGCATGTTGAGCTGCCTGTACGTTCCGGCTTTGAGCCAGGGAGCGTCGTTTGAAGATTTTCAGCAGATCATTGCCCGCTTACGGCGCGCTGATGGCTGCCCATGGGATCGTGAACAGACCCATCTGAGCTTGCGTCCCTACCTGCTGGAGGAGGCTTATGAGGTCCTGGAAGCCTTGGACCAGGGGGATAGTGAGCACCTCCGCGAGGAACTGGGTGATCTCTTGTTGCAGATCGGTCTGCATGCCCAGATCGCGACTGAGGATGAGGACTTCCTCATGAGCGAGGTGCTGCAGGGGATCAGTGCCAAACTGATCCGGCGCCATCCGCATGTTTTTTCGGATGTAGATGCTGACTCGGTGGAGAAGGTGCTCACAAACTGGGAGAAGATCAAGGCGGATGAGCGCAAGATTAACGGCGAGACCCAAAAGGGTATGCTGGACGGCATCCCCCTCAATCTGCCGGCGCTTTCGCAGGCGGATCAGATCCAACGGCGGGCGAAACGCGTGGGGTTTGACTGGCAAACCATCGAACCGGTCATTGCCAAGGTGCACGAGGAACTGGGCGAGCTGCGAGACGCCCAAACCGACGAAGAGAGGCAGGCTGAAGCCGGAGATGTGCTCTTTGCGGTGGTCAATTTGGTGCGCTGGTTGAAGGTTGACCCCGAAATCGCCCTGCGTGAGACGAACCTGCGCTTCCGCAAGCGCTTTGCTTACATTGAAAAGAAAGCAACAGAGCAGGGTAAAAGCGTTGACCAATTGAGCTTTGAAGAAATGGACCAATTTTGGGAAGCTGCTAAAGTGGCTTTCAAGCAAGAAGCAGATGAGAATCCAGAGCGTGGATAATCCCGAAGACCTGCCACAGCAGGTGGACACAAGTGGCACTGGGAGTGCCCAGGCAGGGCGGCAAATCGCGCGTGCCGCCGGGATCGTGATGATTGCTTATATCCTTAGCACCCTGGTAGGCGTGGTGCGTGGTATGGTGGTCTCGCATGCTTTCGGCACCAGCGTTTCACTGGATTCGTTCAACGCTGCCAATCGTGTGACCGAGCTGCTGTTCAACCTGACGGCTGGAGGCGCTCTCGGCTCTGCATTTATCCCGATGTTCACCGGATACCTGACGCGCAAAGACCAAAAAGGCGCATGGAGGCTGGCTTCGGGAGTGGTCAACTCGGTTTTGATCGTTTTGATCCTGGTTTCGACCTTGATGTGGATATTTGCCCCATTCCTGGTTGAACACGGCTTGTTTGCGCTGGTACCAGATTCAAACGCGCTGCAGGTGGCTGAGACGGCTCGCCTGCTGCGGATCATGCTGCCAACAGTGATCATTTTCGGCATCAGCGGGTTAGTGATGGGTATGCTGAACGCGCACCAGGTGTTTTTATGGCCGGCGTTGGCACCGGCAGCCTATTCTTTGGGGATCATCCTGGGGGTATGGCTGCTGCCAGAATCCTGGGGGATCAACCGCCTGGCGATTGGCACCGTGATTGGAGCAGGCGGGCATTTGTTACTGCAATTGCCGGTGCTGTTCCGCCTGCCTGCCCGGAAATATGAGCTTGCGGCAGGCTTTAGGGATGCACCGGTGCGCAGAGTGTTGCGCCTGATGCTGCCGCGGATCTTCGGGGCAGGCATCGTGCAGTTGAACTTCGTGGCTAATACCATCATCAGCCTCTCACTTGGCGCGGGCTCTGCCAGCGCGCTCACATATGCCTTCACGCTGATGCTGATGCCCCAGGCAGCGATTGCGCAGTCGGCTGGCACTGCCTCGCTACCGACGCTCTCGGCGCAGGTGGAACTGGGAAAATCTGACGATTTTCGCCAGACGCTGTCTGGGATCGTTCGGGTTATGCTTTTGCTGGCACTGCCCGCGACGATCGGGCTGGTCTTGCTGCGGGTGCCTTTGGTGAGGGTGTTGTATGAACGCGGCAGCTTTGATGCCACCTCCACACAGATGGTTGCCTGGGCGCTGCTCTGGTATGCGCTGGGGCTGACCGGACACAGCCTGGTGGAAGTGCTGAGCCGCGCGTTTTATGCCATGCATGACACTAAAACCCCGGTGGTGGTTGGGGTTATAGCAATGACCGGCAATATTTTGCTTTCGTTCGCCTTTTCACGGCTTTTTAGCCAGATCGGCTGGCTGCCACTCGGAGGGCTGGCTCTGGCGAATACCGTGGCAACCGCAGTGGAAAGCCTGGCTTTAATGGCGATTATGCGCCGGCGTTTAAGCGGTGTCGGGGGAAAGCAAATCCTGCGGACGGGGGCTTTGGCTCTGGCGGCAAGCACAGTAATGGGTTTGGCGGTATTTGCATGGATGTCTTGGTCTGGAAGTTTGAACAAGTTCCTGGTGTTAGCTGTCGGCGTGGTGGTGGGGGTGGTGGTATACGCGGCAATGCTGTGGCTGCTGAAGGTCCCGGAGGCAGGCGCGATTTTACGACAAATCAAAGGTCGGCTGGCTCAAAAAGGCTGAGAATATTGCAGGATACATATTAGCAAAAAAATGGCGGAACTCCCCTTTGCTTTTCAGCAAGAATTATCAGCACTCGGTTTAGGCGAGGAGGCTGAAGCTTCGGTCGCAGGCTTTGCCAGGCGGCACTTAAGCTGGATGGCAGACCTCGCTGAAAAAGCTTATGAGGGCGAAGGGCACGACTTCCCAATTTGTCGTTTGCATCCGCTGGGGAGGCTGGTAGTTATAGTCTGGAAGTTGGCTGAAATCCGGCGCAAATACGAGGCACTTGGCATCTCCGCGGAAATCATAAGGGATACATTCAGCGATATTTCCCTGCGGCAGCGTTTGTTTTACCAGAAAACCGGCAAGGTCGGGCTGAGCCGCGCGGATGGCATCTGGCTGCGGCACATTGCGAGCGCCCAGATTTTTAAGCTGGGCGTACTGCAGTATCAGCCAATAAAGATGTTTTACCTGGAAAACTACGAAAACGGCAGTCCGTTTTTTGTCATTAGTGACGATCAGAAAGCCAAGCTGCCTGTGGGTACGCCTGTGGTAAATGTGCACATCCAGGCAGGGGCAGATTTGGCGGTAGAACGGGTGGCTGACTCGCTGCTGATGGCAAAAGATTTCTTCCCCCGGGTTTTCCCGGAGACGCGATTCCAAGCGTTAGTGTGTTATTCATGGTTATTGCACTCTGGGTTACAGGATCTCCTTCCTCCAAACAGCCGGATATTACATTTTGCGGAGAATTTTGAGGTGGTCAGTGAAACCGGGGATAATCGACAGGCAGTGGAACGCATCTTTGGTCGGCGCTACCGGCGGAGGGCGAATTATCCGCAGCAAACGAGCCTGCAGCGGAATGCCTTACGAGACCCTGCAAAGCTTGGTTATGCCCTTGGGATCATTTACCTGGATTGAATTGAGAACTGGCGGATTACAACCGAATTAACTCCAGACCATAACCCACTGCATGGCGAGGGCGATCAGCGCGCCAAAAAGCACGCCTGCGGCCGCTTCGCCAGGGGTGTGACCGATAACTTCCCGCAGGTAGGAAGCATCGTTTTCCTCAAGTTTCTTTAACTTCAGCAGCTCGCGAGCGATCTGGTTGATGCGTTCAGCGTGAAAGCCTGCCTGCCGGCGTACACCCGTAGCATCATAGACAATGATGGAAGTAACGGCAACTGCCAGGGCGAAAATCGGGCTGCCCCAGCCGACGTTCAGCCCTATGGAAGTCGTAGTGGCAGTCATCAGTGAGGAATGCGAAGAGGGCATCCCTCCAGCGCTCAAAAGCAGCGTCCAGTCCCAGCGTTTGTGGCGCAGATATTCCACGGGCATTTTGATCAACTGCCCCAGGATCCAACCAAGCATGGTTGAGATACCAACCGGATTCGTAAAGAAATCGAGAACACTCACGCTGTTTCACCGTCTGTCATGGTGGTGTTGGAGGAGAGAGTCTCCACGCGCAGTTGGGCGGTCTCCAGTAGTTGGCTGCAGATGTCGCTCAGACGTTTGCCTTCTTCATAGAGTTTCAGGGCCTCCTCAAGCGGCAGTTCACTATTTTCGAGTTGGGTGATGATCTGCTGCAGTGAGGCAAATGCGGTTTCAAAACTGGGGGTTGGCTGGTCGGTCATGGTATGTCTCCTGAAATGGTTGCGGCGACTTTCCCATCGCTCAACTGGATCTGGATGGATTGATTTGGGCTGATTTGATTGCGGCGTGAAATCAGTTGGTGGGTTTGGGCATCGCTGACGATGGCAAAGCCGCGCCTGAGCACTGCCATGGGGCTGACACTCTCCAGGCGGGCAATCTGGTTCTGCAATTTGAGTTGATGCTGGGATAGATAGTGGCTCATGGCGCGCTCGAGACGCTCCCGTGTTTCATCCAGGAATTGGAGGTAGGTACGCACTCGCTGAGCGGGAGAGTGGCGCAGCAGGCGATTTTCTGCCAGCAGGAGGTCCTGGCGCAGGCTCGCTATTTTGTTCTTGAGGCTGAGGCTGAGACTTTGCTGGATGGAGAGGAGTTCAGCAGCCAGATCAGCACTGGTAATAGGGGTGGCAAGCTCAGCGGCGGCTGTGGGGGTAGGGGCGCGCAAGTCGGCAGCGAAATCGGCAATGGTGAAGTCCGTTTCGTGCCCCACGCCAGAGATGACAGGCACACGCGAGGCACGGATGGCATAGGCAACGGATTCGTCGTTGAATGACCACAAGTCCTCAATGGAGCCGCCACCACGGGCAAGGATGATCAAATCAAGATCGGGCAAGGAGTTGAGGGACTGGAGAGCAGCGACGATGCCTGCAGGCGCTTCAGCACCCTGAACGGGCGTCGGGGCGAGCGTGACGCGCACCAGGGGCAAGCGCCGGCGCAGGGTATTTAGGATGTCCTGCAGGGCAGCGCCGCTGGGGGAGGTGACGACGCCGATATGGCGTGGAAATTGAGGCAGTGGGCGTTTCAACTCAGCGGCAAACAGCCCTTCCGCTTCAAGGCGGGCCTTGAGGCGCAGGAATTCCTGGTAGAGCTGACCTTCTCCAACCGGCTGCATTTCGTCGATGTAGAGCTGCACCTGCCCACCAGCGGGATAGAAGCTCATTGCGCCATGGGCTTCCACGCTCTGCCCATCCTTGGGGTTGAACCGTAAGCCGAAGGTCTGGCTCTTCCACATCACGCAGCGCAACTGCGCTTCACTATCTTTGAGGGTGAAGTAAAGGTGACCGGAACGCGGTTGGCTGAAGTTGGAAATTTCTCCCCGAACCCAGACATCGCGCAGAATTTCATCCGTCTCGAGCAACTCGCGCAGGTAGTTGCTAAGAGCGGTGACGGTAAAAACCAACGGTTGAAGCGGCGGAAAGTCGAATTCGAGCATGGATTAAAGTATACGCCAATTGAGGGTTTAATCGATGTTTTTAATTTGGGGTCAAGGGATGCGGAAACCGGCGGGAACAATAATCGTGGCAGGGTGTTTAGACAGATATGCTTGTTTACACATTATCCGAGGTGATTGTTTGCTGTCTTCAGGGCAGACACGCCCCATACTTACCATAAGACCATCGTAGGGAACAGGCCTGCCTGTTCCTCAACCCAACAACCCTTGAAAAAATAGAACAAACGTGCTAATATATAAATACTTGTCTCTATTTGCATTCCGGCACATTAACAAATACGGTAATTGCAGTCAAACCGCCCTCCTGCGCCGTCAAAAAGCATTGCAATTATTGCAATTATTGCAAATTGTTTCTCAGTTTTCCACTTAGGGAACCCATTACAAATCAGGGCATGTGGGGACCGCTTGCAGTGGATGAGGCATGCTATGGTTAAGCTTTTCCCTCACCCCGGCTGCGCCGACCCTCCCCTGGGGGAGGGCAGAGGAATACCGGCTACGGTGACCTTCACTCCCTTTCGCTTTGCTACGGATGCATCCCGCGAGAGGAGGCTTTGCCCGCCATCGACATTACCACGAATGTTGAAGAGGTAGGGGTTACCCAGACCAGAGGAGACTTGGTAGTCTCATTACCCTGACGGGCATTTTGTCCGACCGGTAACTAAGCAGACGTGTCGGTTGTTTGTTCCTGTTCGTGTGCCTGGTCAGGGCTTGGCTCCGGGTAGTCATTTTCAACCAAACTATCCATGTTAGTCGGTACCTGTGGGGCGTCTGCCTGGAAGTTGTCGCCAGAGCGGCCGATGAGGTGGACCAGGCTAAAGATGGCAAAGACAGCCAGGAAAGCGATGCCGATGATTGAGAGCCATACAAATTCATCATTCCCAGTTGTGTCGAGGAGGTAAGGTAAAAAGGCATCTTTGAGATTAGGGAATTCCTCCGTGAGAGCCTGCAGCACCTGGGTGTTTTCTTCATCCGTCAACCTGACAATCTTGCCCGTGACCGGACCAGGTTGGATGTTATCGCCCTTCCCGGGGCCTGGATATTTTGCCAACAAAAGGCGGTCCTCAAACAGCAGGGCATAATACGAATGGATGATTTTCTCGCTGCCGTCTTCTTGTTTTTCAAAATAGTAGAAATTGGTATCCAGAGCCACATTGGGATGAGTTCTGACGGAAGTGAGGAAGGTGTCACCCGGTCCTTGATACGAAATCAACTCCTCCGCGGTAACATCGAAGGGTCCTGCAAAATGGTTGTAGAGCGATTTAATGCTGAATGCCACCATGAGTGCGAAAAGCAGGATGGCAATTGCGGCTGTGATGACCGCAGTGAGATTGGTGCTTTTGGCTGCTTTTTGGACGGTTGAAGGTTGTTCCATGGATGGCTCCTCATTGGGTGGGTAAGGCAATTATACAACCTGTGATTTTAGGGTGTGCATTGAGTATCGCAACCTGGTCTCTTTCATGTAAAATACAGTGTGGTCACGATTCTGCGGAGATTGGCGATGAAAGTCATGAGAGTCAAGTTCAAGCATGGTTTATTGCTTTTATTGGTGGTAATACTGGCTGCCAGTTCCTGTGCTGCCCCGAATGGAAGTGGTGGGGGAAAACTGCAGGTGACCGCCAAGCACCCGGATATGGGCATTCAGCAGGGTCAGGTCTTTGATTTGGAGCTGCAACTTTCCAACCCCGACACGATCAATGCCACCGTGCAGGAAATCCGCTTTGAAGCCAATTTTTTCGAATGGGCGAGCTACGAGGGTTCCATCCCGCCGTTGAGCATGGAACAGCAAGCAAATGGTGATGGCGTTATCAAGCTGGATATGACCATTGCTCCGACAGGGATTGAAGACTTCGTCTTTCGATTCAGGGCCAATAAGAGTGGCGATGTGCAGGGTAATTGGCAGGTTGTTTCGGGTTCAACAATAACCGCAATTGAGACCAGGATGAAAATAACTGGTACCACCCCCACAGGTTGGGAACCAGGAGTCTCTCCGGAAGAGCAAGCTCCTGACCTCGGCGCCATCCCCTATCAGGCGGTGGTGCAGGTCACCGCTTTTGTCGATGTTGATGGCGAATCTGTTCCACGCTGGACTGGCTCGGGAACCATCATCAGCCCGGACGGATTAATACTGACCAATAATCACGTTGTCAGCTCAACCAGGTATGAGGAGGTCGTGGCACTGCTTGTCTCGCTGACCGTTGCCCAGGACCAGCCGCCAGTGGATAGTTACTACGCTCACGTAGTTCAGGCGGATGCGCTGATGGATCTGGCGGTTATCAAACCAGCCTGGGACATGCAAGGCAACCCGCTGGATTACAGCCTGCTCAAGCTTCCCTTCGTGCCTCTTGGCGACTCGGACACACTGGATCTGGGCGAGTCGATCGTGATCCTTGGCTATCCGGTTATCGGGGGCGGAACGATCACGCTCACCAGAGGTGAGGTCAGCGGTTTTACTTCCGAGGAGCCTTTTGGCAACCGGGCGTTCATCAAAACCAGTGGGACGATCGCCGGTGGGAATTCGGGTGGATTGGCGGTCAATTCACAGGGGCAAATAATCGGGATACCAACCCAAATGGGTTACGGAGATGCAACGCTTGATATTGTGGATTGCCGACCCGTGCGGGATACCAATCGCGATGGTTACATTGATGAGAACGATGATTGTGTGCCGACGGGTGGATTTATCAATGCCCTGCGCCCGATCAATCTCGCAAAAGATATGATTGAGGCTGCCAAGCGGGGTGAAGTGGCTATCAACACCGGGGAAAGCCCGAACGTGGTCTATCAAGGCACTGGAGAGGTCATTTTTGAGGATGATTTTTCCAATGCGGATAGTGGTTGGCTGAACACTGCTGACGCAGATGGAAAGCGGACTTACGAAAATGGTGAATACTCAATTGAAGTGATCTCGCCGATGTATTGGTATTGGTCGGATCAGTACTTTCCTTATGATGCCCTGATGGCTGAGGCAGATGTGCGCGTAGTGAAATCGGTAGGTGATGCCGACTACGGATTTGTCTGCGGTATGCAGGATGATAAGAACTTCACAGCACTTGAAATCAGCGAGGATGGTTACTTTACGATCTGGAAGCAAGTTGGTGATGAATTTTCGACCCTGATTGACTGGACCTACAGCGAACAACTGGCAGGGCCTGGTCCTTACCACCTGGCAGCCCAATGCAGCCGGGAAAAACTAATGCTGGCAGTGGATGGCATTTTGTTAGGGGAAGTTCAGGACCCGGATTTTTCGCCTGGCAGTTTTGGTATGATAGCTGGAACTTTCGAAACCGGTGGGTTTAAGGTTTCATTTGATAATTTGATCATCATGATCCCCTGAGGTGAACCATGCGCATGAAAACGTTGACAATCCATCACCTGGTGAAAGGGGAAGACCTTAACCACCACAGGACATTGTTTGCTGGAAGAGGCGCAGAATGGCTGGTGGAGGCGGGGTTTATCGCTGCGGCTGATCTGCTGCCGCCACAATACGTGCTCTGCCTAAAGATTCATGGCATGACCTTCCAACGACCGGTAAAACCGGGAGAAGTCGTGCGATTTGACTCGAAAATCGTGCTGACCGGACGGTCTCGTCTGATAGCCTACGTCCGCGCCACCACCAAGGAAGAACTGACGGTGGATGGATTCCTGACTTTTGTGTACGTGGACGACCAGAGCAAGTCGCGCCCTCACGGAATCACCATCGAAGCAGAAACGCCGGAGGAGATTGAGCTGCAGGAACGTGCAAGCCAACTTTAGGAAGTGCCAGGTTTCTCTGTGGTCGGCTTAAAGGTGATCAGGCTGTTTCAGGCACGGGATGAGGTTTCAAGCGGGATTGTAGGAACTGCGCTGAAGGTGATCGCTTCGTTTTGCAGGTTTTGGTAGATCCGAAAATTGATCACATTTTGTGCCTTAACTAAAATATCATAATCCGGGGAGGTCACAAAATACACGATCTCATAAACAAGCCCTGTCTGAGCAAATGATTGAAAGTGCGCCCGCGAAAAGCGCACATTTTCGAGGTCCTGGAAGGCATCCTCTATCAATTGAGGAATGATGGCGAGTTTTTCGGCAGGGGTGTTGTTGGCGATTTGGATGGTGAACGAAACACGCCTTTCCTGCAATCGGCTGAAATTCTGCAGTGGAGCTTTCAGCAGCTCCGAGTTGGAAATCGAAAGTTCTTCACCCGAAAGATTGCGAATTCGGGTGGATTTCAGGCCAATCTGCTCCACAGTCCCACTAAAATTACCTGTTTTGATGGAGTCGCCAGGTTCAAAAGGTTTATCGAGATGAATCGTCAGGCTGGAGAGCAGATCCGCCACCAGACTTTGGGCTGCGAGACCGATGGCGATTCCGCCCACACCCAGGCTGGTGATAATGCTGGCGATATCGAAGTTGGGGATGCTCTGGAGGATGACAAGCGCCACAACCAGCCAGATCAGGATGCGAGCGATAATCGCAATCCCGCGTAGCGAGGTGCGCCGCGAGTAGTCATCGCCAGGCAGTTTGGCGGATTGCTGATCAATCCAGTGGTCAACACTCAGATTAGCCCAGCGACCGACTTGGATGGTGAACAGGGCGATCAAAAGGATCCTCAGCAAGGCGCTGACCGTCGCAGAGATTTCGAGGAACCGTGATGAAATCCAGATAGCTGCAATCAAAGCCGTTGGAAGCATGAGCTGGCTGATCAAGCGCGTGAGTAGCTTAGGGTTAGCTTCGTTCCCAGCTTTTTTGCGAAAGACAGTCCTCAAAAGGAGAAGGACTGTTAGGATCACCGCAAGAACTAATAGTGCCTGCAGCCAGCGCAGGAGAGTATTACCGAGAAAGACCGTATCCATGCGGTTTATTGTAACATCATGCAACGACTGAAAAGTCGCGAGGGTGGGCAAAGAACCCTTCCAGTGCCTGTACATGACCTGTGGGGAGGAGGCATAGTGATCAGGGTTTGCCGTATAATTGACTCAAAGATACACACAAACACTCAGGACGTTCTATGAGCAGGCAAGAAGCAAAATCTGAATATTTAGCCAAATATCGTTATCCGCGCAACCAGTTTCTGCGGGGTTTACTGCGAGGCGGGATCGGCTTCCTGGCGAAAATTTTAACTGACTATAAGGTCTATGGCACTGAGAATTTACCCAAGAAAGGTCCTTTGCTGATTGTGGGCAACCATTTCCATTTTTTGGACTCGATCGGTCCCATTCACAGCACGAAGTATCCCCTGGAGTTTATCGGCGATGCTGAAATGCCCAACGCGCCAATGAGCGTGAAGCTCTTTCCGCGGCTTTGGGATACACTGCGAATCATGCAGGGCACGCCAAACCTGGCAGCTCTGCGCGCAGCCGAAGCAGTATTGGCGCAGGACGGCGTTTTGGGGATCTTCCCGGAGGGTCACGTGCACAAGCCGCCTTTGGGCACCCCGCTACCGGGGGCAGCGTTTATGGCGCTGCGCCTGGGCGTTCCTATTCTCCCGATCGGCACTTTTAGCGAGGATGACTGGAATATCTTTGGCACTTTGAGGGAAAAAGGCCGTAAAACCCGCGTGGTAAGTCGCATAGGCACACCTTTTGGTCCGCTTGCTATCGGGGAACCCGGGAAGTTACCCGGACGGGATGAGGTCAAAGCTGCAGGGCAAGTGATCATGGAAAAAATAGCCAGCTTGCTGCCCGCATCAGCCCGAGGTCCCTACACAGCAGACCTCTCCTGAATACATCAAAGATTAATGGAAAATCAACAATAGAAGGTTATTATAAAAATATTATTGAGCTGCTTTAGGCTGGATTGGATTTATGGAATATAAGGATTATTACAAAACACTTGGTGTCAGCAAAACCGCCACTGAAGGCGAGATTAAAACCGCCTATCGGAAATTGGCGCGTCGGTATCATCCCGATGTGAACAAAGACCCGCAGGCAGAAGAAAAATTCAAAGAAGTCAATGAAGCCTATCAGGTGCTTTCGGATCCGGAAAAGCGCAAAAAGTATGACCAGTTTGGTTCAGAATGGCAGCGCTATCAATCTTCCGGCGGGCAACCAGGAGGTTTTGATTGGGGCAGATGGCAGCAGGCGCCGCAAGGTGGTCAGCGTGGCTACCGCACCGTTTCGCAGGAAGAGTTCAATGACATGTTCGGAGACCTTGGCGGCTTCTCGGACTTCTTCAACACGCTTTTCGGGCAGGGCGGGTTTAGCGCGGGACCTACTTACAGCCGCAGCAGCCGATCTGCGCCACGAGCCGCGCAGAGAGCTCAGCCAATGGAACACGAGGTCGAGATCACTCTCGAAGAAGCTTACTCGGGCACGAGCCGCATGCTGCAGTTCGAGGATGGCCGCAAAATTGAAGCCCGCATTCCACCGGGTGTCAGCACTGGTTCCAAAGTGCGCCTGAGTGGGCAGGCAGGCGGGGCAGACTTGTTTTTAAAGATAAAAGTGCTGCCGCATGATACTTTCACCCGTAAAGGAGATGATTTGTTCACGACAGTACCGGTGGACCTCTACACCGCCATCCTGGGGGGTGAGGTCAGCGTGGAAACGCTGGGCAAACCAGTCCGCCTGACCATTCCTGAAGGGACTGACAGTGGGAAAACCCTGCGCCTCAAGGGGCTCGGTATGCCCAACCTCAAAAATCCCAGCAAACATGGCGACCTTTATGCCCGCATTGAAGTGCACCTGCCCGAACACCTGACACCTGCAGAGAAAGAGAAATTCCGCGAAATTCGCAATATGCGGCATGCTTAAGCCCAGCCTTCTAATTACGGCTGAGGGCGTGTTTGTTGCGGGTATAATTTAAAGGTTATCGAGTGCCATGCCTGAATCATTCCGAAAAAATATCACTGTTTACGCTGGGTCGGCTGATCACCTGAAACAGGTCTATTTGGATGCTGCCTGGTTGTTGGGTGAGACCCTGGCAAAACAAGGGCGCACGCTGGTCTTTGGAGCGGGTAAAACCGGTTTGATGGGGGCGGTAGCGGATGGCGCCTTGGCGGCGGGGGGAAAGACCGTTGGGGTCATCAATGACGAACTCAACCTGCCTCACCTGGCGCATGCCGGCTTGAGCGAACTGGAGATCTTGCCGGACATTCATACACGGCAAGCGCGCATGACTCAATTGGCGGATGGCATCATTGCTCTGCCGGGCGGGTTTGGCACCTTCGCCGAGCTTTTCGAAGCGCTCACTTGGGCGCAGATCGGCTTGCACAATAAGCCCGTCGGACTGCTGAATGTGGCAGGATACTTCGATCCCCTCGTCGCGATGATTGAGAAGGCGATTGAGGAAAACTACATTTACCCTGAGCATCGGGGGCTTTTTTATGTCACGGATGACCCTGCCTTGCTGCTGGCACTACTGGATGGTTTTACTCCATCCAATGGAATAAATCGTTGGGTGGAACGTCCATGAAGCCCGTTAGAACGCTACTAATTGACCTTGACGACACAACTTATCCAACCTCGGTCGGTGTGTGGCCAATCCTGACAGAGCGAGTGTCCCGATACATGCACGAGGTTGTGGGAATTCCAAAGGATGAGATTCCTGAAAAGCGTGAGCGCCTTTTTGAAGAGCATGGCACTACAATGCGCGGATTGAACATTGAATATGGCATTGATGTGCGCGATTATCTGCAATTTGTTCACGGAGTGGATCTTTCGAAGCAAATTCACCCTGATCAAAAGCTCAAAGCGGCTCTGAGTTCTTTACCGCAGGAAAAATGGATCTTCACCAATGCCAGCCGGCAGCATGCCAATAATGTGCTTGGGCTATTGGGCATCTCAGAGTTGTTCAAGGGTGTGATCGATGTGCTGGATACGGAACCGTGGTGCAAGCCGCACCCCGAGGCGTTCGAGATCGCGCTGAAGCTGGCAGGTGGACCTCTGCCAGAGGAAACCTTATTCGTGGACGATCTCGAAATCAATCTGGACACTGCCAGAGCCCTCGGGATTCAGACCTTGCGTGTGGCGGCTGAGAGGGTGGAGTCGAGCCATCCAGTCATCAAGAGTCTGACAGAACTGCCGCACTTTTTGTCGAATAATGGATTTAAACATGTTGAAGAACTGCCGTCATAAAGCGGCGGTTAAAATGGAGTTGTGATGGAAAATAAAACTGTTCGTTCAATATTGTTGGTATTAGTCGCTGTGCTGTTGCTGGCAGGCACCTTTGCACTTGGCTTTGGTACTGCCAGTGTTCTTCCAAAAAATCCAATCCGTCAGGCACTCGGCTATGACACCTGCGCGACGGTTGAACCGCAGATTGAGGGTGAACAACCGCAGGTTGCAACCCCCAATAGTTATTGCCTGGACTATACCAGCGCATCTACCCCGGAGGATCTGAAAGGTCTCTTCGATCCTTTCTGGGAGAGTTGGAAGTTACTGCATGAGAACTTTGTGGACCAACCACTGGATGATGTCGCATTAATGCGCGGTGCTATCCAGGGCATGCTGGCAGCCACGGGCGACAAGCACACCTCCTACATGGACCCGGAACAATTTAAACAGGCAAACACTGAGATGGAGGGTGAATACACCGGCATCGGCGCGTGGGTGGATACCACCGGCGATTACGTGGAAATCATTTCGCCGATGAAGGGCTCTCCGGCTGAGGCTGCAGGCTTGCAGGCACAAGACAAAGTGATAGCTATTAATGGTGAAGACATGACTGGTATCCCAGGGGATCTGGTTTTACAGAAAATACTGGGCCCTGCTGGTGATACAATCGTGCTGACCATCCGGCGCGGTGAAGAAACCTTTGATGTCTCAATAACCCGGGCTGTCATCCAGATCCCGGTGGTGGAGTATGAGATGAGGGAGGATGGCGTTGGTTATGTGGCTCTCTACACTTTCAACGAGCTTGCTACCGAAAAATTGCGGGAAGCTTTGAAGGATTTGCTGGCTCAGAACCCCAAAGGCATCGTATTTGACTTGCGCGGGAATGGTGGCGGCTATCTTGTAACTGCTGTTGAGGTTACATCCGAATTCCTGAAAGATGGTGTGGTGCTGTACGAGGAGTATGGCGACGGCACACGCGACTCTTATCCTGTAAAGAAAGGCGGGCTGGCTACGGAGATCCCGCTGGTAGTCTTGATCGATGAAGGGACCGCGTCGGCAGCGGAGATCACGGCTGGCGCACTGCAGGATTACGGACGGGCAAAACTGGTTGGCAAGACCAGCTATGGCAAGGGCTCAGTACAAAACTGGATTCCCCTAAAGAGTGAAGAAAGTGGCGTGCGCATCACGATTGCGCGCTGGTTGACCCCGAATGGGAAACAGATCGACGGCGTTGGCCTGACACCGGACCTGGTCGTGGAATATACGCAGGAAGATTTCGATGCCGGTCGCGATCCGCAGCTTGATGCCGCGGTAGAGTTATTGCTCAGCGAATTGCCCTAAAAAACGTTATGATTTATGAAGAATAATCGCGAATACGGAGAATACTATGTACTTTGAATACTTCCTTTATATGATCCCCGGACTATTGCTGAGCCTTTTTGCTCAGTCCAAAGTCAAATCTGCCTACAACAAGTGGAGCCAGGTGCGAAATTATCATAACCTGACGGGTTTGGAAACTGCTGAGCAGCTCAAGCCGCGGGTGGGACTTGAAAATGTGAAGATCACCCGCACCAAGGGCACCTTAACGGATCACTATGACCCACGCGACGATACCCTGGCATTGTCGCCGGAAGTGGCCGATCAGCCTTCCGTAGCAGCAATGGCAATCACGGCGCACGAACTTGGACATGCAATGCAGGATAAGACCAGTTATGGCCCGATGCGCCTGCGCACCACGATTGTGCCGCTGGTGAGCTTTGGCTCGAACATTGGCATAATCCTGGTAATGATCGGCGTCTTGCTGAGCCTTTCGAACCTGGCGACGATCGGCGTGGTGTTGTTTTCGTCCACGGCGGTTTTTTCGCTGGTCACATTACCCGTGGAGCTGGATGCGTCCAAACGCGCTCGCGCAATGCTGGACCAGACCGGGTTGGTCGCCAACGAGGAAGAACGCGTGGGTGTAAAACAGATGCTGGATGCCGCGGCGTGGACCTACGTGGCGGGGCTGGCGACATCATTAATGCAGTTGCTGTATTACATTTCGGTGGCTGGACGCGCCAGCGGCAGACGGCGATAATTTTATTGATTGTGAGAAGAGCCCCGGAAGAACCGGGGCTTTTTCATTAAAGAAGTAGGGTGGGTTGGCGTAAAGGAGCAGAGTGATTAAGAGGGTGTTTAAAAGCCAACCCACCGGTTGAATGTGAGGGGTTTGTGTTGGTGGGTTGGCTTTATCGAGGCAATGGTTGGTATGGGTTCTGTGACGCCAATCCACCCTACAAAAAAGAAATATTAAACAAATCCAGTCAAAAAGACCACGCCATTTCGGCACTTCAGTCTATTGATTGATGTGGCTTATTCCCCCCAATTGTCTGAATCTTCAAATTGATTCAGATCAGGTAACCAATCCTTGGGATAGTACCCTTTCTCTACGTAATAAGAGTAACTTGACCAATGCCAATGGGCTGGGTTGTCGGTGAAGCCGTGTTTGACAGGGTTGAAGTGAATATAGTTCAAATGTCTTTCCAAGTCTCGTTCATCTTCGATAACGTGGTCCCAGAATCTACGCTGCCAGATTGTTGTCTCATGGTGTTTCTGGCGTGAAGAATTTGGTAAGGGCAGCAAAGGGTTAAATTTCTTGTAGCTTACAGAAAAAAGGCGTTTGAGTTCACGAATGGGTAGGGAAAAATTGGGATTTTCCAGTGACAGTTGGATTAATAGATGAACATGATCCGGGAGTAGTGAATATGCGATGCATTCGTAGTGAAACTGATTAGTAATTTTGGTGAGTAGATTAAGAAATAATTCGGCAACCTGGGTATTCGAAAATATCGGTGAGCGGTTATAGGTAACGAGAGTAAATGCAACAATGGCATCAGGAATATAGAACCGATGATAGGTTGGCACAGTTTGAATTTTACATTAATAATGTTTTTTGGAGTTTATGTTAATGGAAATAATGTTGATGGAAATAAGGAGTGCAAGCTGTGTAGGGTGGGTTGGCGTAAAGGAGCATGGGAATTAAGAGGGTGTTTAAAAGCCAACCCACCGATGGGATGCAAAAAATTTTGGTGGGTAGTTGAGTGTGAGGGGTTTGTGTTGGTGGGTTGGCTTTATCGAGGCAATGGTTGGTATGGGTTCTGTGACGCCAACCCACCCTACGACTCAACGATTGGTATAGGTTCTGTGACGCCAACCCACCCTACGTCTCAACGATTGGTATAGGTTCTGTGACGCCAACCCACCCTACGACTACGACTCAACAATTGGTATGGGTTCTGTGACGCCAACCCACCCTTCAGCAAAGAAAATGTAGGTATACACAACAAGCCAACCCATACTACACATGTAAAACCATCAAAATGATGCAAGCCACGTCCAACAAGCCGGTGGGCTCAGTTATAATTCCCTCATTAATCGAAAAGGAGTCAACCATGACCACACCCCCACGTTGGGATCTTTCCAATCTCTACCTTTCTCTTGACGATCCAACACTTACAGCAGACATGGAAGCTGTAAAAAAATCCATCCAGGAAGCAACCCAGGCCTTCGAGACCAAATTTCTGCCTTTGCTTGACCCTGCCACATCCCTTGAAGCCCTCAACCACGTTTTGAACGGCTACGTGGAAGATGCGAATGCCCTGGAGTTGAAAGCGGGTAAGATTTTCTCTTTTCTGGGAGCAATTATTTCTACGGATTCTTTTAACAAAACCGCTGAACAGTTGCACTCGAAAATGGCTATTGCCATGCTTCCGCTGCACGATTTAGATGTGAGAATCAGTGCCTGGCTCGGAGCACTCGGCGATCGGCTGGATAAGGCGCTGGAGATTCCAGGACCGGCGCATGATCACGCATTCAGGCTGCTGGAAATGGCGAGGGAAAGCCGTTTCCAAATGTCTGAACCGGAGGAGAGCCTCGCCAACGAGCTGACGCTTTCAGGCGGTAGGGCTTGGGGCGACCTGCAGGGCGTGCTCACTTCCCAGAAAAGTGTTGATTTTGAACTGGATGGCACGCTGCAAACTTTGCCTCTGCCAGCGCTGATCAACCTTCGTTCTCATCCAGACGCGGGAGTGAGAGAGCGCGCTTACACGCGGGAGCAGCAGGTGTTTGAAGAATTGAAAGAGCCGCTGGCTGCCTGTTTGAACGGAGTCAAGGGCGAAGTCGTGACGCTGGACCGCAAGCGCGGTCGTGAGGATTGCCTGCATTCCTCCTTGGTGAAGGCGAGAATTGACCGCGGCACACTTGAAGCGATGCTGGCAGCGATTGATGACGCCCTGCCGATGTTCCGACGCTACTTCCAGGCGAAGGCTCGCATCCTTGGCTTCGAGAAATTACCCTGGTGGAGCTTGTTTGCCCCGATTGGTGAAGTAAACAAGGAATATTCGTTTGACGAAGCCCGCGAATTGATCCTGGAGCATTTTGGCAGTTTTTCACCGGAACTGGCTGAATTTGCCAGGGGTGCCTTTGAAAAGCACTGGATCGACGCAGAGCAGCGCCCTGGCAAACGAGGTGGAGCATTCTGCATGGGCGTGGATGCTGTGCAGGAAAGCCGCATCATGTCGAATTTCGATGGATCTTTCGACCAGGTGATAACCCTGGCGCATGAACTTGGGCACGGTTTCCATAATTACTGTGCTTACAAGGCGGGTAAAACGCCCATGCAAACCAATACGCCCATGACCCTTGCTGAAACCGCCTCGATTATGTCTGAAACGATTGTTTTCAACGCGCTCCTCAAGACGGTCAGCGATCCGCGTGAGGAGCGGGCGATCCTGGAAACCACGATTTCCAGTGACGCACAAACCATCGTCGATATCTACTCACGCTTTATCTTTGAGAAGGCGGTGTTCGAGAGGCGCAAGGAATCAACCATTTCTGCAGATGAAATCAACGCTCTGATGCTGGACGCCCAGCGAAGAACTTACGGCGATGGACTGAACCAGGACGTTTTGAACAAGTTTGCCTGGACCTGGAAACCGCATTATTACAGTACGCAGTTGTCTTTCTACAATTACCCCTACGCCTTTGGCAGTTTGTTTGCAAAAGGACTCTACAGCGTTTATCGCGAGCGGGGAGAGGCTTTTGTGGAGGACTATAAAACCCTGCTTACCAACACCGGTGAGGCTCAGGCGGCAGATCTGGCGGCACGGTTTGGGATCGATATCCGCTCAAAGGAGTTCTGGGAGGCATCGCTGGCGCAGATTGGTGAGCAAATCGAACGTTACATTGCGATCTGATGTTTTGACGCATACAACGGAGGAATGGCAAACAGCCATTCCTCCGTTCGATCATCTTAATGAACATCGACGGTGAATTTACTATAGAAGAATTCAGGTAACCATCCATGACTGAAACAGACCTGCAAGCCGATATAGCTCAACAAGATGAACCACCACTTGGCAAGGGATGGCTGCGTAACTACCTGCCGATGGGGATCGGGCAGATTGTGTCTTTGGTGGGCAGCGCCTTGGTCCAGTTTGCCCTGGTATGGTATGTGACCAAGCAAACCGGTTCTGCCACGGTTCTTGCTACTGCCACCACAGCGGCACTGGTTCCCAACATCCTGCTTGGTCCTTTTGTGGGCGCGTTGGTGGACCGCTGGAATCGCAAGCTGGTAATGATCATCGCCGATTTTGTTGTGGCACTGGCTACCGTTGTGCTGGCAGTTCTTTTTTCCACCGGTGCGATCCAAATCTGGCACATCATCGCAATTTTGCTGACGCGTTCAGCAGCAGGCGTGTTCCAAGGGCCTGCGCGCACCGCAGCCACCACGCTGATGGTGCCGAAAGAACACCTGAGCCGGCTGGGAGGGGTGAACCAGGCTGTCGATGGAATGATTAACGTTTTTTCGCCGGCATTGGGTGCTTTGCTGTTGGAACTACTGCCCATGCAGGGTGTGCTGGCGGTAGACATTGCCACCGCAGCGATCGCTATCAGCCTGATGATCTTCTTAGTCAAAGTCCCGCAGCCCAAAGCCACACCAAAATCGACCAAAGTCACTCCCAAATCGTTAATGACGGATGTGCGTGAGGCGGCACATTATATTGTCACATGGCCTGGGTTGTTGCTGTTGATCCTGATGGCAAGTTTACTCAATATGTTCCTGGCGCCGGGAGGCAACCTTCTGCCGCTGCACGTCACCAGCTTCTTTGGCAAGGGAGTTCAGGAGTTGGCATGGCTGCAAGTGGCGACGGGCGCTGGTGGTATCGTTGGCGGATTGGTGTTGGGAGTTTGGGGCGGTTTTAAACGCAGGGTGTGGACAGTGCTGATGGGAATAATTGGAATTGGGGTTGGTATGCTTACCTTTGGCTTGATCCCGGCAAACCGCTACGCGTGGTCGCTGGTGGGTATGGGGACGGTAGGATTGATGGCATCCTTGGCTAATGGCTCATTGGGTCCACTATTACAGACAAAGGTACCACCAGAGGTGCAGGGGCGGGTCTTTATGCTGCTTTCCAGTTTGACTCTCGCGATGATGCCGATCGGCTTGTTCCTTTCAGCGCCGATTGCGGATCACTTTGGCACACAGGTTAGTTATATCGTTGGTGGTTCAGCTTGCCTGATCATTGGTTTTTTTGGGCTGATGGATAAACGCGTCAACACGCTGGACCTCCAAAAAGAAGGTGGAGTAATAGTGAAAGAGGGCGAATTGGAGGCAAAGAGCCCGATAAAACCTGAGTTCCCTCTATAGTGCTGGATGAGCCCTCACTGCGAACCCCGGTTCTGATAAAGGTGCTAACCTATCAGTAAGGAAGGGGCGTGGCAGTCCGCATTGTCTCAAAGAGCTGGGTTCAGAGATGTAGAACAGTTACAACTGCAGTCTTTGTATCCCGAACAATTTATTCTTGTCATCCTGAGAAATGACGAAGGATCTTGTTGGTCGTAGAAAATGAATATTTATTTGTATGATGTAGGGTTGAGGCCTGCCTCAACCAGGAACGGCATTTCTATCAACCATGTGGAACAGGCAGGCCTGTTTCCTACGACCAGTTCTCTGCAACCTGTTCCCTGCAATCCCGGGTGCGGAAGGAGATTTTTTCAACCCTGTATACTCTTGATATTGAACATGGTTACTGCGAGCCCCGATTCTAACAAGGCATCTAATCTACAGTCTTGTGAGGGGCGCGGCAGTCTGCAGTTTTGATCGTCTACAAAGATAAAAAGAGATCGCCATACCCTGCTTCGCGGTCACAGGCGCAAAAAAGAAGCTCGGGATGACGAGTTCCCCCTTCATTTTCCTCACAGAGGTGTTGAGGTGAGATAGGTAGCCAGTTCGCTTGTGCTCACGAGAATTTCTTGGGTGCCTGCCCGACGTAATTCTTTTTCAAGCCCAAAACCGCATAAAACTGAGAGTGACTGCGCCCCGGCGGCTTTCGCGGCGCGGATATCTGTGACCGTGTCGCCGATCATCAGGCAATTTTCAATTGGGACCGCAAGCTTCTCAGCGGCAAAGAGGAGTGGATCGGGGAAAGGCTTGGTACGTGCGCAGGTCTGGGAGGTCACAACCACCGGGAAGTATTCTTCAAGTTGATTGAGGCGCAGAAAATGGCGGGTTGTGACTTCATTCCGGGCAGATACGATCGCGAGAGGATAACGCCCACTGAGGACTTTGAGCATGGGCTCGACGCCAGCAATGGCAGGAAAATTTTCCAACTCTGCTTCTTTTTGGTTTGCCTGTCTGTCCAGGAAAGCAGACAGCAGCGGATCCAGGTTCAGACGGTCTGCCATCAGGAGCAGCCAGTTTACGGGAGTTTCGGCAAAATGCACGAACGAGCGCGCCAGACGATGAGCCGATCCTGGCTTGAACATGCTGTCAATAAAGTTTATTTTTCTGGCAAAACGATTGACCATGTGGTCATCGCTGTCGGATAGAGTGCCATCCACATCAAATAACAGCGCGCGAATACGTGCCCGATCGAGCGGGAGCGTAGTTTTTTGTGAGGTCATGTGGCTTTTTATCCGTTTTCGGATGTTAGGTCAGTCTTCCGGATCAGACTCGGCAAGCGGTTTGGCAGCCAAAGGCTCATCATCTTCTGGCAGGGGTTCCAATTCGGGCAACTCATTATCATCCAACTTAGCCTGGTCGAGCGGTTTGGTTGGCAGCGGTTCCTGCATGCTTCGAATGGGGACTTCCTGGGCTGCCTCATCTTCTTCATAAAAATCACCGTCCTCATCCGATAAACTTTCAAAATCCAGCTCGCTGGCGTTACGGATGAGAGCCTGCATAAAGCTCACCATGCGGGCGGCATTCTCGAGGGAGAGGCGTTCGTTCACACCATGAACTGTTTCCTGGTCCTCATGGCTGAGTACCATGGGCGAGAAACGAAAGATGTAGTTGGAGAGACTGGCATAATGCCGTGAATCGGTTGCTCCATTCATCATGTAGGGTGCGACGAGCGCCTGGGGGTAGGCAGAATGTGCCAGGCGGGAGAGCAGCCGGAATTGGGGAGAGTCAATGTTCGAAATCTCGGTTGGTTCCCAGGTGTGATCGCCCTCCAGGGTGTCGCCATGTTGGGGAAGCACTTCGAGTGTTTCGTCTGCCACCAGGTCAAAGATGCGTTCGTAAGTTTCGCGAACAGTCTCACCCGGGAATATACGCAGGTTGATCACCCCTTCAGCCGTGGCGGGCAGGACGTTTTCAGCAGTGCCAGCGCGGAGCAGGGTGGGGGCGATGGTTGTGCGGGTATTGGCATTGGTGATCGGGTTTGCGCGCATTTTACGCTTTACAGTACTGCCAAACAGCCAGGTGTTGGCGAGCATCATCCGGTCCAGGAAGGGTATTTCATTGCCAACAAAACTCATCATGAACTCAACCATCTCCAAATGTTGAGGGAAGGGGTTGTTTTCAAGGGTGGCGATCGCAAGGCTGAGGGCGCCAATAGCGGTCTCTGTGGGAGGGACAGAGGCATGACCCGCCTTGGTGGTGGCTTTGAGTTTAAGCGAGAGATGCCCTTTTTCGGTCACGCCGATCATCGCGACTGGGCGCTCAACCCCAGGCAGGGTGCCCCGGGAAATTGCGCCGCCTTCGTCCAGCAAGAGTGCCAGCCTAACCCCACGAGCTTCAAGAACACTGGCAAGTTCGGCTGCGCCACGTGAACCACTGCATTCTTCGTCATGCCCAAAGAGAAGGTAAACCGTGCGGCGGGGCTCAAAACCCTCACGGATCAGGTTGTTGACGGCTTCCATGATGCTGATGAGCACGCCCTTACAGTCCAGCGCGCCGCGTCCCCAGACGTAACCATCGGCAACCTCACCAGCAAAAGGCGGATAAGACCAGCCGGAATCGGAGGCTTCGTTTGCCGGTACCACGTCCTGGTGGGCGGCGAGGGCGATCGCATTCAGGTCGGGGTCGGAGCCCTGCCAGGTATAGAGCAGCGCGCCATCATTGATTACCTCGCGCGTAAGGTGGTCTTCCACCTGGGGATAGAGCACCTGCAGCAGATTGCGCAGCCCTTCGAATGGCAAGGGATCCACCTTGGTGGGGTCTGCGTTGCTAATCGTTTTCATTTGGATTGCCAGGCCGATGTGCCTGGCAACTTCTTCGCCGTCAACCTCCTCCAACGGAATGGGATGTTCCTCAGGGAGTTGGATGGCAAAATGACTGGTGCGGTAGAGAACCACACCAACGATGACCAGGATAATACCCGCCAGGGCAATCAGAATGAATGTAATTGGATCCATAGTATTCCTCCAGAACGTTGGAAACGTGCTGCTTTTGGTCAATTGTAACGGATAATAGCGTTGGTGAGAAATCAAGGAGAGGTTGTCTTTTGCCCACATCTACATAAAATCTAAATGATATTTTGTTATATTTCTACCCTATAATTGAGGTGAGATGACAGAAACTATCCTTGTTGTGGATGACCAATCCAATGTTCGAACCCTGTTGAAAGATTACCTGACCAGCCAGGGTTACCGCGTGGTTACGGCAAACGACGGGCAGGAAGCGCTGTTTGTCGCGCGCCACGAGCACCCAAATCTTGTGCTGCTGGATATCATGATGCCGAAAATGGATGGCTACCAGTTTCTGAGTGCTTTCCGGCGGGAAAACCAGGTGCCTGTGATCGTGCTGAGCGCCAAAGAAGAAGAAACCGATACAGTACTCGGTTTGGAATTGGGGGCAGACGATTACGTGATCAAGCCTTTTCGAATGCGGGAGCTTTTGGCAAGGATCAGGGCGGCACTACGACGGATGGAGACGCCTGTTGAGCCTGCGAGCCTTTTGCGGGTGGGGGACCTGGTGATGGACAGGGCTGCGCATAGTGTTAAGGTTGGGGAAAAGGAGGCCAACCTGACCGCGCTTGAGTTTGATCTGCTTGAGGTATTGATGGCAACACCGGGTAGGGTTTTCTCGCGCACGGAGCTGGTGGATCGCTTGTACGAGAGTGGTTTCACCGGTCTGGAGAGTACACTGAATGTCCATATCCGAAATTTGCGTTTGAAAATCGAACCTGACCCAGCCACGCCGCGCTACCTGGAAACGGTTTTTGGTGTCGGTTATCGCATGAATAACCAGGAGCGACCTTGAAAACATCGATCACTCTCAAACTGGCGTTGGCTTTCATTGGCGTATCCCTGCTGACAGGTCTGGCATTGACCTTCTTTTTTCGCTCACTGATTTCGGAGAATTTCCAGCGGTATGTGCTCGATCAGCAATCGCAAACCAAACTCGCATTGGTTGAGGCGTTTTATGCCCAAAATGGCAGTTGGGATGGCGTGGATGAAATCCTGTCTTCAGCGGCTGGCGTGATGGCGGGGCATGGATCCGGACGCGGGCCGGGAGGCAATCAGACTCAGCAAGGTGTGCAGGCTGGACCGCGCACCTTCGGTTTGGCAGATGCGGAGGGTATCGTCGTGGTTGGATTGGAGGATCTCTATCCAACCGGCAGCCAGTTGACACAGCAGCAATTGGAGGCTGGGGTGCCAATTCTCTTTAAGGGTGAGCGAGTGGGCACTTTGTTGAGTTCACGCTCGATCAGCTACTCCGCCTTGGAGCAAAATTTCCTGGATCAGGTCAACCGAGGCTTACTTTGGACGCTGCTGGCTGCGGTGTTAGTGGTCTCGCTATTCAGCTTGTTGGTATCTGGAA
Organism: Anaerolineaceae bacterium UBA1363; assembly: GCA_002306055.1. Lineage (GTDB taxonomy): Bacteria > Chloroflexota > Anaerolineae > Anaerolineales > Anaerolineaceae > Mesolinea. The sequence continues at coordinate 92,486 of DBRR01000030.1, forward strand.
ATTTCACTCGGCCGATCAAAGCACTGACAGCCGCTTCACGCAACCTGGCAGAGGGCAAACGCACACAATTAGTGGAAGTGAATTCAAGCGATGAGCTTGGTGAACTTGGCAAGTCCTTCAATCGCATGAGCCTCGAAATAGAAAATGCTGAGCGACTGCGTAAGCAAATGACGGCCGACATCGCGCATGATTTGCGCACGCCGCTGACGGTCATTGGGGGTTATGTGGAAGCTGCCAGAGAAGGCGCTCTGGAACTGACACCCGCGAGGCTGGACGTGCTCGGCCTTGAAATAACCCGCCTAAACCGCCTGGTGAGCGACTTGCGTACCTTGTCGCAGTCCGACAGCGGCGAGCTGCTGATCAGCCGTGAAGCGGTGGAGCCGGCGAGTTTGCTAAACAAGGTCAGCGAGGTTTTTCGCCTGCAGGCTGAGCAGAAGGGAATTGGTTTGGCTGTCAAGGTGGATGAAGGGTTGCCCGCACTTTTGGGCGATGAGGGGCGGTTAATGCAGGTTTTGGAAAACCTGGTTGCCAACGCGATCAGGCACACCCCGGCTGGTGGGCAAATCGCTTTGGGGGTTTCAGAGGTAAAAGAAAACCACGCATTGTTATTCACGGTCACGGATAACGGCGAAGGCATTCCCGCGGAGGAACTGCCGTTGATTTTTGAGCGGTTTCATCGTGTGGATAAAAGCCGGCACGCCGACAGTAATCAGAGCGGGTTGGGGTTGGCGATTGCGCGCGCGATAGTGGAAGCACATGGCGGCAAAATCTGGGTCGAGTCAACGGCAGGTGTCGGTACTACCATCAGTTTCGAACTCCCGTTAATTTAAGAAGATAGAATAAGGGTTCTTCGTACGGTGGGGGTTCACTCCCACCGCAATTAAACGAATATGCCAACGCTCGGAAATATGTCATGCAGCGGATGGACTGAAGCCCATCCATACAGTGGGGGTCATGATGCTGGAATTAAAGCGAGCAATACTTGCTCCGACCGATGGGGATTCACTCCCACCGCCAACGCTCGGAAGTATGCCATGCAGCGGATGGACTAAATGCCCATCCATACGGTGGGGGTTTGCTCCCACCGCCAACGCTCGGAAGTAGGCTATGCAGCGGATGGACTAAATGCCCATCCATACGGTGGCGGTTTGCTCCCACCGCCAACGCCCGGAAGTATGCCATGCAGCGGATGGATTAAAGCCCATCCGTACAAAGGACTCGCTCCCACCGCCAAAGCACGGATTGTATGACATGCAGCAAATGGACTAATACCCTGCTTCGCGGGCACGCGAGCCCACCGCCAAGGCTCGGAAGTATGCCATGCAGCGAATGGATTAATACCCTGCTTCGCGGGCACGTGAGCCCATCCGACCGGTGGGGGTCAAGTTGCAGGGAGCAAAGCGAGCAGTGCTTGCCCAACCGCTCGTGGGTAATAAACCAGGTAATCTTTTTAAAAAGCTGTTTCCCCACACATTCCACTTTTTCCACTGACCTTTAATATCTGTGCTTTGTTTTTTCTTGCTGGGAAAAAATTGTCGCCTTTTCCGGATCAATAGTAAATTGCCATTTTATCTTTAAAAAAGCAATCCTTGGATCCCAACTTTGCACCGCACCCCCCTCTCTACAGATGGAATTGGCAAAGTGCCCAATTTATGGCTGGACGACCAGATTGGCAAGGAACCGATGGATAGGTTCCGCTTGTTAAAGAAACCTTTTGACTCTAACAACATCATGAATCCCGGTGGTACACTAGTAGTCAATCAGTGTGAATAAGATGGAACGCTCCTTGCAACC
>DBRR01000034.1 GCA_002306055.1 Anaerolineaceae bacterium UBA1363
CCATTTCAGGGTGACTGACTACTACCTAATAATGTGTGAAAAACGCATCCAGGATAATTAATGGATTCGAGATAAGGAAGGGTCCCCCTTTTCATTTCGTTCTTGCCATACATCCGGGTCATAATCAATTTCGAAAGCATCAAAGGAAGCCGCAGGCGCTTTGAATGTCATTAAGCTATTTACTGTAACTGTGACAGTTGGGGCGTTCTCGGTTACGTTACTTTTCCCGGCTGGATTGATGGCACAAGATGATAGCATTATTAATGCTACCAGGTTGAACAAAAATAAGTTCTTATTCATTCAGAATAACCTTCCATTTCCACTTCTAATATACCGCAGATGATACTTTCGTTCCATGTAGATTTATAGATTGCGGGTGCCTGTTGATTCACTTGCATAACAATATGGCACAACCACCGAGCCGCCAAACCTTTCCATGTGTGAGTATGCTCCAGTATAGAAGTCACCACATGTCCGCATACATTCGTTTCAATTGCGCGTTCTCAGCTTCCAGTGCTTTCAAACGTTTCAGTTACGCTTCTTCCAATCCACCATATTTCGTTTTCCATTGTTAACAACAACTCCGGCTGATACCGCGGATGGACCAAGGCCCATCCGTACGGTGGGGGGTCAAGATGCGGGGAGCGAAGCGAGCAGCAGTTGTTCCGTACGGTGGGGGTTTACTCCCACCTCTCCGTTCTCGCCGGTCTCCTGACCGTGCGAGGATTTGGACCGCCAGGTCTCCGACCTTAAAAACGGATGGACTAAAGCCCATCCGTACGGTGGGGGTCATGATGCTGGGAGCGAAGCGAGCAGAATTTACTCCCACCTCTCCGTTCTCGCCGTTCCCAGGGGAGAGGCTTCGCACTCAGGAGACTTTGCAAGAACAAGGAAATCTTCGGTCAATCACGTGTGCTCGTAAGGCATTGAGGAGACCATTGGTCAATCACGTGTGCTCGGTCAGGAGACCGGCACGATCAATGTACATATTGTCTTAAACAAAAAAATGGCGAGGCTGGGATTTGAACCCAGAACCAATGGCTTATGAGTCCACTGCTCCACCGTTGAGCTACCTCGCCACGATGCCCAAGGATATTACCTGAAATAGGTCAAAAAGTCAACCAATTTCCCCGGGAATTCTGTGAGGGGGTGGGCGTTTTTAGGGAGAAAAGTAACTTCTCCCCCTAACCCTAATCCTTCAAGACCAGGCTCACCGGGCAGTGGTCAGAACCCATAATCTCGTCGTGAATTCCAACAGTTTCCACTCGCGGCATTAACTCAGAGCTGACCAAAAAGTAGTCCAAGCGCCAGCCGACGTTTCGCGGACGGGCATTGGTGCGGTAATCCCACCAAGTGTAGCCGACTTTGTCCGGGTAGAGGGCGCGATAGGCATCGACAAAATTGTGCTCAAGGAACTTATCAATCCAGGCGCGTTCCTCAGGTAAGAATCCGGTGTTCTTCTGATTTGACTTCGGATTGGCAAGATCGATCTCGTTGTGAGCGGTGTTGAAATCCCCGGTGATAATGACTTTCTCGCCCCTGGCATGATGCTGGTCACACAGTTCGAGCAGGCGGGCATAAAAGCCAAGTTTGAAGGGAACGCGCTTATTCTCCTGGCCGCCATTGGGGAAATAGATATTGTAAAGGAAGAAATCAGGATATTCCATGCGGATGGTGCGTCCTTCTTCATCATATTCTTCCATGTCCAGTCCGGTTTTAATCGAAAGCGGTTCCTGTTTAAAGAGGACCGCCGTGCCGCTATACCCCGGGCGCTCGGCGGAGTGCCAAAAGCTTTGATATTCCGGGTGTTCAAGGAGCAATTGGGGCACCTGTTCCGGCTTGGCCTTGATCTCTTGCAGACACAGTATATCGGGCTTGACTTCATCCAGCCAGGCGAAACCATCCTTGTTGACGACCGCTCGTATTCCGTTGACATTCCAGGTTGTAATTCTCATTCTGCGCGCCTTTTCAAAGCCTATGGTAAACTAATGATTTGATTATGGCAGATTATACCAACCTCAGAAAGAGTTTTTTAGCCAGACGTTTTTTGCTCGCTATTCTCTTTTTGATTCCCTTGTTTTTTGGCATAGGTCTGCGCCCTGCGCAAGCTCAGGCAACCTACCCGGTTTACATTGTAGAATATGGCGACACACTCTCATGGATCGCGCAGCGCTTTGACACCACCCTTGATCAATTGATGACACTCAATAATATCCAACCTGACGACGTGCTGCGCCCGGGAGACCGGCTGCAAATACCGAGCCTTGAGGGGATGCAGGGAGTGCTGACGACTGAGTATGTGACCCTTGGTGCAAGCCTGACCAGCCTGAGCCGGCGCAGTCAGACCGACACCGCAGTCTTGGTAAAAGCCAACCGCCTGACAAGCCCTTCGGAGCTGTTTATCGGGCGCGAGATCATCATGACCACCCAGGAAAATGGCAGTTACATGACGACCATGCCTGCCATCAAACCCGGGCAGTCCTTTTTGGAAGCCAGCGTCTTGAGCGGCAAGAACACCTGGCTGCTGGCAGAGATGAACGGTTTGGCAAGCCCAACCATGGGCATGCCGATGGATACTTACTACATGCCCTCCACAGAAGAAAATGGCAGCAACCTGGCTCTGCCAGGTGTTAAAAGCATTGTTCTGGACAACCTTCCACTCTACCAGGGCGATACCTTCCTGATCGAGGTTGAAAGTGATCAACCAGTGACAATCCATGCTGACCTGGCATCCATTCAGCCCACTTTTGTGGACCTGGGAGGTGTGCAAATGGCTTATGGCGGCATTAATGCGCTGACCGAGCCCGGGGTGTACCCTCTGACAATGACAGTAACTTACCCTGACGGGAGTGAATACCGGTTTGATCAACTGGTGATGATCAGTTCCGGGAATTTTTCGATCGACGAACCCCTGCAGGTCGATCCGGAATCCATTGGTACCGAAGAGGAAAAAGCTGAAAATGACAAGTTTAAGAGCGTTATCGCGGCTGTGACCCCAGCGCAGTATTGGGACGGGCTGTGGTATTCACCAGCCCAGGACGCTGACTGCATCATCTCGCAATTTGGCAGCCGGCGAACCTATAACGACAACCCTGGCCTTTATTATCATACCGGGCTCGATCTGGGCTACTGCAAAGGGACAGACGTCTACGCGCCAGCCCGGGGAACGGTTGTGGGAGTTTTCCCGGACCAGGTGGTGCGCGGAAACAGCATCGTGATCGACCACGGTATGGGCGTCTATACAACCTACATGCACCTGAGCGAGATTTTGGTGGAACAAGGCGACATTGTCGAGTCTGGACAACTGATTGGAATTATTGGTACGACCGGTCGCTCGACTGGCCCGCACCTGCACTTTGAAGTGGATATCCAGGGTACACCCGTCAATCCCTTGACATGGCTGCGCCGGGAATTTCCTTAAAATAAAAAGAGCAAATAATTGCTCTTTTCCAATGCGCTGAGAGGGAGTTGAACCCTCACGCCTTGCGGCACGTGGCCCTCAACCACGCCTGTCTGCCAATTCCAGCACCAGCGCAAACGTGAGATTGAATTATACCGGTTCCGCGGTCTTTGTCAAGAACGCGGAGCCAAGAATCTGAGGTTTAAGTTGAAGAAGACAATTGTTTTGGACGCGATGGGCAGTGATGACCGCCCCTTTCCAGAAGTGGAAGCGGCAGTAACTGCGAGCAAGGATTTGGGGATCAACGTCATCCTGGTCGGCGATGAGGTTCAGCTTACCTCTGAACTAAAAAAATTGAACCAGGACCTTGAGGGAGTGCGGGTGGTGCATGCACCAGAGTGGCTCGAGATGAGCGACCACATCCAGGAAGCCCGCGCCAAGAAGCAAAATACGATGGCTGTCGGAATGCAGTTGGTAAAGGATGGCGAAGCCCAGGCTTTCGTAACCGCGGGGAATACCGGCATGGCGATGTATTTTGGTAGTAAGATCTTTGGCTTGATCCCGGGCCTGATCCGACCAAGTCTATGTGCCACATTACCCGTAAAAGGCGGTAGAAGCGTTCTCCTGGATGTTGGTGCCAATGCGGAGTGCAGGCCGGAATTTTTGGTGCAATTTGCACAAATGGGGGCAGTCTTTGCGAGATTGATGCTCGGAGTGACCGAACCTCGTATTGGTTTGATCGCTAACGGTGAGGAAGAAGGCAAAGGCAATGAACTTGTCAAGGCGACACACCCACTGCTGAAAGAACAGGTGCCTGGCTTTGTTGGTAATATCGAAGGTAAGGAGCTGTTTGGCGGATCCGTCGACGTGGCGGTAACGGATGGTTTCACAGGGAATGTGATGCTCAAGTCAATTGAAGCGGTTGCCAAACTGATCATGAGCACGCTCAAGGATGAATTGATGAACAGCACACGGACCAAGGTAGGCGCATTGCTGGCAAAACCCGCCTTCAGCAAGGTGCAGCAGATGATGGACCCCGCAGAAATTGGCTCAGCGCCGCTGTTGGGGTTAAATGAGCTGGTGTTTGTGGGACACGGACGCTCGGACGCAAAAACCATGGTGAGCGCCATAGCCCAAGCAGTGCAGGCGATTGATGCCGACCTATTGCCAGGCTTGAAAAAATCTATCTCGGAAAACGGAGAGTTAAAATGAAATTAGTCAGAAACGATAAACAAATTAAGCGCAATAAACTTATTGGCAATCTCATGACCTTCACAAGCCTGGCTGTACTGGGCTTGGGTCTCTATTTTGCTTTTCAAAAAGATATGTCGCAAATTCTTTATTCCTATGTCTGCCTGATTGTCGGCTTTCTTCTGACACAAATTGGTTTGAATTTCGTAAATCGCTATGGACGATCCCCGAGATATGACGAGATTTTGGGCTCTGCTTTTGAAAAACTGCGGCATGAATATACATATTATGTTTACAGTTCGCCTGTACCAATGCTCTTGCTCGGTCCCTGCCGTCTATGGTTGCCAATCCCAGTCAACGCTACTGGAGATATCAGCTACCAGAACGGGAAATGGGTTCACAAGACAAAGAATCGCATCCAGAAAATGATGGGGCAGGACACCGTAGGCAAGCCAGACAAAGAAGTCGCTGAAGCTTCTGCAACGCTGACCAGGTACCTGACCGAAAAAGGCATCCCGGCTGAAATGCATCCTGAGTTGAAACCGATCATGGTGGTTTACCTGAAAGAAACCCAACTTGGGGACGTCTCACAAGCACCCTACCCCGTAGTGGAATTGGAAGACCTGAAGCGCTACATCCGCCGTATGGATCGTGAAGAATGCACAGATCCAATCAGCCCGGAAGTGGCTGCAAAACTGCAGGAAGCTTTGGCCAATGGAATTGCTGAAGCCGTCACCGAAGGCGCAGAGTAGTAAAACCTCATGCTCCTAAAGCCATGTCTTTGCTTGTAGTTATTGGCCAACGGAATTGGTCTAAAAATGCATTCCGACTGAACTAGAGAGTATCTGCATCATAAGACATATAAAAACAGCGCGGTTCTCGCGCTGTTTCTTTGTTTTTTCCTGGAGAAGAGTTACTTCGGCTCGTCTTTTATCAGCCCGGCTGATTTTCGGAGCTGGTAGACTTCGCGTTGGGTCAGGTGGCGCCATTCGCCGGATTTGAGCTTGCCCAGTCTGAGTGTGCCTATGCGCACTCGCTTGATCTGCGAAACTGGCAGTCCGATGCGCGCACCTACTTTGCGGATCTGGCGTTTTTTACCTTCGAACATGATGATCCGCAGCCAGGCTCCGTTGCTATAGCTGCCCATGATCTCCACTTGCGCGGGTAGTGTGCGGGTGCCATCCTCCAAAACAACACCACGGCGCCAGATTTCAAGCTGTTCCTGGTCTGGAGTTTTGATTACGAAGACTTCGTACTCTTTCTCGTGGTGATAACGGGGATGGGTAAGGCGGTTTGCCAATTCGCCATCGTTGGTCATCAGAATCAGCCCTTCGCTGTCGAGATCCAACCTCCCCACCGCGAAAAGCGGCTCAGAGATGCCAATCAGATCGTTAACCGTCGGCTTGGGGTGGTTTTCGTCAATATCAGACAGATATCCTTTAGGTTTATTTAAAGCGATATAGATCCGTTCGTTTGAAACCCGGATTAACTTACCATCCACAGTTATCATGTCTTTGACAGGGTCAGCCTTATCACCAAGATGGATGACTTTCCCATTTACCTTGACACGACCCGCCTCAATTAACTTTTCGCAGGCACGGCGCGAACCTAATCCCGCAGATGCCATGATCTTTTGAACGCGTTCTTCCATCAGTCTTTCAAAAACCTCGTTTCTTCTGTTTCGGGCGATGGTTTGGCTGCAAACAGCCCTTCAAGATCCACCGCTGGGAGTTGATCGAGCGATTCAAGACCGAAATGCTGGAAAAACTCGTTGGTCACGCCATATAAGATCGGACGCCCAATCGCTTCAGAACGTCCCAGTTCCTCGATCAGACCTTTGGCGAGTAAACTCTTCACCACACCATCACTATTGACGCCGCGGATGGAGTCAATTTCCGGCCGGGTAGTAGGTTGCTTGTATGCCACAATCGCCAGCACCTCCAGCGCAGCCTGGGTCAGGCGGGAAGTGACCTCCAGACCGAGAAATTTTTCGATCATTTCGGCATGTTCAGGTGCCGTGATGAGCTGGTATTGATCCCTGATCTTTTGCAGGCGCAGACCATGCTCCAAAGTAAGATGGGCAGATAATGCCTCAAGCGATTGCTCAACCTCAGACTTCGAAACATTCAATGCCTGGCTTAATTGCTCTACAGAACTCAAACCGGGTGCTGCAAAAAGTAAGGCTTCGAGCGCCTTAGTGGTTGGATTTAGCAAATTGGTTGGGTCGTGTTCGGGCATGCTATAATTCTCACTTGTTCAGGGTCATGATTATACCCGAAACCCTGGCATATACTGAAAGGGTACTTATGCTTGTAAGAGCAAAATGATAATGTC
>DBRR01000047.1 GCA_002306055.1 Anaerolineaceae bacterium UBA1363
ACTGAAAGTGTATGGTCGCTAGAATAATCTGGCTTTCTCCAGAGAGATATTAAGATAGAACGATTGAATTTTGAAAAGGTATACTCTAATTAAGATGGTCAATGAAATCTTACCCACCGTTCTCGGAGCACTCATAGGTTTAGTATTAATGTTTCTGATTATTCGGCAACCGTACCTGGGTGTGGTATTTACGCTCGCAAGCTTGCCAATCATCGATTTGCTCCCGGAAATTCCGCTTTTTTCATCGGTAGTTCCACTGATTGGTGGGGTTACTCTTGTCATATTTATGTTGAGTACAAAAAACGATAAGACCAAAAATCCTCCTGGTGCTTCCATCATTTTTCTCTTAGGCTTTCTATTTATCGCATGGATGTTTTTTTCCAATCCTGAGGCTGCCTGGAGCGGAAGGGACCGGAACTGGGTTTTCACCTTTGTCCAGCTTTTGGTGCTAATGTTTCTTTCCAGCCGCCTGCTGGATACAAAAGAAAAGCACCACACCCTCATGTGGATCTTTTCCATCGTGGCTGTGATTTCGGCTTTTGTTGCCATCCAACAAGGCTACATCGCTGAGACCGATAATGCCTCCTATGGTTCCAGCGGATTTGTTGATAACGCTAATGCTGCTGCCCGCTATTTTATCGTGGCTATGATCTTTCTCACGCACCTCCGCTCGGAGTCAAACAAGTCTTTCGCACGCTTATTAATGCTGGTTGGGATCATTATTACTTACATTGGCGTGTTTTTCACTGTCTCCCGTACGGGCATTGTTCTGCTTTTCGCAGCCCAAGTCATGATCTTCTTTTCGCAGTCTTCCGGCAAGCAGCGCAGGAATATTATTATTTTGGGGCTTATTAGCTTGGTTCTGGTCTGGCTTATTTCTGAGAATGCCTTCAGGCTGGCAGGAACTATTCTGCCTGCGGTATCGGAGGGCGAAAACACCATGGGCTTGCGATACGCGCTTTGGGAGGCTGCCATACGCATGTTAAGGGAGAAACCCGTGACAGGTGTGGGAATTGGGATGTATCGATTCCTGGTACCCTACTACAGCCAGGATCTGCCTTTTATCCGCGGGCGTTTACTTTGGGTGCACAACACTTACATCCAGATCCTGGTTGAAACCGGTGTTGTTGGCTTCATCCTGTTCTTCGGCATGTTCACCAATGCCTTTCTGAACTTCCTCAAGGCGAAATTTCCGCCCGATGATGAGAGAACCAAATTGGTGAGAGTCTGGTTTATCATTTTCATTGTCATGCTGATTGGGGGGCTTACCAAGAGTGACCATGCCGATAAACTCACTTGGGCGGTGATGGGTGTCAGTGTGATATTTGCCAATCAGTCGCGGTCCTTGGGTTTGGTGACAGAAAAGCGGAAATTAGCTCGGATCCCCTCGTACAAAACTTTATCGTCCAGTCGGCGTGTGAGGATCAAAGGATGAGTGCTCCCAAGACAGTTGCTATCATCGCGGGGCAGCTGGCTGTTGGCGGAGCGGAGCGGCAGCTTTACCTATGGCTCTCCAATCTGGATCGCGGTAAGTTCAAACCGGTAGTCCTGACCTTGCATCCCCATCATGACGATTACTGGGAAAAACCTATCAAAGCGCTCGGCATACCCTTGCTGCGCGTTCCACAGAAGACCAATCGTTTGCAGAGAGTGTCAGAAGTCGTAAAACTTCTACGCCCTTTCAAACCAGACCTTATTCACGGCTGGCACTTTTTTGCCAGTGCTTACGCCGTTCTGGCTGCCAGGCTTCTTGGCGTGCCTTGTGTTGGTGGCATAAGAAGCAGTTACGCAGCAAATCAACGAAACCTGGAGACTTTCCTGGTTCAGCGTTTTTGCGATGGGGTCGTGGCAAATTCCAGCTCTGCCGCGCAAGCCTATCGCTCATCACTGGGCAATCGAGGTCAGCCTGTTTTCACAGTACCCAATGCCATCGTGGATTCCTACGCCAGTCGTGAGATGGTTCGTGAGGAATTATCAGCGCGATTTGGTCTGCCTGGAGATAAGGTGTGGATCTGTTCGATTGGCAGGATGGAACCGCTGAAACGCTTTGATATTCTGCTTGAAATGGCCAGGCGACTTGGAGCCACTCACGGCAATTTTCATTTTGTACTGATAGGCGATGGTCCTGAAAAGAGTCGTTTGGAAGGTTTAGCCGAATCCATTGGCGTAACTGAGCGGGTAACGTTCCTGGGCGAGGTGCCAAACGCCGCCAATTGGATGAAAGGCATGGACGTTTTTTGTTTTCCATCCACGAGTGAAGGCTTGCCGAATGTAATCATGGAAGCTGCCGCGGCAGGCTTGCCTGTGGTTGCCTGGAAGTTGCCTTTCATCGAAGAATTATTACCTGATAAATCCATGGCTTTGCTGAGTAATCCCGGCGATTTGGATTCCATGTTCAAAGACCTGTCTGGGCTTCTAAACTCGCAATCCCTGCGCGAAAGCACCGGTATGGCTGCGCAAAAACACATTCTCGAGAACTTTGGTGTTGAGCGATACGTCAGGGAGATGACCTCGGTATACGACTCTGTTCTGGTAGCTGATAAAAGGTTCTGATGATCCTTCTTTATCACCTCGTTTTTCCCGACATGACGCCAAAAGGCACCTGGAATGCTGGGCTGGTGCTCAGGATGGCGCAGTTCAAGCGTCAGATCTTGTGGCTTAATAAGCGTTATCAGATTCTGAAACTTATTGACTATGTCGCGCTTTACCGCAACGATCCCGATTTGATTGAAGATAAACTTGCGATCACCTTTGATGACGGTTATCGATCGGTGGTTGATCTGGTAGCCCCCTTTTTTGAATCTGAGCGAATCCCAGCTACATTTTTCTGTAGCACCAGGCATTTTGAACGACAGGATTTACTCTGGTTTGTTTATTTCAACGCCCTGTGCAGCGAGAGAAGTTACAACAAAATATCATTCCAGGGTAGTGACTATCGGCTGGACGCGCGTAAACCAGCCCTTGAAACGTGGAGGATGCTGATCAGGAAAGCGAGGGAGAGCGGTGACCCGATCGGTTTTGCCGACGACCTGGCCCAAAAATATCCCTTGCCGCCCCAGGTCATGCGCAAATATGAAGGGGTGACAGAAGAGCAGTTGGTAATGATCGCAAAAAGTGATGTGCTTTCCCTGGGCGGCCATACCCATAACCATCCTTATCTGGATCAGCTTCCCCTGGATGCCCAAATTCAGGAGATGGCGGTCAATAAACAGATTCTGGAAAACGTGAGTCAAACTCAAGTATCGCTTTTTGCTTACACAGGGGGTGTCTATAACCACGACTCGTTGGCGGCAGTGCGCTCGGTGGGTTACGACGCGGCATTTGCGGTAAACCCAAAAAAAACTAAGTGAGGACAGGATGTTGGAGATGTCGAGGATCGATATTTACTCTCCCTCGTTAATTAAGTTAAAGTTGAAGTCGTCAGGCTTAGGCGAAATTGTAAGAAGTTCGCTTCGGAGGGCACCATAGACACGACCCATAAACGCATTTTAATGATTGGGAACTACCTCGTTTCCCCTCGCCACAATAAAAATGTGTGGCAGGCGCTCGCGGAGCGATTGCCGTCTATGGGTTGGGAAGTGCATGTCACATCCACAAAAGAGTCTCAGATTTTGCGCTTGCTGGATATGCTCACAACGATTGTGGTCAACCGTAAGCATTTTGATCTGGCTCAAATTGATGTGTTCAGCGGTAAAGCCTTCATCTATGCCGAATACTGCGCAAGATTGTTGAGCATTATCCAAAAACCATTTGTGTTGACTCTTCATGGCGGCGGCTTACCTGTCTTTGCAGACCAGCATCCCAAGCGAGTCGCAAACCTTCTCTCTTGGGCTTCTGAAGTTGTTGCCCCTTCGCCATTTCTGCAGCAAAGCCTCAGCAAATATCACAGCCAAATCAAGGTCATTCCTAACGGAATTGATATTTCTTCAATCCCTTATAAACCTCGCAAGTCAATTTCCCCAAATTTGATTTGGGTTCGCGCTTTTCATCAGACCTATAATCCTGAACTTGCAGTCAGGGTTTTGTCGAGTCTGGTCACAGATTACCCTAACACCCGCTTGACCATGGTCGGACCTGACAAAGGTGATGGCAGCCTGCAAGCAGTAAATTCTTTAGCCAAAAAATTGGGGGTTGTTGATCAATTGATCATCCTGCCCGCTGTACCTTACGAAGAAGTGCCTTCTTTGTTGGATCGGGCAGATGTTTTTATCAATACAACCAACTATGATAATGCTCCGAGGAGCCTACTGGAAGCTATGGCAAATGGGGTTTGTGTTGTCTCGACCAACGTGGGTGGAATCCCCTGGATGATCACCAATTTAGAGGACGGACTCCTGGTACCTCCCGAGGATGAGTTGGCGATGGTAAATGCCTTAAAATCCCTTTTAGAGAATCCTGAGGTTGCCATGCGCATTTCGCAAAATGCCCGAAGAACCGCCGAGCGGCACGATTGGTCGAATGTGATTCCCGAGTGGGATGCTCTCTTTAGTGAAGTGCTGGCAGGAAACCATGGGGAAAACTGACCGAATTTATCAGCGAAGTCCCTTTTGGCTGCAAAATGCCATGGTTAGCCTTTATGGTGCCTGGTGGCATTGGTTGCGCTTTGGTGGGGACTATTCAAGATACACTGAGGAGATCCGCCAGCGCGAGTTTTTCACCAGTTCCCAGTGGCAGGAATTTCAACAGGCGAAGTTAATCAATCTCCTTCGGCTTTGTGTTGATGACGTACCGTATTACAAAAACAATTGGAGCCAATCTCAAAAAGAATCCGCCTTAGTTGGGGATCTGGCCAACTTACCCCTTCTCGAAAAAAAAGCTCTGCGAGGTTTCGAATCCTCGTTTTACAGGCAAGCTTCGGGCGGTTTATTCAAACAAACCTTCCACACCAGCGGCACGACCGGCACACCGATTTCGACAACTTTCACACTCCCTGAATTGCGCGAAAGCCTGGCTGTGAGGGAAGTTAGATCAGCTAATTGGGCGGAGGTTTCTTTTTCGCAACCCCGGGCGACTTTTTCTGGCAGAATGGTGGAGCCCGATCCAGAAGAAAAGCGAAATGTATATCGCTACAACGCAGCTGAAAAGCAGGTCTATTTTTCTGCCTTCCACCTGAGCCCCGCCACAGCCCACAGTTATGTGGAAGCCCTTAAAAAGCATAAGGTCGTTTGGCTGACCGGGTACGCGGTTTCTTATTACCTGCTGGCGCGTTACATCCTCGAGCAGCAAATCGAAGTCCCGCAACTCAAAGCAGTCATCACGACGAGCGAAAAATTGACGGACCAGATGCGCGACGTGATGGAGAAAGCCTATGGCTGCAAGGTTTTCGAAGAATACAGCACGGTTGAAAGCGCCTTGTTTGCTTCTGAGTGCGAACACGGCAGACTGCATGTTAGCCCTGATGTGGGCATCGTTGAGATCCTCCGCCCTGACGGCACTCCCTGTGAGGCGGGTGAAGTGGGCGAGGTGGTGACTACCTGCCTGTTTCGTTCCTATCAGCCGCTTATCCGTTTCAGATTGGGGGATCTGGCTGCCTGGGATCCTGAGCCTTGCCCGTGCGGGCGCCAAATGCCCGTGATCAAAGAGGTGGTCGGTCGGATTGAAGATGTGGTTACGGGTCCCGACGGCAGACAATTAGTCCGTTTTCACGGCATTTTCACAGATCAACCTCATATCATCGAAGGGCAGATCATCCAGGAAACCTTGACTGATTTTACTGTCAGGCTTGTTCCAACCTCGGAATTCTCTGAAATGGATGAACATGATGTGCGCCAGCGCATGCGGCAGCGTTTGGGCGATCAGGTGACGATAAAAATTGAAAAAGTCACATCAATTCCGAGATCTACTTCAGGGAAATTTCGCGCAGTTATATCAAAGGTCAAATAGTTGTCAGATCAAACCTTTGTTTCGATAGTTATTCCGGTTCGCAATGAGGTTCGCAATATACCTCGCTGTCTTCAAGCCATTTCTGACCAGGATTACCCATCGGATCGCATTGAAGTTCTCATTGCGGATGGGATGTCTGATGACGGCACATTTGAATTGCTTCAGGAATGGGCTGCGCAGGCTGTGAACCGACATGTTTTCCAAAACCCGGGAAAAATCGTCCCCACTGGATTAAATATCCTTATTCCCAAAACAAAGGGAGAAGTTGTCATCCGCGTCGATGGACACTGCGTGATTGCCCCGGATTACATCTCCAACTGTGTGCGTCATTTGCACCAGGACCAGGTGGACGGGGTGGGCGGACCCATGCGCTCGATTGGTGAGGATATTATTTCCCAGGTTACTGCGCTTGCTATGAGTTCCAAGTTTGGGGTGGGAAACTCTTCGTTTCGCACTGAAACTGGTCAAACCAAACTGGCAGATACAGTGCCTTTTCCAGCCTACACTCGCGCCATCATCAAAAAGGTTGGACTTTATGATGAAGAGTTGGTCCGCAATCAGGACGATGAATACAATTATCGCATCCGCGAGGCAGGCGGAAAAATCTTGCTCGCGGAAGATGTGAGCTCGGAATACTACAGCCGCGGTTCGCTTAAAAAGCTCTGGAAGCAGTATTTTCAGTATGGTTTTTGGAAGGTACGTGTCTTGCAAAAGCACCCCCGACAGATGAGCCTGCGCCAGTTCGTCCCGCTTGGCTTTGTTTTGGCATTGATCATGACTCTTTTCCTGAGCTTCCTGGCTCCCTGGGGCTGGAAGGCTTTGCTGGCTTTAGTAGGTGTTTATCTACTGGTTAATCTGTCAGCCTCCGTCATCACCGCGGCAGGTCAGGGCTTCAAAACGTTTTTGCTCCTCCCGCTGGCGTTCGCTATCATCCATCTCAGCTATGGCTTGGGTTTCCTGGTAGGTTTGTTCAAGTTTTGGAACCGATGGAAGGATAAGAAAGGTCAGGTGCCTCTCTGGCTCCCTTAATCGATCAAAATCCGGATATAGAGAGACTGCGGCAGGAATATGCTCGTCGTTCTGAAAAATTGGAGAGCAAGAGCCTTTATTCATCAGAGAATCCAGCTTATCAATGGATGATTTCTGATCGTCAGAAAAACATCCTCGATCTCTTGAGCTCGACTCATACAGCTGATCTGGTTGATCTGCGAATTCTGGAAATTGGCTGTGGTACTGGGGGTGTCATTAATGAATTCATACACCTGGGCGCAATGCCCACGGGAATTGTTGGAATAGATCTGCTTCTTGACCGCCTTCAACAAGCGTCAACAGATCTTCCGGATTGTTCCTGGATTAATGCCAATGGGCAGCAGCTTCCCTTCCAGGATGAAAACTTTGACTTGCTTCTTCAGTTTACAGCTTTTTCCTCAATTTTGGATCCTGGCACTAAAAATGACATGGCCGCGGAAATGCTGCGAGTCCTGAAGCCGGGTGGCAATATTCTTTGGTACGATTTCATCTGGAATCCGACCAACCCACAAACCAAGGGGATTGGTTTGAAAGAAATCAAATCCCTCTTTCCCGCTTGTGAATTCACGCCGTTGCGAATTACTCTCGCCCCACCACTTACCAGGCTGCTGTTGCCTCGTTTCCCCCGGTTTGTGAATTGGCTGTCCTCATTGAAACTGCTCAATTCTCACCTGCTGGTCTGGATCCAAAAACCAGATTGATTTTGGCCATTTCGACAAATAATTTTGTTCAGACATGTGTTTTGTATTGGGTTACTAATTCAACCTACTTTTCCTCCTTAGTCGCGCCAAACCTCTATAATCTGTTTTTTTTTGTTTACAACTACTATATAGCCATATCAATGGAGAGTATCTGCATAATGGTGGCCATCCAAATAAACTCTCACTCTCTCTCCCCATGTCCAAGACCTGGGCTGCCTCCTTCTTAGAGAAAGCAACCACAACCTGCGTCAATCCCCTTGAAAACCTCTTTTACCTTCCTAAAGCTGGGAATTCGATAGAACTCTTGCCCACCTGCTTTGGCTGTGGTAATATCGTCAAAGTAGAATCCTATTTTTGATTTATTGTTCGCATTTCATTATCACTATTCAAAAGGGGAATCATGGCTGAAGCGTCAGCGCACAATTTATATGAAAACTTTGAAGAGGTCGCAAATCCTGAATTTACACCTCGCCGGCAAACTTTAATGTCCGCTATCAAGCGTCTGGGCGACATCCTAATATCCGTGCTGGTTCTCATTCTGCTCTCGCCCGTCTTTCTCTACATCGCCTTGCGGATCAAGTGTGACTCACCTGGCCCGGTCTTCTTCAAGGGCGATCGCATGGGTCGTTTCGGTAAGCCTTTTAAAATCCTCAAGTTCCGCACCATGTACGAGGACGACCACAGTTATAATGGCGCGCCTGTCACCGCCAAGGATGACGACCGGATAACCCCCTTCGGTAAGGTCCTGCGCGACACCAAGCTGAACGAATTACCCCAGTTTCTGAACGTGCTTAAAGGCGAGATGGGGATTGTTGGTCCCCGTCCAGAAGATCTCAAAATTGCCCAGGCCTGGCCTGAAGAGGTCAAAGCGGAAGTCCTCTCTATCCGCCCGGGCATCACCAGCCCTGCCTCGGTTATCTACCGCGATGAGGAACATTTGCTCCAGGGTTCAGGCTTCATGGATGATTACCTCAAAACCATCCTCCCCAACAAACTCCGGCTCGACCAGCTCTACGTCCGTAATAGCAATATTTTCACTGATCTGGACGTGATTGCGATGACCATCATAACTCTCTTTCCTCTCCTCCGTAGAACCACTGTCGATCAGCGCTGGCTTTTTGGTGGTCCTTTCTATCTCTTTTTCAGGCGTGTTTTCTCCTGGTTCCTCGTAGACATGTTCGTCACTGCTTTCGCTGTTGGCATCTCGGGTGTAATCTGGCGCCTCAGTGCGATCATTAACCTCGGATGGCAAAATTATCTGCTTATGTCAATTGCCATCGCTGTTTTTGTCAGCCTGATCAACTTGCTCTTGGGTCTCAACCGCATCAACTGGCGCAGTGCCAGCCCCATTTATGTTGTCGATCTTGCTTTTTCCGTTGGCGTTTCCATGGCAATTCTATACGGGGTCACCCGCCTGTGGCTCACTGAGCCCTGGCTGCCCTTCAGCCTGATCTGGCTCATTGGCATCACCATGATGTTCGGTCTCGTGCTTGTCCGTTATCGCGATCGCCTGCTTACCGGCCTGGCAAACCGCTGGCTGCTCTTTCGCGGCCCAAAGTCTTCCTTTGCCGAGCGCATTCTCATTGTTGGCGCAGGCAGCCTGGCAGAGATGACCATCTGGCTGCTTCAACGCAGCGCGTATTCAGGCATCTTCGGCATTATTGGCATGGTAGATGATGATGCCCGCAAGCGCAACATGGAATCTTATGGTGTGCGCGTTCTCGGCACAACGGATGACATCCCCGCCCTCGTTGAAAAATACCAGGTCGGCTTGATCTTCTTCGCCATCGCCAACGGCTCTGAACGGGATCGCGAGCGCATCACCAAACTTTGTGAAGCGACTAATGCTAAAATTGTGGTGGTTCCGGACCTCGTAAAAGTGCTGGAGCGCTCAATTAATAAGATCACGACACAGGAAGCTTCATGACAGACAAATGGAATGATCGAATAGTTCTCGTCACCGGCGCGGGCGGTTTTATCGGGAGCCGTCTGGTGGAAAAACTCTTTTCTCATGGAGTCCGTGTACGTGCATTCGTGCGCTATAACTCCCGCGCCGAAATCGGCCTACTCAAGCAGCTTCCCCCTGAAATTCTTGGGAACGTAGAAATTATCCGCGGCGACTTACGCGACTTCAGCGCTGTCGAACAAGCTGCAAAGGGTGTAGACACGATTTTTCACCTCGGAGCGCTCATTTCCATCCCCTATTCCTACGTCCATCCGGTTGAGACGGTGCAAACGAATGTGATCGGGACGATGAACATCCTGGAGGCGTGCCGCAAGACAGGGGCGAAGCTGGTGCACACCTCCACCAGCGAGGTTTATGGCACGGCTTTGCGCGTGCCGATTGGTGAAGATCATCCCCTGCAGGGGCAGTCACCTTATTCTGCCAGCAAGATCGGAGCGGACAAACTGGTGGAAAGCTACTACCGAAGTTTTGACGTTCCGGCGATCACTATCAGACCCTTCAACACCTACGGACCGGGGCAAAGCAACCGGGCTGTCATTCCAACCATTATCACCCAGGCACTCTCCGGGGATGTGGTTCGATTGGGCAACCTGGATGCCATCCGGGATTTTACCTACCTGGACGATACCGTCGACGGCTTTTTGCTTGCCGGGATGGCGGATTTATGGAACGGCGAAACCTTCAACCTCGGCACAGGTGAGGAGATCAGCATCGCGGCGGTTGCGGAGCTCATTTTCAGGATCACGGGAAAGCAAGCCGAAATCCAGGTGGAGCAAGGTCGGCTGCGCCCGGAAAAATCTGAAGTGTTACGGTTAATTTCTGACAACCGTAAGGCAAAAGAGGCTCTGGGATGGCAACCCAAAGTCGGGATGGAAGAGGGATTGAGGCGAACGATCGATTGGATCAACGCGCATTTGGACCTCTACACGCCAGAGGAATACGGTTTGTAAGACCTGATAAACGGATATTTCAGGTAGCCAGTTACGCGGTGTTCTTGATTTGATTGTATAATTTTCTAAACTAACACAAGGTGGAAATTATGAAAGCAGTGATTTTGGCAGGCGGCAGGGGAACCAGGCTTGCGCCTTATACGCATATCCTACCTAAACCAATGATGCCAGTTGGCGATCGGGCTATTCTTGAAGTTGTCCTTGGTCAGTTCAGCCGGGCGGGAATTAGCGAAGTGACGCTGGCTGTTGGTCACCTGGCAAGCCTGATGCAAGCTTATTTTGGGGATGGTTCCCGTTACAACCTGAAAATTACCTATGCTTATGAAGAAAAGCCGCTTGGCACGGCAGGACCACTGGCGTTAGTGGAGGGTTTGACTGAGACCTTTTTGGTTGCCAACGGCGACATCATGACCCTGCTCGATCTCAATCAACTGATCGCCTTTCACAAGGAACAAAAAACCGTTTGCACGATCGCCAGCCACCAGCGAACTCACAAGATCAACCTGGGGGTGATTGAGCATGCGGAGGGGTCTTACCGGGTTAGCGGGTACATCGAAAAACCTTCGATGAATTTCCTGGTCAGCATGGGAATTTACGTTTTCGAGCCAGGAGTGCTGGACTACATTCCCAAGGGTGAGTATTTTGACTTCCCGGACTTGGTGAATGTGCTTCTGGGCGCGAACGAGCCGGTCGCTTGCTTCCCGTATGACGGCTATTGGCGCGATCTGGGCAATCAGGACGACTACCTTGCAGCGAATGAAGATTTTGAGAGTATGCGATCACAATTTTTAGCGGAGTAACTATGGAATGGCGTGTGCCACTGGCAGATGTAAAGCTCGGAATAGAAGAGGAAAATGCCGTCCTTGAGGTTTTGCGCTCAGGCTGGCTGACGATGGGGGCGGTGACGCAGGCTTTCGAGCAGGAGCTGGCAGCGTTTGTAGGCGCAAAACACGCCTTCGCGGTCAACAACGCCACTGCCGCGCTGCATTTGGCATACCTGGCTGTGGGCTTGGGCGAGGGGGACGAGGTGATTGTGCCCTCGCTGACCTTCGTGGCGACCGCCAATGCCGTTCGGTACACCGGCGCGAAAGTGGTTTTTGCGGATATCGAAAGCGAAGATTGGCTGTGCATCTGTCCGGATGCGATTGAGGAAAAAATCACCGAGCGAACCAGGGCGATTGTGGTGATGCACTATGCCGGGTTCGCCTGCGACATGCCCGCAATCATGCGCATAGCTGAAAAGCATCATTTGGCGGTCATTGAAGATGCTGCCCATGCCATCGGGGCAAGCCTGGATGGGAAAGCCTTGGGAACCTGGGGGGATGTGGGCTGTTACAGTTTCTTTGGCAACAAAAACATGACCACTGCCGAAGGGGGGATGTTGGTGACAAATGACGATCAGCTGGCTGAAAAGGTGCGGATTTTGCGCTCCCACGGCATGACCACCCTCACCTGGGATCGCCACCAGGGGCACGCGAGCACCTACGACGTCATAGACTTGGGCTACAACTACCGCATCGATGAGATCCGGTCGGCGATCGGGCGCGAACAGCTCAAAAAACTGCCGGCCGGCAACGCCAGGCGGGGCGAATTGGTGGCACTCTATCGCGAGTTGTTAGCCGAACGCACTCCGCAAATTCAGATTCCCTTTGAAGCCGAACGCGGGCTGAGCAGCTACCACATCATGCCCGTACTCTTGCCTGAGAGCAGCCAAAAAGAAGCCGTCAGGGCAAGCATGAAAGTGCAGGGCATCCAGACCAGCTGGCACTATCCCCCCGCACACACCTTCAGCATCTACGGCAGTGGAGCAGCCAGTGAGGAGGGGCGCCTGGCAATCACCGATCTGGCTGCAAAGCGCGAAATCACTCTACCGCTCTATCCAACCATGCGTGAAGAGCAGGTGGAATGGGTGGTCGACGCCATCAGAGATGCGCTCTAAAAATTTCATTGAATCCTGGCAATTTTTTGGTCAATAATTATCAACACACCTGGGACCGAATTGCTGATTGAACTGGCGGAAAATGTATTTTTGCGAATTGATCTTTGACAAGAATTTTTAATTTGAAAAGTTGAGTTTTTTTATAATTTATGTCACATTGATTCGAGGGTTATAATTTAGTTCAAAATTAAACAGGCTGCTAACCGAAAAGAGGAAATTGGAAGAACAGATTTATCAAGTAAACCCGAATGTAATTTTTGAGGAATTACAAGGAGGTGCGCTGTTGTTAGACACGGATGATTTTAGGTTAGCTGAGCTTAGTTCCACTGCATTAATTATCCTCAAGAAAACTGACGGTCTATCCAGCGTAACTAAAATCGCCAGGGATATTGCTATTGAATATGGCATTGATGAGTCCTCAGCTTTTCAAGATGTGAGAACGTTTTATGAGCAATTGTCAGACAAAAAAATCGTCCGGTTATTAAGTCAAGAACCATGAAGGAGCCCAAAATGCCAGAAAAATTTAACTTTGACACCAATTACTGCTGTAATCCTGATGTTGTGTTAAGGGAAGAAGATGAAGTGGGCGGTTTATTATTTAACCCCGACACTAATCAGGTAAAGGTGGTTAATACCAGCGGCTTATTCATTTGGAAGCAATTTGCTACTATGAACCGCTGTGAAAAGGTCCTCGATGCCGTTTTGAAGGAATTTGAAGAAGCGGATGCTGAACAGGCAAAATGCGATCTGGAAGAATTCGTTGAGCACCTTTTAAACTCTGGTTTCCTTGGTGAAGTGGAGGTTCTCTGAGTGGCATCTCTTAAAAAAGAAAAGGTTTATGAATCATGACTGATTTTAAATTCATGCCCACGCCAAGGCACGTGGATATAGCCATAACTGGTCGCTGCAATCTCAATTGTGCTTATTGTTTTTATGCGGATGAAATGGAAGCCCTTCATGATCTGCCCACCCAGGTTTGGTTGGATTTATTCAAACGCCTTGGGGAATTGGGCGTAATGGGTGTCACCCTCACGGGTGGCGAAGCCTTCACCCGACCGGATTTTTTCGACCTGGTGGACGGCGTGATTGCCAACCACATGCGCTATGATATTCTCTCCAATGGCACCTTAATTACTGAAAAGACCCTGAAAGAGTTTGAAAAGGGCAAACGCCGTCTACGGTTGGATTCGATCCAGATCTCTATTGACGGCTCTTGCCCTGAAGTGCATGATCACAGCCGCCCCAACAGCTTCAACCGTGCCCTGCGTGGGTTAACATTACTGAAAGCTGGTGGCTTCCCCCTGACCGTCCGGGTGACGATTAACCGTTTTAATTACAACGACCTGGAGAATGTCGCCTATTTACTTCTGAATGAGGTGGGACTGCCTGGTTTTTCAACCAACGAAGCCTATCCATGCGGTGCCACCAATCGCTTTGAAGAAGGTATCATGCTCAGTGTGGACCAAAGGCGGGAGGTGATGAACACCTTAACACGCTTGAACGAAAAGTATGACGGCCGTATCAGCGCCACGGCTGGACCCTTAGCGTTAGCAGGGCAGGAAAGACTGATCAAAGAGGCGCAAGCGCAAGGACTTGACTCTTTGCCCGGTCGCGGTTATCTGACAGCCTGTGGGGGGATGTTCAGCAAAATTGCGGTTTTACATGACGGCACCATTGTCCCTTGCCATGTCGTTCACCAGTTGTCGCTGGGGAATATCCAAACCGATGATTTATTGGATATTTGGCTTTCCCACCCAACCATGCGGGCGATGCGCGAGCGCCGAAAGATTTCTCTGGATACGATCGGTCCATGTAAAGATTGCCCCTATAAAGGCTACTGCACTGGGGGCTGCCCCGGAGGAGCCTTATTCCTCAATGGTGATATTAACCAGCGTAACCCAATGGACTGTTATCGCATATTAATCGGTGAAGAAACCTATTCACCGGACAAGGATAGAAAATTAACATGACCGAACAAGTCAACCTGCCCCAAGGAATCCCACCCCTGAATCAATATTATTATTACCTGACTGCCGGGTGCAGCCTTCGTTGTAAGCACTGCTGGTTAGCCCCTGATTATCAAAAGGACGGCACAACCGGTGGACACCTGGATTTTGAGCTCTTCAAATTATCGATTGAAGAAGGCATCCCCTTGGGTTTAAGCACCGTAAAATTAACTGGTGGCGAACCCCTGCTGCACCCTGATTTTTTGCCAATGCTGGCACACTTAAAAGAAAAAAATATCTCAGTTACCCTTGAAACGAATGGCATCTTACTGACACCAGAGATTGCTAAATTCATGAAGGAAAACAGCAGTGTATATTTCGTTTCAGTCAGCATGGATGGTGCCAAAGCTGAAACCCATGACCGCTTCCGGGGTGTGCGAGGTGCTTACGAAAAATCAGTTGCCGGTATTCGCATGCTGGTTGAACAGGGCTTTCACCCCCAGATCATTATGAGCCTGCATGAGGGAAACGTTGCTGAAATTGAAGACCTGGTTATGCTTGCGCAGGCTTGGGAAGCAGGGTCGGTTAAATTCAATCTGATCCAACCCAGCGGGCGCGCTGAAAAAATGCAAAAGCGCGGTGAATTGTTGGATATTCATCGTTTGGTAGAGCTTGGCAAGTGGGTGGAAGGTGACCTGCAGAAACGTGTTTCAATCCAGCTTTACTATAGTTGGTCGGTGGTTTTTCAAAGCATTGCTCGTCTGCTGAAATTTGGTGCGAGTTCTTGCGGTATTCATCGTATCCTTGGGGTGCTGGCTGATGGGAGCCTGGCGATGTGCGGCATGGGCGTCTCGGTCCCCGAACTGACCTATGGAAAATTAGGTGTTGACCGTGTGCTGGATGTGTGGCGCGATAATGCGGTCATCAACCAGATCCGACGCGATATCCCTTCTAAGCTGGAAGATCCCTGCGGTAAATGCCTGTTCAGATGGCAGTGTTTGGGTTCCTGCATTGCGGACAACTATTACCAGACAAAGCGTCTGACGGCGCCTTTTTGGTTTTGCAAGCAAGCCTATGACGAAGGTTTATTTCCAGTAAGCAGGTTGGTCTGAGGTAATGATTAACCCTGAGTTAAGATGTTTATCGACTGTTAACCTCACATTAACCTCGACTTGACAGATTGACAGATACTTTGTAAAATAATTATTGGTAGAGAGGAGGTTTTCTTTATGAAACAGAAATATGAAAAACCAACCATCAGGGACCTTGGGGATGTTTTGCCAACAGCGGAAGGTGATTGTAATGCTGGAATCACCGCAAGCGGTTCAGGTGATCATTGTAGACCTTTTGGGTCTGTAGCAGGCGGTGCTCAATGCCAAACTGGTTCGACGGCAGGAGGTGATTGCAACGCAGGTACAGTTGCTTCTCCAAACTGTAATACTGGAGGGACTCCCTAATTATTAATCACAAAGTCTTTAACCCTGCATGCTATTTGCTGAAGTGATTTAACCTAATCTGTTGTCTGCAAGTAGAACTTGTCTAATGGAGCGCCACTTTCAAAATTTGACGATAAATTTTCAGTCGAATTTCACCCAATTTTTACTTATCGGTGGTTCTTTTTTTATCGCCTCCGGCGATAATTTTTTTAACTTTCATCTAAATCAATCATGATTATCAAAGGTTTTAGCCAACTTGCAATTGATCAGAGGGACTTGCTTCTAAAAATTGCGATTAAACATCAAGGTTTTCCTCAACCAATTCAACAAAAAATTGCCGCATGTCCCTACGAGGTGTTACTGATCGGTGGGGTCCCACACAAAAATTTCTATGGCGATCTTTCTGACGAAAGTCAGATCGCCATTAACAAATTACATCAGCTTTGGAATGAATATTGGGGTCAGGCTCTAACAGCCCCCGACCTTATCCAGGAGGGCATCACAAAAGTAAACATGTTTGGTGAAGCAGTCAATCGACAAGCCGACCTCACAGGTGGCTTCATCTACCAATTGAGAACTGACCCTGATAAAAATATTTTTTTTATAATGTTGCAAAAATTTGACCGAGTGAAGTTGCCAGTTAATGAAATCCTTTTCCTCTTAACACATTGGAAGTTGGAAGAGGGTTATCTCCCTTTACACTGCAGCGGCGTCATCCACAAAGGCGGACTTTACCTCTTTAGCGGGCCATCCGGGGCTGGCAAGACTACCATCTCCCGGCTTAGTGCTGAATTGGGAGATGAGGTGCTGGACGAAGATCAGGTTTTGATCTATCTTTCTTCAGACGGCAGATATTTTGCGGATGCCTGGGGCTACAGTTTTAAGCGCGGTCATGTACCGATCAAAGCATTCTTCAGCCTGACCAAGGCTAATAGTAACGACCTGGAGGCTTTGTCAACCAGCAAAACCGCCCAAATAATTTTTGAACAGACCCTGACCGTGATTGGAAAGCAGCACACGCATGCACGAATCAAAGACGTTTTCCAGAAAGTGGCTCAACTTGCCCGTGCTATTCCTGGTTACGAACTCCGTTTTACAAAATCAGCTGAGTTCTGGAAGTTAATTGATGAAGAATTCTCAGTTGTCTGAAGATCGAATTCTGTCCCAGTTAGAGGAAAATCTTCCTTTTCGCTACACTGGTGCCAGCATGTATCCAACTTTTAGATCTGGTCAGCTTCTATACACACGTCCCAAATCTGAAAACTTAAAAGTAGGTGATGTGATTGTTTTTTTTGACCCAATTATTAAAACCACCATCGTTCATCGGGTGGTGGATATTGTGGGAGATCAGATCTATACCAAAGGTGACAACAATCCTGAAATGGACGCGCACCCTATCAGCCCGGACTTGGTCAGAGGCGTCATTGCCTGGGTTGGAAAAGAAGGTTCACTACTCCCTGTCAGAGGCGGCAGGGCTAGCTTGATGAGAATCAGGCTCTTCGGGCTTTGGCAAAAGGTACGCTCAGTTCTCGCCCCCTGTTTATCACCTCTATACAAGATACTTAAAGCTTCTGGGCTTCCCCGTCTCTTCTGGCATCCCAAAATTCATCAGGTAAAATTACAGGCTGGTCAAGGTTTTATAATCAAGTGTATTCACCGCAACAAGACCGTCGCCGTTTGGGACGAAAGATTCCAGCGATTTACCTGTCATCATCCTTATGACCTGGTGATCCAAAAACCCAAAACCGGGCCGCAAGCGTCATTTCAGACCTCGGATCGCAAATAATGAAGTCAACCTGGTTCAATCATCTAAAAAACGGATTAAAGCGCGATTTACCGCAGGATCAAATTGGAACTGTGAATAAGCCGCAAGACGCCAAAGAAGTGTTGAAGCGCCTCTTGCCATTCATGCGCGCGTACTGGAAGTCCGGTCTCATTGGCGGCCTGTTGATCATTTTTACCAGCCTCCTGGCATTTCCCCAGCCGCTGGTTTATCGTTTTCTGGTGGATGACGTCATTCTGGCCCGCCGCTTGGACCTGCTGTCCTGGGCTTTATTGCTGGTTATCGGAATCAAGCTGTTGGACATAGGCGCTGGCTTGTTGCAGAAATATTATCTGCTGGACTTTGAGCAATCGGTGATCCTGAAAATTCAGGAGGCACTACTCGAACATACCCTGCATCTTCCCAAGGCATTTTTCGACCAGAATGAAGTGGGCTATCTGATCTCACGCGTTTCTTCAGACGTCGGCGGTTTGCGCTGGTTTTTCTCTGGCACCCTAGTTTACTTGTTCACAAATCTCATCCGTTTCCTGGGCGGGCTGGGATTTTTGTTTTACCTGGAATGGCGTTTGGCGCTGGTTTCGCTCCTGGCATTGCCTGCTATGCTGTTTAGTGTGCGCTATTTTTCGAAGCGCATGCGCATCCTCAGCCATCACGGCATGGAAACGCATGCCGGCATCAACAAACGTTTACAGGAAACAATTACTTCACTTCCATTGATCAAAGCTTTTTCAACTGAACAGCGCGAAAGCGAACGCGTTATGCACGCTTTCGAAGATCAACGGCAAATATCCTTGGAACAAAACGTGGTCGGCTCTCTGACCGATGTTTTGATCAATCTTGCCCCGGACTTAGCCCGCGGCGTCGTGCTGCTTGTTGGCGCTTATCTTGCCATCCAGGGGGAATGGACTTTAGGCTCCCTGTTCGCCTTCCAGGCTTATTTGGGCTATGTTTTCAATCCCGCGATGTATTTTGCCAATGCCAACCTCACCTTGCAAAACGCGCTGGCATCCCTGGAGCGGGTCATGAATTTATTCGACATTGTCCCTGAGGAAAACCTGGACACCGGAAAGGTGATTGACCATCTGGATGGAAGCGTCGAATTCAAAGACGTGTCTTTTTCATACGCTGGCGACCAGCAGGTCCTGAAAGCGCTCTCTTTCAAGGTCAAGCCTGGCGAACGGGTGGCAGTTGTTGGCCCCAGTGGGGTCGGCAAGACAACGCTTGTCAGCCTGATTCTGTGTTTCTACAAGCCAACAGAGGGTGAAATTCTCTTTGATGGTATGCCAGTTTCAGAATACAATCTGCTCTCATTACGCCGGCGCATTGGCTATGTGTCACAGAGCAGCTTGCTGCTCTCCGGCACCTTCAATGAAAATTTGCGCTACGGAAACGCCAGTGCTAGCCAGGAGGCTGTCGAAAACGCAGCCCGAACCGCGGGCATTCACGATTTCATTATCAGTCTCCCTGAAGGCTACGACTCCCGGATTGACGAGCGGGCAGTAAACCTCTCTGAAGGCCAAAAACAGCGCTTGTCAATTGCCAGGGCTCTGGTTAAAGACCCGGATGTCTTCATCCTCGATGAACCCACTGCCGCGTTGGACAGCATCATCGAACGTTCCATCTTTGACGCTATACCCCCTTATGTCAAGGATAAAACCCTCTTCATCATTGCCCACCATCTGGTCACAATTCAGGATGCGGACCGGATCCTGCTGTTGGATGACCAGGGCGTCCTTTCAATTGGAACTCACCAGACTTTGCTGGCAGAAAATGCCTATTATCGTCAACTCTGCGCTCAGCAACAGCTCAACCTGCTTGAAAAATCGGTATAAGTTCTGGGTCACAGCGGTCCATGTGGCGAAACCAAACGCGGGGTGGCTTCTCAGTTTCTGTGCAGAGTCACTTTCATTTGCCTGCCTGTCGCTTAATCGGCATATAATGGCAAGGAGTAATATTTGCTGCTGCCGTTGCTTTAGGAGTTGAATAATTGAACGAAAGGCTGCATACATTCAAGACCCTTGCCAATATTTTGGATCCCTGTAGCCCAAACAGCGAACTTCAGGATAAGCTAAAAAGGTTGGACAGGCAGGATTGGTTCGCTCTGGCTGAGGTGGCATTGCAGCATGGAGTGTCTTCACGGTTCTATCAGACAGTCAAAGCTTTTGCCAAAACAGAGCCCTTTCCGGAAGAGCTGCAAACCAGGCTTGAAAATGCATATTTCCAAAATGCTGTGCGCAACACACTCATCCTGGCCCGTGCCACAAAATTGCTCCAGGACTTTAAGGCAAACAAGATTGACACCATCGCCCTCAAAGGCATCTACCTGGCAGAAAACATCAACCGCAGCATCGCGGAACGCTACTTTTGCGATATCGACCTGCTGGTGAAAAGAGCTGATCTGCCCAAAGCCATCGCCAGTGCCCAGGCATGCGGTTACAAACCCAGCACCTATTTTGATCCCGCCGATCAGAATATTGACATCAAGCACGTCCCGCCCATGTTTAACGCTGAGGGTTTGCCGCTGGAGATCCATTGGACACTTCTGGAGGAAGATGAACCTTTCAGCATCGAAGCAACGGAACTCTGGCGCCGAGCCGTGCCAGAAAAAGTTGCCGGTGTGGATGTGCTTGTCTTATCCCCGGAGGACTTTGCAGCCCACCTTTGCCTGCATTTCACCTATCAGCATCGCCTCTCACTGGGCTTGAAGGGTTTGTTGGATGTGGTTGATGTGCTCTGGCATTTTCAGAGTCAGTTCGATTGGGAGCGTTTTTTGTTGATAGTCAGCAGCTGGCAGTGTCAGCGTGTGGTTTGGCTGACTTTCAGCCTGGTACGGGAGTTTTCAGCAGTTAGCATCCCCGATGAAGTGATGAAATCGCTGCAGCCTGCTGGGGATGAGTCCTGGGCCTTTGAGCAGGCCAGAACTCAAATCGTCGACGCCAATACCACCCGGGCTGGTCTTACGCCTGATCTGGCTGAATTTTTAGAAGCCAGCAGTTTCTTTTCTAAACTCAAAATTGGGTTTAGTCGGGTTTTTCTGCCCAAAAGGGTGATCGCGCGGCTCTACAACCTGCGACCGGATTCCCCTGAAATCCTCAAAGGTTACTTTTTGAGGTTCAGGGATCTTTTCCGGGGCTATGGTCAGCGCGTATGGCATCCGGAACTCCACTCGTCAAACTGGTCGGATTCGGTTGGTCAGGAAGTGAACAGGGTGAAGTTAAGAGCCTGGTTGTCCGAGGAGATGGAGTAAAACCATACTCTCAATAGTAACTTGTCCGAAAAACGGGGGAAACTGTTGATTGCCAATGATGATGGCCTGGCTGAAAATGTGCGGATTTTACGCTCTTCCCGAGGATGACGGACGAGCAACAAGATTGGGTGATCGAGAGTGTAGTTGAAACCCTGCGGTAAGAGCTTTGTCTCAACGAGGCCAGGTTTTCTAACCATATAACACTTGCGAAATTGGTCCTCCCAACCATGATAAAATCCGACATAATGAACCGGAAAATTTTATTGTTCCTGTTACTGCTCGTCCTGCTTTCCGGGTGCGGTCAAAGAAGACAGCCGGATGTGGAGCACTTTCAGGGGGAGGTTGTCGCGACCTTGCAGAAAACGGTCAACCAGACAACGCCTGAATTTTTGGATGATACCCCAACACTAAGTGACGACCCTCAGCCTTCACCGCAAACGACCCAAACCATTCCGACCAATACGCTAGTGAGCACGTTTACCCCTAGAGTTTCAGAACCCCAGTCCACAAATTATCCCATAGGTGCTGAATCCGCCAGCGTTACTCTGGCGCCCTCAGCAACGACAAATCCCGATCAAACACCAACTCCAACCCTCGGCGTACCTGTTTGGGAAGGTGTCTGGAACATCTGGTTTCAGAACACCAGGGGCGGTTACACCCCTGCGGAATTGACTTTACAAGTCAGCGGAACCAGGCTTGCCGGAACTGCCAAAATCGATGGCGTTGACTATTCTTTTTCGGGCGATGTTTTAGAGCAAGGTAGCCAGGTGGAGGGGGAGTGGCAAACCGCTTCAAACGAGGGCACCTTCTGGTGGCGGATGAATTCCGCGGATACCTTTGTCGGGTCGAGTGAAGGACGTTTTGGTTTCTGCGGCAACCGGACGGTGGTTCAGCCCAATCCATGCCGGGAGATTCCACAGGATTAGAGTCTGATGCAGATGAATGTCGCATACCAAGTCACTGAACGCGCCGTAGATTCTGAGGAATTGGCGAACTTGATCCGTGTTGCTACCGCGGACGGGAATGCGATTTGCTTCAACGCGCCGGGTAGAAGTAAGGCACCTTTTGTCCAATCCGGGGATAAGATCTATGTCGCTCCAGTAGCGAATGGATCAACGCGAACAGGAGATATTGTCGCTTTTATTCACCCTGAAAATGGCAGGGTGCTGGTTCACCATGTGGTAAAGATTTCGGAAGAATACTTACCTGCTGTTTGGGGATCCAGCCCTGATAATGGCAATGCCAGGTAGGGCTGTGGATGATGAATATGAATCTGATGAGAATCAGATCCTGACGATTGTTGCCTCAGGCGTGCTGGCGAATGACACGACTGAAAGTCCCGATTCGATGACGGTGGTTCTTGTTGCCAATCCATCTTACGGCAATCTGATTTTAAATGCGGATGGCTCTTTTATTTATGAGCCCAATGATAATTTCTTTGGCACGGATTATTTCATTTATAAAGCTGATATTGGTGGAATTTTCACCAACCGGGCCAGGGTTACGATTACAGTTCATCCGATAAATGATGCTCCGGTAGTGGCAGATACTCCGGACAAGACGATCCTGGAAGGGGAAAGCTTTACAACCATCAACCTGGATGACTATGTGTCTGATGTTGACAATCTCGATTCTGAGATCACCTGGTCTTACTCTGGCAACACAGAACCGACTATAAGCATTGTTGATCGCGTAATCACTATCAGCGCGCCGGTGGATTGGTTCGGCTCAGATACCATCACCTTCCGCGCGATGGATCCGGGTGGATTATGGGATGAAGACACTACCACATTTACCGTAAACAAGAATGAGCCGCCTGAGGTTTATTACATTTTCTTACCAATAATCATTAAGTAACCACTATTTCGATATAGAAAAGGGATTGGATTGGTCATTATTCAAAGACCAATCCCTTTGTTGCGCCTTAAGGCAGTCGAACTCGTGGAACGAGTGAGACAAAAAACCACCCGCTAAGCGGGTGGGGACAAAGGGTTATACCCAAACCAAAACACCTTTCCGATAGAATGTGAGTGTTCAAGTCACAGACTAGAGAGGAAAGGTGTTTTGTATGGCCAATAAAACAGACAGTCTGGCACACACGAAATGGATGTGCAAATATCATATCGTGTTCACGCCAAAGTATAGGCGAAAAGTAATCTACAACCAAATCCGGAAAGATATAGGGGAGATCATGCAGGAATTGTGCAAGTACAAGGGGGTGGAGATCATCGAAGGGCACATGATGCCGGATCACGTCCACATGTTGCTGAGCATACCGCCGAAGTACAGTGAGTCGAGTGTGATGGGATATCTGAAGGGGAAGAGTGCGCTGATGATCTTTGAGAGGCATGCGAACCTGAAGTACAAATACGGGAACCGACACTTCTGGTGTGAGGGGTACTATGTGAGTACCGTGGGACTGAACGAAGAGACGATCAAGAAGTACATAGCAGAGCAAGAACAAAGGGATCAGGCGGTAGACCGGTTGAGCGTGAAGGAATACCAGGACCCGTTTGAGCAGAAGCGATGAGAGATAGCCCCTTGAGGGGCGGCGAGAGGGACAAGAGCAAAGTGGCTTGAACGAAGAGAAAGCCAGCGCCTTGAGGCGCTGGCTAGAGAACAAGGCTTATAGCCTCAGTGCAAACCACCCGCTATGCGGGTGGTTGTGATTTGTGCGCCCAGCATGGGCGATGGCTATAGGGTGAAAGTCCCAAATGGAGGTTGGTCTCACCAACCAATAGCCAAAGGCAAGGGCATCACTGCGAGGTGGGGTCTGGAGGAAGCCAGAGGCAAACCTGCGACTTGAAGGACATGAAGCCGATAAGAGGCTGTGAGGCTGGGCGAGTTGGCAAATAACAACGAAGCCCAATGCGACCAAAAGCCGAAGCAGTAAATTGGACAAGTGTGCAGGGAAAGTCAACGCACTTACCTGGGGAGACCTGTCATCGAGCCGGAAACGGTAACCCTGGTTGGAAGGTCAGATTGAGATGGCAGGAGTCAGCCGAAGCCATAGTACCGGAGCCGTCGCGAAGGGAAGGGCTGAACATCGAGAAAGGATGAGTAATTGAGCAGCTTGAGGGACGAACAAAGAAGGCAGCCTGCCCCAGATCGGGGAACTGCGGGACAGGGATGGGAAGTGAAGCTTCCTGAGACTGACCCGAGGGCCGAGCCGTCCCCAACGCGAGACGAAGGAAAGTCCAACGTAGAGTTGTGGGAGCAGGTATGGGCACGGGAAAACCTGACCACAGCGTTAAAGCGAGTAGAGAGCAACCGAGGCGCACCGGGCACAGACGGGATGACGGTGAAAGACCTGCGGCCGTACCTAAAAGAACACTGGTTGGAGATCAGGGCAGCCCTCGAAAGCGGAGCCTATAAACCAACCCCGGTGAGGCGGGTAGAGATACCCAAACCAGACGGGGGAGTACGATTATTAGGGATACCGACAGTGATTGATCGACTACTCCAACAGGCGATCGCACAGGTGCTCACGCCCATATTCGAGCGCAAGTTTTCATCATATAGTTACGGGTTTCGACCCGGACGAAGTGCACACGATGCCATCTTGAAGGCACAGGGATATGTGCAAGAGGGATATGAATGGGTGGTGGACATCGATCTGGAGAAATTCTTTGATCGAGTGAACCACGATATGCTAATGGCCAGAGTGGCACGCGAGGTGAAAGACAAACGAGTGTTGAAACTGATCCGAGCCTATCTAAACAGCGGTGTGATGGTAAATGGAGTGGTAATGGAAACGGAAGAAGGGACACCGCAAGGTGGGCCACTTTCCCCGTTACTCTCGAACATCATGCTGGATGACCTGGATAAAGAACTGGAGAAGCGGGGGCACAAATTTGTTCGCTACGCAGATGACTGTAACATCCATGTCAAAACGCAGCGGGCAGGTGAACGAGTTATGGAGAGCGTGAGAGAGTTTCTAGAAAAGAAGTTGAAGTTAAAAGTCAATCCAAAGAAAAGCAAAGTAGATCGAGCCAAAAGGGTAAAGTTTCTAGGGTTCAGTTTCTACAAATACAAAGGGGAAATGCTCATACGAGTAGCGAACCGGAGTCTGGAAAGATTTCGGGACAAGCTCCGCCGCCTGACCAAGCGTACCCGGACAGGCAAGCTGGAAGAGATCATCCAAGAAATAAACACCTACATAGTGGGATGGATAGGATACTACCGGCAGGCGAATACGCCGAGTGTTTATGAAAAACTGGACGGATGGATCAGACGAAGGCTTAGACAGATGATCTGGAAACGATGGAAGAGAGGGACAACCCGATTCCGAGAGTTGGTGAGACTGGGAGTTCCGAAGTGGCGGGCACAAGAAGGGGCAGGAGGAACAAGCCCCTGGCGAATGTCCACCTCACCTGTGGTAAAAGAAGCCCTAAGCAATGAATATTTTCATAACTTAGGGCTGAAGAGCATAAAAGGTCGGTACCAAGAACTATGTGTTTCTCGATGAACCGCCGGATGCGGACCCGCATGTCCGGTGGTGTGAGAGGGGGCGGTTAGTCGCCGCTCCCTACTCGATTACGCTATTCTTGATTGGTTGCTATTTGTGGTTATTTCTTTGTGCCAAGGCTGTAATTTTGTCGACGTTGCTTACAATCAATGTCTCGATTTCCTGAGCGATGACGTCGGAGGGCTCTTTGCTAACATACGGGTCGGGGATGCTGAAGGCTGGACCTGAAAGTTCGCTGAGGAGAAAAATTCTATCGTGTAACTTTGGAAAGTCTAACAGGATCGATTCTTTTTGACCTTGTTCCATCACTAACAAGAGATCAATAGAGTCAAGATCAAGGGCTTCAATCCCCTGCGTGATGTGAGAAGAGATATCAAGACCGCGTTTTTCGGCTTCGATGAACGCTTCGGTAGTGGGGGGAATTAGGTCGTGCACCCAGGAACCGGCACTTTCCACGGTCCATTCCCCGGGCAGCTCTCGCACAGCCAATTCGCGCTTAAGTATCGCTGCTGCCAAAGGTGAGCGAAAACGGTTCCTTGTACATACAAAAACAATCTTTGGCAAACTAACCTCGTTTAAAATTTCTCAGGAAATGACTGAGACTTTAATCCTTAGTACGGTTTTTGGTGAAGAGAGAAACCAGCGGTATCCTTGCAGGTTTCTCGGGTTCGTTTTCTGGGTTTGGAATAATGGATTCAGTATGGTAGGTGTAGTGATTACTGTAGGGTGAGTAGTAGTTGTATCCACCATAATAGTAGTCACGATTTCTGGGGATTTTGTTGGCGACGACTCCCAGAACGTTGGAACCTATGCGGCGAAGTTCTTCCATCGGGCGCAGTGCGGCGATCGCTCGGGTTTGACCGGGGATAACCACAAAGATAACACCGTCCACTTTTCTTGAGAGGATCTGAGCGTCGGACACGATCATGGGTGGGGTGTCAATGATCACTAAATCAAAACGCTCTTCAAGATCCTTGAGAGTTTGGGACATTCTCTCACTACCCAAGAGTTCCGAAGGGTTTGGGGGGATGGTTCCGCAGGTGATGATGGAAAGGTTTTCAACCTGGTCATAAGTCTTTACCACGTCATCGATGCGAAGTTTCCCTGTAACGACGTCGCTCAGACCCTTCCGGTTGGATTTGTTGAACTGAATGTGCACCTTGGGACGACGCATATCTGCGTCAATGATGATGACGTTTTTTCCGCTCTGCGCTTCGACGATGGCAAGATTTGCTGCAACCATGGATTTGCCCTCAGATTCCCCTGAACTGGTTACCAGAATGGTTCTGGCAGGGTTATCTACCGAGGAATATTCCAGATTGGTGCGCAAGGAACGAAAGGCTTCGGCAACCGGTGAGCGTGGGTTTTTCGCTACATATACACCAAGCGCATCCTCGCCTTGTTTTGGGTTGTGCTTCAATTCACCAATGAAACCAATTACTGGGGCATCCAGAACTTCTTTGATATCGTCAGGTGTTTTGAGGGTATCATCCAAGAATTCCACCAGGAAGACAAAACCAGCAGTCACAAATAAACCGATAGCAGCAGCCAGCAAAGCGCTCTGGACTGGCTTGGGCGAGATCGGACTGGTGGGCTTGGTGGCTGTTTCCACTTGCATAACAGTCGGTGTGGATTGAGCCTTTGAGAGGTGCAGGGTCTCGAGGCTGTTGATGCTGTTGATATAGATTTGTTGGTAAAGCTGGAGGGTGCTCTTTAGGCGATCGAGATCTGTAGAACTGGCTTCACCGCTGTCGGGGGTTTTTCCCAATACAATAAGTTGGGTGTAGATTTCCTGATAAAGGGCGAGGATTGGGCTGAGTTCGTCAATTTTTGCCTGGTCATTAGTAAGGCGAGCCTTGTCAACCTCAGATGTTGAGTTTGGATCAATTTCGGACATGTCAAGTTTGATGGCATTAATCTGCGATTGAACGTCGGTCATCTGAGCCTGAACGTTTTCGATTTGTTTTTGCAGGATTTCGGTCGAGAGAGAGGTGATCTGCCCTTGGAGTGTAGCGATTTGCTCTTCAGCCTGATCTATACGGGCTTGCAGGTTGCGTTCTGCTGATTCGAACTGAACTGTCTGGAGCT
The DNA here is from genome assembly GCA_002306055.1 of Anaerolineaceae bacterium UBA1363. Lineage (GTDB taxonomy): Bacteria > Chloroflexota > Anaerolineae > Anaerolineales > Anaerolineaceae > Mesolinea. The sequence goes on from DBRR01000047.1 coordinate 27,437, forward strand.
TCACATTCTGCTCGATCAGGATATCCACCAATCCATTGGCAATCATTGCAGCTTTGAATGGGTCAGTGTCCTTGACCGTGAGCACCACAAACTTGGTATCACCAACTTGGGTTGCCGTAGCCTGCCCCTTCATAACAGGGAAGCCAAGCTTGTTTGAGGCTTCGTAAAGCAGATCCTCCGATGTCAGCAGTTGCGTATAGGTGCTGATCATGTTCAGATTATTCAGGTAGGAATTGTAATCGTTGGTTGTTTGGGCTGCTGGCAGGATTACAAACTTGGCCTGTGCCTGATAGATCGGGGTCTGTCGGTTACTAAGGTAATACCCCAGCGAACCACCGACTATGGTTCCCAAGACTACCAGCCACAGCCAGTGCTTGAAGGTTGAAAAAAGTTGTTTTATATCCATGTCTACCCCAGAACATCCTAAATAAAAGCTTTTACAGTCCTTTAGGATACCATAAGTTGCGGAAAAGAGAAAATGAACTTTCAAGCTGAAGCTACTCCAAGGGAACAGTCCTTACAAGGAGCCATGATAAGTATACTTATGAGAAGATTGGCATCAGGTATGTTAAAATAGACGCTTATGGATGTTAAGGTCGTCGCAACCAATAAAAAAGCTCGCTTTGAATACTTTATCGAGGAGACTTTTGAAGCTGGTTTGGCTTTGAAGGGCACCGAGATCAAGTCTATTCGCATGGGGCAAATCAGTCTTCAGGAAGCGTATGTGCGAACCGATGGGCAGCAGGCCTGGCTGGTAGGAGCGCATGTGGCGCCCTACGAGCACGCCAGTGCGTATCAACATGATCCTTCCCGGGAGAGGAAACTGCTGCTGCATAAGCGGGAAATTAAAACGCTTTGGGATGCGATGCGGATCAAGGGCATGACGATCGTCCCGATCAGGGTCTACCTGAAAGCTGGAAAAGCCAAGCTGGAAATCGGTATCGCCAAAGGCAAAAAGCAGTACGATAAACGTGAATCCATCAAAGAACGCGACATTGCCCGCGAGAACTCACGCCGGTCTGGTGACTATTAAACGGTGATTCTACAGACCATGGCATAGGATTGCGCTCTGGATATAATAGCACTATGAAATTAGAACAAGCTATCAGCAGAAGAGACTTCCTCAAGCTGTCTGGCTATGTCGCTGGTGCAGCTATACTGCCCACGGTAAAACCAGCAGCAAATCTGGAAAAACAAGCCAATCCAATTGGGAAAAAGTTGGGGCGGGTTTGTGTGGGGGAGTATCGTTCCTGGGTTGACGTGAAATCGGAGCCTAACATGAATGCTCCCGCGGTGATGCGTGCCTGGCGGGATGATGTTTTTGAAATCAAGCAGGAAGTTGTGGCAAACGTGCTTGATTTTAACCGCTACAATCAACGTTGGTATGAAACCCCGAATGGCTACATCTACGCCCCGTTTGTGCAGCCAGTCAAACACATCGAAAACGCTCCTCTAAGTAGCCTGCCTCTCGACCAGGATGGTAAACCGGGTTTGTGGGTTGAGATCACCCAGCCCGTGGTCAACATGGAACTTACGAAGTCGCCTGCAAATGCCTCTTCGTGGATTCGCGACTCGCAGGGCTTGGCCAAGCTCTATTACAGCCAGGTTTTTTGGGCTTTTGACGTCCGCCAGGCGAATGGCAGGACGGAATACTTGCTCGGAGAAAAGTATGGCGCTCTCCCAGACTACTATTGGGTGGATGCAGCTGCCTGCCGGCCTGTGACCCCAGAAGAGATTAGCCCGATCCGCCCGGATGTTGGCGACAAACACATCCTGGTGAATCTTCAAACCCAAACGCTTTCTTGTTTTGAGGGTCCGCATGAAGTTTATTACTGTGACGTTTCAACCGGCTATCTGAAGGAAGGAAAATGGCTGACACCTCCAGAAACATCACCGGTATGGCGGAAGACGATCTCAATCCACATGAGTGCTGGAGGTGTCTCGCAGTATGATTCACCAGGGATTGCCTGGACCACGCTCTACCATTCTGATGGTGCGGCAATTCATGCTGTGTACTGGCACAACAATTTTGGCATCGCCCTTTCGCACGGCTGTGTTAACTGTTTGCCAAGCGATGCCAAATGGATCTGGCGCTGGACGAATCCTGTCGTGGCGTATTATCCAGGTGAGCTCACAGTCACCAACGCGAACAATTCGACCTACGTTCAGGTAATTGAAAGCTAATCAAGCTTAGCTGAAAAGCGATGGTTGAAGTCTTCCTGCTCACCACCGATCCGACCAGTGAAAAAGTCGGGAAGATCAAAGCCTGGCTTTCCGCTCTTCAGGATTCCTATCCACATCAACTCCAACTGATCGATCTTCGTCAGCAAGCTTTTTTCAGGAAGCGCTCAGAAGACACGTTCATTGTCCGGATCGACGAGAAACAGGTAACAAATCCTGAGGATTTTGAGAACATCAGGCTTGCCTTGAGCGAAGCTCACATGAACGCGAATTCTCCGGATTATCGCCCTACAGCAGCCAAGGACCGCCTGAACGGCAGAGAACGCTTCTCCCTGTGGTTTTCGAGGCATTATCTGGCGTTGATCAACACGATTTTGGCTTTGTACGTGTTTCTGCCGCTGCTCGCGCCAGTGATGATGAAGATGGGGCAGGTGGAACCAGCCAACACCATCTACAAGCTCTACCGACCCCTCTGCCACCAATTGGCGTACCGTTCCTTTTTTCTATTTGGAGAACAGGCGTCCTACCCGCTGAATGTGCCTACTGGGTCTGACAGGTTGAGTTATCAGCAAGCGTCGGGGAACCCGAGCCAGGATTTGCAAGCTGCCAGTGCATTTATCGGTAACGAGCGTGCAGGCTACAAGATCGCACTTTGCCAGCGTGACATTGCCATATACATTTCACTATTGCTTTTTGGCATCATTTTTGGCTTAACCAGAAGAAAAATCAAACCCTTGCCCTGGTGGCTTTGGCTATTGCTGGCAATCGCACCAATTGGATTGGATGGTGTTTGGCAGCTTGTGAGCCAATTGCAACTCTCCTTTCTCAGCTGGCTGCCCATGCATGAAAGCACGCCCTTTTTGCGGGTGGCGACTGGCGCTGCCTTCGGTTGGTTTACCGCGTGGTTTGGCATTCCAACCATCGAGGAGAGCGTCCGGGAGGAGCGCTTGCGCCTGGAAGCCAAGACAGCCATAGAAAGGCAGACGCGCTGAGTTATGCGACAGTTCCAACAGGACGGACTCGTCTATTACAAGTTTGATAATTTCGATGATGACGCCTTAGATCACGCTATCTTCAGCCGCAAAGGGGGCAGCTCGAAGGGACCTTATGCCAGCTTAAATCTTGGCGGTACCAATGGGGATGACCCAAACGCAGTGCTTGCCAATCATGAAAAGCTATTCAGTGTATTTGGACGGCCGTATTCCAGCCGGTTTGACGTTTGGCAGGTACACGGCAAAACCATATTCTTTAGCGAGGCTCCGCGTCCGCCGGGGAAAAAACATCTCCCAGCGGATGGCATTTTTACCGATAAGCCTGAAGTAACGTTGATCATGCGTTTCGCTGATTGTGTGCCGCTTGTGTTTCATGATCCAGTTCAAAAAGTGGTAGGGATTGTTCATGCAGGCTGGCAAGGCACCTTGCTGCGCATAGGTGCTGAAGCTGTCAGCGCGATCCAGCAGCGCTATGGATCCCTCGCATCTGATTTGAGCGTGGGGCTTGGTCCGTCAATTTGCGGCAAGTGCTACCAGGTGGGAGAGGAAGTACGCCAGCAATTCTTGAAAGCCTGGGGTGCAGAAGCGGAACAGTTCTTTACGAAACAGGAAAACGGTCTTTTTCTGGATATATGGGAAGCAAATGAGTGGGTTCTAAAGCAGGCAGGTGTGGCGCAGATAGAAAATTCACGCTGCTGCACCGCTGAAAACCTGGATACATGGTATTCTTACCGAAAGGAAAAAGGTATCACCGGCCGGTTTGCGGTGGTCATTGCCTTAAAATAAGATGTCGGAACCTAATCCTGAACTCATTCAAACCATCAAGCAGCGACTTGAAATCATTGAATCCAACGTTACTCTTGCGGCTGAAAAGAGCAAAAGAAATGCCAGCGACGTTTTGATCCTGGCGGTCAGCAAACGGCAACCATTGAGTATTATCGAGGCGGCTTATGCCTGTGGCGTGCGCTGCTTTGGCGAAAATTACGCTGAAGAAGCTGATGAAAAAATCAAGCAGCTTTCGCATCTGACTGACATTCGCTGGGAAATGGTTGGGCATGTCCAAAGCCGCAAATCTGCGTTGGTGGCGGCGGACTTCTCGCGGGTGCATTCACTGGATTCCCTGAAGCTGGCTCGAAGGCTCGATTCTGCCCGGGCAAGCCAGCAATCACCCCAGCCATTGGAGGTTTTGTTGCAGCTCAATGTCAGCGGGGAATCCTCAAAAGAGGGTTTGCCAGCTTGGGAAAAGGACCAATGGGAGGGCCTTCTGCCGATTGTCAGCGAAATTCTCTCGCTCGCATACTTGCGTTTGACCGGCCTGATGACGATGCCTCCTTTGTTCGATGATCCGCAGCGTACACGGCCATTCTTTCAGAGGTTGCGGCAGGTGCGCGATTTTCTCAACCAGCAAATACCGGGCATAGGGTTGACGGAGCTTTCCATGGGCACATCTGCTGACTATTCTGTTGCAGTTGAAGAAGGCGCTACCATCATCCGCATCGGGCAGGCATTGCTTGGTCCGCGAATCTACCCCCAAGGAAACTGAGTATGGAATACTTGTTTGGATTTATTTTCTTTCTTTTGCAGGGAATGCAGATCTTCCTGGTGCTTGGGACGCTAATGCCCTTGATCCTGCCTGCGGACAATATGCTCCGCATTGGCATCGCACGTATTGTCGACCCTGTTCTACGTCCTTTTCGGAAGGTCATTAAGCCAGTCGCAGGTTTTGATTTCACACCCGTGGTGGTCTACCTGCTCTTAATGGGTGTTGAATCTTTAATACGCCGATTTTTGCTACCACTGGCGATTAGATAATTAGGATTTAACCAGTATTCTGCCACAATTCTTGCAGTAGGCAATGATGTTGGGCGACTTGGCTGCCTGGATATCCGCGGGAGGGACCGTCACGCCGCAGGCGCTGCAAGTGTCATCGTTGACTTCAGCAACGGCTATGCCGGCTTTGCTTTTCAGCAGGGTTCGGTAGACCATGAAAATCTCTTTATCCAATTGCTCAATCAAGGCTTGTCTTTGGGCATCCACCAAGGGTATTTCAGACTCAATTTTGTGTTTTTCGCCGATGAGCAGGGAGTTTTGCGAGGCTTTTCGATCCAGGACCTGCTGAAGTTCCTTTTCAGCCTGATGTAATGCATTTGTTGTTTCCTCAAACGCCATCATCGCCTGGAGTTGTTCATCTTCAAGTTTGGCGATTGTCCGATCCAGTGCCTGAGTTTCTGCTTGAAGGTCCTGCAATTCCTTCGGGTTGCGGACCTTACCGGAAAAAAGGTTTGACTGGGTTAGTTCACGCTTGAGCTTCTTCTCTTTCACTTGCTCAAGCAAGCCTTTCAAAACCGACTCGGCAGATTTGTTGATCCCCTGAGCCTCCACTAGTCTGGCGTTAGCCTGGCTGACTTCTTTATCGGCAGCGATGATGCGGTCGATCTCCTTGAGGCGGGCGTTCATTTTCATCCGCAGAGTGTCCTGGGTCTGAAGGCGAAATAGGGTGAAGGAAGAGTTCATAGTTGCTCCGGTATCTGCATGTTTACAGAATTGTAACATCCAATCTAATCCGCGCTTATCCAATCCACGCTTTATCCAATCCACGCTTGATCAGGAGTTAGCCTGTTATGTTATAATTGCGTCCATTATCCTGATGGAATATTGGACGGAGAACAAACATTGGCTTTCTTTAACCCCATAAAATGGCTGTTAGGGTTACTTTCACAAGACTTGGGAATTGACCTTGGCACAGCTAACACATTGGTCAATGTTAGGGGCAAGGGCATTGTCATTAACGAACCTTCCTGGGTGACGATCGATAAACGCACCCGTGAACCGCTGAAGATCGGTGCTGCTGCGAAGGCGATGGTCGGGCGCACGCCGGCGAACATGGTCACAATCAGACCTCTGCGAGATGGCGTTATTTCGGAATACGACATCACCCAAGCACTGCTTGAATACTTCATCAGCAAAGCTCATGAAAACAGCGTCGTTCTATTCCCACACTCGCGGGTTGTCATCGGTATTCCATCTGGTGCAACGGAGGTCGAAAAACGCGCGGTTTACGATGCGGCTATGTCTGCCGGAGCGCGGGAAACTTACATGGTCCTGGAACCTGCCGCGGCAGCAATCGGGGCTGGCTTGCCAATCAATTCGGATTCTGGCACCATGGTTGTAGACATCGGTGGAGGTACCACCGAGGTGGCGGTGATCAGCACTGGCGGTATTGTCATTTCCCGTTCGCTGAGAGTGGCAGGCGACGAGTTAGATCAGGACATCATTGAGTATGTCCGCAGCAAGTACAACTTGTTCATTGGTGAGCAGATGGCTGAGAAGGTGAAAATTGCGATCGGTTCAGCTTATCCACTCAAAGAAGAAAAAACGGTCGATGTTCGCGGGCGTAATCTGATCACTGGGTTACCCGAAGCGATTGAGATCTCGTCAATCGAAATTCGTGAAGCAATTTCACCTTCAGTTCAGGTGATTGTGGACACCATCAAGGATGCTCTGGATGAATCCCCACCGGAAATACTCTCAGATCTGATGGACAATGGCATTTGCCTGACGGGTGGAACCGCCCAGCTTCAAGGACTGGCTGAGCGCCTCTCGAACGAGGTCCGCGTAAGAGTCTGGGTGGCGGAAGACCCAATGACATGTGTGGCACGCGGCTGTGGAATGGTGCTGGACGACTTGGATCTGTACGAAAACTTACTCGTAGGCATTGAACGGGATCCTTACACTAGTACGCAGGGTTGATCTTTCCTTGCGATCTGGATAGACCAGATTCGACATGCGCAATCTATTTACTCCAAAAAACCTACGAAATCTGATCTTAATCATCGTGATAGTCGGCGTGCTTGTGCTGGCAATCTCAGGCTATCTGACGCCGCTTTTCAGCCTGTCTGTTAGCCCGCTGATTTCCGCCCAGAGCTGGATTTCTGAACGCTACCTGGCTTTCAGCGACTTCTTTGGTTCTCCGCGTGATATGGCAACTCTGCGCGAAGAGAATGCCTTACTGCGCAACGAGGTGGCACAGCTGCAGAGCGAAATCATTGCCCTGCAGGAAAACCTGGCTCAAGCCGAAATTCTCTACACCTTGTTGGATTTTGCGCGCAACAATCCAGAACATGAATACGTGGCCGCGACGGTGATTGGGCGCGAGATCAGCCCTTACCTGCAATATATCATTATCGATAAAGGCTCCAATGACGGCATCCGTTACGGCATGCCGGTGGTAACTCAGCAGGGTCTGGTGGGGCGGATCGACGCGGTTATTTCGGATGCCGCGCGTATTCAACTAATCACCGATGCTGGTTCGGTTGTTAACGTGCGGCTCAAGACCGCAAACGTTGAAGGACAGGTGAGTGGTTCCATTACTGGCGAGGTAAGTCTTGATATGGTGCCAATTGATGCCCAGGTGGAAATTGGCGAGGTTATTCTCACATCCGGTTTGGGTGGAACGTACCCGCCAAACATTTTTGTGGGTCAGGTTCTATCGATGCAGACGCGTCAGAACGCGCTCTTTCAGACGGGTTCTGTCCAACCAATTGTTGATTTCTCAGTTCTAAGTGCGGTGCTCGTCATCACCAATTTTGATGCTGTTGATATCACGCCGTTAATACCCTGAGGTTTGCCCATGTTGATTTACCTGGCATACGGAATGAGTTTCGTGCTGGCGATGATGCTCCAGTACGGCGTCTTCAGCCGTTGGATGATCCTCTCGGGCAGCCCTGATCTGGTGCTATTGCTTGTGATTGCGCTTTGCCTGCATCAGAAAAACAGAAGATTCTGGATTCTGGTCCTTATTATGGGTGGGGTCGTGGGACTTGTTTCGGCAATGCCCTATTTCGTACCGATGATCGTCTATATGGCAGTTTACCTTGCATCCCTGAGCCTGAAACAGCGCCTTTGGCAGACACCGCTCTTGGGGATGTTCCTGCTGACCTTCGGCGCGACCATCCTGGCAAATCTTCTTTCGATCGCCGTTCTGTTCGTGCAAAGAATTCCCTTCGTGTTCTCTGAAGCACTGGTGAATGTGCTACTGCCGGCGGTATTCCTCAATATGTTCTTGGCAATTCCAGTGCATGCCATTGTGCGGGAATTGAATGTGTGGCTGTATCCACAAGGAGCCCAGGTATGAATAATGGCAACTATGAAAAACCAACCATCGATCTGAAACGTTTCCGTTGGGTCTATCTGATCATTGCGGTCGTATTTGTCTACTACATTGCGCAACTCTTCAATTACCAAATTATTAGAGGCGCGGAATATCGGGCACAAGCGGAAGATAATCGCACCCAGGTTATCAGTATCCCAACGGATAGAGGGATGATCTTTGATCGTAATGGCATCGTTTTAGCCCGTAACGTGGCGCAATACAACGTTACTGTTACGCCGGCCAACTTGCCGGACTCAGCCGGGAAAACCCGCGATATTTTTAACCAGCTCAGCGCTCTGATTGATATTCCTGTCAGCCAGGGCGAGGTTAACGAGCAGACAGCAAGTTCCTTTTCACCTTGCTATACCCCGCTGGGTATCCAACAGGTGGTGGAGATTGCTGACAGCCTCTGGCCTTTTCAGGCGACACGCCTGAAATGTAATATCGACAAGCAAACAGCCATGATCATCAAGGAAAAAGGGGCAGATTGGCCTGGCATCGAGGTGGAGATTGAACAGATCCGTGAATACCCCACGGGTAATCAGACTGCGGAAATCATCGGTTTTCTTGGACCTATCCCGGAAGTGCTTTTGGATTATTACACCGAACAAGGCTTTGTCTCCGGGCGTGACAAAGTGGGTTACATGGGCGTTGAAAACTCGATGCAGGATGTACTCGGGGGAAAAAACGGACGACGGGTGGTGGAAGTGACGGTCGGTGGTGAGATCGTGCGAGACATCGAAGAGCCTGTTGACCCTGTACCTGGTGAGAACGTCTACCTTTCAATCGACTACCGATTGCAGCAAGCTGCACGTGCTGCGTTGGTAAACCAGCTCGATTACTGGAATCAACTCTATATGCTCTGGCAGAATGAAATCCTGAGCACTATGGGAGTTGTTGTGGCAATGGATGCCAAGAGCGGCGAGATCCTCTCGATGGTGTCTTATCCGAACTATGATAACAATCGCATGTCCCCATTCATCCCGGCTGATTACTATGAGCAGCTTAGCATCGACGAACACAAACCTTTGCTCAACAAAGCCATCAGTTCCGAATTGCCGCCGGGTTCCGTTTATAAGATGGTTTCTGCTCTGGGTGTCTTGAATGAAGATGTGGTCACGCCCTATCAGACAATTGAAGACCCGGGTATGATCACTCTCCGCCAGCAATTCTATGAGACCGACATTGGTTCTTTACAGAACTACTATTGCTGGGATCGCGCCGGGCATGGTCAGGTGGATTATTTGCACGGTATTGCTTATTCCTGTAATGTTTATTGGTACAAGGTAGGCGGCGGTTATGAGGGCGAAGTGGCTGACGGAGGTTTGGGCATCTGGCGCATGGATGAGTACGCTGCGGCGCTTGGCTATGGAGAAACGACCGGGCTTGAACTTCCAGGTGAAGCGGATGGATTGCTGCCTAACCCGACATGGAAACGTTTGAACATCGGTGAAAACTGGGCGACTGGCGACACCTATCTGGCAACGGTCGGGCAGGGTTATGTGTTGGCGACCCCAGTGCAGGTCTTGAATTCGATCAACACGATCATCAACGACGGCAAACACTATAAACCGACCATCATCGACAGAATCACGGATTTTGATGGGAATGTTACCTATCAATCCGAACCTGAAATCCTTTGGGATATTACCAAAGATCCAATGATTGCTACTTATGAAGGCAATAACCGCACCAACGAGCTGAAAACTGTTGAACAATCGGTGATTGACCTTGCTAAACGCGGCATGGAAATGGTGACCCGCGATGATGGCACTGCATGGTACGAATTCCAGGATAACCCCTGGAAGGTGGCTGGCAAGACCGGCACCGCGGAGTTCTGTGATGATTGGGCAAACCGTGAGGGGTTATGCGTGCCTGGATCGTGGCCGGCGCATGCCTGGTTTGTCGGCTACGCTCCTTATGATGATCCGGAAATTGTTGTAGCTGTCTTCATTTATCATGGCGCTGAAGGTTCCACCGTTGCTGCTCCTATCGCCAAATCCACAATTGACGCTTATTTCCAATTGAAACAGGTCGATCAGGAGCTGCAGCAAAACGAGTACGCTCCGGCGATACCATAGGCTGCCAATCATGGAAGAGATTACTGTTCGTGGAATCAAAGGCGGAGTTTTGATCAGCCTGCCCGAGAAACCCTGGTATCAACAGCGGGATTTATTGATCTCACGCATTCAAACCCAGGAACGCTTCTTCAAAGGTGGGCGGATCGCACTGGATGTTGGTAGCGCGGAGTGGTCACAGGATCAGCTTTTCAAGCTTCTGCGCGACTTATCCAATGAAGGCGTCTGCCTTTGGGCCGTTTTGACTACTTCAGATGTAACCCTGGCTTCAGCCAGAAATTTCGAACTCCAAACGAGTATCTCAGCGGAAAATGCCGTTGAAAAGCCCGAAAACCTGCAATCGCCAAAGGATGGGGCAAGTGTCGAATGGCGCATGGAACCGCTGGAAAAGGGCGAAAAAGTCGCTTTCAAGGCAAACGGAACGATGATTGGAGATGTGCCTGAGGGAGCTGAGGTGATTGCTGCCGGCAGCTTGATTGTTTGGGGCACGGTCAGGGGCAGCATCAAAGCTGGATGTGGAGGGGACCTTTCATCGCGAATGTGCGTTTTGCGTTATTGCGGTACGGGGTTAAGTTTGTGCGGGCAGTCGGTGGAAGTCCCTAAAAGAATGCTAAATACTGCCCCGCTTGAGATCCGGTATGATAAGGGTACTGTCCATCTGCAGGAAGCGGTTGTGAGGAAGTTTAAACTTTTATGAACACGCGTGAGATTTGGAAACGGTTTGATATCCCGCTTTTTGCGGTGGTGTTGCTGTTGTGTGTTTTTGGCGTGGCGCTGATCTCTTCAGCGATTGCTGGAAATCCCACCCTGGTGGACCATCCCAGGCGCCAGGCAACCTTTCTGATCATCGGTTTGGTGATATTGTTTTTGAGTGCCTCGTTTGACTACCACATCTGGAAGACGCTCAGCAAACCTTTTTATGTTCTGGTGGCATTGCTGCTACTATTGGTATTTGTGATTGGTGGGGCAAGGTTTGGCGCTGCCAGGTGGCTGGAGACAGGCTTGGTGACGATCCAGCCGGCGGAACTGGCAAAAATCGCTATCATCCTGGCGCTTGCCAGCTTCTTTTCGAGCAACATTGATCGCATCAATAATTGGATGACGATCGGTAAAAGTTTGATTTTAACGGGTGGAATCGTGATCTGGATTTTGCTGCAGCCTAACCTCAGCACCAGTATTGTGATCTTTGTCATCTGGGCAACTATGCTATGGATCAGCGGGTTGAAAACAAAGTACATCCTGATCATGGTAGGAGCAGCGGCGATATTTATTGGAATTTCGTTTTTGTTGGACTTTCCCTACCTGGCGGATTACCAAAAAGCTCGCATCACTAATTTTATTGCTCCGGCTGAAGATGCACGCTACGGCGACACCTACAACGTGGACCAGGCATTGATCAGCATCGGTTCAGGAGGCTGGTTTGGCAAGGGGTATGGGCAGGGCTCGCAGGTGCAATTACGTTTTTTAAAGATCCGCCATAATGACTTTATCTTTTCGGTGCTGGCGCATGAATTTGGCTTTGTCGGGACGGTTATCGTTTTGGCAGCCTTGATTTTCGTGATAGTGCGCTGTTTCAAGGTAGCGCAAAACGCCCCGGATGCCTATGGTTCGCTGATTGCATATGGGTTTGGCGTGTTGATGGGCTTCCAGACGATTGTGAATGTGGGGGTGAATTTGCGGTTGCTGCCGGTCACGGGGCTGACTCTGCCATTTATCAGTTATGGCGGCAGCTCGCTGGTCTCGATGCTGCTGGGGATTGGGTTGGTTGAGAATATCAAAATGCGCAGCCAGGATAAAGAATTCCGGGAAGAACCCTTGTAAGAAAAGGCAGGAATGTGGTAAGATAGGCATTCGTTGATGGGGGCTCGTCTAATGGCAGGACAGCAGACTCTGAATCTGTATGTAGAGGTTCGACTCCTTTGCCCCCAGCCTGAGCATATCAAAAGAACTGTCATGAGTGTGGCGGTTCTTTTGATTTTTGAGAAGAAAAAGCGTGAAAAGGTGAAAAAACGTTTTCTGGGTAGAGGCGACGCATGCGTCGCCCCTACAATGGCTCTATGTCGAGTCCACCCTTGGCTGGTATGCTTTTGATTTCTGGGTAGCGGTGGGGGCAAATTCTGCTCGCTTCGCTCCCAGCATCATGTCCCCCACCGTACGGATGAGCCTTGGTCGATCCGCCATGTATGCAATTTAGAAGTAGTTGGAGACCTTGCGGTCAAAGCCCTCGCTCGGTGAGGACATCGGCGAGAACCGAGCCCATTGGTAGTGGCAGGCATCCGTGCCTGCCTGGGGTAACCACAGGGGGTTACCCCTACCACAGGAGACCTTCCGGTCAAATGCCTGGCACGGGCGGGAGACCGGCGAGAAAAGGGAATAGGGGCGACGCATGCGTCGCCCCAACGTTACTTTTTAGGGTATCCATTACTACGATTTTTGAATTTTGGAAGGGGCAAGCGGTATAAAGTCTTTCCATGCGGCATACCTTACACGCTCATGGCTTGTTATGCTTTTGATAATCAGACAGCGGTGGGAGTAAACCCCCACCGTGCGGATGGGCTTTAGTCCATCCGCATCGTATCCTGTGTAGAAGTAATGCGAGACCTGTCGGTCAAAAGCCTCCCTATGGGACTGGCGAGAGCAGGAGAGTGGCTCCAAAACATGCACCCTCTTTTTACACAAAGGGCTATAATGGAACTGATTTCAACAAAAGGAAAATACTCATGAAAAATAACAAGATCCTTGTCGTGTTTTTGGCATTATTTATTCCCTTCATCATTCTGATAGGTGGGGTGAGGTTAATTATGAACCCAGCCTTTGCAGAATTCGAATATGACCGCGCGGGTTTCCCGCTCGACCCTTACGGAATGGATACCATCGAACGCAAGCAGTGGGCGGGCTATGCCATCCGCTACCTGACCAACAGTGAACCCATCGACTACCTTGGCACCTTGCAGAACTTTCAAGGTGAGAAGATCTTTACCGAATCCGAGCTTTCGCATATGGTTGACGTTAAGAAAGTTGTTCAAAGATCTCTACTTGCCTGGTATATCGTCATTGGCCTAAGTGTTGCGATCTTTGGCTGGTTCCTGATCATGGGGCAGTGGAGTTCGTTGCGGCAGGCGTTTCAGGCTGGCGGTTGGGTGACTCTGGGGTTGATTGGTGCGTTATTGATCTTCATGCTGGTGAGTTTTGATACCTTGTTCGAGCGTTTTCACCAACTCTTTTTTGCAGAAGGCACCTGGCTTTTCGATGAATCCAGCACCCTCATCCGCCTCTTTCCCTTCGTTTTCTGGCGCGACGCTTTTGCGCTGGTGCTGATCTTCGCCCTGGTTGTGGGAATCCTGCTGGTGGTGATCACTCACAAACGCAAGCCTAAAACAGTTGCTTAAACAAGAAGACCCCCGAAAACCGGGGGTCTTTTCTCGTGAAAATTATATGACGACGGGAGGATTTTCCGCGTCGAGGCTGGGATCGAAGATGTGGATGTTGTCCATGTTGAAGACAACGCGCATCTTTGCGCCGTACTGAGTGTGCGTGCGGGGGTCAACACGAGCGATGAAATTGTGATTGCCGTTGACCAGGTAAAGGAAGATTTCATTACCCATCAGTTCGGTTACATCCACGGTGACATCTACTGGCTCGGCAACGATGCCAGGAGCGGCATATTCGGGATTGTGAATGTCCTCTGGGCGAATACCAAAGATGATGTCCTTACCAACGACACTCTCGTAGCGAGTGATGTAGTGATCTGGGATGCGGACACGGAATGAGCCCATGTCCACGAACATCTTGCCTTCTTCCATTATAACCTTACCGTTGAAGAAGTTCATGGCAGGGGAACCAATGAAGCCGGCAACGAAAAGGTTTGCAGGATGATCATAGAGCACCTGCGGAGTATCGAGCTGCTGGAGCTTTCCTTTGTTCATGACGGCAATTCGGGTCGCCATGGTCATGGCTTCAGTCTGGTCATGGGTGACGTAGATGAAGGTAGTCTCAAGGCGCTTATGGAGCTTGGAGAGCTCGGCGCGGGTCTGGACGCGTAGTTTTGCGTCGAGGTTCGAGAGGGGCTCATCAAAGAGGAAAACTTTTGGCTCGCGAACGATAGCACGCCCAACTGCCACACGCTGACGCTGACCACCAGAAAGTTCCTTGGGCTTGCGCTTGAGCAGGGTTTCGATTCCGAGGGTCTGAGCTGCTTCTTTGACGCGCCGATCGATGTCGGCTTTGTCGAACTTGCGCAGTTTCAAGCCAAATGCCATGTTGTCGTAGACAGACATGTGCGGGTAGAGGGCATAGCTCTGAAAGACCATAGCGATGTCGCGATCTTTGGGAGCAACGTCATTGACGACTTGGTCACCAATCATTACCTTGCCGTCTGTGATTTCTTCCAGACCAGCAAGACAGCGCAACGCAGTAGTCTTGCCGCAGCCGGAAGGGCCAACCAGGACTAAGAACTCTTTATCTTCGATTGCAAGAGTAAGATCTTGCACGGCGACGACGTCACCAAAACGTTTCCAAACATGATCGTACGTGACACTTGCCATAAAAATTTCCTCCAATCTTGAACGAGTATAGTGACTTCATTATACGTCAAATAGAACGAGAAGGGTAGTTTTTTAGACTGATTCATACTTTTAATGCCAATATTTCCCAGGATTTAAAAATCCAATTAGTCTATTGTTTAAAGAACTCCAGATCACGAGCATCAAAAAAACACCTGCATTGCCAGGTGTTTTTTTAGTCTTAGTAGCTTTCAGCAATCCAAGTAACGTTCGATCTCGATCGGGATAGGTCGGGTGAGAATATCGTTGGCTTCTTTGCGCAGTGCTTTTACCCAAAAACTGATGAACTCATTTGAAAATACCCCTGGTTTCGTCAGGAACTCCTGGTCTTTCTCAATGGCATCCAGGGCTTCGCTGAGCGAGAAGGGAACCTTCTTGATGCGCTTTTGTTTCGATTCTGGCCAGGATAGCACATCATCGTCAAATGGTCCATAACCAGCGGTGCGAGGATCCACTTTTCGGGCAATGCCATCCAATCCAGCCAGCAGCATGGCAGGGATGGCCAGGTATGGATTGCAGGTGCCATCCGGAGTGCGGTATTCTATCCGGACTTCGCTTGGGTCGGTGGCATATTTGGGGGCTCGAACTGCGGCGTTGCGATCGCCTTTACCAAAGAAACAGCTGGTCGGAGCTTCGAACCCTGGGGCAAGGCGCTTGAATGAATTGGTTGAAGGGTTGGTGAGGGCGCAGAGGGCTGCAGCGTGGTCGAGAATGCCACCTACGTAATAAAGGGCTGTCTCGCTCAGGTTGGCGTAGCCCTTGGCATCGTAAAAAACATTCAGACCGTCCTTGACCAGGAATTGATGGAAGTGCAAACCGCTGCCCGCAGCACCATAGAAGGGTTTGGGCATGAATGTGATGGTTTTGCCCTCCGCATAGGCCAGGTTCTTCGCCAGGTACTTGACCATCAGGGATCCATCCGTCGACTTGAAAATGTCCTGAAGAGGGGGTTCGATTTCGCCATGCCCTGGGCCGCCGGCTTCATGGTGATGGTACTTAACTTTGTAGCCGAAATCTTCCATCATCAGCGAGATCTCGTTGCGTAAATCCTGGTTTTGATCAGCTGGCGCAATTTGATGATATCCCCGGTGGTTGGAAACCAGGTAACCATTGGTGGTCGGGTTCTCCATCCAATCGGATTCGTACGAGACGAGTGAATAGGAGCTGGCATTCAAGCGATTGTCAAAGCTAACTTCGTCCAATATGTAAAATTCGTATTCAGGACCCCAGATGGAACGGTCAGCAACGCCAGTCTTTTTTAGATAGGCTTCAGCCTTGGCGACAATCTGGCGGGGGTCAAAATCGAAGCGCGCCTTGCTATCGGCTTCAAAAATATCTGCCAGGAATGACAGCGTTGGACGCTTGAAGAATGGATCCATGAACGCAGTTGAAAGATCAGGAATGAGGATCATATCCCCTGAAGTAACCGGCTTAAACCCAACAGCAGAGCCGTCAAACCCAATACCGTCCCGCATCATCTGTGGTGTGAATGACTCAGCAGACACCGAAACATGGTGCCAGCGACCAAACAAGTCGCACCATTTCAGATCAATCATGCGGATTTCGTTTTCCCGAATATATTTCAATGCCTCTTCGTAATTTTGGAACATCACCAAGCTCCTTTTTGTTTGTTTAATTTTTGTGTCCCGGATCGAATGACAAGTTCGAAATTTAGGCGCAGGTCAATTTTACCAGTATCCTGCCTGAGCCATAGGCGCAAGACACACTGCGTACGGCGAGCTGCCATGCCAGGTTGGTGGGTGGTAAATCAAAAACGACCTGAATCTTCAGGTCGTTTTATAGAATGAGTGATTATTGTTAGCTGATTTTCTCGAATTGATCCTTGCCCGCACCACAATCGGGGCAGACCCAATCGTCGGGCAGGTCATCAAATGGGGTGCCAGGTTCAATCCCAGCGGAGGGGTCACCGATAGCTGGATCGTAGATATAACCACAGGCGATGCATTCGTATTTGTCCATTTTTCTCCTTGAACGCTTATACTATATTTACAGGAGTAACTACTCCTTGCTTGGTGTTTAGTATTATACAACACCCTTGTATGAATGAGGTTCAAAAAAGAGAGAACTCATTAGAATTTAACCAAACTCTAATCCTATAAGGAGCTGAAATGACTGACTTCAATGAATTGATGAAATCTCTGCCGAAATTGATAAATGCCGAAGAAGCAAAAGGTTTGAATGGACGGGTGCAGTTCAGCCTGACAGGCGCAGGTGGGGGCGACTGGGGTGTGATTTTGGAGGATGGGAAGGTCAATGTCAGTGAAGGTCCAATGATACAACCCCAGTTAACCGTGAAGATCAGCACTGAAAATGCCGAAAAGTTGATGAGCGGCAGTCTCGACCCAATGATGGCATTCATGACCGGCAAGATCAAGATTGCTGGCGATATGTCCCTTGGAATGAAATTGATAGGCTTGCTGAAACAGTAAACTAAGGCAGAAAGCCCCATTGGGGGTCCAACAGGTCGCTTTCCATCATATCGGGGGTCCAAGGTGCCATGTCGAATTCCATGCTGGTCGGAACGCCGAGGATTTGTTCGACCTTCTTGCGGGTTTCTTCCAGCATCGCAGGACCATAAGGACAGAATGGTGTGGTCAGAACCATGCGAACATGGGCTCCTTGTTCGGTTAGCTTGATTTCCCTGACCAATCCCAGTTCAATCACAGAATAGCCCAATTCGGGGTCTGTGATACCCGATAATCCTTCGATTAAATCGTTGTATTTATCTGGATTCGTGGTTCGGATTTCCCAGGTAACCTTTGTTTCATTTTCCATCTTGAACCTCATAAGTATATGTGCACGCCACGTCACCCCGCAGAATGGAGGTATCGCGACTGATTGAATGCTTGATGAGTGATTCTAACAGAGCGTGGTTGATCGTACAAACTTCGGGGTGGTTTTGTCCAAGGTAATGGAAAGGGCAGTGATGCGTCGTAAGCGTGTATTTTTCACCGGACCTGGTCCAGGAAAAAATGAAACCGTCTTGAGTGAGATTGCTGGCGAATTTCTCCAGCTTCTCCTCAGGGTCCTCAGAGTTGATTGAATTCGCGTATATTTCGGCGAAGTCTCTCCCAATTTGTTGAAACAGCTCCAGCAAATTGTCCGTGCCAAGGAAGCGTTTCATGGTGGTCAGGGCTTGATCCGACAATTTGATGTAGTTGGTCGGAACATTTTGAAAACCCTTTTCGGTCAGGTGATAAACGAATCGCGGTCTGCCCACGCCATGGCGTTCTTCCGTCGAGGCAATAATCCCCTCTGCTTCCAGGCTCATCAGGTGATGGCGAACGGAAATCTCACTGATGGCAAGGATCTCCGAGAGCTGGCTGATGGTTGCCATTCGCAGCAGGAAAACCTGATTTAAGATAATGTCTTTTGTGTTCTTCATAATGCTTGATATTATATGGCAATTTGCTTAGCAGGATTGCGCTTATGCCAAGCAATTTGTTAAAGTAAAATCTTTGTTTACACTTAGGTATGCACTACAATATGTTAAATACTAATGGGTATTTCAAGGAGAGAAAAATGCCAAAACTCGAGGATATTGAAGGAATCGGACCCACTTTCGCAAAGAAGTTAGCTGAAGCTGGAGTGACCTCTGTCGCTCAGTTGCTGAAAGTTGGCGCTAGTCCCAAAGGTCGTGAAGAACTGGCTGCTAAAGCCGGCATCGATCGCAAACTGATCCTGGAATGGGTAAACCATGCCGATCTTTACCGGATCAAAGGAGTTGGTCAGGAATATTCTAATCTACTCGAGGAAGCAGGCGTCGACACCGTGGTGGAACTCGCCACGTGCAAACCTGAGAACCTGCATGCCAAAATCCTGGAAGTGAACGCAGCCAAGAAATTGGTTCGCCGCCCACCAAGCGCCCAAATGGTTGCTGACTGGGTCTTGCAAGCAAAGGAGTTGCCAAGAGTCGTGACTTACTAACTCCTGTAGGATATCTAGGCAAAAAGTCTTTTCTGAAAAAACGCGCTTTTGTGTCGCAATCTGTTGTTTGTATTTAAGCAGTGCGGAGAAAAATCATCTACAACATTCTATTTTATGAAATGGATCGTTAAAAACGCCATACAATAAGGCAGAAAACCAGGCTATATTTAAATGGCTTTAGCCACAATCATCACCCTTCTATGGTGAAAAGGTTGTTAAGAAAATTAAACATAGAATTTCGGTATAAGGATTTCTTTTAATTTCGTCCAAAGGAGAAAGGAGTAGATATGGCCACCAAGGATCAAAAAAAGCGGCGTCGGAAAATATCAAGAAAGCACAAAAAAAACGGCGGGATATGACCCCGCGAGAACACGCGCAGGCTCAACCAGAAGGACAAAAGCGCGCTAAACCGGGTACGACTGGTGAAGGTGATTATTACCACATCATTGTGCGACCGAAGAATGAGTTCACCACTTTTCGCAACCAAGATGTGGGTGACAAGGGTCATATTCTGCGCATGGCGGGTAAACGGAGCAGTGGATCCTGGGATACGCATGCGTGGCTTATCAGCAAGGAAGATGCGCATGTAGAAGGAAATACAATCATCGCGGACTCTGAGGATGCCCAAAAATTGCTCGAAACCCTGGGGTCAAAACCCACGCTGGTAAAGGGAGATATCTTCGAGGCAAAAGACAGGCCTGATGTTCCCGAACGCTCGAAACCAACCGAGGCTCAACAAAAGGCCAGGATGGAGAATATCAAAAAAGCCCAGCAAGCGCGCAAGGGGAAAGCAAGTAAAAAAGAATAAATCACCCTTCATATATTCCCTTACACTTCGGCGGTCGTGGCAAAGGATGCGGGTGTATCCCCACAATGGGGGCAGGTGGATGCCAGTTCCGACCGGTAATGCGAGGATAGGACAAAGAGAATATGAGCAGGAAGCGCCTTCCAGAGATGGAGGCGCTTTTTGTATCACATACGTACGGTAATTTATACAATTGAAAGGTAGTCTTTAGAAAATCTTATAGTTCGCCCTTTTTTTACTTCAAGAGAATCCCAAAATTTATGTCTCAAGGATATCGGGCACATGGCTACTGAAGCGAACAACTCTATAAGTTTATTAAAATGCCTCCCATGCTTGGCAGGAGAGGCATTATTGAATAAAATTGCGGAAAACTTACCACAGCCGGTCTGATTTGAGTGTGGCATTAAGATTGTCAAAAGCAGCTCGAGTGCAAAAGAGGAGAAGGTAGGAATGTCCTTACTACACGATTTTGTTAAAAAGAAACACTGCATTTTTGTGGAGGAAGCAGCGGATTGGCGCGACGCGATCAGAATCGGATGCAAGCCCTTACTGGCTGACGGCACGATCGACGAGCGTTATCCGAAGAAACTCATCGAAGGCGTTGAGGAATATGGTCCATACATCGTCTTGCTTCCAGGCGTGGCAATGCCGCACTTTCAGCAGGGCTCTGAAGGTGTTTATAAAACTGCTATCGGGTTTATGAAAGTCGAAAAACCCGTGTTTTTCGTGGAAGGCGATCCGGAAAAATACGCCAATCTCTTCTTTACACTGGCGTCTTGCAATCCCACTGAACATCTTGCCAACATGAGTCAGCTTGCAAAGATGTTGGGAGATGATAATCTGCTCCGGGATTTAATGGAGAATGTACATAACGAAGAGGATCTACTCCGTATTGCAGATAAATATCCGCTTGATTAAGCTTAAGGCTGCTCACAACAAAAAGCCCCTGAAGAGGAGCTTTTTGTTAGGGTTTTCGTGACAGTTTTAAAAAAACAGTGCTTAAATCAAGATTGTCTGCTATGGTGACGAGTCTTTTTTACTTCAACTCATCGGGTAGGGCAGGAATCCGAAGAACCTGGCCAGGCACGATGATGTTCATATTGTCACCAATGATGTCCTTGTTGGCTTCGTAGATCAGCTTGTAATAGGGGGGTGTGGCATGCCCGTAGTATTTCAGGGCAATGTGGCTAAGCGTGTCATCAGCGGTGACGGTGTGCTCACCAATGAAGGCTGCGGCTTTCTCAGCAGCGCGGCGTGCCTCGTACTCCGCCTGGCGGGCTTCAGCCTCCGCTTTGTAGCGGTCGGCCTCTGCAACGCGCCTGGCATTCGCTTCGGCAACTTCTTTCACCTTTGCTTCAGCCTCGTCAGCGATGTGGCGCGCTTCAGCTTCAGCTTTGTCGCGGACGCTTTCGGCCGCATGTTTTGCGTTTTCTGCAATGTCTTCAGCTTCGTGTTTTACCTTCTCTGCGGCAACCTCGGCTTCATGTTTGGCTGCTTCCGCTGCCTTGCGAGCGGCTTCTTCCAATTCTTCCTTGGGCTCTTTTTTTCCAAAGAGCTTTCCGAATAAACCTTTTTCTTCGGCCATTTTTATCTCCTTACTTGTGTGTTTAATTAACCCGGTTTGGGTTTGATAGGGATAGCGATAAGCCATAAGAGGAAAATGCTTGCGCTACTAAAATATATTATATCCTATCGAGCATGGACCGAAAGCTATCTGTAGAAGGTGAATGTTAATAAGTTAAGATATATATAAAAAAATTGACTTTCAGTACCCCGCATGCTATAATCCAGCGATAAATCCTTTCGGAAAATTAGGAAATAATGGCGAGATTACAAATACAGAACCTCTTTGTTGAAGTCGAGGGGAAGGAAATCCTTAAAGGCTTCAATTTAACCATGCAGCAGGGCGAAATTCACGCTTTGATGGGCCCAAACGGAACGGGCAAATCGACTCTTTCTTATGCCATCATGGGTCACCCACGTTATAAAGTTACCAGGGGAGATATTCTGCTGGATGGCAAAAGCATTCTCGGTCTTTCAACCGACCAGAGAGCAAACCTGGGCCTCTTCCTGGCTTTTCAGTACCCGGTGTCCATTAGCGGTGTCACACTGGCTAATTTTCTGCGCGTAGCTGTTAATTCAAAGATGAAAGCTGCTGATCCGGATTCAAAAGGTATCTCGCTGGTCGCTTTTCGGAAAGCGATGAAAGCAAAGATGGACTTTTTAGGGATGGATTATTCCTTCGCCGGGCGGTATTTGAATGAAGGCTTTTCCGGAGGGGAAAAGAAGCGCGCGGAAATACTCCAGCTGGCAATGCTTGAGCCGAAGTTCGCAATCTTGGATGAGACAGACAGCGGTCTGGATATCGACGCGGTACGGATTGTATCCGAGGGTGTCAATTCGCTGGTGGGCGATAACTTAGGGGTGTTGGTAATCACGCACTATCAGCGCATGCTCAATTTCCTTAAACCGGATTTCGTTCATATCATGTATCAAGGCAGAATCGTCGAAACCGGGCAGGCAGAACTGGCCTTGAAACTTGAAGAGAATGGTTATGACTGGATCCGGGAGGTCTACGGGGAGTTGGGAGCCGGCAATGACTGATTCACCTGGCAGCGACTTCCTGAACGAGTTGGGAAGCGATTATCAGTACGGCTTTCATGATCCGGAGACGTTTTCTTTTAAGAGCCAAAAAGGCTTATCGGAAGAGGTTATCCGGCAGATATCGGCTTATAAAGAAGAACCTGAGTGGATGTTGGAATTTCGGTTAAAGGCTTACAACCACTATATCCATCGTCCGATGCCCACCTGGGGTCCCGACCTAAGCGGTCTGGATTTGGACAATATTTATTATTACGTGCGTCCAGCTGAGATCGATCAAAAATCCTGGGAAGACGTACCGGATACGATGAAAAACACCTTTGATAAACTGGGCATCCCCGAAGCGGAACAGAAGTATCTTGCTGGCGTTGGCGCGCAGTACGACTCGGAAATGGTCTACCACAACGTTCAGGAAGCCCTGGAAAAACAGGGTGTCATTTTCCTCAGCATCGAAAATGGGCTTAAGCAGTATCCGGATCTATTCCGCGAATACTTCTCGACAGTGATCCCGATCCAGGATAACAAATTCGCGGCACTCAATAGCGCGGTTTGGTCGGGCGGTTCCTTCGTTTACGTGCCCAAAGGCGTAAAAGTGGATTTACCGTTGCAGGCTTACTTTCGTCTGAACAACGCCAGCATGGGGCAGTTTGAGCGCTCGCTGATCATTGCGGACGAAGGTGCACAGGTCCATTACGTAGAAGGCTGCACCGCTCCGCTTTACTCGACGGAATCTTTCCACAGCGGCGTGATTGAAATTATTGTCAAGAAAAACGCCAGGGTGCGCTACACCACGATCCAAAACTGGTCTTCCAATGTCTACAACCTGGTAACGCAGCGCGCTTCAGTCTGGGAGAACGGGACGATGGAGTGGGTGGATGCCAACCTGGGTTCAAAAGTGACCATGAAATATCCTGCCTGTTTCCTGCGTGGGGAAGGCGCCCATGGGGAAATGCTCTCAGTCGCTTTTGCCGGCTCAGGGCAGATCCAGGATGCAGGCGCGAAGATGATTCACTTTGCGGATAACACCAGCAGCAAGATCACTTCCAAGTCCATCTCAAGAGGAAGTGGACAGTCTTCGTACCGGGGATTGGTGAAGGTAGCCCATGGGCTCAAGAATATCAAATCGAACGTGGTTTGTGACGCGCTTCTGCTCGATCCGCATTCCCGTTCGGATACCTACCCAACAATTGAAAGCGGTTCGAAGGATGTGACCATTGGGCATGAAGCCACCGTTAGCAAAATTGGCGAGGAGCAGCTTTTCTACCTCAACAGCCGCGGACTCAGCAACGAGGAGGCGACAACGATGGTGGTTTCAGGTTTCATCGAGCCATTGGTGAAGGAACTACCAATGGAATATGCCGTCGAAATGAACCGCCTGGTTCAATTGCAGATGGTGGGATCAGTAGGATGAGCGCATGCATAATCCTCAAGTGACTTACCGTTCCGTTTTTGGCATTGAGCAGGACCCACCTCAGTGGAAGAGTGCGTTCGATCAGGCGAATATTGGGCTTCCAAGTGAACTGGTAGAAGCTTTGGCACCAGCCTGGGAGACTGCAGCGTCTTTACCGATGCCGCATATCAAAATCGAAAAGTGGCGTTGGCTGGATTTTTCGCAAATTGGGCTTGCGGATGCCCGGGTGTGGACAAATCCACAATATACGTTGGAAGTGGAATTTTCCACAGCAGAAAAAGACATCGACCATCAGCAGGTTTTGCCGCAAGGGCTGGTGATTTGCACATTCAGAGAAGCCCTTGAGCGGCACCCTGAGCTGATGACTCGCTTGCTGAAGCGAATCATTCGGCCCTCAACAGAAAAATTTCAAGCCTTAGCTGAGGCGCTGGCGAGAGAAGGTCTGTTTGTCTACGTTCCGCGAGGAGTTAAGATAGAGAAAGTCGTCGTAGCAAAGTTGCACGGCGTTGTTGAACCCGGGATGAACGTGCTGCGTTCGCTCATCTGGTTAGAACCGGGTGCGGAGCTAAAGCTGGTGTTGGATTTGCAGGGTAAGTCCCCTGCAGCCGCGGACAGCTTATTCCACCTTGACAAAACAGATTTGATTCTCGAGGAGGATGCCCGGCTGCATTTTACGGATGTATCGATCCTCAAGCAGGAAGTGGTCAACCTTCGCTACAGCCAGGCTCGGCTCGAGCGGGGAGCAAAACTGGACTGGATCTATATGGCAACTGCCACTACCCTGGGCAAGCAGAGCCTGCAAGTAAATCTTGAGGGTGAAGGTGCCAAGGTGGAGGTGAGGGGAGTCTACTTCCCTACTGAAGGGCAAAAGATCAGCGTTGACACAGTCCAAAATCACCTGGCACCACATACCAGGAGCAATTTACTGTTCAGAGGCGCCGCAAATGGGAATGGCGAGGCAATCTGGCGGGGCATGATCTACGTGGATCCTGTCGCGCAAAAAACAGATGGTTATCAGTCCAATCGGAACCTGGTGCTTGGAGAACAATCCGAGATCAAATCTTTTCCCGGGCTTGAGATCTGCGCGAATGACGTCAGCTGTTCGCATGGTGCCACGGTTGGCAGAATCGATGAAAATGAGCTGTTCTACCTGCAAGTCCGGGGCATACCGTTGGTTGAAGCTGAAAGGTTGATCGTGGAGGGGTTCTTTGCGGAAGTGATCGAGCAAATTCCCGATGAAATGACAAGAAACAGATTGGGAGAACGTCTGTCGAAAAAGTTCGAAGCAAGTTAACGAGTGAAGGTAAAGAAGGAGCTAATAATGATGACGAGTGGGAATTACATGCGCCCTCCAGAAGAGGAAAAGGTGTATGAAGTTGGTGATCGTGTGGAAGTGAATTGCGATCATGAGGATAAAGCCGGTCAGCGAATTCGAGGCTGGTTGAAAGGTACTGTTGTGCAGGTGGATGATAAGCTCCTTGCAGTGCAGTTCAAGGAAAACATCTATCTGACCGACGGTTGGATGGTGCCAGACAAGATCCTCTGGTTTCCATATGATTCAGCCAACGTGCGCCCATACAAATCGCCGCGTTCGAGGAAATCGGACATCAATGCCAAGTTGGCCAACCTGTAATCTCTGGGAGATATACTAATTTAGAGGGTTTTAAGGACATAAACAAAGATAGAGGCTGACCCAGTAAAATTTTTAACCATAATCATGCCGGTGTTCACAGTGCAAAGTCTCCACTTGCGGGATGCCTCGACTTAACAAGATCATGATGTAGGGTTGACGCCTGCGTCAACCTAATGATGTGAGGAAAAGGCAGGCCTTTTCCCTACAGAGAGCAATATTCGAAAGACCGTAGGGTTGACGCCTGCGTCAACCTAATGATACGAGGAAAAGGCAGGCCTTTTCCCTACAGCGAGCAATATTCGAAAGACCGTAGGGTTGATGCCTGCATCAACCTAATGATATGAGGAAAAGGCAGGCCTTTTCCCTACAGCGAGCAATATTCGAAAGTCGTAGGGTTGGCGCTGTGCAAAGCCTCCCCTTGCGGGATGCGTCAACCAAGAAGTTGTGGAACAGGCAGGCTGTTTAGACAANNATTTACAGGTTAAGGGCAGACACAGGGGTCTGCCCCTACGAAAGCCACCTTTCCCTTAAACACCAGATGTAGGGGTAACCCCCTGTGGTTACCCCTACGGCATTTGATCGCATCAGTCTCCTCTCCGAGCACGTCGGTTGAATTTGATCGTGCCGGTCTCCGGACCGAGCACGCCACATGACCGAAGGTCTCCTCTTTCATCACCTTATGCAACAGGCATAACACTGTTGTATTGGTAGCAGCAGGCCCCTACGGAAGGAATGAAGAAATGGAGACCTAAAGGTCAAGCCTCGTGCTCGGCGTGAACGCCGGCACGATCATAAGACCAGACACCGGCACGATCATAAGACCAGACGCCGGCACGATCATAAACCAGATGCTGACACGATTAGATAGTCAGTTCCTACGCACCGTCGGGAGACCCAAGCGATCAAGGAATCAGACACTGCCACAAGCTGAGGTCCTCAATGTTCGTTCTTCAAAACGATCCAGGATCCCGAGGAACTCTTGAGGCAAACGCGCTTTGGTTTCCTTAATAATCCAACTTGGACTGTCGCGATATTAGGTTTGCGTAATCCCTCCTGCAATGCAGGTAATATTGTTGCTATCGCCTCCGATTGAGATGCCCAGGCAGATGTAGTCCTTAAAGGCAACGGTTTCCAGGAAGCACAAGATAGGCTGATTAATGTCAGCCTATCATTGTTTATACTTTTTCAAATGCGCCTACAATGCGAATGATGTCGAAACCTTCGGCGAAAGGCCGCTCGGCGAGAGCGCCGTGGCGAATGGCAGTAGCACGGATGATTTCCGGAGAGAAATAGTAGCGGTTTGAATAGGTGCTGTATTTGTTCAGTGCCGCAATTTTGTTCTGAACCGATTGTTCGGAAACTTCCGCCAGAAAATGCGGGAAAAAACCGTAGCTGCTACGAAGGACGTCAAAGCCCAAAACGGTGGTGCCGCGGAAGGCACGCGTGGCTTCCTGAGTGACGGTTTGATGATCCTGGTGAATGTCCTGTGCGGTGTGAACAAAAACGATCTCAGGCTGGTATTGGTGCCGTAGCGCCAACATCTTCTCAAGAATTTCCTGCCGGAAGTCCGGAAAACGGCGGGTTTCGAACTGCCCGAGCTCGAATTGCTCGTCAGAAAGACCCAACTGGTGCATGCTGTCGTAGTGTTCGCCAACAAGACGCTGTAGATCAGGGTTTTTCTGGTTGTCTGAGAAGGTCATGCAGTGAATGTCAGCTTTGCCAACCATGTCTGAAATAAAAGCTCCGCAACCGAGTTCGATATCATCCGGGTGAGCGCCCAGAAATAGTAACGATGAACCAAAAAAGGTCATATTCTGCATAATTGCCTACTTTGTGGCGATGAAGCCGCCAACAACTTTGGTCATCACGAGGGTGCCATCAGCCTCGATACGTTTTCGAGCCACTTTTTCGATTTGGTTCATGACCGTTTCGAACTCGTCGTGGGTTTCGAAGAGCGAGTTCCACAAACGGCGATCTTCCGACATCGAAGCGCGGGTATAAACCATGAATGGTTCCACTGAGTTGAAGGTTAGAGGGTTCTCGAAGATGTGCTGCTCAGTTTTGCTGAAAAGTTTCTGCGTGGTGCCGTAAATCTCAGACGCGTAGCGCGAACTGCCTGGCATTGGGGGGATGGGTTTGCCGGTAGCCTCGCGTATGATATCGTAGAAGATCTGTTTGTTGGTGGGCATGGGACCGGTAGTAAAGAGGCGGCCACCTGGTTTGAGCACGCGGTACATTTCGCTCAGGGTGAAGGGAATGTCTTGCGCGTAGTAGATGGCAAAGCAAGCAGAGACCAGGTCGAAGTGATTCGAGGGCAGATCGAATTCCTCGTTGAAATCAAGATGCTTGAAATCAATGGCATGATCAATCGCCTTGTTCTTTTCACGGGCTTCATCAAGCAGCGACTCGGAGACATCTGTGCCGGTGATCTCTGCTTTTCCATTCAAATGATGAAAGAAGGAGAAGCATTGCTTGCCGGAGCCGCAGCCAACATCCAGGATCTTGATCCCGGGCTGCAGGTTGAGCACTTCCAGCATCCATGCGTCAATATCTTTTGAGCCATAACGACTGTGAATGTCAATTCGCTTCGCAAGGTCGTCGGTTGTTTCCTGAAAATCAATCTTCATCTATGCCTCAATGGTATGTCAAATGTTCGTCTAAGTATACTTTGCGGATGGGTAAGTTTCAAGCAGAGAGAATCGATGTCTCGCTTGCACTGTCTCGCTTGCACGATAGATGCGAGCCGATGTAGGGTATACTATATTTAATCATGCGATCAAGCCTTATTACGGAGTCACGGAGGCAATGCGATGCAAAGAGGGTGCGATGAGCGAGTTTAAGCAACCAGTGGTCATCTTTTCGGATGTGATCAAGCACTTTGGAGAAGTTCAAGCGTTACGTGGAATCTCGTTCGAGTTGTTTCCTGGAGAAGCCTTAGCTATTGTGGGGCATAACGGAGCAGGCAAAACCACCAGTATTCGTCTGCTGCTCGGATTGCTGAAACCGGACAGCGGAACAGTAAACGTTTTCGGGCGTGATCCTTATCCCGAAGACGAACCTAACCGAGTGTTGCGGCGCCATATCGGCGTCGTCCAGGAAGAGGACCGCCTCTACTTGGCAATGAGCGCTGAAGAGAATCTGCTCTTCTGGCTGTCGCTTTACGGAGTACCTGCGAATCGGCAAAAGGAACGGGCATCGTCAGTGCTGTCCATGGTCGGATTGGAACAAAGAGTACGGAGAAAAGTGGGCACTTTCTCCAAGGGGATGCGCCGGCGCCTCGCCATTGCAAGGGCATTGGCAGTGGAGCCGCAAGTGCTTATTCTGGACGAGCCTACTGTCGGACTGGACCCCGAAGCACGGGTAGAGGTTCGTAAGCTCCTCGAGGGATTAGTACATCAAAAAGGTCTTACCCTGCTCATAACATCGCATGATCTAAACGAGGTGGAGAAGCTTTGTGAGAAGTTGTTGCTCATCGATAGCGGGCAAGTTCTGCTTGCCGGGAGCCTGGCCGAGCTACGCGCCGGCCAACAGCCCGAGCTATCTATTAAGCTGGTGTTCAAAAACGGAAACACGTTTCCCGACTGGTTGTTCCAAGAGCTAACCGCCCTTCCTTTTGTGGCGCGTCTGGCGCTGGAGGGGAACTTGCTTACGGTTATTTTGAACCAAGGGGGCGAGGAACCTATTGGACAGATCATTGCCAGGCTGACGGGAGCCGGTATTGGGATTGCGGCGGTAGAACCGCGCCAGCTCACACTAGAAGAAATTTATCTGCAGACTACAGAAAACCATAAGAGGATCGTCCATGAAAAAAATGAAACCAACCCGATGCTGGTCTTGTTCCGCAAAGAGCTTAGCATTGTCAGGCAGCCAACGTATTGGATGAGTTGTCTGTTTATGGGAGGGTTGGTGGTTTGGATCTATGTGTTCTCCCCCATTGAGTCCATACAGACAATGACCCAGGCTTCTCCACAAATAGCAAGCTACATGGCGACAAGTTATGCCCAAATGTTTGCCATACTTCAGCCTGTCTGGCTGTTTCTGTTAACATGGATGTTTCTCGCTACAGAAGCATTCACGCTGGAAAAAACCGATGGGCGTCTGGAGATGCTGCTTACAACACCACTACGCCTACGTGAAGTTTGGGCTGGAAAATGCCTGGCTTTACTGGTGCTCATTTATCCCTATGTCCTCCTGGTAACCGGATTGGTCTTCAGTCTCCAAAACGCTATTTGGCCCACCCGCTTGGGGATAGCACCAGGTATCAATTCTCTGGTTCTTTTGATTTCGCTTTTTGTCGGTCCTTTGTTGGCATTCGGAGTGGGAGCCTTGCTCGGCCTGCTTACTTTGAGGGTAAACAATGCCAACACGATTCAATCACTAACCTTCATCTTGACCTTTGCAGTCGGCTTCGGTGGAAATTACGGGCTGATTGCACTCCAAAAACAGGCAATGAATAACCTGAGCGACCTCCTTACATGGCCGGTTTTCTGGGTTTACCTTGCATTAGCCCTTGCACTATGGCTGGTTGTCTGGCTATTACTACGGGGTTTGAACAAAGATCATGTGGTGCAAAATATGGCGTGACCCCCTCGAAGCGAGTTTATACTATTGAGAGGGAATTCTGCTTCGCTCTTGTGATTGACTGCCCGCCTGTTATCTCTTCCCGTTTGCCAGAAATCCACTGAAATTCCGATCGTCATCTTTACTCTTTTCCTCGGGCCATCCCCTCTCTCTGTCGAGAAAATCAGAGGGATACCCCATGATTAAAATTAATTCCATGAACTTAACCCCATTAAGCAGACAACCAGTTAAGGAAGATTTTGGTATTTAGTCTCGAATTCATCAGATGACAAGTACCCCAAAGTTGAATGCAACCAGACGGCATTGTATCCAAGTTGAGACAATAGTTCGGTATGGCAGGGAGTAGAGAACCAAGCCAGGTTACTATTTCACGTAGCTGGCAAAGGCAATCGCGAAGGCTTCGATGGAAGCCTGGATGTCTTCAAACGTCGCCGAGGAACCAGCCGCAGGCATACCGGCTACGACCAAATACCAACTCTGCTCAGCGCACTTCAGGATCCCCATGTCCGAAACGATGGTCGGACTGAGCATGGTTCCCCGTTTGTTGAGTAACTTACATTCTGGCAGTTGGTCTGTGAGCTTGCCCAACAGGATCTGGTCATTTTCGGTATATTCGCCCATCAAATTCAGCAAGTACTGGGTGTTCGCCTCGTTGAGTGCCGCTCCCGTGTTCAGTAATCTCAGGGAGGTGAGAAGCTCACTGGCGGTGCTGGTGCGTGGGTCGTATTTCGTGCTGGTCAATCCCCAGGCATCCAGTTTCTCCCGCAGCTGGTTATTTCCGCGAGCAAAGTACTCCAGCGCATCGGTGGCGGTCTCCTCGCTGCGAACGACCATGGCTTCGAGAAGACTGTCAAAGTTGCGCCCATTGATACCAGTTTTTTTCAGGTTCTCAAGCGTGCGCCCCTGGTCTTCAAGAATGCTCAGCACTGCCATGGCGGTTGGTATTTTAATCATCGAAGCTGGCGGAAAAGGTGTGTCGGCGTTGCGTTCAAACAGGATATCGCCATTGTTGGCATCCTGTATGAGGATGTACCAATCCACACCCGCGATAAGCTCACTCTCCAGGTTGGAAATGTCCTGAGTGGCACTATGGGTGGCGGTTTGTGAAGGAGTAATTGATGGGGCTTGAGCGACTTCTGTTTGTGTGGGCAAAATCAACGTCGCCGCAGCAAAAATTTCGAGAGATGGGCTTGGAGAAGGGCTGGTGTTCAATGGGAGCGCCTGGCAGGCAGTCAGAGACAGGAAAAGAAGAACCAGGATAATGATGAACGTAGAGCGAAAGGGCACCATGCGCGCTCTGAACTCAACAAATGCGCGGCAGCATTTCACCGGCGAGCATTTCGAGCACCCGGGTGGTGCCGAAAGGCGTTTTGAGCCAGACCTGCCCCCTGGATGATCCGAGAACCTGACCAATTACTTTGGCTTCTTCGCCATAACGCGTACTGTGCATGCTGCGCAGGGCTTCTTCAGCCTGGTCTGCAGGCAGGATAAGGATCATTTTGCCTTCGTTCGCGAGGTAAAGCGGGTCAAGCCCCAGCAGTTCGCAGGTTTTACGCACAGGCTGATCGACAGGGATCGTTTCCTCATCCAGTTCGATGTTGACCTGGCTCTGGCGGGCAATTTCCACTAAAGTGGTCGCAAGCCCTCCGCGGGTGGGGTCACGCAGCACGTGTACGTCTAAACCCGCATCCAAAAGTACCTTAACCATGTGATTGAGCGGTGCGGTATCCGAGCACACCTGGCTGGAAAAGCCGAGGTTGCCGCGTGCTTCAGCCACTGCGATGCCGTGGTTCCCGACCGGACCTGAAATGATGACCGCATCGCCGGGTTTGGCTTGTTCACCACCAATCTGCAGTTTGCTGTCTGCCCAACCAAAACCGGTGGTGCTGATAAACAGTTTATCGGATTTCCCCTTTTCTGTTACCTTGGTGTCGGCTGCGATCAACTCCACGCCGGCTTCACGGCAGGCTTGCGCGAAGGAATCCACGATCCGTTCAAGCTCATGAATGGCAAAGCCTTCTTCCAGGATGAACGTTGCGGTCAAGAAACGCGGATCTGCCCCCAGCATGGCGACGTCATTCACCGTGCCGCAGACTGCCAGCCGGCCGATATCCCCGCCTGCAAAAAAGAGGGGCGAAACGATGTGAGCGTCGGTTGAAACCACCAAGCGTTTCCCGGGAGGAGCGCTTGTTACTATGGCGGCGTCGTTGGCAGTGTCCAGGATGGCATTCGCAAGGCGGAGCTGGAAGACGTCGCGAACCAGATCATGCGTCATCTGCCCACCACTGCCGTGACCGAGCACGATCTGACCCCGGTTAGTGATGGGGAGCGGGCAGTTGGGACCATCGATTATGGGCAGTTCTGATTGAGTCATTCACGCGTCCTGTGATAGCGATAGTAAGCGGCACAAGCCCCCTCGGAAGAGACCATCGGTGCGCCAAGGGGGTGGGCAGGGGTACATTCCCCGGCGAAAGCCAGGCAATCGAAGGGTTTGGCAACCCCACTCAGCACTTTGCCAGCAATACAAAGCGGCGATTCGTTGAGTGGGGTTTGAGTGAGTTCAAACCGGGTGAGGGCATTGAAGCTGGCATACTCCGGTCGCAGACCGAGCCCCGAAAGCGGGATAGCGCCGATACCGCGCCACTGTCGGTCCACCGGTTCGAAGACCTCGGAGATCATTTTCTGGGCTACCTGGTTGCCTTCTTTGGTGACAAAACGCGGGTAGGCGTTGGCAACCTGGTGTTGACCAGCTTCGAGCTGTTGGATGGTCATCAAAATACCCGTCGCGAGGTCGACCGGTTCAAAGCCCGTGACGACGATGGGTATCTGATATTGCTCAGCGATGGGCAGGTATTCATGATAGCCCATCACAGCGCAAACGTGACCGGCAGCAAGGAAGCCCTGAACCCGATTGGCAGGGTTTGAAAGGATGGCATGCATTGCCGGCGGCACCAATACGTTGGCTGGGAGGATCGAAAAATTGGTGATTCCAGCTTTCTTGGCGGATAGGATAGTACTGGCGATGGTGGGAGCAGTTGTTTCGAAACCGATCGCAAAGAAAACGACCTGTTTATCCGGGTTTGTATGGGCAATTTTCAGGGAATCCAGTGGGGAATAAACTACACGCACATCTGCTCCCTGGGAACGGGCAGTGAAAAGATCCGCCTGGTTGCCTGGCACACGCAGCATATCGCCAAAAGTGGTGAAGATCACGTCCGGTTGAGATGCGATTTGAAGGCCTTGTTCGATCGCCTGGAGAGAGGTAACACAAACCGGGCAACCTGGACCGTGGATCAAGGTAATTTCAGCGGGCAGCAGTTGATCGAGCCCGTACTGCATGATGGCATGCGTCTGCCCGCCGCAAATCTCCATGATGTTCCACGGTTGGGTTGTTATGCGGCGAATTTCTGCCATGATGGCTTTAGTCAGCGGCGCACCCCGGAGGTTTGTAGGCATTTCTGTCATTGGATTTGATCTTCTTCGGTCAAACGGGCATTAAATTCCTGCAAATCACGCAGGATCTTGAGAGTCTCCTCCGCCTCAGTGTCGCTCAGCACGTTCAAAGCAAAGCCGGCATGCACCAAAACGTACTGCCCGAGCGCTACTTCTGGCGTGGTAGCAATGCAAACCGCCTGTTCCACGCCGCCAAAATCGACGGACGCCATGGGGGTGCCATCCTGCTCATAAATTTTCGCGACT
Source organism: Anaerolineaceae bacterium UBA1363 (assembly GCA_002306055.1). Lineage (GTDB taxonomy): Bacteria > Chloroflexota > Anaerolineae > Anaerolineales > Anaerolineaceae > Mesolinea. Next base: position 61,080 of record DBRR01000047.1, read on the forward strand.
TTACCGGGAATACCCAGGCACATATTTACTCCTTTAAATTTTCACTGACTGCAAGTGCCACCAGCGCTTGACCAAACGATACTCCACCGTCGTTGGTTGGCAGCTTGCGAGGCCAGAAAACATCAAAACCAGACTCACCCAGAGCTGTTATTGTGTGCCTGATCAGAGTCTTATTTTGCCACACTCCGCCGGATAATGCTACCTGTCGCAGTCCGGTCTGAGATCGGATCTGTTGCGAAACATTAACTACGCAAGCCGACAAACCGTTGTGGAAGCGGGCTGAAATAACCGCTGGAGCCACTTTTTGCTTGATGTCCTCAACAATGGCCTGGATCACTGGCGAAACGAGGATTTGACCATTCTCAAGTGGGAAATCATAGCTGGATTGTTCATCAGGATCGGCAATCGTCTCGAGGGCAATCGCATTTTGCGCTTCATAGCTGATTTGTTGGTGTAAGCCGATCAAAGCTGCCACACCATCAAAAAGTCGCCCAGCGCTGCTTGTTTTTGGGGTATTAAAACCGGTGCGCACCTGGTTGGCAACCGCTGCACGCTCTTCCGGGTCCAGGGCTTGATGGAATGGGAAAGGAACACAATCAGGGTCGATGCCTGCCTGCAGGATCAGGCTGAGTGCCATCCGCGCAGGCTTTCGCACTGCCGCTTCTCCACCGGGCAGAGGCATATACTCGAGGTGGCATAGGCGCTGAAAACCTTTCCAATCAGCAAGCAGCGCCTCTCCACCCCAGATGGCTCCATCTGTGCCAAAACCTGTACCGTCGAACGCCAGCCCGATCACGCGCTCGTGCTGTTTCAGGCCGTTATCTGCCATGCAGGAAACGATGTGAGCGTGGTGATGCTGGACCTCAACCAGCAACAGGTTTTCTTCGGCTGCCCGCTGGCGGGCGTAGCGGTTGGCAAGGTAGTCCGGGTGCATATCCGCAGCCAGGAGCTGCGGTTTGATGCGGAAGATCTTTTCGTAATGCCGGACAGCGTCTTCAAACGCGGTCAGAGTTTCCTGGTTTTCGAGGTCGCCAATGTGATGGCTGACGAAAGCGTAGCGGTCGCGGACGAGGCAGAAGGTGTTTTTGAGTTCCGTACCGCAAGCCAGGGTTGGAATGGCGTTTGAGGAGATCTGAAGCGGTAAAGGCGCAAACCCTCGTGCTCGCCGCTGAATGTGGGGAACGCCTTCGATGACAGAAACCACCGAATCGTCGATGCGGGTATGGATCGGCCGGTCGTGCAGCAAGAAACCGTCTGCCAACTGCGAGAGACGCTTGTGGGCGTCGGCGTTGGAATAGGCAATCGGTTCTTCGCTCAGGTTACCGCTAGTCATTACCAGCACTTTTGGAAAACCTTCGGCAGGTTCCAGTAATAATAAATGCAGCGGGGTATAGGGCAGCATAAAGCCCAGGCGGTTTTGGTCAGGGGCTACCAAGCGCGCCAACTCTTTGCCTGCCAGGGTCGTCTCCAGCAGCACAACCGGTGCCATTGGGGAGGTGAGCAGTTTTTCCTCGTCCGGACAGACCCGGGCAAACTCTTTGATCGTATCCACGTCAAAAGCCATCAGGGCAAAGGGCTTACCGCTGCGGCGCTTGCGCAGGCGTAGTTTTTCAACGGTTTGCGGGTTTTGGGCATCACAGACCAGGTGGAAACCGCCCAGACCTTTTACAGCCAGGATTTTCCCTTCAGCCAGAGCTTTTCGCGCAGCCTGGAGGGCAGTTTCGCGTTCCGCCAGCTTTTGTCCGCTCTCCTCGTACCAGACCTGCGGACCGCAAACCGGGCAGGCAATCGGCTGGGCATGGAAGCGCCTGTTTGCGGGGTCCTGATACTCTTCCGCGCAATCCGGGCAAAGGGAGAAACTCGCCATGGAGGTGTTGGGACGATCGTAAGGAATGCCAGTCACAATGGAAAATCGCGGACCGCAATTGGTGCAGTTGATGAAGGGATAGCGGTAGCGGCGGTCAGAAGGATCAAAAAGTTCACGGCGGCAATCGGGGCAGATGTTCAAATCGGGTGAAACCGGTAGAAAATCGGACGGGTCATCCTCACTGTGACGGATTTGGAACTCTGTGAAAGCCTGGTCAGAAGCGTCTTCGACTGTGAAGCTGTCGATAACAGAAAGTGGCGGCGGGTTTTGCCGCAGGTCCTGAATGAAAGCCTGCACGTTTTGTTCAGTACCACGCAGTTCAATCTCAACGCCGTGGGCGTTGTTGAGAACCCAACCCTTCAGCAGGTGCCTTTGCGCCAGGTTGAAAACGGTTGGTCTGAAGCCCACACCCTGGACAATGCCGGTGATGTGAAGCCGTTTGTTGATAACGGGCATACTCCCTTACTTTGCTTTGACTTTATTGGTCAACCACGCGATCCATGCGTCGAAGCCTTCTCCAGTTTTAGCGCTCAGAGCAAAAGTTGTCAGACCAGGATTGAGCATCTCGACCCCCTGTTGGAAGTAGTCCATGCGGAAGTCGATGTAAGGGGTCAGGTCAATCTTATTGATGATCAGCACGTCCAGCCCGCGGTAGATGTTGGGGTATTTGTAGGGCTTGTCATCCCCTTCGGGCACCGAGGCAATCAGGACGTTGGCATGCGTGCCGAGCTGAAAAGCTGCAGGGCAGATGAGGTTGCCCACATTTTCAACCATGATCAGATTCAGGTCTTCTAATGGGAGCTCAGCCAAAGCCATTTCGATCATATTAGCGTCGAGATGACACTCACCGCCTGTGTTGATCTGAACTGCCGAGATGCCGGCGGCTGCAATTTTGTCTGAGTCGATCGTGACGGGGGCAGTATCGCCTTCAATCACACCAAGCTTGATCCCGGCTGGCAGCCGTTTGATGGTTTCAAGGATAACACTGGTTTTCCCGGCTCCAGGGGATGCCATCAGGTTGATGCCATACACATGATGTTGGTCAAGGATAGCCTGGTTGTTCTGTGCCAGGCGGTCGTTGGAGTCCATGATTTTCTTTACAATTTCTACGCGTTGTGGCATTTACGATTCCTCTCTAAGTATGTCAATATGATCCACCAGCAATTCTTCGCCACTTTCGATGAACACATCGACACTATGGCAGTTAGGGCAAGGCTGTAGGATTTCGCCCAGAGGATACTGGTGATCACAGGATTTGCAGTGTAAGATGGCAGGGCGACGTTCGAAATGAAGTTTTGCGCCTTCCGAGACGGTTCCCTGGCTGATATGGTCCCAATAGAACTGCACTGAGTCGTCCACAATCGAAGAAAGTTGACCAATTACCAGGTATATATCTGTGACTTTGGTGCCGTTGTTTTCCTTTGCAGCCTGATTGGCAATAGACAGGATGCTTTCGGTGATAGCCAGTTCATGCATGAGGGTATTATACCGTCAGAGAAAGGTGAGTCAAAAGACGTGAAAACGCCTGGTCGACCATCTCAGAAGTCTCTTCGGACAGCGTTCGCGCGAAGCGAAAAGAAAATCCCCGCACGCTCAATATCCAGGATAGGGGCAACTTCCTGCCGAGGATTTGCGCGATGGCGAGCAATTCGCCCGGACCCATGTGGTGCGTGAAGGCGGAATGCGTTTGATCAGGAAGGACTTGCTCGAAGACTAAGTTCGGCAAGTTGGGAGAATTGTGCGCATCGATGAATATGAGTTGGTCATAATCAGCGATATCCTCAGCCATTTCAGGCAGAAGCTGGAACAAGTAGAGCAAGGTCAACCTGCCATCTGGCGTGGAAACCTGATCTCCGGGAAATTCTGGTGTCTTCAGACCAAGCTGGAGCGCAAGTTTGTCGAGGATATGCCAACCGGCACCATCATCCTCTCGGTCGCGGTTTCCATAGGCGATTATGAGTGTTTTCGCTTGCATTGCTTTCCTTGCCAATAAAAACCTCCCCGCCCAGTGGGGAGGTTTTCCATATTGTGGTGTAATCTACCGCCGCAGGGTCTGGGTCAGGTTGCCCTGGTGATCGTAGATGCTGATCTCCAGCGGCATTTGCCCGACTGCATGGGTGGAGCAGGAGAGGCAGGGGTCATGCGCGCGAATGGCGTGTTCAACACGGTTGAGCATGCCTTCTTTAACATCAGGACCGTGGATATATTCTTTGGCGACCATATCGACAGCCTTGCTCATGGCATAGTTGTTATGTCCGGTCGAGACGATTAGGTTCACCTTGGTGAGCTGCCCATACTCGTTGGCTGTATAGTCGTGGATCAGGGTGCCGCGCGGGGCTTCGATGACCCCAACACCGTGACCAGTCGGTTCCTGGTGCGTATTGAGAATGTCATTGCTGAGGATATCCGGGTCGTCAAGCAGCATCCGGACACGTTCAGCGGCGAACAGGGCTTCGATCATGCGGGCGTAGTGATAATAAAGCGTGTTCTCAACCGGCGCGCCGTCATTAATCGCCTTAAAGACCTTCAATTCTTCGTTTGCCATCGGGGTTTCAATGTGCTCGACCATGTTTAGGCGGCCAAGTGGACCAACCCGATAGGCACCTTCGGGGAAGCCAAGCTTCTTGTAGTAGGGGAATTTCAGGTAAGACCAGGGTTCCACGTGCTCTGCGATGTAATCGAGGTAATTCTGAGCGCTGAAGACTTCCAATTCTTCGCCAGTGCGGCTTTTCAGGCGGATATCGCCATCGTAAAGCTCCAAGCCTTTGCTGGGGGTGATCAAGCCGAGATAACCAGTGGGGAAGACAGCGAATTTATCAACCGTTTCGCGGTTGGCTTCCACCCAATCCTTGATGATCTTGATGCCAAGTTTGGCGGTTTCGATTTGGTCATCCAGACCCGCCAGGATGCGGTCGCGGCCTTCAGCGGTCAGGGTTCGGTTAACACCACCAGGAATTGCGAAGGTGGGGTGGATCGAGCGTTCTCCAAGCTCAGAAATGATGGCCTGACCAAATTTGCGCAGGCGAACAGCCTTTATCGTCAGCTCAGGATCAGCCTGGATCAGACCAACAACGTTGCGGATAGCGGGATCGGCGTCAAATCCAAGCAGCAGGTCAGGTCCCGCAAGCTCAAAGAAGTGCATACCATGGCTCTGGATAATTTGACCCATGTGCATCAGTTCGCGCAGCAAACTGGCAGGGCGGGGTGGAGGGCAGCCAAGCACGACGTCACCAGCTTTGGCAGCAGCCAGGTGATGGCTGACAGGGCAAATGCCGCAGATACGGGGTGTTATCTGCTGCATTTCGGTGACAAGGCGACCTTCACAGAATTTCTCGAAGCCCCTGAATTCATTTACATGGAAGTAGGCATGCTCCACGGAGCCATCTTCTTTCATGTGGACGGTCACTTTGGCGTGCCCTTCAATCCGGGTGACTGGTTCGATAGTAATCTTTTGTGTAACCATTCATTTCTCCTAATGCCAGTTGTTAAATTCGCCTTCGACCTTGGGCATTCTGCCTTGAGCCAATTCAGATAAAACGTAAAAGATAGCGTCTGCGCTTGGGGCACATCCGGGCAGGAATACATCCACTTTGACGACATCGCTGACCGGGCGGACGTGTACCGGAGTGGAAAGCTCCGGGTCATTTGGGATCATGCCGCTATCATCCGTGCTTTCAGTTTCGATGTAAGCCCGTTTGAGAGCTGCATCGGCGCCTGGGAAGTTACGCATGGCGGGTACACCACCAAAAACGGCACAGTCACCAAGGGCAACCAGGATCTTGCAGCGTTCGCGCATTCTGAGCGCCACTTCCTCGTTATGGGTGTTAGCTATGCCGCCTTCAAGAATACCCACATCCACACCACTCGCATCCGGTTCTTTGAGGTCGGTGATGGGGGTGGAACGTAAATCGACCAGCTTGGTCAGTTCAATGATACGTTCATCCATGTCAAGGAATGACATGTGGCAACCGGCGCAGCCAGCGAGCCAATCTGATGCAACTTTTGGTTTTGTCATACATTTCCTTTCAACTTGCGTTTATTCGTTTAGTCCGTTATGACAAAACGATTGTAGCAACTTTTTCTTCGACTGTGGTGCGCCAGGTTTCAGAGAGCGTGAGTCCCGACTTACTGGCGAGGACCTTCAAGACATCCAACACAGACCTGTTACCATCAGCGGCTTGAACAGCCTGCTGGTTGAGCCCAAGCCTGCCGTCTGAATTGAGGTAATACCCAGCCTGCTCATCCCAGATGGTGCATGGCAAAACAATGTCAGCCATCTCAGTAAATGCAGACTCGTAGCTTGCCTGCACGATCTTGAATTCACTGCCAGCCAGGGCATCGCGGGTGTGGTCACAAGCATGACCATCACCGAGTGCCAGGAAAAAGACCGGCGCGGATTTCGCCTGGGCATCCATCTCGTAACCAAAGAGTGCTCCGGCGAAGTTGTTCCCTTTACCCTTAAGGGTGACAACTTTCGCGCCAATTTCACGGGCAAGCAGAACGAGGCTGCGGAAGGCAGGAAGGTTTTCTGCCTTGGTAAATTCATTACCGACCACGATGACCAGTTTCTGGTTTTCTTTAAGATTTCCAAGAACCTTTTCGGCACGTTCGGGATTAAGCCCGAGGTTTTGCAGCTGTGCAGACAAATCTGCTTCCTCTTTGTGCGCAAAACTGCGCAGGAGGTCCACCACAGCAGCGTAATCGCTGCCGATGTATTCAAGTTTGTTAGAAGACCAGTCGCCAACTTTGGTATGGGTGCTGTTGGCTATGAACATCTTGAGATCATGCATTGCCTGACGCTTGAGGAAGAAGCCGGCAACCTGGTGGTCCTTAACCATATCGGTACCAAGAATGATTGCGGCGTCGCAGTCTTTCAGAGCAGAAAGTCCGGATTCAAAAGCACCGATCTCAGCAGCTAATTTCGCGCTGGTGCGGGCGGTTTGGTCATGCCCAAGAAGCGTAACCTGCCCAACCTGGAAGTGGTCCGCAAAAAACTCATGGAAGGCTGATAGAGCTTCGATAGGCTGTCGTGGAGAAATGTGAGCGCTGATTTCCTTGCTGTCATGGGCTTTAAATTGCACAGAAATTGCAGAAAGCGCTTCATCCCAGGTGATTGATTCAAGCTGACCATTTCGCCGCACCATGGGGCTGGTGATGCGTTTGCGATTTTCTGCTACCGGTTTGTAGCGACCATCGTAGCAGAGCAAACTCTCATTGAAACCCGCGTCAGGATTACCATCAATGCGCACAAGGCGATTATCCCGGGTCTTGACGACACGTTCACAACCGAGGCTGCAGTCCATGCAGACGGAATTGACGTGGGTCAGATCCGTTTCACGACCCTGGTAAGCACTACGGCGATCAAAGAGGGCACCGGTTGGGCAGAATTGCACGCAGTTACCGCAGGAAATGCAGGTGCTCTCGCCGAGGGGCACATTGTTATCGGCAATCAGAAGGCTGCCAGAACCGCGTTCCTCAAAACCAAGCGTCGCGTTGCCAACTAACTCAGTGCAGGCACGCACGCAGCGCCGGCAGAGAATACAGCGGTTATTGTCCAGGATGAAATCGGGATGAGAAGCATCCACTATAAATGGCTTATAGGCGGGGGTGATCGGCCAGTGAGTCATGTTTTCAGCATAAGCAGCTTGCTGCAGATCACAATCGCCGTCAGTGTCCTGGCAATACATGCAGAAGTGGTTGCGCTCGCTGAAAATCATCGAAAGGATGAATTTCCGGGAGGATTTGGTCCTGTCTGTATCAGTATGAACGACCATTCCATTGGCTGCTGGCACAACACACGATGGCTGCAGAGTACGCGCGCCCTCGACTTCCACCAAGCAAAGACGGCAGGAGCCATACGGAACCAGCTTGGGGTGATAGCAAAGGGTGGGTACGTTAAATCCGGCGATGCGGATCGCATCCAGAATTGTGGAGCCTGTTTCGACTTCAACGGGTTGTCCGTTAACTGTTAGTTGAATCATTAATAATCTCCTCGCTTCTCTTATTTGATGACAACCGCATCAAAGTTACAAACCTGCTTGCAGATACCGCAGCGAATACAGATCTCGGTATTGATCACATGAGTCTGTTTACGTTCTCCAGTAATGGCAGAGACCGGGCAGTTGCGCGCGCAAACGGTGCAGCCGGTGCACTTATCTGCGAGAATCTCAAAAGTGATCAGGCTGCGGCAGACCTTGGCAGGGCAGCGCTTTTCGTAAATATGGGCTTCATACTCATCCAGGAAGTGTTTCATCGTGGATATGACCGGATTTGGCGCGCCTTGTCCCAAACCGCAGAGGCTGTCCTGGATGATCTCACTGCAGAGCTCTCTGAGCAGGGGGATATCTTCGGGGACGCCCTTGCCGGCGCAGATGCGCTCGAGGATCTCAAGGATGCGGCGAGTGCCAACACGGCAAGGGACGCACTTCCCGCAGGATTCATCCTGGGTGAATTCCATGAAGAAACGGGCAATGTCCACCATGCAGGTGTCTTCGTCCATTACGATCATACCGCCGGAGCCCATAATGGAGCCGGCAGCTCCGAGGGTTTCATAATCTACGGGAAGGTCCAGGTTCGATGCGGGCAAACATCCGCCCATAGGTCCGCCAGTCTGAACGGCTTTGAAGGCTTTGCCTTCTTTTATTCCCCCGCCGATATCATAAATAATCTCGCGCAGGGTCATGCCAAGAGGAACTTCGATCAGACCTGTATTGGCAACGTCGCCGGCAAGAGCGAAAGTTTTGGTGCCCTTGCTTTTCTCGGAACCCATGCTTGTGTACCATTCAAGACCGCGAAAGATGATCTTTGGCACGTTGGCGTAGGTCTCGACGTTGTTGATGTTGGTGGGTTTGCCCCACAAGCCTTTTGAGGCAGGGAAGGGAGGACGCACCCTAGGTTCACCGCGATTGCCTTCGATAGAAGCTAAAAGGGCGGTTTCTTCACCGCAGACAAAGGCACCCGCGCCCATGCGGACTTCGATATCAAAGTCAAAACCGGAACCAAGGATGTCCTTGCCGAGCAAACCGTATTCCCTGGCTTGTTTAATGGCGATGTTGAGGGTGCTGACAGCGATCGGATATTCAGCGCGGCAGTAGATATAGCCTTGGTTCGCACCGACGGCATATGCGCCAATGATCATTCCTTCGAGAACTGAATGAGGGTCGCCTTCGAGGACTTTTCGGTTCATGAACGCGCCGGGGTCGCCCTCATCTGCGTTGCAAACCATGTATTTGGGTGTGTCTGGAGCCTGGCGGGCAAATTTCCATTTCAAACCGGTGGGGAAGCCAGCGCCACCACGCCCACGAAGTTTTGAGTCGAGAATGGTCTGGATAACATCTTCCGGGCTCATCTCGCTAAGGACCTTTGCCAGGGCTTGGTAACCATCAACTGCGATGTAGTCCTCAATATTTCGAGGATCGATCTTGCCGATGTTTTCAAGGATGATGCGAATTTCCTTGTCTTTGGGCTCGCCGAGTTCTTCGTCGGTGACATCCCGCATTTGAGCTTTGTATTGCTGGAGTTCGCGGCCCTTGATGAAATGTTCCATCACGATTGGACCGACAGTTGCTGGGGTCAGTTGGATGTAATGACTACCTTCGGGGTAAACCAGAATATCGGGACCGTCAGTGTCGGGATCACCCACTCTGGGGATGTCCAGGACCTGAACTTCCTCTGAAAGGTTGTGTTTAGCCAATTCCTTGATCAGTTGTTCCTTTACATCCAACGCCCCTTTGTCAATACAAACGGGATCCATTGAGACAAGCACAGTTGAACGATAATACGCCATTTCTACATTTACCTTCCTTGTTATTTTCAGCCTGAACTCAGGCTTCTATTCGGAATTCATGGACAATATTGCCCTTAACCACGTGTTCTTCCATAATCCTGGTTGCCATAGCAGGGGTGACCTTGCCGTAGGTGACGGTTTCAGCACCAGGGAGGATCACCTGTACTACCGGGTCCTGACCTCCCAGACCGATGTTGCCAGTCTGGCGCAGGATGATATCGGGCAGGTGATGTTCCTCAATGAAGGTGAGGATTTCTTTGAGAGTCTCACGGGCACCTGCGGCAATGCCAACTGTTCCCATACCGACTACAATTTGAGTCTTGCCGGTCTGGTCGCGCAATTCCTTGACTTTCTGGGCTTCCTCGCGCAGTCGCTTGAGGTCATCGATAGATTTAATGGTTGGCATACACGACTCCTTCTTTAGTGGTGATGTTTCTTACATTTGAGATACCATTGGTGATGGTATTGGATATAAATTCAATTACGCGGAAATCACTCAATGGCAGGTCGCCCAGAGCTTCTTTGAATTCCGTATCATCGAATTCGAAGCATTGATCGTTAAATTGGTACTTGAAGACCCAATTGACAGTGGGGGTACTTAAAAGCAAGGTAATGAAGGTGTCTTCGAGGTTCCCCAGCGGCATGCGGTCTATATGGCTGTGTTGGAATTTGGCGGTCAATTTGGTGCCTTTGCCAGGCTCTGATTCCAAGGTGAGAAACCCATTACAGGCTTCAGCTGCTTGTTTCAACAAAGGAATGCCCAGACCGACTTTTCGTGTGGTGCGGCTGGTGACGAAGGGGTCGAGAACTTTTTCGACCATATCCGGGGACATCCCCTTGCCATTGTCAGACACTTCGAGCCACAGCTCGTCAGCCACCAGGTCTTCACGCACAGAGATGACGATTCTTGAAGCGCCAGCAGAGATGCTGTTTTCGGCGATATCAAGAAGGTGAAGCGAGAGTTCTCTCAAGCTACAACCTCACTTTTTTGGACTTCGGTCAAGATCCTGGCGAATTGAGAGGGTTTAACACGACCATGGTTGACTTCATCGATCACGACAACAGGTGCCTGGCTGCAAGCGCCGACACAACGGCAAACTTCGAGGGTAATCAGACCATCTGAAGTAGTCTGACCAGGCTCGATCCCCAATACTTGCTTGGCTTTGTCGATCAGTTGAGAAGCTCCGCCGACGTAGCAGGCAGTCCCAATGCAGAACTTAACGAGGTGTTTGCCTCGTGGTTCCGTGGTGAAGAAAGAGTAAAAAGAAACAACACCATGAACCTTGCTCACTGGAACATTCAATTTTTCGGCGACGTAGGCTTGCATCGGTTTGGTGATGAAGCCAATTCTTTCCTGAAGGTGGTTGAGAACCACCATCAAAGCGCCATTCTGATCTCCGTATTCTGAGATGGTACTATCGATTACTTGTCTCATCCGTGGATTGTCGAGGGGATCGAGCTGATTGGGTGTTAGCGTCATTTTTATGCATACTCCTATATCTCAAAGGCCTGCTGCCCTTGTGAAAAATGTTACAAGTAGTTTACTCAACTCAGACGTTTTGGTCAACGTATATCCTATCGAATGTTAATCAAAAAGTCGGGTCTATGGATGCTTACTCTTTGAGCAAGATGACCCGACCTATCGTTTTCCCTTCTGGCAGCGGCAAACGATCAGCTCATAGGGCAAACCCCGGTGGGGCAAACGCTGAGTTTGATGTGCGCTTCGAGTTCCGCGCGGAAATGGTCGAGCATGTTTTTGATCGGTGCCCCTGCGGTCTGACCAAGCCCACAGTTGGAAAAATCCTCCAAGCCTTTGGAGAGCCATTCCAAATGGGCGATGTCTTCCATGGTTCCCCGCCCTTCAGAAATATTGGTCAGGATCTTCCAGACCTGGTCGGTGCCAACGCGACACGGAACGCATTTACCGCAGCATTCTTCCTGGAAGAAGCGCGCGAGGACGCGTACTGAATCGACAATACAGTTGGAATCATTGCAGATTAGAAGAGCACCAGAACCCAGAGCGACGCCCACTTTTCGGTAAGAATCAAAATCCATCGGGGTGTCTTGCAGGGATGCGGGAATGATCGATCCACTGGATCCGCCGGTCTGGGCGAATTTGAACTGACCGCCTTTGATGCCTTTGCCATAGATGTTGATCACTTCGCGCAGGGTGATTCCCATCGGAACTTCAATCAGTCCAGTATTGTTCACATTGCCCAGGATGGTATAGACCTTGGTGCCAGGGCTGGAAGGAGTGCCGAAAGATTTGAACCATTGCGCGCCGTTGAGCACAATTGGTGGAATGTTAGCGAAGGTTTCCACATTATTGATAAGAGTCGGCATCCCCCAAAGGCCTGAAGTGGTGGGATAAGGGGGTTTGACGCGAGGTTCACCCCGCCCTCCCTCTATGGACTCGAGCAGGGCAGTTTCTTCACCACAAATGTAAGCGCCAGCACCAGCATGAATGTGGATATCGAAGTCGAAACCAGAACCAAAAATGTTTTTACCCAGACCGCCATACTCGCGGGCTTGTTGAATGGCTATCTGGACCCGGTCAAGGGCGAGTTGGTACTCTCCACGGATATAAATGTAACCTTCATCCGACCCAATCGCATAGGCGGCTATCAGCATGGCCTCGATGATGCTGAATGGGTCGCCTTCCATGATGACACGGTCCTTGAAGGTTCCCGGTTCGCTTTCATCGGCGTTGCAGATGACATATTTCTTCTTACCGGGCGTTTTGCGGACGGAATCCCATTTAATGCCGGCTGGAAAACCCGCGCCTCCACGACCGCGTAAGCCAGATGCCTTGATAATCTCCACTACAAGTTCCGGAGTCATCTGGAGCGCTGTGGCGAAAGCTTGTCCGCCTTCGTAGGCGAAGAAGTCATCAATACTTTCTGGATCAACGATTCCAACATTGCGCAGGACGATGCGGTTTTCAGCAGGCAGGGTTCCCTTTCGCTGTGTCAGCCAGGCTATCTTCCGCAGCGTGTCAGGATCTTTTACCTTCAGATTGGGAACTTCGCGGCCTTTGAAGAGATGCTCTTCGACCAGGTGAGGGACGTCCTCGGGCTTGACCGGGGCGTAAACTGTTGCTTCCGGGAAGATCACCACCAGCGGTAAGTTCCGGACTGTACCGATCTCCGGGATGGTTGAAACAGCCACCTCATCAGTGAGCTCCAAATTCTTGATCGCCAGCTTGAAGGCGGCAATGACCTCCTGTGAGGCATTAGCTTTACTTTTTGGATCGTTCGATATCAAAACCATTGAGCGGACTGTTTTCATGGCTGCTCCTACTCGTACTTGTTCAGGATTTCTGGAAGGGATTCCGGGGTCAGATGCCCATGGATGTTGCCATCAATCGAGATGACTGGGCCAAAATTGCATACACCCAGGCAACTGGTTGTCAAAAATGTCCACTTTTGGTCCTTGCTGGTCTCGCCTGGCTCAAGCTGGAGCTCCGCTTTGAGGGCCTGAAACAGCTCGCGACCTCCAACAACATGGCAGGGCAGGCTTTCGCAGAACAGGATCACATGCCGACCGCGCTGCTGCGTTGGGAGCATGCGGTAGAAGGTGGCGACTGAGAATACTTCAGCCAGCGGGATGGAAGTTTGTGCGCTGATCTCGTACAACGCCTGACTGGAGATGTATCCAAAACGTTGCGTAAGCTTGTGCAGGATGGGAATAAGGCTTTCCCGGTCCTTTTTAGTTTCCTGAAGGATCAACGAGATTTCTTGCTTGAGTTCATCAATGGTGGGTATGGATGGGATTGCGTTTTCTTCCATGATCATCCTTTGTAGATATTGACTTCAGGGACACTGACATTGTCTGCCCAGAGGCGGGGTAAAGACAAGTAAAGACCGGAATAATGTTGTTTTAGAGTTTGAAGAAAATGGTCAAGCTTGCTTCCTTCCACTGATTATTAATCAGGCACGGACAGGCAGATTACATCGCCAAACAAATTCTGGAGTAATAAAGTTTGTTCTATTTTTCACAATTAGTTTACTCCAATGTGATCAGGATGGCAATTAGCCGTTCATCAATATTGAGTCTGTAGTGCATGAAGCAATGAGGAAACTGAAATCTCCTCCATTTGCAAGCTCAGGATGCCGGTTATGCCGTCAAGATCATGGGCATCCGTGCTGGGAATCAGATGGTAATCTTTAAGAAATGTATAACGCTTTATAGCTTCGGATTTGGAGATACCCGAAATCTCGAGGACGGACAAATTCAATTCAGGAGGGATGCCTCCCAGGCGGGGTAAAAGACCATTCTCTTCACGAGTAACATGCGCTGGGATGAAGATCCCTCCAAGGTGGTAAACAAGCCTTTGGGCTTCTCCGATGCTCAATCGTGTGGCGTTGCTGAGGAGACGATTTTCAGTGTCGACATAATTTCCCTCTGAGTCGACGATCAACTGAATCCCAAAGAAATCAGGATTGTTGGGGATATTTGGTAGGTTTTTGTCGACAATCTTTTGGAGCTCAACGAGCTGCGCATAGGTGTCGAAGAGGCAAACTACATGGATTTCTTCTGCGGTCGTAAGTTCCATTCCAGGTAAAACGATCAGGTTTCTGCCCGCAGCTGCTTTGATGACAGCCGGAACGTTAGCACTGGAGTTGTGATCGGTGATCGCGATCAGCTGGATGTTAGTTTTGCTAGCGCGTTCTACGATATAAGGGGGCAGCATTTCCAGCGTGGCACAGGGAGAGAGTACTGTGTGGATGTGGAGGTCTGCCTTGAGGCTTTTCATTTGTTTGGATCAGTATCTTTGATTCCCAGTTCCCACAGTCTTCCAACGATCTGGTAACTGCCAACTGGAGTAGAGAGCAGCACAATTCCCTCCTGATTTGCGCGGGCGATGGTGGCTGCATCCGGCTGAGCATTTTCTGTGATGATGACAGCGGGGATTTCCAGCAAAGAAGCGACAGCCACGACATTGATGTTGGCGATCAGCGTGATCCAGATACATTCAGCCTGGGCGCCAGTCATGACGCAACTAAGCAGATCCGAGGTGTAGCCGGTGTGAATCTCAATTTCCGAGAAATCCACCGGGTCTGTCAGGACTTTCAGCTCAATGTGGTCTAATATCGTTTGGAGTGTAAGCATGGATTGTCCAATCTCAGTTTTTGGGTTTGTCCAGATAAATTGTCATATAAAGATTGGTTCCGCTTTCTTTGGAAGTTTTGATGGTCATTTCATCTACGCAGGAGCGGATATTGACCAGGCCCATACCTGCACCAAAGCCTTTATTACGGACCTCTTCGGAAGCAGTGGAAAATCCGGGGGTTAGGGCTTTTTCAACATCGTCGATCCCAGGACCATCATCGTACGCTTCCATGGTAATTTTATGCGGTTCGATTTCCACCCTCAGGAAACCACCATTATTGGTGTGAATGATCAGATTCATTTCAGCTTCATAGGCAGCTATTCCACAGCGTCTCGCAACCTGACGATCAGCGCCAAGACGTAGGAGGGCTCTTTTGATGTTGTTCGAAGCTGCGCCGCCGTGCAGGAAGTCATCTTTGATGATCCGATACCGCAAAATAAGGCTGGTGCGGTCTGATTCGATATCCTCAAAAAGGTGCGAAGCACGATAACGGATGACTTCTTCGGCTTGATAGTCGCGTTGAAGCGCAGTCAACAAACCGTTGGTTATGTCGCCCTTGGTAAGAAGACCGACCAATTTGTTGTTTTCATCCAGGATAGGAAGGCGACCGACATTTTTCTTTGCGAAGATTCGTAAGGCTTCCACAACTTTGTCTGTGGCTTTGGCCGTAATCAGATTTTTGCTCATGTAATCTGAGACTTTACGGTCAATTCGCCCGTCGCGCAGGGCACGGATAAGATCTTCGGTGGAAATAATGCCTACGACCTCTCCGTTCATGATGACAGGAGCACCCGAGATGCGATGATGTTGCATCAGATTGAGCGCTTCGAGCATGGTCATATCGGGTGAGAATGTGACCACATTGGTAGTCATCACCTGGCTGATTTTCAGTTCATAGCCAAGTTCCTCTACCCTGGTGATCATGCCAGCGTCGTTATCAGAGAGAGTAGCCTGGTCGCTCATGATATCTAATCTTTAGGAAAGAGATTCATTTCCATTTCGTAACTTGGCAATCCGGCTTGCGTGAGCCGGCCTGAAATCTCGTAAAGACCCAGGGGTGATGCTGCTATGGGCAGGTTCTCATCGATGGCAAGGTTGAGGATATCTTCACCAGGTTTTTTTCCGCGGCCGAAAATGATCAGACGCACGTCAGCAATCAGGGCAGTACGAACTACCTGAGGATTGCAGAGACCGGTTATTAGAACGGCTTCTGCCTGGACAGAAGCAAGAACATCGCTCATCAGATCGCCGGCAAAGCCTCCTTGGATCTCACGATCCAGGTTGACATCTGGTGTGAGGAGCGTACCATTGCTAATGGCAATTACTTCCGTTATTTTCATGTGATATCCTCGAAAGAATGACTTGTTTTATTTTACTAGAAACCCGCCATGTTATACTACTGAGTTAATTGATAAGAGGTTGTTATGAAGAATGTGATCAAAAGTGTCAAGGGTACGCGGGATTTCTATCCGGACGAGATGGCAAAACGCCAGTGGTTGGTCCGGAAGCTAACGGAGGCTTCGGAGACTTTTGGTTACCAGATGTATGATGGACCCTGCCTGGAGACAATCGATCTCTATGCGGCGAAATCGGGGGAAGAGCTTGTTAAA
This sequence comes from Anaerolineaceae bacterium UBA1363, assembly GCA_002306055.1. Taxonomy (GTDB): domain Bacteria; phylum Chloroflexota; class Anaerolineae; order Anaerolineales; family Anaerolineaceae; genus Mesolinea. The sequence goes on from DBRR01000047.1 coordinate 77,456, forward strand.
GAGCAGGCATTCGTTTTTAACGACCGCGGTGGAGACCCGATCACGTTGCGACCTGAACTCACACCCACGCTGGCGCGCATGGTTGCCTCAAAGCAGAACCAACTGACTTTTCCGTTGAGGTGGTGGTCATTTGGACCGTTTTGGCGTTATGAACGCCCGCAAAAGGGGCGCACACGCGAGTTTTTCCAGTGGAATATTGACCAGATCGGCAGCGATTCAGTCCAGGCGGATGCGGAATTGCTGGCTGTGGCGGCAACTTTCCTGAAAAATGTCGGGCTCAACCCCGACCAGGTCAAGCTATACGTCAACGATCGTCAGTTGATGGACAGTCAATTGAGCAAGATTGGGATCAGCGCGGAGCAAAAACCTGCCATGCTGCATCTGATTGACCGGATTGACAAATTGCCGTCGGATGTGTGGGATGAGAAAGTGCTGGCGGAAGGTTTAGACGCGGAACAGCTGAAAGCAATCCGCGAACTTCTCGAAAACCGGGAGCTCTGGCATGATTCGGAACACATGCGGAACCTTTTTGCGATGCTTGAAGTCATGGGTGTTGCGGATTTCGTAGCGTATGAACCGAAAATTATCCGGGGATTGGATTATTACACCGGAACTGTTTTTGAGGCACAAGCGACCAACGGCGAATTTCGGGCAATTTTAGGCGGTGGGCATTACGCCAACCTGGTGGCAGATGTAGGCGGCAGCCCATTGCCTGGAGTGGGATTCGCGATGGGCGACGTGGTGATTATGCTGGTTCTGGAGGCCTACGGCTTAATCCCAGCAGACTTAGTGGACCCCGAAACGCTTTTTGTGACAGTATTCGATCAGGACACTCTTGCAGAGTCCATTCGCTTGGCGAGTCAGCTGCGTGCCGCTGGTTTCAAAGTGATCCAGGCTGAGCCTGAAAAACTGGCAAAGCAGTTTAAGTACGCTGATCGTTTGGGACTTGGTAAGGCACTCGTGCTCGGACCAGAGGAGATCGAAGGGAATACGGTGGTGGTCAAAGATTTGCATAGCATTGAGCAGGTCAGTGTAAACCGCAGCCAGCTGATCGAGCACTTGCGTCAGTAACTTTAAGCTTATTCCAATAGTCTATCGTAAAGAAAAACCTAATACCGGACCGCAACAGGTCCAGTTTATACGTTAAGCAGGTCATTGATGGATCGGTTACATCCTATCTCGTATTGTTGGATCTTTACAAGTACATCAGTAAGTGCTTAGAATTGCAAAAAAAACGACACAAGATTTCTGCTTGCGAGACTGCGATGGGTATGTTAGAATAGCCGCCTACATGGTGCCTGTAGCTCAATGGCAGAGTGCTTCACTGTGGATGAAGATGTTGAGGGTTCGACCCCCTCCAGGCACCCTGAACCTTCGCAGGAAGGTCTGTTTTTTTCACACAAATTTTTTAGCGCAAGGTTTGACAGGCTTTTACAGCTATGAGATAATTATTATTTGATCGGCAGAGACGGAAACGAGTACTGCAGGCAGGCTGATAGCGAACCGGGATGGTGTAAGCCGGGCAGAACCCCTTGCAGGAAAATCCTTCCAGAGCCGCAAGCTGAACACGTTTGACGATAGTAAGCGAGCCGGATCGCCCTTCCGTTAGAGAGGGTGCATGTTCAATAGGCAGCATGCGATAAGCGCTCAGCATAGCTGAGAAGCGGGGTGGTACCGCGAGTTTTGGCTCGTCCCTGTAGTGGGACGGGCTATTTTTATTAATAGGCTGGTAAAGACCAGCCGCATGAGGAGCAATTATGTTCAAACCAGTGTCATCGCGATTGAATATCCAGCAGGAGGAAGAAGCCCGCCTGCGTTTTTGGCGGGCGCATGAGGTTTTTAAGAAATCATCCGATGAGCGCAAAGACCGCGAGCCATTTGTGATGTTTGAAGGTCCCCCCACTGCCAATGGTAAACCTGGTGTGCACCACGTCCTGGCGCGCGCTTTTAAGGATATGTTCCCAAGGTTCCGCACGATGCAGGGTTACTTCGTCGATCGGCGCGGTGGCTGGGACACGCACGGACTTCCGGTCGAAATCGAAGTCGAAAGGAAGCTGGGCTTCACCTCGAAGAGCCAGATCGAAGAATACGGCATCGAGAAGTTCAATGCCCTCTGCCGCGAATCAGCCTTCTCGCGTATACAGGATTGGGAGAAAATGACCGAACGAATCGCCTATTGGGTGGATCTAAGCCGGTCTTACGTGACTTACACGAATCCGTACATCGAATCAGTTTGGTGGTTATTACGCCAGATTTGGGATAAAGGGCTGCTGTACCAAGGCTACAAGGTGGTTCCGTACTGCCCGCGCTGCGGCACACCGCTTTCGAACCACGAAGTTGCGCAAGGGTACGCCGACACGGTTGACCCAAGCATCACGGTACGCCTGCCGCTGCTGGATGAACCGAATACCTATCTATTGGTTTGGACTACCACACCATGGACGTTACCAGGCAATGTTGCAGTTGCTGCGCATCCTGAAGTGGATTACGTCATGGTCAGAGTGGAAGGTGGGACGGATGAACGTCTGATCCTGGCGAAGGAATTGATCCCGCTTGTCTTTGGAGATAAAAAGGTGGAAGTGCTCAAGAGCATGAAGGGAAAAGCGCTCGAGGGTATGAAATATGCGCCTCTCTACTCCTTTATGCCACCAGATAAGCCAGCTCATTACGTAGTTAATGCCGATTACGTCACCACGAGTGACGGAACCGGGCTTGTGCATATCGCGCCAGCATTTGGCATCGATGATATGCAGGTTTCCAAAGTGTACAATTTACCGGTTTTGCTGACAATCGACGACGAAGGCAAATTCAAACCAGCGGTTTCACCCTGGGCTGGCATGTTCGTCAAAGATGCCGATCCGTTGATCATGGAAGACCTGGAAAAGCGAGGGTTGTTGTTCAACCGCGGAACGCTGACCCACAGTTACCCCTTCTGCTGGCGCTGCGACACCCCGCTTTTATACATGGCACGATCCACCTGGTTTATCCGCACCAGCAAAGTCAAAGACCGCATGGTCGAACTGAACCAGCAGATTAACTGGGTGCCAGAGCATATCAAAGAAGGCCGTTTTGGCAACTGGCTGGAAAACAATGTGGACTGGGCTTTGGGGCGGGACCGCTACTGGGGTACGCCGCTGCCAGTCTGGGTCTGCGAAAGCTGCGGGCATCAGCACTGCGTTGGCTCTATTGAAGAATTGAGCAAGCTGACCGGTGAGGATCAAACCAAGCTGGAACTGCACCGTCCTTACGTGGACCAGGTTCACTTCAGTTGCCCCAAATGCAAGGAGGGCAGGATGACCCGTGTGAGCGAGTTGATTGACGTCTGGTTTGATTCAGGCTCAATGCCTGTTGCCCAATGGCATTATCCTTTTGAGAACCTGGAGGAATTCAAACAGCAATTCCCTGCCGATTTCATCTGCGAGGCGGTCGACCAAACCCGCGGTTGGTTCTATTCGCTGCTGGCGATCAGCACGCTGGTCTTTGACAACCTGAGTTACAAGAATGTCATCTGCCTGGGATTAATCCTGGATGGAGAAGGTCAGAAGATGTCCAAGCACAAGGGCAACGTGGTTGACCCCTGGGAAGTGATCGATGCCTACGGTGCCGACGCGATGCGCTGGTATCTCTACACTTCCAGCCCTCCAGGCAACGAGCGCCGTTTTAGCACGGAACTCGTGGGGGAGGTGGTGCGCAGCTTCATGCTGACGCTGTGGAATACCTATTCGTTCTTCGTGACTTACGCCAACCTGGATAACTGGACCCCTGACTCTTCGGTTATTCCCCAATTCTCAGATCTGGACCGATGGCTGCTCTCATCGTTGGAGACCTTGGTGAGGGATGTGACCAAGGCGTATGAAACCTATGACGTGATCGGAGCTACCCGTCCGATTGAAGCTTTTGTGGACAATCTTTCCAATTGGTACTTGCGCCGCTCAAGAAGGCGTTTCTGGAAGAGTGAATCGGATGCGGATAAGGCTGCTGCTTACGAGACGCTGTATCGGGCTTTGGTGACCGTCTCCAAATTACTGGCACCCGCCATGCCCTTCATGTCAGAGACTCTTTACCAAAACCTGGTGCGTTCATTTGATGACCAGGCACCGATTTCTGTGCACCTGGCTGACTGGCCAAAAGCTGACCTGAGCATGATCGATGAAACCCTCAACCACCAGATGGCGGTGGTGATGAAGCTGGCTTCGCTTGGGCATGCCGCGCGCAACAAGTCGAACGTCAAGGTGCGTCAGCCCCTTTCGGAAGTCGCATTTGCCGTTGGCAGCACGGATGAGTTGGATGTGGTGGACCAGTTTAGAGAGATCCTCGCAGACGAATTAAACGTTAAACAGGTGAGGGCATTGGGAGGAAGCGAAGAAGCCGTTGATTACAGTCTGAATCCATTGCCCAGGCAATTGGGTCAGAAGTATAAGGGATTGTCGCCAAAAGTCCGGCAGGCGATCCTTGATTTGCCCGCGAAGGAAAGCGCCGAGAGGCTGTTGGCTGGCTTGAACCTGGTAATCAAAGTGGATGATAAATACTACGAAATTCAGCCAGACGAAGTCGAAGTGCATGCCACAGCCAAAGAAGGCTTTTCCGTTGCGACGGAAGGTCCTTACCTGGCGGCATTGGTCACAACGATCAGCCAGGAGTTATTCTATGAGGGTCTGGCGCGCGAGTTCGTGCGACGGGTACAGGATCAGCGCAAAAGCCTTGGCCTGGATATCGCCGATCGCATACGGATCTATTACCAGGCTACCCGAGCGTTAAGTGAGGCAGTGAAGCAAAATGAAGCTTATATTGCCGCAGAAACGTTAGCGGTGGTTGTTCTGGACGAAGCCTCGCCGCACGGGTTGACCGCGGTAGATGATGCTTTTGATGGAGAAGAATTACACTTTGCCTTGCAAGCTGTACGAGGAGAGGCAGAGTGAAGAAATTCCTGAAACATAATAGACTTTTGTTCCTGATCGCTGCCTTGGTGATTGTGCTGGATCAGCTGACGAAAGCCCTGGTAAGGCAAAACCTTGCCTTTGGCGAAGCCTGGGCGCCGATCCCTGCGATCGGAGAATTTTTCCGGTTCCTATACTGGCAGAACCGGGGTGCAGCGTTTGGTACCTTGCAGAATGCCGGTCCTATATTAACGATCGTCAGGATCGTTATCGTTCTTTTCATCGTCGTTTTCTACCAAAAAGCTGAAATAAAGGACACGCTGCTGAAAGTATCCTTGAGCCTTATGCTGGGCGGTGCGGTCGGTAATCTGGTTGACCAGTTTAGTATGGGTTTTGTCACGGACTTTATCGCCGTTGGAAGATTCCCCATTTTTAACATTGCTGATTCTGCTGTTACTATCGGTGTTGGGTTGATGCTGCTGGACATGCTCATAAAAGAGAAAAATGGCTCCAATGGGGAACCGGAAACGAAACCTGGCGGAGATGCATAAAGAATTACACTACGAAGGGGAAGGTGCAATACGGCTCGATAAATTCTTAGCGCAGTCTGAGCCGGAGTTTTCGCGTGTGCAGTTCCAGCAACTGATTGCGAATGGGGACGTCTCCGTGAACGGAGAGGTCCAAAAAAAAGCCGCTTTCAAGCTTGAACCGGGAAGCACTGTGGGCTATTCCCTTCCGATCCACGAAGCAAACACGCTATTGCGGCAACCCATCGCGATCGATGTGATCTACGTTGACGAAAACGTAGTCGTTGTGAACAAACCTGCCGGCATGGTTGTGCACCCGGGTGCTGGAAATACCCAAAATACCCTGGTGAACGCAGTCTTGAACCATTGGCCGGAGATCGCACCGGTGGGCGAAGCTGAACGCCCTGGCATTGTCCATCGGTTGGACAAGGACACATCCGGAGTTCTGATCCTGGCGCGCAATGAAGCAGCCTATACCTGGCTGGTGCGGCAATTCAAATCGCGAAAAACGAAAAAGACCTACCTGGCATTGGTGGATGGTCAACCGCCTACCCCCAGTGGCAGAATTGAAACGGCTATCGGAAGAGATGAAAAGAACCGGCAGCGGATGACGGTCGTGTATGGAGACAAGGGTAAAACAGCTATCACAGAATACCATACGCTTGAACGCTACCGTAATCACACCCTGCTTGAATTGCAGCCCCTCACAGGCAGAACCCACCAAATCCGCGTGCACCTGGCTTTTCTCGGCTGCCCTGTAACGGGAGACAGAATCTACGGCCATCGGAAGAAGTCGCTCGATATTCCAAGATTTTTCCTGCATGCCTACAAGCTGAGCATCAAACTGCCAGGTGAGGAAGAGCCAACAGAATTCACAGCTCCATTGGCAGCAGACCTTAAAGAAATACTAACTACTATCGAAAAGGAGTAAACCATGCAAACCTTTGATTTTCGCTCTGATACCACGACACATCCGACTGAAAAAATGCGGCAGGCAATGGCAAGCGCTGAAGTGGGGGATGACGTTTACGGGGAAGATCCGACCGTCAACGCGTTAGAACAAAAAGCCGCCAGGATGCTTGGCAAGGAGCGCGGGTTGTTCGTGACTTCGGGCACGATGGGCAATCTGCTGGCGGTGCTGGCACACTGCGCACGGGGCGAAGAGGCTATCATGGGCACCCAGGGACACACGTTCTTGCATGAAGCCGGTGGTGTCTCAGCCCTGGGCAGTGTAGTGATTCACACGGTTCCCAACCAACCAGATGGAACAATTGCTTTAAAGGACCTGGAGAACGCTCTGCGCAATCCAGAGGATGTACACGAACCAATTTCGCGGCTGGTTATTCTTGAGAACACTCAAAATGCTTGTGGCGGTGTGCCGCTGAGCCTGGAATACACTGAAAGTGCGGCTGCCTTTGCCCATAAGCACGGCCTACTTCTGCACCTGGACGGAGCGCGGATTTTCAATGCTGCAGTAGCGTTGGGTTTACCTGCCAGTAAATTAGCAGAGCCAGCAGATTCGGTCACCTTTTGCCTGAGTAAGGGTTTGTGTGCCCCGGTGGGATCGGTGTTGTGTGGTAATGCGACCCTCATCAGCAAAGCGCGGCGATTACGGAAAATGTTGGGCGGCGGCATGCGCCAGGCGGGCATTATCGCGGCTGCAGGAATTGTGGCGCTGGATGAGATGGTGGATAGGCTGGCAGAAGACCATCGACGCGCGGCTTTATTGGCGGAGGGGCTGCGAAGCATTGGAAAAGTCCATTTGACCAAGAACTCACCGCAAACCAACATGGTTTTCTTCAAACTGGATGAAAGTGTGACGCTTTCAATGCAAGAATTTTTGGAAGCGATGAAGCAGGAAGGCGTCTTGTTGATGGATTCGGGTCCCGGGGAATATCGCATGGTTACCCATCACGACATTCCTGGCAAGGCTGTCGATGTCACCCTGGCCGCTTTCAGGAAGGTTCTCGGCTGAGATAGCAGTTTCCTCGGGATGGAGCCATCCGACCTTCCGTTTGACAACCAATTCCTGCATCAGACCAATGGCGAGACAAAGGTGCTGATCCGCCACGGACATGAGTATAACGCCGCTAATTTTGGGGTGGATTTTCGGCAGTGGCTCGAAATTCCGACACTGATTAATAAGAGCTATTACGACAGGCCTTCTTTTGGGGATATTGTTACCTGCGAAATTGCCGCAAAGTTGCCAATTCTATTTAAGCGGAAATCTTCATCAAAGCGGCGCATTTCTTCCCACCACTTGATCACCAGCGCTTTGGGGCAAAGCACCAGCACATTATCCACTCGCTGGCGGGACTGCAACTCCTTAAGGATCAGGCCTGCCTCAATGGTTTTACCAACACCAACTTCATCCGCAATAAAAAGGCGGGGCTGGTCAGCGCGCAGGAAACGCAACAGAGGTTTAAACTGAAAAGGAATATGCTGGATGCGGCCGGCATATAGCGAATAGACATGATCGACTTGGGGATCAGCCAAGCGGGCAGCGGTGAGACGGGCCGGGAATTGGGAAGCAGGCAGCCATTCTTCTCTTTGCAGGGCATCGACTAATCTATCACCAGTGGGTGTAATGTCCACCAGTTCGATCTGATCAGCTAGGTACTCTCTGACATCCGTGGGGGAATGGAACATGCGATATCGTATCTGTCCATCTGTCATCGGAATTTCAGCGATGATGGGACCACTTGGCGAATGGTCTGCAATCAACCGAACAATTTGCCCAATAGTCAAATTATTTTCCATAATAACCCCGGAGATGATCAAGCAACACTAATTTTACAAGTTAGCGCAATCCTGGACTATTTCATCGAGTTCATTATCTGTTAATCCTTGAGTCCTATTAGAAAACACACCGTTTAAGAAGCTGGTGAAATCAGATGGTGTTTGACGATAATTCTTGCCAAAGTAATAACGGTTATCGGCAAATGAAATAATACACGACGCTCTGGCGCGTGTGATTGATACATATAACATTCTTGCAGCCTCGAATATTAAACCTTGGTAATGAATTCTCTTTAGGCCTGGCAAGATTTGTTGTTCAAGACCAGGAATAAAAACAATTCTTGCACTCAGTCCCTTTGCGCCATGCATTGTCATTATTTGTATTTTTTGATCATTACCTTGCTGACCAGTATACGGGATCTGTAAACGGGAATAAATATCTTTTAGAATATTTTCCCGTTGCTCACTATTATCTGTCAAAATGTAATCTAACAATTCCTTTAATGTTGTTGCTTGTGGTAATTGTGCGATTTTATTTTGCCACTCTTGAACTTCTACTTGACCAAAAATATTTTGAATGATTTGAGTTATTTCTGCGACCCGACAACTCAGAAGATTGTCTGGTTGCCAGGAAGAAATTAAGTTACAGATATTTCTCACATCATTTATTATGTTAATTAACCGAGTTGAAAAGACTCCATTTGGAATAGGATTACGAAAAATATCCTGGTAATTTAAATTATTTGTTTCTACTAATTCCGCGATATTGTTGCAAGATGTAGGTCCTATATTTGGTCTTGATCCTAAAATTAGTCTGTAAGCAAAATAATCATCTGTATGACACGCTAAACGAAGTAATCCAATGACAAACCTGCCAGCTTTTTTATCAAAAAAGCTCTCTTCCCTTGGAGACTCGTATAATATATTTAAGCCATCCAATTCACTGGTTATTGGCTGTAGCTGAATCTTGGAGTTGGCCAATAAAATCATAATCTGTTTTGGGTCTATTCCTCGGTTTATTAGTGAGCTTATTGATTGCGCAATCGCTCTTGACTCTTGATTACCCCTTTTAAAAATGCCATAAATAAACAGTTCCATTTACAGGTGGAACAGAATTTTCATATAAGGAAGAAATATTTTTCGGAATTCTGTGTTGACCTCCGTAGTGATTTATTAGAGTACGCGCGGAATTTGAAATAAAGGGGGTACATCTAAAGCAATCGTGAAGCGAATGATCAGAGGCACCAGCAAACCTTTGATGATAAAGCTGAATTCCACTTGGAGAGGCAAAACGAAATGAATAAATACTTTGATCGTCATCCCCAGCGACAAATGTATTAACACCGTTTTGGGTTAAGCGATCAATGAATTCTATGTCAAGTGGATTGAGGTCCTGGTATTCATCAACAATGAGGTAATGGATATTGAGCAAGTTCTCCGGATGAAGGGTATTTGCCCGCATATATTCAAGACATTTTTGAACAATTTCTCCAGGTAGAAGACAGGAGTATATTTTTGTTCTGGAAAGATGAAATGTTTGATAGTTCTGACGTTCTTGTGGTGAAATTGGTGGAGTGGGTGGAATAAAGTTAACTGGATTCCATTGGCCTGTTCCACAGAAAGCTTCAAAATCACGTCGAATGTCTTCACAGCGTCTTGGTGGGTACCCATTTATCGGATTACCCGAGGTGTATCCAGAGTGTACAGAAAACTCTGAGTCGATAATATTTTTTAATTCCCAATCATCAAGGATACTGGGTGTTCCAGGATATGTTAACAGTCCTGCCATACTTAGTGTTCTAAGCGCTAAAGAATGTAGCGTTGTAATACTTACATTTCTTCCCTCAGGTCTTCCGTGGTCTTCACAATATTTCTTAACCCTTTTCATTAGGTCTTGAGAACTTGCTCGAGTAAATGAAATAGCAAATATATTAGATGGCAGTGTCCCATTTTGTAATAACCATAAAATTCTTTTTTCAATTACAGATGATTTTCCAGTTCCTGGACCAGCAATAAGCCTGACCTGAGGGTTCGAATCAAATGCGGCTGAGTTTTGGTTAACTTCCGCTTTATTGATTTGTTGTTGTGTTATTGGCATATTTTCTCCCTAATAAAAAATTATCATATTCTGAAAATCCACGTCTGATGATTTTTGCCAACAAATTCACCCCAGAAGGGTGATGGTTGTGGCTGAACTCATTTAAGTTTAGCATGATTTTCTCCGTTGTTCAGCGGTTTTAGCGACCCATTTCATAAAAACGGATGTAGAAAAAGATATTTCTCGGCTTTGTTTAAATACAAACAACAGATTGGTACATATAAACGTTTATTTTAGGTAAGACAATTTGCATAGATATCTTGATAAAGATAGTTTGTTGAAAGCTTCCACACAACACTCCTTGCCATTCTGACGATCTTCCCTGCCAGAAATATGTACTTCAAGCGGAACGTCTTTATTTCTCAGAGTGTCGATCTGACAAATTCTTCTTTATACGATTAAAGCGCTCAAATGAAATTTCACCAATTACGCCAAGAAGTATTTCGCTTGAAACAGCCGCTAAACGTCCAACTCGAATTACGCTTGTAACTTTTAGTCCACCCTGCTCAAAATCAAATCTTTAACATCCTTTCAAAAGTGTCGAGGGTGAGTAAATTCAGGTTAAAACTCGGTTCAACAAATGGTCGAACATCATCCACAATCCCTGACCAGCTCAGGGTTTGCAACCTTTGCCAAATCTGTTGTTTCCAATTTTCTTCGGTCAAGAGTCCGCCATTCCAATTTGTCTGGGCGAGGGCATTATTCAAGAGGATCAAATTGGGGGCTGGCCAGGTTGGATCGCTCAGGTACCAAAGCAGATCATAAATATCGCGTCCCTTTATGTACGAGCGTTGTAAGATTGCATGGAGTTTTCCCGAAAGTAAAGAAGGTTTATCATGGTGGTGAAGTTGAAGAACAACAAACCGTCTGACGACAGTTGTGGCTAAACCAGCTCCCTTTGGAGGATTAGTATCGACTTCAATCTTCACTGCAAGGACCTCACTCTGCATGGGAGATAGCCCCATCTCGTAAAGCAAACCCGGAAAGCGAATAAATGCTCTATGGACCGTTTTTTGATCGTTTGCTTTTATTTCGATCTGATATCCCTCTGGAGATAAATCAGAGCGGATTGCTTTCAAGAAATCTCGGAAATTATAGTATTCTCGATTTCCTTCCAGAGCAAAGTCGAGATCTTCAGAGTAGCGGCCATGTGAAAACAAGAAATGAAGGGCAGTTCCGCCATGGAAAGCCAGAGGAATCATGGCGCCTGATTTTTGCAGAGATTCCAAAATCCGTGCCTGTAAATACTCACGCACCAGGTTTCTTCCTTCTAGTGTGGTGGGTGTTTGTTTTACCAGGTTTGCCAAATATTCTTTCATAGGTCCTCAAATTTTTCAGATTCGCCAGATATTAATTGGAGAATACCTTTGACAGCGTTTTGTAGTTTTGGAGTGTTGAATTTTTCTGACTGACTTCTAAGCAAGTCTTTATCAAGTTTTTCTGTGTTCTGTAATCGCAATTCTTTCAGGTAAGCTGGAGAGTCTCCTCCAGGTTGTAAGTAGATCAAATCCAGGAGCGCTTTTTCTGGTGTGGCGATTAAAGCGCTTTGTTCACCTAATTCAGTCATTCGGTAACCGAACAACAACTCTGTTTTGATATGTCGAAATTCAAAAGTTCCTAACGGAGTATCCAATCGTTCCGGACGGCCAGTCGACACACTGGTAGTGATATTCACAACTTCGGGGATCAGTCCGTAAAACGATAATGCGGATTGGAGGCTAACATAGGATGCCTTCTGGAGGTGATTGGCGACCAGGAAGGGGTGAGGCTGTTGTCTTTGATAGAGGGGTGCGATTGAATAGAGTCCCCTGCGAAGTTGATAAATTTTACCGGCTTTTATCCAACGGGAAAGTTGGATGCGAATCAACTTTGGATCGACATCCCCAGCGAGAAGGATGGACGATTCAAAGATGGGTTCGTCTCCGATTAGTTTTAATAACGAATTAAATTCCATTGCATTATATTAGCACGAATGATAACTTAATACAATAGAAACTGTGGAATAAAAAATAGCAGTTCTTGAAGAAGAGTTAATTAACCTGGAAGCATAAAGACGCAATTTACACCACGTTATGGGCATTATCTGATGCGTCCACACTGGAAACTTCGGTGTGGTTCACCCGCCAGCGGTCCAACTTGATGGGCATTTCGTCCGCGTTTGTCAAGCGTTTGAGCTTGCGTTGGAGGGTCATACCCTGCGACTCAAATTCAAAGGGTTCTTCCACGTATTCAGCTTTCACGGGGCAGACTTCTATGCAGGCACCGCATTTGATGCAGTAATAATCCGCCAAAACCAGCTCGCCGGATTCGTCGATATGGAGGGCACGGGTGGGGCAGATGTCGGCACAAGAGAGTCAGGCGCTTTCAGAATGCAAGTTCCGTAATTTTAACAGTACGTTTAACCAAACCGGGCGGGGGATGTAATACAATAATGCCAGGAAAAAATTGTGATTATCGTCATGTCGGATTTGCATTTTGCGGACAGCAGCTCGCTGTCAATTGGGGAGCATTATTTTAACCACAATCTGCCGCCTGAAGTGTACCGCGCGTTTTTCAATGAAATTCTCGAATTTATTCGCAATGAAAATATCGAAGACATTGACCTGGTTTTGGCGGGAGATATTTTTGAGGTCACCCGTTCCCCGCTTTGGCATAAAGATCACTTGCGACCTTACGCGCACAATGATCAGGTGACTGAGGGTAGTGATCTGGAAGGGCGCATCAACGAAATCATGAACGCCATTGCAGCCGATACACGCGTTTCAGCCACGTTGGATCTGTTTCGCAACCTGACAATTCAACTTCGCCGACCGGTCCGGATCCATTTCATCCCCGGGAACCACGACCGGCTTCTGAATGCAAGCCAGAGCATCCGCAACCGTACTCGCAGTTTCCTCGGGATGGAGCCATCCGACCTTCCATTTGACAACCAATATCTGTATCAGACCAATGGCGAGACAAAAGTGCTGATCCGCCACGGCCATGAGTATGACGCTGCTAACTTTGGGGTGGATTTTCGGCAGTGGCTCGAAATTCCGACCTTGATTAATAAGAGTTATTACGACAAGCCTTCTTTCGGGGATATTGTTACCTCCGAAATTGCCGCAAAATTACCAATTCTCTTTAAGGAATACTACACCGAGGAAGGCATCCTGGATGACGCGGATCTTTCCATCATGTTCCAGCGATTGATCGATTTTGACAATGTGCGGCCTACCAATGCCCTGATCAACTTTTTGTTTTCCACCCCCGGGCTTTCCATGAAGGAAGTCTGGCGCCTGATTGAGCCAATATTCATAAAAATGCTCGACGACCTGGCAGCCTCTGCTGAAATCAGCCGGCAGATGATTGACTTTGGCGGGATATCCGGTTTCTCTGCTGCAAGCCTGAAAGCGATCCTGAGAACACGCCTTTGGCGAAGAGGATTGCCCTTCTGGGCGGTCAAGACCTTACTGGCTCCGGTTTCGCGCCGTTCGATAATTGGCGATCAGTCGGCGATTATTCTCAAAGAAGAATGTATGCGCACAGAGAACTCCCCCGTGCGTTGCATTGTTAGCGGGCATACGCATAATCCACTGGTGCAGTTGATGAAAGTGGAAAAGGGGGTTGAAACCTACTACATCAATTCCGGCACCTTCAGAAATGTGATAACGTCCACGCCGAACCTCCGTGATTTTGGGCGGTTGCGTTCCAAAGCGCGGGTTTTGATCTTTTCACACGGCGAACGAAATCCTGAATACAACCGCGCCACTGGCTGGTCCTTTGATTTCACCGCACGGCACGGTTTTGGAGCCATGCCCCCCGAGCAAGACGACTTACATTATCTTGATTGAGCTGGTCAACCGGCGGGCTGTTTCGTAATCCTTACGGCGAACGTAAATAGCGTAAGAGATCGAGGACTGCGTCCCCCATTTATTTTGGGAGAGGTTGATGCGCATATAGGTACGTGAATCCAACATCGTCCCAATGGTGCCACGCATGCGCAAAGTCTGGATGCGATACTGAATGCCATTTTCATCCAGGATTGTACAGGCTTGATGGATCGCTTCGGCGGAGGTTTCTACCATCAGCCTTTTGAGGAATGGGATTAACATTAGAAATTGTGGTAATTTCATCCAATTCCTCCTTCCTGAGAAAACACTTATCCTTCGATTTCTTTTTTAAGTTGTGCCTTTGCCAGCAAATTTCCACGAAGTGCATCGATCAGGTCCGCCCGCCGCAGTGCGCCCTTTCGGTCAATCTCGATTGACTTGGCTTTGTCATCCGAAACCTTGCGCAATGCCTCTATCCAGGACGCACTCGACACTTCGGTATGATTCACCCGCCAGCGTTCCACTTTGATGGGCAGTTCATCCGCGTTCGTCAGGCGTTTGAGCTTCCGTTGGAGGGTCATACCCTGCGACTCAAACTCAAAGGGTTCTTCTACGTATTCAGCTTTCACCGGGCAGACTTCCATGCAGGCTCCGCACTTGATGCAGTAATAATCTGCCAGCACCAACTCACCGGAATCGTCAATGTGGAGCGCGCGGGTGGGGCAGATATCAGCGCATGCCACACAGCCTTCCACGCAGCGTTCCCGGTGCAACTGGACCGAGCCGACCCAGGCCTGCCGGACTTCAAAGGCGCCCTTACTGGCGATCTCACACTGGCGGCAGTGGATGCAGTTATCAAAATCAATCCGCATCGTTTCGCGGACTTCATCGTAACTGATGACGCCGGTTGGGCAGTTGTCGATCAGGAAATCTTTAAGCGAAAAGTCAAACTTTTCCTTGTGGAAAATGGTCTTGGTGATGAATTCGGGATAAGCGCCGTACTCAATGACCGGGATTTCAGGTTTGCCATTGATGGTGAGCGAGATGGCATGCGTGGGGCAGGATACGACGCAAGCGCCGCAGTTGACGCACTTCTTTTCGTCGACGTCCACCGAGGATCGTTTGACGATGCGTCCGTCTTTTAATTCTGCTTCCACATGGGTGAGCGCGTCTTTGGGGCAAACTATCGGACCGATCTGGCAGCCAACGCAGCGGTCGAGATCCCACCGCATCAGGTAATTGCGCGTGACCATTGGGCGTTGGATAGTCATTTCATGTTCGGTTTTGGTTTTCTTTGGAATACCGCGACTCATGTTTCTCCTAAAGGTCTGCCGGCAGGGCGTTCAGCTCAGCGAGGCTAAAGACCGGACCGTCTTTACAGATATATTTTGGACCGAGATTGCAGCGACCGCACTTGCCGATGCCGCATTTCATGCGCTTTTCAAGCGAGGTGAAAATGGTTTCAGGGGGGAAACCGAGCTCGACGAGAGCAGGCAGGGTGAATTTGGTCATAATTGGAGGACCGCAAACAACTGCCACACTATTGACTGGGGAAGGCCTGACCTCTTTGACCACATCAGGAACATAGCCCACATGGTGGAGCCAATCCTGCTCCGGGACGTCGATGGCTTGATGCACTTCCATGTCATCGCGTTGGTGCCAGGCGGCAATATCCTGCTTGTACATACACAGACCGGAGGTGCGTGTGCCATAGATGACGGTCAATTTGCCATAATCTCCACGATTGGAGGGATGGTGCAGGTGTTTGGTGAGGGCATAGAGGGTTGAGAAGGCACAACCGCCGCCTATGATGACGAGGTTCTTACCTTTCCATTCTTCCAATGGAAACCCATTGCCGAGCGGTCCGCGCATACCGATCGGGTCACCAGGTTTGAGGGCATGCAGGGCAGTTGTCACGGAACCCAGTTTTTGGGCAGTAAAACGGACAAAATCCCCTTCCCAGGCAGCGCTTGCGACGCCCAGGGCGGACTCGCCTTTGCCGATGACACTTAACAAGCAGAATTGGCCTGGATTGAAGGCAGCGAAGAATTCGCGCGCATCCTGCGGGTCGTCAAAGCTCAGTTCAAGGGTTTTGAGCGAGTTGTCGGTGGATTCGTAATAAGCATGCAAAACATGCATAGGAATAGGCAAATAGGGACTGCGGCCCTCATTAGGCATGGAGCACCTCACTGGGAAGTTGATGGGCTTTGCGCAGCATGGCGCGAATATCCAGGCCAACCGGGCAATAACGCACGCAGCGACCGCAGCCAGTGCAGCCGATCTGGTTGATTTGGTCCAGCCAGTAGCTGTATTTGTGACTCAAACGCTGACGCGTGCGTTCCACACGGCTGGGGCGAGGGTTGTGACCGGAAGCTTCGAGGGAATAGGTGCGGAACATGCAGGTGTCCCAATTGCGCACGCGTTCACCGCGTTGGGCTTCGTCGACGATGTCGAAACAGAAGCAGGTTGGGCAGAGGAACGTGCACACTCCACAGCCCAAACAGGAGCGGGAAACTTCTTCCCAGTAGGGACTGGCGAAGTTCTGATCGAGCTTTTGCTTAAGCCCTTCTGTCTCGAAGGCAATGGGCATGCTCGCTTTGGCAGCCTGCTGCACCTCGCTTGCTTGCATACTTTGGTCTTCAGACGCTGTTTCAAGTTGGGTGAAAAGGTATTCGCCTTTGTCAGTCAGGATTTCCACCAGGAAGATCTCACCAAGGTCTGTGAGAATCGCGTCCAGACCGGCGTGATTGAACGGTCCCGAGCCTACGGTAGTACAGAAACCCGTTTTGCAGGGTTCGTCGCAGCCAAGGCCAACCACCACCGTGGCTTCACGGCGGGCTTTCCAGAGTGGGTCTGTGTAGCGTTCCTGCTCAAAAACCGTATCCAGCATGGTCATGGCATGCGCGTCGCATGGATGGATGCCAAAAATGAGGCGGGGTGCAGTTTCTGAAGGGACTTCTTCGTATCCGCCAAAGCGCGTGAATTTTAGCAGAGCCTCAGAGGTCGGCAAAAAGAGGGCTTTTGGTGGAATACGCGTGTTGTGGGCTTTATCGAAGGCTAGTTCAAAGCCATCCTGCAGCGGCAGAAAATGGGTGAAATTCTGCAGAGATTGCGGGGCATAAACCTCATAATCCTGGCGCCAGGCGTTCAGCAAGTGCTTTAAGTGGTCTTTTTTGAGGATCAGGTTCATGTTGGCTCTCCTCAAATCACAAATCGGGACTTGTCGTCCAGGGTAACGGTTGAGAAAGGAGGCGGTGTGGTGGCATCCAACCCAACTTCGAAGTTGTACTTCCGGCGCATATCCTCGTTGAGTTTCTCAGTCAGGTAAGTCATTTTGATGTCCATTGGGCAGGCGCGTTCGCAAGCGCCGCAGCTCGTGCAGCGACCAGTTTGATGGAAGGCGCGTACGATATGCCAGCCTTGCATGCCTGCAGGGGTTGTGCCGCTTTCCGTCCAGCGCGGGGTGATGTGATCTACGAAACACTCCTCGCAGTAGCACATCGGGCAAGCCTCACGGCAGGCATAACAGCGGATGCAGCGCTCGGCTTCCTGGCGGAACCAGGCATGCCGTTCCTCCATGGAGAGGCTGGCAAAAGCTGCAACCTTCTCGCGTGCCAGGGCGGGATCACCTTCAGGCAGGAGCTCGCCGATCACAACATTGGCAGAAATCGGGTTCGGGTGGATACAGCGGGAGCAGCTCTCGTGCAGCAAGGTCTCTTTTTCAAGGGTGAAAAACCCTGATTTCGATTCGACCAGGACAGTATTATTGCTCTGCTCGAAAATGCTGAACACTTCTTCCCCGGTTTGCTCAACTATTTTTCGCCAGTCAATGATCCCCTCGCAGGGCACACCAATCAGGTAGAGACCGTCTTTGGGGTGCTGCCCTTCAAAAACCAGGGCGTTCACCGAGCGGCTCTCACAACCTCGAACGACCATACCGATCTTTTGGTTCTTTGGGAAGCGGGTGAGATAGGTGGCAAGATTATTTTGGCAAAGCGCGTTATAAACGAGTTGATCAACCTCATCTGGGGTCTTGAAAAATGCAGGTTGGGGGTGGAGAGGAGTATCACCGGCTTTGAAACCGATGACCATATCCACCATGCCTTCGCTTAGGATCCGTTTCGCTTCCGCTTTGAGGGCGTCAATATCAGGCATTAGCACCCCCAACTGTCTCCGCTACACGCGTGGCGAGGTTATGGGCAGGCCCGAGGGCTGTTATTTGCGCTTCAAAGGCTGCAAGTTCCTTCTGGATGACGCCGCGGTCTTGCAGATCCAGCCAGAGGAAGCGAATGCGATCCTGTTCATAGCCGATGTGGTTAAGATAATCGGAAAATTCTTCCAGTTGTCGGCGGGCTGCGATGTTGCCAGTTTTAAAGTGACACTGCTCGGGCAGACAACCGCTGACCATCACGCCATCCGCACCGCTCTGAACCGCGTTCAAGAGATACAGCGGATTGATGCGACCCGTGCAGGGCACCTTGGCAAGGTGGATGTTTTCGGGTAATTGCGTGTCGACCCATTCCTGGTCAGCTGGTGCGAAAAGGCACCACTGACATTGAAAAAGGACTAATTTCGGGGTCTCGCTCATGAGGATACCCTTTCTGTTCCAAGCCAGGATAATAACGTGTCGATCAGCTCAGCGTCGTTATAGTCCTCAGCCAGGCGGATGGAAGTGGAGCGGCAAGCCGCGGTGCACATGCCGCAGGCCATGCATTTGCCCTGGTCTACCGAGGCAACCGGGATGGTGCCGCGGAAAGCAACCCGTTTTTCAACCAGGCTGATCGCTTCGTAGGGGCAGATCTTGACGCATAAGCCGCAGGCAACGCAGGTGAGTTCGTCCACTTTTGCGACCTGGTAGGGGGTCTTCTTTCCACTCTCGACTGCCAAGGCCTTGACAGCGTTGATCACACCGGAAATGTGGATTTTTTGCGGGCAGGCAGGGTAGCAGAGGTCGCAGGCGGTGCAGAGCCAGATTGTTTTGTCGGCAAAGGCGGCATCGTCCATGTTGAAGACTGCTTCACGGATGAGACGCCGTGGGTTGTAGCTGCTCTCAAGTTTGGTCTGGATCATGCATTTGCTGGTGCAGGTGCCACAGGAGTAGCACATCATCAGCATATCACCGCCTGGGATGGCTTTGACGCGTTCGGAGAGGGCGTTGGAGTCAGTGAAACCACTCATGCAACTTTCTCCTTTCCGACCATTTCATTGACGATGAAGTCAACCTGGACCAATGCCTGAGCCACGCCAGGAATTTCATCCAACTTGGTGAGTTTCTTAGCCATCTCAGGGCGCAGGCGTTCAATCTCAGCCTTCAGGACATCTTCAGGGATGGCATCCAGCGAGGCCTGCATCTCGTTAATGACACGGGCGTATTTGTCACCTTCAGCCGCGCTGATCCACTCCACGCGGAACCGACCTGGGCTCATTTGCATGCGCTCGAATATCTTCTCAAGCCGTGCAGCGCGTTTGGCGCCAACAACCTGACCAGTGATGTAGTGGCAGTCTTGTGGATGGCAGCCGGAATAGAGGATGGCTCCCGCACCAAGGCGGTAGGCTTCATAGATCAGGTCCGCATCCATCCGCGCAGAGCACATCACGCGCAAACCACGTTCGTTGGCGCTGTATTCAAAATGCGAGGTGCCGGCAAGATCTGCGCCGCCATAGGAGCACCACTGGCAGCGGAAAGCGAGGATCTTCTTCTCCGGTTCGACGGCCAACAGAGTGCGGATTTGTGCCAGCACCTGGGCATCGGTGTAGTGGAGTTGCGTGATCGAGTCGTGCGGACACTCGCCAACACAGGCGCCGCAGCCGTGACACTTGGCAGTGATCACTTCTGCCGCAAGACCTTTGGTGTAGTCGATGGCGCCGTAGGGGCAGGCGCGGGCGCAGATGCCGCAGGCCTGACCTTTGGCACTGACGCAGCGATCTGGCCAGACGACAGCTACGGTCGGTTCGATCTGCCAGCTGTCCGAGTGCAGAATGCGCGAAGCGCGAGAGGCAGCCGCGGAACCCTGGGCGACGCTGGCAGGAATGTCTTTGGGACCCTGGCAAGCGCCTGCGAAGAAGATTCCGTCGGTGGGGCTGTCGATCGGGCGCAGCTTGGGGTGATATTCCATAAACCACCCGCCGGGAGATTGCGCCACGTTGAGCACGGAGCTCATGTGGTTCTGGTCAGGTTGAGGAATAGCAGCCTGGTTGAGCATGACCATGTCATACTCGCGTTCAATCACTTTACCAAGTGTGATATCTTCCGAGGAGATGAAAAGCTGGTGTGTGTCGGGGTCTTCTGTGATTTCGGATGGGCGTCCCTGGATAAAGCGGATGCCAGACTCGCGGGCTCGGTCATAGAACTCTTCATAACCCTTGGAGGGTGTGCGGATGTCAATGTAATAAATTGAGATCTCGGTATCCGGGTGCATCTGCTTGAGCAGCAGCGCGTTTTTGATGGCGTACATGCAGCAGAAGTTCGAGCAGCTTGGGTTATAGCGTTTGTCCCGGGAGCCGACGCAGTTGATGATGGCAATTTGCTTGGGCGACTTTCCATCGCTTGGGCGGATCAGAGCGCCGTTGGTGGGTCCGGCTGAGTTGTTCAACCGTTCCATTTCCATGGCGGTGATTACGTTCGGGAAGCGACCGTAGCCGTACTCGGTCATGGGGGTGGGGTCAAAGTGACTAAAGCCGGTTGCCACTACAATGGCACCGATTTCCTGCTCCACCAGTTTGTCTTCCATGCTGAAGTCAATGGCTTCCAGGGCTCCGCAGGCTTCCACGCATTTATAGCAGTGGATACAGGCATCCATATCGATGTTGTAGATCAGGGGCACTGCCTGGCTCATGGGAATGTAAGCAGCCTTGCGCGGGGCAAGGTTCATCTCAAAGTAGTTGGGGATTTCCACCGGGCAAGCCTTGGTGCAAGCGCCGCAACCATTGCAGCGATCCGCGCGCACATATTTGGTTTTTTCCCTCAGAGTCACAACGAAATTGCCGACATATCCTTCGACTTTTTCAACTTCGGTAAAGGTCTTTACTTCAATCAGGGGCTGACGCGCCGCGTCAACCATTTTTGGTGCAAGAATTCATATACTGCAGTCCATCGTTGGAAAGGTCTTGTTAAGTTGTGCCATGACCCCTCCAATCGTTGGTTCTTTTTCCACCAGGGTGACCGGGATGTTCTGTTCAGCCAGGTCGAGAGCGGCATTGATGCCAGCCACACCACCGCCGATGACCATGGCACGCTTGGTGACGGGCACTTTGATCATATTTAGCGGGGTCAGGAATGAAGCTTTGGCAACTGCAGCGGCGGTGAGGTCTTTGGCTTTTTCGAGCGCGCCTGCACGGTCATGACCGTGCGCCCAGGTGCACTGCTCGCGAATGTTTGCCATTTCCATCAAGAAAGGATTCAAACCAGCTTCAGCCACACAACCACGGAAGGTGGGTTCGTGCATGCGCACGGAACAAGCTGAAACGACAACGCGATTTAGGCCGTACTTGGCAATGTCTTCTTTGATCAGGCGCTGACCGCTATCGGCACAGGCATACATGGTATCGATCGAGCGGACTACGCCGGGAAGTTTGCCAGCAAAATCCACAACTTCTTCCGGGGGAATGACGCCGGCGATGTTGCTGCCACAATGGCAGACGTACACGCCGATCCGCGGTTCATCCTGCGGAAAATCCGCAGCATGGCTCTTGGTGATGGGGTCTTCACTCATTCGGGTTCCGTGGCTTTCTGAGGAATTTCAAGAGATTCTGCTATGAGGGCGCGGCGAGTCTTTTGAGCGCGCTGGTCGGGTGTTGTCAGCGAAAGGGCTTCTTTGGGGCACCATTTTACGCATTGAGGACCTTCCGGTTCATCCTTGCACTGGTCGCAAATCTCTGCCAGCGCGGTTTTGGGATTGATGGAGATCGCGCCGAAATCGCAGGCTTCGATACACCAGGCACAGCCATCACACTTGGCGGCGTTGACGTCAATGATACCGGTCACAGTGTCCTGGGTAAGCGCATCACGCGGGCAGACGATCACGCAGGGAGCGTTTTCGCAGGTGCGGCAGGCGATGGCGGTGATGAGGACTTCATCCACGCGGACGGTGCGGATGCGGCTGCGATAGGAGTTATATTCCCCGGTTTTTGTGAATGAACAGATGTATTCGCAAAGTTGACAGCCTACGCAAAGGTTAGGGTCGCAATCAATGTAAGCATATTTTGAAGTGCTGGTTGCCATAAGTTCCTCGTTAAACTCCGATTTCTTCAGCCACGTCGGGCATGCCGAGCCTGATCAAAAGATCTTTGGGGATCAAACCTTCTTCGGTCCACCCTTTGGCTTGGTAATATAGTTTTTTCATGTATTCGAGCTCTTCATCTGTCACCACTACGCCTGCGCTGGGACCTTTGGTGAAGGGATCGTGTTTCCAGCGCCAGGGCAGGTCATCATCTTTCTCAGTCCAGCCCTCACGAATATTGAAGGCTTTCTTGATGGTGCAAGCGCGCACACCGATCAAGTCAACGTCATCGTAGCCAAAATTCCAGCCCGTGGTGGCATTGATTAGTTTGGCGATGGCAGGCCAGGCGCCAGCGCGGTCTGCTTTGCCGGTGAAACAGCGGCGAATGAACTTGCAGAGGGGCAATGTGTCGTAGACGGCAGCGTATTCTTCCGAGTCGGCAGCCACGCGACCGCGGGTTTCATCGACAA
This sequence comes from Anaerolineaceae bacterium UBA1363, assembly GCA_002306055.1. Lineage (GTDB taxonomy): Bacteria > Chloroflexota > Anaerolineae > Anaerolineales > Anaerolineaceae > Mesolinea. The sequence goes on from DBRR01000047.1 coordinate 100,198, forward strand.
TGAAGCGATTGGTCTCGCCTTTCATGTCCGGATCGTAAGCGGCAGAGCGGTTGTGGCAGCCGCCGCGCGTGCCGGTGGCAAGCCCGAGGGCAAAGGTTTTAAGGGAGCGCGCGTCATACCCAGCGGCTTCAAGACCCTTCGTGTTGACAGCCCATTTGTAAGTTTCGGTGCCGCGTTCCTCGTCGATGGTTTTACTGGCGATACGGGTTCCCTGGGCAAGTAGTTTTCCAATGCCTTCCTGGTCGCGGATCATTTCAGCCACAGCTACAGCTGCTTCTCCATTGCCGAAGTTTAATTCGAGCCCTTCGGGGTGAGCTTTGCTGGCAAAATCTTCCTTCTTAAGAATGCCCTTCTCGTAGCATTCCATAGCCCAACCGATGGTAACTCCCATTGTGATGCTGTCCATGCCGTCCCGATCAGAAATAGTAATCAGTTTGATGGCAGCTCGAATATCTGAGATTCCGAGGTTGGAACTGTTGGCAAAGAGACTTTCGTATTCGATACCTGTCATTGCCCCAGCAAAAGGTCCGGTTTTAACCATGGACATCTGCTCGCAAGCGATGGGGCACTGGGCACAGGCAATTATCTTGACCTTGTGGTGTTTATCCAGGTATTCACCGCTGACCAGTTCAGCATCTTCAAAAACGCCTTCCTGGAAGTTGCGAGTAGGTAAGACGCCCATTTTGTTGTTGGACAGCAAGCCGGTGGAAGTGCCGTACACGCGGTACTTTTCGGTATATGGACCCTGCGCGCTCTTGGAAATATCGTAAGAAAGCTGGTTGAGAGTTTTGGGGTCATAGACTGTTACGCCGTGTGTACCCCGCACAGAAACTGCTTTAAGTTTCTTGTGTCCCCAGATCATGCCGTGACCGGTTCGCCCAGCCTGACGGCCATCATTAGTGACGTTTGCATAACGTACCAAATTCTCACCACAAGGACCAATGGTGCAGGAGCGGATCTGTTCGTCGCCAAGTTTTACGCGGATAGCTTCTTCGGTTTCGTACGTGCCTTTGCCGAGCAGGTAGGTGGCATCGTTGAATTGCACACGATCATCATCGATAAAAAGCTGCGTCCATTTGTCACAACTATTATGCAGCACCATGCCATCCCAACCAGCGCGTTTCAGCGCAATGGAAAACCAACTGCCGGAGAGACTATCGCCGATGAAACCAGTGAGCGGTGATTTGGATGCCAGTCCGAATTTGGCGCCAACAGGCACTGGCGTACCAGTGAAAATGCCATTGGCGAAGCAAATAGGATTGCCGTCGTCGAGTGGGTCGCAGCCGGGGACGATGTTTTCCCAGAGCAGACGCGAAGCCATCGAGACCCCGCCGATGTAGATTTTGTACCATTCCTCGGGTTTAGTTTCGACCCAGTTTTTCTTGGTTTTCAGGTCAATATGAAGGATTTTTCCACTATATCCGTACATGCTTACTCTTACTCCTGTTTGTGGTCAAGTCGGAAGAAACAACTGAATATCTTTAACATTTCAGATAAAATGCGATTCAGGTAATTCACAGTACATAAGTATAACTTAATCTGCCAATTTTGACAGAAATTAATTTGTTCTTAAGCGGAGGAAAAAATGCAGGATATGATTAATAATCATAAACAAAAAATGTTCAATAACTAGCGACCATACACTTTCAGTAA
>DBRR01000035.1 GCA_002306055.1 Anaerolineaceae bacterium UBA1363
CGTGCACTGACCGAAGGTCTCCAGTTGATGTATTAAAAGGCAGATCGCCATACCCTGCTTAGCTGGTACAGGCGCCACTACCGCTCGCGATGCCGAGCTTGATTGTGCCGGTCTCCAGACCGCGCACGTGCACTGACCGAAGGTCTCCAGCGTTTGAGATGGGATAAGCAATACGCCACACCCTGTTTCGCGGGCACAGGCGCAAAAGAAGCTCGCGATGACATATGCCTCTTTTTCCTCTTTCGAATAAGATCTCTTAAAGATTCACGATTTGTACCAGGAATTTGGACTATCAAATTCCACTATCGGATTTAACGGTGAGCTAAAAATCTGTTAAGTAAGCGATAAAAACCCAAAATCTATGCGAAAGGAAACACCCTCTCTTAAAAACTTCCAAGTTTTAAGGTTGTTAACCTTTATTTTCTTGTCTAACTAACTCCCCTGTGCTAAAATCGTTATACTACATGTAGGGGTGAAATGCATGAACCCCCCACATTTAGGGGTTCAACTTTTTTGAGGAGCTATTTTATGAAGTGCCCGTACTGCCAAGCCACAGATTCCAGTGTCGTAGACACCACCAAAGATGTCACTCACGGCGTTATTCGCCGCCGTCGAGAATGTGACAGCTGCCACCAGCGCTTCAGCACCATCGAACGCACTATCATGGCCACCCCCCTCCTGATCAAACGAGACGGCACGCGTGAGGAGTTCGACCGTGAAAAACTGCTGGCTGGATTACGAACAGCTTGTGCCAAGCGGCCCGTCCCGGCTGCTGCCCTCAATAATTTGGTTAACGAAATCGAAGCTGAGCTGCAAAAACGGGGGCGTTCTGAAATCAATTCCCGTGTGGTCGGAGATTTGGCTGTCAAAGGTCTGTTGAAATTGGACCATATCGCCTATATCCGCTACGCTTCAGTCTATTTACGTATGGACGATCTTCACGCCATCCGCGATGAAATCGACCATCTGCTTTCTGAAGAAGAAAAATAACTCACCGAGGCCTATTATGCCAGAACCAACAGTTAATTCCTCAGGACTACTCCAAACACCTCCAATTCCGGAAGGTTTGCCAAAAATTGAGTTAACCGAAAATTCACGCCAGGTGCTCGCGAAACGTTACCTACGTCGTGGAAATGATGGAAATCCCATTGAAAGCATTGATGATATGTTCTGGCGGGTCGCCTGGCATGTTGCCGATGTCCCTGAGCGAGAGCATAACCAGGAAGCGCTGGCTGAAGCTTTTTACCGAATGATGGCTTCAAAATCCTTTTTTCCCAACTCACCGACCTTCACCGGTGCGGGCACACCTCTTGGGCAACTGGCAGCATGTTTCGTGCTGCCGATTTCAGATGACATGGGACGTGCATCGGATGGGATTTTCAGCACCCTGCGCAATGCAGCGTTGATCCAACAAACGGGTGGCGGCAATGGTTTCAATTTCTCTCGTCTTCGTCCGCAGGGTTCGATCGTCAACACTTCTGCCGGTAGAGCGACCGGTCCGGTTGGCTTTCTGAAAGTCTACGACGACGCATTCGGTGAGATCGCCCAGGGAGGCACACGCCGCGGGGCAAACATGGGTGTCCTGCGGATCGATCATCCCGATGTGGAAGCCTTCATTCAATGCAAGACCAGTGAAATGGCTATTACCAATTTCAACATTTCCCTTGGTATCACTGACAAATTCATGCAGGCGGTTGAGGATGATGCTGAATGGGAACTGCGTTTTCCGGACGTGCATCACCCATCTTACAAAACGTTCCGCGGCACGATCGACGCTGCCGAGCGTGCTGGCATTCCCATCAAAGTTCATAAAACCATCAAGGCACGTAAGCTTTTTAACCTCTTTGTCCGCCAGGCGCATCACAATGGCGAACCGGGAGCGCTTTTCCTGGATACCGCTAATCGCTATAACCCCGTCCCGCATCTTTATGAGCTTGAAGCCACGAACCCCTGCGGAGAACAGTGGCTTGGTCCCTATGAAAACTGCTGCCTTGGTTCGATCAACCTGGCGCAGATGCTCGGTGAAAATGGCACTGTGGACTGGGAAAAACTCCGCCAGACTACCAAGACTGCTACACGATTCCTCGATTATGTCGTGGACAAGAACGCTTATGTTCCCGCCGTACCCGAACTGAAACAAGCTGCGCTCAAAGCCCGCCGCATCGGTCTGGGAATTATGGGCCTGGCAGACCTGATGTACCACTGCGGCGTGCGCTATGGCTCGGAGGAGTCCCTCGAGTTTTGTGGACAGGTGATGGAATTTATCCGTTACTTTTCAATGGAGACCAGCATCGAGATGGCACAGGAGCTTGGTGCTTTCCCTGCCATCAAAGGAAGCATCTATGATCCCGAAAACCTCACATGGGAAGCTCCTACCCCGCTTGCGCCCTACAAACGCGACTGGCTGCGACCGGAATTGGATTGGCAGCGGATCATTGATGTCATTAAAGCCCACGGCATCCGCAATGCTGCCCAGACCACCATCGCCCCCACCGGAACTATTGGCACGGTAGCTGGTTGCGAAGGGTATGGCTGTGAACCTGTTTTTGCGCTTGCTTACGTGCGCCACGTCAATGACAATGGTACCGATTTGCTGCTCAACTATGTCAGCCCCTTCTTCCAGAAGGCCTTGAACGCTGCCAATTTACCCGAAGAAACTAAAGATCAGATCATCAAGAAGGTAATAGAACAAGGCACCTGCCAGCACATCGAGCAACTTCCACAGCACATTCGTAACGTGTTTGTGGTTTCTTCCGATATCACCGCTGACGAACATATCCACATACAAGCTGCCCTGCAGCGTTTCGTGGATAACAGCCTCAGCAAGACCATTAACTTCCCAGAGGGCACAACTGAAGAAGACGTCAGTAAAGCTTTCATCAGTGCCTGGAAACTAGGCTGCAAGGGCATCACAGTCTATATCACAGGTTCCCGTGACAAGGTTGTGCTCGAAACCAAGGCGACCATGGAGAAGAAAGAGTTGAGTGCTTCGCCAAGTCTGATGCTTTTCGAGGCCGGGCAGGAGACCCAACTTACCTTCTGGAAGGACAGCAAAAAACCACGCCCTCGCACATTGCATGGCTATACTTACTCCATTGAGACTCCTTTGGGTAAAGCGTTTGTAACTATTAATGAAAATGGCGGATCGCAACCCTTTGAGGTCTTCATCAACACTGCCAAAGCAGGTTCTGAGACTGCAGCACATTCAGAAGCCTTGGGTCGGCTGATCTCGTACATTCTCCGCCTGGCTTCCCCCGTTGAGCCGCGTGAACGTCTCAAAGTGGTCATGGAACAACTCGCGGGCATTGGCGGCGGCAGATCGCTTGGTTTTGGTCCTAACCGCGTGCGCTCGCTTCCGGATGGGATTGCCAAAGCGTTGGATGAGTACCTCTTCCAACAACACTGGGAAAAAGAAGAATCCGTGGTTGAGAGACCGATCGAACAGATACCCATGCCCGGCATTGACTCCCCCCTCCACAAGATCGGTGAGTTATGTCCGGAATGCGGTCAGGCTACCATGATCAACGAGGAAGGTTGCCGCAAGTGCTATACCTGCGGGCATAGTGAATGTTAATAACATTTGATGAAAACAAATTTTTAGCACTTGTTTGCCAGAAGTTTGTATCGGAATACATTTGACAATACAAGAAAATAGTGGAATAATATAGTTGCGCACGGCTTGGGTGCCCCCCTCACCCAAGCCGTGCGCATTTAATTTCAGATTAGTCCTGCCATTCCAATTCCCACTCACCGATGATGACGCTGTCACCTTCCTGAATGCCCAAATCGCGCAGAGCCTTTTCAACCCCGAGCCCCGCCATCAACTTTTGGAAGCGTCGAACTGAGCCGGGTTGGTCAAAATAGGTCATCGCAGCCGCTTTTTCGATACGAGCTCCCGACAAAACGTAACCATCCTCGGTCTTCTCAATTTGGAAGGCATTCGGGTCGACCTCCGCCCGGTAGACTGGCATCTCAATTTCTTTTTGCTCTTCAGGCAGCTCCCTTAGCGTGTTAAAAACCTTCCACATCAGCTCTTTTAAGTTGTACTGGCTGACGGCTGAAACCGGCATCAACTCCACCCCCAGGTTCTTAAATTCAAGGCGTAGCGCTTCATACTTCTCTGCTACATCCGGTAGATCCATCTTGTTCAAAACGACGATTTGCGGGCGTTTTCCAAGCAGATCATCGAACAGTTCGAGCTCAGCATTGATGGTGTGATAATCTTCCAGAGGATCCTCCGAAAGACCATCCAACACATGGATGAGGAGACGGGTGCGCTGAATGTGCCGCAGGAAATCAAAACCCAGGCCGATTCCCATGGAAGCCCCCTCGATCAGACCAGGAATGTCTGCCATCACAAAACTGCTGTCCAGGTCAAGCTTCACCACGCCCAGGTTTGGCTCGAGCGTCGTAAAGGGGTAATCAGCCACCTTGGGTCTGGAGTTCGTTGTTGCGGCTAAAATTGACGATTTTCCCGCATTTGGCAGCCCAACAAGCCCGACATCCGCAATCAATTTCAATTCAAGCCTTAGGTTGAATTCTTCGCCCGGTTCGCCCTTTTCTGCCGTGAGGGGCATTTGATTACGGCTGGTTGCAAAGTGTTGGTTGCCCCTGCCGCCTCGCCCCCCTTTGGCAACAACCAACCGCTGCCCCGGCAAGACGAGGTCCCCGATCAATTCAGCCTTGTCGTCATCATAGATCGCAGTACCCGGCGGAACCGGGATGATCAGGTCCTCAGCCGAGCGACCGCTGCGGTTGGTAGGTCCGCCGTTTTTACCTGCATCGGCAAAGAAATGCTCGTTCTGATGAAAATGGCTCAGGGTATTCAGGGTTGGAACCACCTCAAAGATCACATCCCCACCTCTGCCCCCATCTCCACCATCAGGACCACCACGCGGTCGGTATTTTTCACGGTGCATATGCACCATTCCATCGCCGCCTTTTCCGGATGCGACCTTAATCTGCACAGAATCGATAAACATAGTTGCTCTTTCGTTTTTGGTTAAGGTTAGTTTATCATAATCCTAATTTGCTTTGCAGAGAGTAGACTGCTGTGTTACACCTGCGATTAACAAAAAGCCAGGCTCGGGTTGAGCCTGGCATAACAAAGTCATCGAGGTCTAAACAGGTGCAAGCGTGCCTGCGAATATCATCCAGGCGAGTGCCGTTTTAGCAGCCAGGCTGAGAATGATGTAGGCTCTTTCGCCTACAAGATAATCCTTCCAGGCACCGACTTTTTTATACTGCAAGATCATGTTGATCGCGAAAGAATTGAAGAACACAAAAATGGTCGGAATGATCGCGTAAACAAACGCCGGCGGTTTAGCGCCCGACGAATTGATAGCGCTGATAAAGTAGATCATGATGACAACCCAGGGCACGATCCCTGCCACGCTGCCGAAAACAAAGGAAAGCCAGTTGGTTTTTTCGGTGTACTGGTTGTGGTACTCCATCATGATGCCAAACAGGTTCATGGTAGCGTTCAGGAAGAACATCAGGATGATGCTTCCCAGATCCCAGATGCCAACCAGTTGTCCGATAAGGACGATCATCAGCGATGAACTTAGGGCATACTCATAGAAACGAATTGGGTTCATCTTGCGATCAAGATACCCAGTGTAGCGCTTGTAACCGATGGTGGCGATGTAGAAATGCGCTACAGCGGAGATGAGCAGGAAGATCGCCACAGCGATTCCGAAAGGAACTTCCCAGAAAAGCTTGGGATCAGGAATCAGCTTTCGGGTTTCGAGATTGAAGGTTAGAAAATTCGTAAAAATCGGATAAGTTGTGTCATTGCTGAGCACGATCATGAGGATGCCCTGAATAAGATGCAGGAACCCCATGAACAGATTGAAGCGGCGTAAGCCTTGATATTTTTTTTCCATATGAACCTCGTTTTTTAAATTAGGTTGATGAATTAACCTCATTGAGTTTATCATTTTGGGGTTCTAACGCAAGAGACTGTCTATGGTATGGAGGAATTCTTCTGAAAACAAGCCGCAAGCCAAAGGCGCCCACCACAGCCGCAGATATCCCGAAGCCCTAAATATTAATAGTAAAATAATGCGAATAACAAAACGATAATAGCGGGCTTGATCTCACATCTAAGGCGACGTAAGATTTTTTGCTTACGGAAGATTATTGGATAAATCGTTTAGCAACAACTTTTTTGGAGGTATTTGAGTGTCATATGATGTCATCGTCATTGGTGGAGGGCTCTCCGGTCTGACGGCAGCAAGCCTGCTGGCGAAACGGCAGTTGAAAGTTACTGTCATCGATAAAAACTACAACCCAGGCGGCTCTTGCGGCATTTTCAAACGGGGTGCTGTGACCTTCGACCAAGGCTCTGCCATGCTTTACGGCTTCGGTGAGAGCGGCTTCAACGCCCACAGGTTTGTGTTCAACTGCCTCAAAGAACCGATTGATATTATCCAACACGATTTGTTGTACTGCGTCAACTTTTTAGACAAAAGGATTTCTTTCTGGGCGGATGTGGACAAATTTGCAGATGAACTGGCAAAAGTATTCCCATCAGAGAAGGACAATATTCATCGTTTCTATCGAGACATGTCCAAAATGTACCAGCATGTCATGGTGGAAACGCCAACCTATACCACCCCGGATGAAACCGATCCGCGCCAGGGTCTCAAGAGCTTCCTGAAACACCCAATTTCCTATGCCAAGTTTCTGGGGTATATGAACAAAAGTGCCAGGAGTTTGCTACAACAATACTTTACAGATCCAGAGATATTTAACTTTTTTGATAAATTAACTTCCACGTATTGCTACGCCACCGTCGAAGAAGCCCCGGCGGTGCTGGCAGCCGTCATGTTCGTGGATAACCACATTGGCGGCAGCTACTATCCTGCCGGCTCCACCCTCTTCCTCCCGGGAAAGCTTGAGAAAGTCATTGAGGAAAATGGCGGCGACATGCTTTTGGAACGGGAAGTCGTGAGTATCCTTTTTGAAGGCGGAAAGCCTGCGGGTGTGCTTCTGGACGATGGAACAAAGCTAAAAGCGCCAAACCTAATCTACTCGGGCACTGTCTGGAATCTGTTCGGCAAACTCATCGACCCCAGCCACACCACGCAAAAGCAGCGCGACTGGGCAAAAAGCATGGTGCCAACCTATCCGAGCGTGGTACTCTACTCTGTGGTTGACCGCGAAGTCATTCCAGCGGATACCCACCCGATTGAGATGCTGGTAGGCAACCCAAACCAGCTGGATGAAAGTGAAGTCACCGCATATATCCTGAGCATCGACGATAGAACTCTCTGCGGTGATGATGAGCATACGATCGTCGCTATTGGTCCAACCTTTGAGCATTGGGACGACCTGGATAATGCTGCCTACCAAGCTAAAAAGAAGAAAGAACAGGAACGGCTTATTTCTGTCATGGAAAAGAGATTTCCGGGCTTCAAGAACGCTCTTCGGTATGCAGAAGTTGCCACACCCAGGACGATAGAGCGATACACCCTGAAAAATGGTGGGGCGGTGGCTGGACCAAAACAGATGCTGGGTCAGCATATGTTCAAAAGATTACACACCCGCAGCCAGTGGGACAATCTGTTTTGTTGCGGTGAATCAACTGTTATGGGCACGGGGACGCCAACCGTAACCACAGAAGGATTATCCGCGGCGAACGCTTTGTTGAAAAAAGTTGGCAAAGAGCCTTTTGTTTTTCGGGAAGGCATGCAAAATTACGTCCGAATCATCCCCAAACCGTTCACAAGAGACCGGTTGTACGCGGATTATGCTGAGAGCGAGCGTCAGGTGATGCTCAAGGCCATGCGCTGCCGCCTGTGTGAGCAGCCAACCTGCGTCAAGGATCGATCGACCGACGTGCGGGGCATCATGCGGCGGGTGGCAGTTGGGAATTTTGTTGGTGCCAAAAAATGTTGGTTGAAAGCCCCAGCGTCCCCAGAAAAACTTGCACAGTACGAAAGCAATTGCATCTGGGCCATGGAAGGCGAGGAGACAGTTGCCATCCAAGAGGTTATCTCCTACCTGGTTGAGGATTTTGTATGAAAGATACATACGACGCGATTGTGGTTGGTGGCGGAATTGCCGGTCTGACATGCGCAGCCTATTTGTGCCGCAACGAGATCAGTACCCTGCTGGTGGAAAAACAAGAAAAACCAGGTGGCTTGGTGAGCACTTTCTGGCATGAGGGGTTTGCCTTTGACGCAGGCGCACGCGCTTTCGTGAATTCTGGGATTCTTCATCCGATGATGAAAAGCCTTGGAATTGACATGGAATACACCAATAATCCTGTTTCCATTGGAATTGGGGATCATTGGGTCAGGCTGCATTCTAGGGAAAGCCTGCAGGATTATGCGAACATGCTCAAAGATATTTTCCCTGAATATGTCGTGGATGTTGATCGCATTATTAATGAGATCAAGAAGATCATGGGCTACCTGGATTTTCTTTACGGGATCGACAACCCCCTTTTCCTCGAGGACATGCGCGACAAGGAGTACCTTACAAAAACCCTTCTACCCTGGTTCATAAAGTATCAGAAGAACATTCGCAAAGTAGCGCAATTGAATGAGCCAGTTTACACATATTTGAGGAAGTTAACCGATAATACCGCGCTAATCGACATGATCTCGCAGCATTTCTTCGAGGGTACCCCAACTTTCTTTGCGCTGAGTTACTTTGGGCTTTATCTGGATTACTTCTATCCCTTGGGCGGAACAGGCGCACTTGTTGAAGCAATAACCAAAAAAGTTGTTGAGGCCGATGGAGAAATATTGACCAACACCTCCGTCACCCGGATCGATCCGCAAGGGCACGAAATTGTGCTTTCCAATGGTCAAAAGGTACGCTACAAAAAGCTGGTTTGGGCAGCTGATCAGAGTTCGCTCTATAAGATCGTTTCCGGGCTCAATGATTCTAAGGTCAGGCAACAACGCGCGCTCACTGAAGCCAGCACAGGCTCGGATTCCATTTACACCCTGTTTTTGGGTGTCGACTTGGAAAAAGACTATATCAACGAACGCATCAGCCCACACGCGTTTTACACGCCGAACACCCAGGGGCTGAGCAAGCTTGGCAGATGGGAAACTGCAGCCAAGCAGGGAAATGACCACCTGCTCGAATGGGTAGGGTCTTACCTTGAGAAGACCACGTATGAGATTTCCTGCCCATCGCTGCGCGATGTCTCTCTCGCCCCGGAAGGAAACACTGGAATGATTGTCAGCTCGCTGATGGATTACAGTCTGGTGCGCCGCTTCTCGGATGCTGGTCAGTATGATGAATTTCAACAATTCTGCAATCAAAAGATCATAGAAGTTTTAGAAAGACATCTCTTGCCTGATCTGAACAAAAAGACCCTTTTCAGCTTCTCCGCGTCGCCTTTGACCATCGAACGCCGAACTGGTAGCAAACAGGGAGCCATCACAGGCTGGGCTTTTACCAACCCAAAAATGCCCTCAGTGAACCAATTTTCAAAGGTCACCCAATCTATCAAAACTCCGATCAAGGACTTGGCTCAATGCGGCCAGTGGACCTTCAGCCCATCTGGAGTCCCGATCTCTGTGCTTACAGGTAAACTGGCCGCTGACGCGGTGAGTAAAGCCCTGAAACGTGGATTGTTGTGACGTTTGAAATGGTCAATCTCATCATCATTTGCATGGGGTTCGCCTTCTCCCTAATCCTGTTTTACCGATTCCCGAAGTTGACACCAGCCAGAAATGACAGCGATTTTTCGACTGTTTCAATCATCATTCCTGCCCGGAATGAAGAAAAGAACCTTCAACTCCTGCTGGATGACTTGCAAGCCCAATCACTAAAACCCCATGAAATAATCTGTGTGAACGACGACTCGTCTGATTCCACAGCTCAAGTCGCACAATCCTTTGGAGTAACCCTGATCAATTTGCCTGATAAGCCCAAAGGTTGGACCGGAAAGACATGGGCTTGTCAGAACGGGGCTGATATGGCTACCGGATCCCTTTTGCTCTTTCTTGACGCAGACGTCAGGCTTGGAAAAGATGGGCTTGCACGTATCCTCCAGGCTTATCAAGACAATAATTGCACCATTTCAGTCCAACCATTTCATCTCACCAAAGTGCCCTATGAACAGCTCTCGCTGGTTTTCAACCTGGTTCAGATTGCCGCCAATGGCACTACCCTCCCCTGGAAGACCAATATCGGAGTACACGGTCCTGTTCTCCTCATCCAGAAAGCGGATTACGACAAAATTAACGGGCATGAAAGTGTGCGCCAGTTCGTTGTGGAAGATTTGGCTTTTGGACAAAAATTGAAGGAAAATCTCTTGCCCTATCAGCTGTTTATGGGGGATGAGGATGTTGCTTACAGAATGTACGCCGGAGGAATGCGCAGCCTGGTGCAGGGCTGGGTAAAGAATTTTGCTGTGGGTGCCGCCCAGACCCCCTTCGCGGTGTTGTTCATGATTTTCTTCTGGATCGGATCGATGGCAAATGTGCCTTTCTATCTCGCACAGGCACTATCGACTGACAATCTGCCTATGAGCATTGCTTATGGAGTGCTTTACCTGCTTTGGGTAATCGTTCTTAGTGTTCTATCAAGAAAAATCGGTCGATTCCACATCCTTCCCATCGTTTTCTTCCCAATCTTGGTAATCGGTTTCTTATTGATCTTTACCATCTCGCTTATTACCAAAGTTTATAGTTTGCCAGTCAGATGGAAAGGGCGGATTATCACCAAGGAGGATGAAACGTGAGGATCTTTTACTTTTCTACAGAGTGGACGATCGTTCTGTGCTTTGTGCTCTGGACGGTCATTAACCTCTCAGCAGCCTTTATTTGCCTCCACCTGCCAGACAAAGTTTTCAATCCACACTCCTTTTTCTTTCGATCGCACCCCTTTGAAAAGGAAGGCCAAATCTACGAAGATGTATTCAAAGTCAAAAGTTGGAAGAAGCTCCTGCCGGATGGCGGAGCGCTATGGAAAAAACGAGGCTACAAAAAAAGGCACATCCAGGACTTTTCACAAGAAAATTTGGAACGTTTCTTGATTGAAGCTTGCCGCGGAGAGTTGACGCATTGGCTGTCGATCCTACCATTTTGGGTTTTTGGTTTTTTTCTCCCAGCTTCATCCATCTGGGTAATGCTGATCTACGCGCTGCTCGCAAACCTTCCATGTATCATCGCACAGCGTTACAACCGCCCCAGATTCCTACATTTGTTCGAGAGAACGCTTTCCCGGCAATATATCGCCAACGTCCCTGATTCTTGATGGCGAAGGGCGTCAATCACACGCAATAATCACGAGGCTGTCCCTTACTTTTGGAACAGCCCCTTTGTTGTCTCTCTTGTCTCACGAGTTCGACTGCCTCAAGGCGCAAAAAAACAACCGGTCAGTTGCCTGACCGATTGTGTGTGTAACATGAAACTACTTGCCAAACTTCTTCCTCAGGATATCCTCGAGGTCAGGCTTGCCGATTTCCTCCAGCTCATAACGCACACGCTGGCTGGGGCGGTTGATCTTCATCACACGGGTCAGATCGATGGGTGTACCGATAATGACCAGGTCCACATCTGCGGCTTCGATAGTTTTCTCGAGGTCGCGGATCTGCTGCTCGCCGTAACCCATTGCCGGCAGAATAGTGCCTGTGTTGGGGTACTTTTTGTAGGTGGCAAGGATCTCGCCGACAGCGAATGGTCGTGGGTCCACAATCTCTGCCGCGCCAAAGCGGCGGGCAGCCACCCAACCGGCACCAATCTTCATGCCGCCGTGGGTCAGCGTGGGGCCATCTTCCACCACCAGCACCCGCTTGCCGCGGATGGCTTCGGGGTCGTCCACATAGATCGGGGAAGCACCTTCGATAATGATCGCGTTGGGGTTGATGTTGTGGACGTTCTCTCGAACCTTGATGACGTCTTCCGGATTGGCGGTGTCGACCTTATTAATGACGACCACGTCGGCTAAGCGCACATTAACCTCACCGGGATAATAGGAACTTTCATGCCCGGCGCGGAGAGGATCTGCCACGGTGATCTGTAAGTCGGGTTTATAGAACGAAAAGTCATTGTTTCCGCCGTCCCACAGGATCACATCCACTTCTTTTTCCGCTTCGCGCAGGATCGCTTCGTAATCCACACCGGCATAGACGATGACACCGTTGTCGATGTGGGGTTCGTATTCCTCGCGTTCCTCAATCGTGCATTCATGCTTGTCGAGGTCGGCATAGGTCGCAAAGCGCTGAACACGCTGCTTCACCAGGTCTCCATAAGGCATGGGGTGGCGGATAGCTGCCACTTTGAAGCCCATTTTCTGGAGGATTGCTGCAACGCGGCGGGTGGTCTGGCTTTTGCCGCTGCCAGTGCGAACGGCGCAGATCGCGACCACGGGTTTGGTGGATTTGACCTGGGTTTCTTTGGTACCCATCAGACGGAAATCAGCACCCAGTGAATTGACCAGGGCAGATTTGTGCATCACATAATCGTAAGGAACATCACTGTAAGCGAAAACGACTTCATCAACATCGAACTGCTTGATCAGATCAGGCAATTCCGACTCGGGATAGATTTTGATGCCTTCAGGATACAGTTTTCCAGCAAGCTCGGCAGGGTACTTTCTACCGTCAATATTTGGGATTTGTGTCGCGGTGAATGCAACCACTTCATACCTTTCGTTGTCACGATAGAAAGTATTGAAGTTATGAAAATCCCGACCTGCTGCTCCCATGATTAGTGTACGAATTCGACTCATATGTTTCTCCTTTTGATTTTGATTGTTCTTATTCTACATCACATCACTTGTGGTGATTGAATTCCTAGTAACGATAACCCATTTTCAAGCGCGATCTTGGCTGCCTGAACAAGCACCAGGCGCGAAAGGCGGATTGAGCCTTCAGCAGACAAGACCGGACATTGGGTATAAAAATCATTGAATGCCTGGGCAAGCTCAAAAGCGTACGTTGCTACCAGCAAGGGTTTGAATTCAACAGCAGCTTTTTGGACCACTTCTGGAAGTTGCGAAATTTTCTCAATTAGATTGACTTCTGCAGGGGTTAGCTCGTGGCTGAAGGTTGCCTTGCTGGGCGCGGGCTCGTTGAGACGGCGCAGGATGCTGTTGGCACGCACGACGGCATACTGGATGTACGGAGCGGATTGTCCATTGAAATCGAGCGCAGTGTCCCAGTCAAAGGTCACGACCTTGGTGTTTTCCCGCGAGATCATTGGGTACTTGATGGCACCCAAGGCAACTTTTTCAGCCACGTCTTGCATCGTTTCTGCATCCAACGCTGGGTTTTTCTCCCGGACGACCTCAAGAGCTCGTTGCGTAGCTTCCCGGATCAGGTCATCCAGCAGTACCACAGTTCCATCCCGGGAGGACATGGTCACGTTCCCGGGCAAATTAACGATCTCATAGGCGAGATGGCGCATGCGATCCGCCCAGGGGTAACCCATCAGTTCCATCACTTTGATTATTTGCTTCATGTGCAGTGACTGACGGACATCAATCACATAGATGGATTGGTCGAGGTCATATTCCGTGAATTTCATGATTGCCAGGGGGATTTCCTTGGTGGCGTACAAAGAGGTGCCATCCGAGCGCAGAATGACCACCACCCGGTATTCTTCCTTGGTGCCCAGTTTTTTGTCCAGGTCAATGATGACCGGGTTCTCCGGGCGGCCGTCTTCGGCCAAGCCACTTTGAATCAACTGGTCGACCAAAGCTTTACCAGGTTCTTCCACTTCACTTTCGAAGTAAATCCGGTCAAAATGCTCACCTAATAATGTGTAAACTTGTTCGAAGCCTTCCATTGACCAATCGCGGGTCTGCTTCCAAAGATCCTTAAGGTGCTGTTCGCCGGCATCCCAGCGCCCGAAATAATCTCTGACTGCAGCCTCAAACTCGGGCTCACTCACAAAACGTCTGTCTGCCTCAGCATATAAATCAGCCATCCAGCGCATCGTATCAACGCCAGGCTGCTCGCCAGAGTGGTACATCTCGTAATTGCACATCCACTTGATTACGTGAAGTCCAATATCGCCGATGTAGTTGGCGCGGATAACCTTTTTGCCGCTGGCTTCGAGGATGTTGCAGACCGAGCCGCCCAGGATTACATTCCGCAGGTGACCTACATGCAGGGGTTTATGCGTGTTAGGGTTGGAATATTCCACCATCACTGGCTTGCCCTGCTGTGACTGGGAGCCAAACGCCTTACCTTGTTCCAAAACCGTACTGACAACTCTTTCGGCGTATTGATGGGGCTCAAAGTACAGGTTCAGGTATCCCTTGATGGCTTCAATCCGCGAGAAACCGGGTAAATCTGCGACCTGATTTTTCAGGATTTCCGCAAATTCCTGGGCTTTTTTGGGAACTGGCAGGGATTTGTCTGGATCTGCCGCTGCCAGCTGGAAAAGCGGTGCAGCAAGCCCCCATTCCCCGCTGAATGGAATGTTGCGGAACTCCACTTTGCCAGTGGGCAGTCCCCGGGTTTGGCAAAATTGGTCAATGATCAAAGCTAATTGTTCTTTTACGTCATCAAACATGGGCATCTCACAGTTAGTCAGGGGCGATTATAACATCGAGAGAAGGACATTGGGCTGATTCATAGGGATTCCGATGTCCGCAAAACCTGTATGATTCCCCGTTAAACAAAAAAAGAGGTTCCCCACCAAAAGATAGGGAGCCTCGGCTTAGGTTAATAAATGCTTACTTTTCCAGGCTGTTAAAGTGAGCCATTAAACGAGACTTGCGGCGCGCAGCGTTGTTCTTGTGAATAACGCCCTTAGCGGCAGCTTTATCCAGAGCGCGGATCGCATTGAGCACTTCGACCTGGGACTTTTCAGTGTCCTCAGCGCGGATAGCGGCCTGAGCTCTGCGCAGGAAAGTGCGGGCTGAACCGCGGTAGACGCGATTGCGCTGGCGAGCAGCCTGGTTTTGCTTGTTTCGTTTGATTTGTGACTTAATATTTGCCAACTTCTTCCTCCAAAAATAATTCCTCTATACTTGCAAAAGACTATTTTACAATAAATCTCAGATTTGTCCAGTATTTCGTCGTGGAAAATTGTGAGGAAATTGTAAACTCCTTAGAAATCATGATCTTCTATAAGAAGCGAGCAGCATTTACTCTGTACGGCGGGGGTTTACTCCCGCCGCTAACGCTCGGATGTCTGATCTGTAGCGGATGGACTGAAGCCCATCTGTACGGTGGGGGTCATGATGCTGGGAGCGAAGCGAGCATTATTTACTCCGTACGGCGGGGGTTTACTCCCGCCGTCCTAATCAACTTGCTGATATCACTGGATGTAGGGGCGACGCATGCGTCGCCCCTACATGTCCACATCCACACGCGTGGGGATCGCTGGCAAGCCTCGGCGGGAGCAAGCCCCCGCCCTACTGCACACCCGTGGTTATTTTGGGCAGGCACAGGGGCACTAGCCCTACCAACGAACGATTGCCGGTACTGAATACCTCCCCGCCCATACCCTAATACACGTACCTACGGTGAACAAAATGGATGAACTAATACTTTGCTGCGTGGGCACGCGAGCCTATCCATGCGGTGGGGATTTACTCCCACCACGCCAAATTAATTATCAAGGTTAAGGTAATCCCGTCGTAGCCATTAGAAACCCCCTCACACCCGCTCAGAACACCGCGTTTGACTTTTCTCCCGCTATCCGCTATGCTTAATATACTCAGGTCAGCCAGGTGCGCGCGCTTAATCGTGAGGAAAGTCCGTACACCACAGAGCAGGATGCCAGGTAACCCCTGGATGGTCGTAAGATCATGGATCGGGCCACAGAGACATACCGCTCGCAAGAGTAAGGGTGAAAAGGTGGTGCAAGAGACCACCGGCGCTTTTGGCAACAAAGGCGGCCAGGCAACCCCCATCCGGTGCAAGGTCAAACAGGAGAAAGAGCCTGCTCGGCTCATTTGATCTCCGGGTAGACCGCATGAGCTGGCTGGCGACAGTCCGCCTAGATAGATGCGCATCCAAGACAGAATACGGCTTACCGGTTGACCTGAGTGGGGAACTCATGGCGCATTTTTTCGTCTTAATTACAGGCCTTACGACCATATGAAAGGTAGTTATGAAGAAAGGCACCATTATTGCGCTGATCATCGTTTTCCTGCTGATTACAGCCGGGTTAATTGCCTGTAATTTGCCAAGAAACAACGCCAGTGTCACCATTCTAAACCCAGTATCAGGGCAGTCAATCCCAGCCTTTAAGGAGTACCAGGTCACCTCTTCAACCAAGCCTGAAGGGAATTGGTCCCGAATCGAATTGTACATCAATGGCGAATTGGTTCGCCTTGACACTCCCGATACCAATGCGGGCACCTTTGGACTGGTGCTCCAGCCATGGATTCCGACCAAAGAAGGTCCCACTCTGGTCGAAGTCAAGCTCTATCAGCGAGGAAAGGCACCCGCTGCAAGCGCCCAGGTGGCTGTGATGGTGAAGGTCATGAATGAGCAGGAAATTCCACCCACCCCAACCCTGATCACCCCCACAGCTGCGGTTACTCCCACTGGCACGACCACGCCACCCCCCTGCACCATGTCTGCAGCCTTGCTGCAAGACCTGAGCATCCCGGATGGAACAATCCTGAAACCTGGTCAGCAATTCACCAAGACCTGGCGAGTGCAAAACAATGGCAGCTGTGACTGGGAAAATTACAAGCTGGTATTCGTGCATGGCAGTCTGATGGGCGGCAATTCACCCAGTCCTCTGCCAAAGGTAAGTTCAGGCAACACTCTCGACATCTCCCTGGAGCTATTTGCGCCGAGCTATCAGGGTGAATACTCCGGATTCTGGCAAATCCAGTCAGATAAAGGCAGCCTGATCGGACCGGAACTGCACTACACCATTCGGATCCCTGGTCCGACTGCCACAAACAGTGCCACCGCGACAGCAAGTGCCACCCCAACAGCCACGGCGACGGCTACTCCTACGTCGACCTATACACCAACGATCACCGCGACAGCGACCGCTACAGGAACAGCCACGTCCACACCAACTTTCACCCCTACGGCGACCGATGCTGCAACAGCAACCTTCACACCGACTTTCACTCCAACTACAACAGCCACGGCAACCGCAACTGCAACATCCACTTTCACACCGACTTTCACTCCAACTGAGACGGCTACGGCAACCGCAACTGCAACACAAACGCCGACACCTACTGTGACCCTTACAGTTACTCCTGATGAGTCAACAGGCACACCGACTGTTGCTCCAACCGAAACGCCGCCCCCCATCCCGACTGTGGTGCCACTTGGCACCGTTCAGGTTAAAGAGGAATTCAAGCTTGATTCTGAAAAAACACAAACCTTTGCGGTTTCTTGTGACACTTCAATCGGACTGCCGATCTCAGGTGGTTATTCAATCGATGAAGATGTTATCCTGATGTCGAGCCAACCAGCGAAAAATGGTTGGCAAATCACTCTGAGCAATCAAACCAAAGCCCGGAAAACCGTCAGCGTTTATGCAAATTGCCTTGTTGGTTTCAGCGGAAAAGTGCAGACCACACACATCGAAAAGACGGTTGAAGGAAGAAGTGCTGCCAATCTCAAACTTGGCTGTCAGATTGCAGGTAAGGTTGTGGGGGGAGGGTTTGATTTGAGCGATGCACCTGATTTGGTGATAACTGAATCCCGCCTTGTTGGAAATGAGTGGGTGATATCAGTAGTCAATCCAAGCCGAAACAAGCAGACTTTCAACGCTTACGCGCAGTGCCTCTCAGGTTCAGGCCTGCCTGCTCTAACAGCTCAAAACGACACAGTAAAAATTCCTGCCAGAGAGAGCAAGGTGGTCGGGTTGAATTGTGGAACCGTCTCCATCAGTAGGGGATATCAGACACCAGTCGGTCTCACTTTACAAGCAATCCGACCAACTGCTATTGGCTGGATCTTCGAAGTTGAAAATACTACGCAGCGACAGCTGATCTTCAGACCCCAAATAATATGCGTGGGACCCTCGTTTCAGAAGGATTCACAAAGAAATTCGCCTTAGCTTGCGGATGGGGGTTTAAAACAAAGGCAACTTTGGCTAAGCATCCAACATTAATAAAAGCCACGAGCGGACAACGACCTTAAACCAGCAGGTCATCAAGGCTCCGTTTGGGTACGTGGTGTACGCCATCGGCATCGCGATAGTACTTGATGTCACCATCCGGTCCAAGCGGTTCGATCAGGCATACTTCGGCAGGTTTTCCCAACGCGATCACATAGCCAATTTTAAAACGTTCATCCAGAGTCAGAATTTCGCGTACTTTTTCACGCTGAACGGATGCGAGTATACATCCACCAAAGCCCAATTCTGTAGCGCGCAACAAAATGGTTTGCATGGCAATTCCCGCATCCACTTCCGAAAATTTGCTGATGGTTTCATCGCCTAAAACAACAATGTAAGCGGTGGGTCTTTCACCCTCGGCTGGTCCAGACCAATCGCGGAGGTATGCAGCAAACTTCAGACAATCGAAAACCTGGGCGGTTTCGGCTGTTTCGTAGACCAGGCGATATTTTAGCGGTTGGCGATTTGCTGCCGAGGGGCAATAACGGGTGGCATCAACCAGATCGCGAAGGATTTCCTGGGGAATTTTGACAGATTCATCAAAACGACGGTAAGATCGGCTTTTTATTAACAGGTCAGTCAGCATGGGATTCTCCTGTCTCGGATTTCAGAAGTCGAAAGATATAGATAAGGGCGATAAGAAGTAAAAGGAGCCCAACAGCATCAAAGATAACAAACCTCAAAATGGATGCCCTCAATGAAACATGTGTCCCAGGGATGGAGCGCAGCAGCAGCGTCTCACCCGCCAGTCCTATCCCCTGCATCAGACTGGCTTCGAGCAAAGAGCGGCGATTCCGCTGGGGGTGAACAAGAGCAAACACATAAGGCACCTGCCACATTACGAACAATATGCCAATTCCGATGATTGCTACACGCCCAGGCTCGCCGTCAAGTTCAAAAGGCGCCACATACGGCAGGGGATTGAAAATGTAAGCAAAGGCGCATTGGAGGTTCATCGCCACGACCAAAAAGATCAGCACTCTGGGTAAAAGCAGCCTGGCGAATTCATTGTTCTTCATGAGCGTGTGACAATACCCTGGTTCACCTGCCAGACTTCATGCTCATGCACAAACTCCGGAGTGAACATATCGAGGTCTGTGGCAGTAAGAAACGCCTGTTCCACCTGACCCACCACGGAAAGAAGGTCTTTACGTCGTTGTGGATCAAGTTCAGCCATAATTTCATCCAGCAGCAAAACCGGCCATTCCCCCGTGCGCTGCTTCATCCAAGTCACCTCGGCGAATTTGAGCGTCAGCAGGGCAGTACGGGTCTGCCCGCGCGAACCAAAATCTTCCAGGTCGATTTGATTACTCAAAAAACGGACTTCATCGCGGTGCGGACCGATGCTGGTCTGGCAGCGCTGGATATCCGCATGGTAACACTGTTTCAGGGCTGCCAGGATTCCGCGTTCAAGTTCTTCAGCACTGATGCCTGTACGATCCAAGGTTGTTTGCACTGGAAGTGCCATCTGACCGGCAGGCTTTTTGAGCGGTTCATACGAAGGTTGGTATTGGAACTGCAGGATCTCAAGATCGCGGGTCAACCGCTGGTGGATGGGGATCGCTTGTTTTTCAAGCGCAGCCAGGGCAAGGATTCGAGCGTGCATTATCAAAGAGCCGTGCCTCGCGAGCAGTTCATCCCAAGGCTCAAGCTGAGCTTTGTCCCCACCAACTTCTGCCAGGGTTTTAAGAAGGGCATTCCGTTGCGCCAGTGCTTTGGTGTAGGCGGAAAGATGACGTGAATAACCGGGTTCCACCTGCGAAAGGATCTCATCGAAATATTGGCGCCTGTCTGCAGGAGTACCTTCAATGACCCTAGACATCTGGGGCAAAAAGGTAACCGCGTTGAACTGACCGTAGACATCAGAAATACGTTTTTTCACACCATCGAGTAATACTTGCTTGGAAAATCGTGGGTTGGCAGGATTGGTCGCTGCGTCCTGGATCAGGCGAACTTCGATTGTTTGACGGCGACCTGCTCGCACAAATTCGCCAAGAATGCGAGCAACCGTGATTGGCTCATTGGGAGTATAAAAATTCATCAACTGACGGTCGTTGGCAGTTGAGATGGAGGAGAGGTTAGCGAGGTAAGCAACCGCCTCAAGGATGGATGTCTTCCCCTGGGCATTTTGGCCGGTGAATAAAATCACCCGCCTGGGGAAATCCAGCTCCAGGCGGGAGAAAATGCGGTAGTTCGTCAGGGATAGCCGGGTGAGGTACATTAATCCGTAATCTGTTCAGCTTCCTCAGGAGTCAGTTCAAATACTTCTTCAGCCCTGTCGATGTAGAGCACCCCATCAAGGTGATCAATCTCATGCTGGAAAATACGCGCAAGCCAGTCTTGCGCTTCGATCTTCAGCGGCTTGCCAAAGCGATTTTTGGCTTTTACGGTCACCGCCTGGTGGCGTTCAACTCTGCCAGCCAAGCCGGGCAGTGAAAGGCAGCCTTCAACATCGGTCACCATTTCTTCGGAGCGCTTGATGATCTCCGGATTGACCAGGACATACTTTTTTGGCTTGGCGTTTTCATCCTCGTCTTCAGTATATTCCACCACCACCAGGCGTAGTGATTCGCCAATTTGAGGGGCTGCCAGCCCCACACCTGGGGCAGCACGCAAAGTCTCAAACATGTTATCAACAAGTGTTTGCAGTTCTGTATCAAATTTGGTGACCTGCTTGGCTTTGAGTCTCAGAGAAGGCTCCGGAAAGGTCACAATGTTTAAAATAGCCATAAATCTCCATCCAGTATTTTGGGATATTCTACCTTAAGGCAGAACCGGATTCAAACCGGTGGATAAGGGTGATCCTGGGTTAGCGCTGAACCATTGCAGGAATAAAAAAGAACGGGTTAACTACAACCCGACTGCTAATTCGGGGTCTCAGTCCTAATCGGACGCGTTGGGTCGGATTGCGGTGGCAATGTCAAATCTTGGGCAACCTCTTCCTGGAACACCTTGAACCACTGGGCGACGCGTTCCCGCTCGAGCATCGTAGCGCGTTTATCGCTTTCCTGGGCATGCTGCCTCATCCTCGTAAAAATGTCCTGCTGCACAACCGATGGCTGATAGACATCATTAAAAGTTAGCTGGGCGTTACCGATCCGGATGTAGACCGTGCCATAGTTAAAAAGCATGGGGATGAGTCCCCGCCGTTCGTACTCAATGCTCAGGATATTCTCAAGGGGAGCAGAACGGCGCGATTCGCGACCGAAAGGCTTCCGATCAAGGTCGATCACCTGGTTCGGAGTCAGCTGAAAGAGGTCATTGCGCCAGTCAACATACTGATAGACCAGAAGTCCAGCGGCCACAAAGACCAGGAAATAACCAGCAACCAAGCCCATGGTGTAATCCACCTGGGTCAGGTTATGAGTTATGATCGCGACTACGAAGATAATGGATAATACCAGCACAATGAGCGGCAAAATGATCTTCCGCAGCAGGATAAGCCAGTGTTTTCGATAGGTGATCGTGCCGCCAACCTCATGGCGTATCCGAATAAAATCTGAGAACAACCACTGGAAAAAGTTGACCTCTTTTGGCGCCTGTTCAACCACACCCAATTCAGCTTGTAAATCCTTGGCAGTGATATCCTCTGCTTCTTTTCCGAATTTCTGGCGCAGCGCCTTCCGGATCTCACGGGCGTCCAACTCAAGATCGATGCGCTTCCCGCGTGCCCAGTTTGCCTCGATCAGCTTGCCGATCGTGCGGGCATGGGCTACGCGCTCAAAACGAATATCGCCAATGTATGTGCGGACAATGACGTCCGAATAACCCAGAAAATGTCCTGGCTGGGAAGTTTTAATGCCAACCGAAAGCAGTGTGCTCAGCGGAGCCTCCTGGCGACTTTCATAGAATCCAGTAACATGCTCCACCCAGACCATCCTGTTGGAGGTGATGAGGTAGAAATCATTTGCCCAGTTATTGATGTTCCAGACCAGCCAGAGTAAGCAAAAGATGAAACCAATGACCAATCCTGCCAGCGACCAGAATGCGTACTGTGAGCTTAAAAGCACCATCAAAAACCAGATAATGGCAAAGGCAGCAATGGGCGGAAGAGATCGGAACAAAAGAAAAACCGGGTGTTTGCGTGCCATCAGGTAAATCTTTTCACCCGGTTCAAGCCAAGTCATAGGAATGTGAGACGCCAGGCGGACACTGTTAAACAGAATGGATGCCGTTTCTTTGAAAGTCGGAACGTCAGCATATAAGGCTTGGACCTGTTTATTGGGGAGGAAGTAGACCCGCGAATCTGTAAGTGCCATGACCGTTTTCTGACGGGTGGGGAGGTAATTCAGGGCTTCTGTGCCAACAACTTCTCCATGTTTGAGAACTTCAAGTTGCCTCCCATCCTCATCCACCAGCTCAAGCTGACCCGTATCAATCACAAAAAGCCCGTCAGTAACTTCCTGGATTCGATAGAGCATCTCACCTTTTGGAAGTTCAACCATGATGAACTCTTCACTTAAGCGCTCCAGCTCCTCAATGGTAAGCCCACTGAAAAGCGGAACTTCGCGCAGCAAGGTCAGAATGGGTTGTGTTTGCTCGTTCATGGCCAATTTAGTCCAAAAAGAAGAGCGGTTTGCATTTTCAAACCGCTCTTCAATGTAATGCTATACATTCACCAACTCAGATTGCTGCTCCGCCATCAGCTCAAAACTCAGTTCGTCCTTACCATCTTCCTTGAAAATATGGACTGAGGCGCCAGGCTGCAGACCGCCTTCCAGCAATTTAATCGCCAGAGGACTTTCAACAAACTTCTGCAAAGCGCGTTTGAGTGGTCGGGCACCCAGCAAGGGGTCAAATCCCTGATCCGCCAGCCAGGATCTGGCGGACGGATCCACCACCAAACCTACGCCATATTCCTGGGTTCGCTCGATGATTTCCTTAATCTGAAGATCAACAATTTTCAATACATCTTCCTTGCTCAACGCTGAGAATGTGATGATTTCATCAATCCGGTTGAGGAACTCGGGTCGGAATGCATCCTTGAGAGCTTTCTCGATCTTTTCGTGTGAGGCTTTGACGTCATCGCTTTCGTCCTTACCAAGGAAACCTAACGAGCCACTGCTTTTGACAAATTCAGTGCCAAGGTTGCTGGTCATGATCAGCACTGTATTCTTGAAATCCACGACTCTACCCTGTCCGTCGGTCAGGCGACCATCATCAAGGATCTGTAAAAGTGAGTTCCAGACTTCAGGGTGCGCTTTTTCGATTTCATCGAAAAGGATAACGCGATATGGTCGGCGGCGCACAGCTTCGGTGAGCTGCCCACCTTCTTCGTAGCCAACATAACCGGGAGGCGCACCAAAGAGGCGCGAAACGGTATGCTGCTCGCGATATTCACTCATGTCCACTCTAACGAGGGCGTCTTCGTCATCAAACAGGAATTCCGCCAGAGCTTTGGCCAGCTCCGTCTTGCCAACACCGGAAGGACCAATAAATATGAATGAACCGATCGGGCGATGGGGGTCTTTCAGCCCGGAGCGCCCACGCCGGATGGCATCAGAAATTGCTTTGATAGCGTTATCCTGACCGACTATACGGTCGTGCAGGCGGTTTTCCATTTCGAGCAGTTTTTTCGATTCTGACTCGAGCAACTGGTTCACAGGAATGCCAGTCCACTGATGAATGACAGAGGCAATATCATCTGCGTCAACAATGTCATCCAGTTTGTGCTCCGTTTCCCAAATGGTGCGTTTCTTTTTGAATTCTTCTTCGAGGCGCAAACGTTCAGCCTTTAGCTTGACTGCGCGTTCGTAGTCGCGCTCCACACCAGCCTGCTCTTCTTCGGCTGCAAGGCGGTCAATTTCCTTTTTCTCCTGCTTAAGGTCATCAGGCATCGAGTATAAGGCTACGCGCAGCTTGGCTGCCGCCTCATCCATCAGGTCGATTGCTTTATCAGGCAGCAGGCGGCCAGTCATGTAGCGCGCTGAAAGTTTTGCAGCAGCTTCAAGCGCCTGGTCTGAAAGCACCACGTTGTGGTGTGCCTCATAGCGGTCTCGCAAGCTGCGCAACATCTTGACGGTGTCTTCAATGCTTGGTTCTTCAACGTAGATCGGAGCAAAGCGGCGTTCAAGCGCGGCATCCTTCTCGATGTATTTATGGTATTCATCGCTGGTCGTCGCGCCAATACACTGCAGATCGCCACGCGCCAATGCAGGTTTTAGCATGTTGGAGGCATCCATGGCGCCCTGCGCAGCCCCTGCCCCAACAACGGTATGCAGTTCATCGATAAACAGGATGACTTCACCGTTGGATTCCTGGATCTCTTCAATTGTGTTCTTAAGGCGTTCCTCAAATTCTCCTCTGAAGCGCGTGCCGGCAACCATGGCTCCAAGATCAAGTGAAACGACTAATTTATCCGATAAAATTTCGGGTACGTCATCGTTGGCAATTTTTTGCGCCAATCCTTCCACGATGGCGGTCTTTCCCACGCCAGCTCCGCCAATCAAGACCGGGTTGTTTTTGGTACGACGGGAAAGAACCTGAATAACACGCATGATCTCAGATTCGCGACCATAAACAGGATCAAGCTTGCCTTCTTTAGCAGCCTGAGTGAGGTTGCGCGAATATTTTTCGAGGGTCTTATAACGGGAATCAGACTTGCGTCCGGTGGCTGTCTTGGTGCCACGCAGTTCAAGCACATTCTCATAAACACCCTGGCGGGTGAGATTAAACTCCTCCAGCAAGCGTGCCAGTTGAGTGTTCTTTTCTGAAAGCACGGCAAGGAAGAGGTGCTCAGTCGAAATGTATTCATCGCCCAGGCGGCTGGCTTCTGTTTTAGCGAGATCAACAATCATTTTCACCCGCGGAGTCAGAAAAACTTGTCCGGATGGACCGCCGAAAATATTGGCTTTTGGTGTGGTTCGCAGAATCACATCCAGGCGATCCGCAATAACGCCGGGGTCCACGTTTGCCATCTCAATCAACTGGGAAACGATTCCTTCTGGCTGTTCGATGAGAGCAAGAAGGATATGCTCAGAGTCGATTTGGTTGTGACCGTATCGTTGAATGATCTCAGCGGCGCGGGCAGCCACATCCTGCGCCCGCTCAGAAAACTTATCAAATCGCATCATAATGTGCTTTTCCTCATATTTTGTTTTCTTTGCAACGGAAAACACGTTGCAATTAATGTTCCAAGAAATAAGTTTAGCGGATAGATATAAGAATCAGGTAAAAGTCCTGCATCAAATCAGCAGCATTGCATCGCCGAAGGAGTAGAAGCGGTAACCTTCCTCCTTCGCGACTTCATAAGCATTGAGCATGGTTTCCTTACCGGCGAACGCGCTCACCAGCATTAGCAACGTGGATTTTGGTAGATGGAAGTTTGTGATCATGGCATCCACCACCTCAAATCGATAACCCGGAAGAATATAAAGGTCAGTTTCGCCTTGCCATGCCTGCAATGACCCGTTTTGGCTATGCGCCGCTGCACTTTCAAGCGTGCGCACTGTGGTCGTGCCAACCGCGACCACTCTGCCCCCATTTTGCTTCGTCTGGTTGATCACTTGGGCAGTCTCACTGCTGATCGCGCACCATTCCTTATGGATGTGATGCGTTTCAGGATCCTCTTCGGTCACCGGCGCAAAGGTATCGAGCCCCACATGCAGGTCAATTTTCGCCAACCCCACACCCTGCTGCTGCAGTTTTTCGAGCAAGGCAGGCGTGAAGTGCAGCCCGGCTGTAGGCGCGGCAGCAGAGCCAAGCGTCCTGTTGAACACCGTCTGGTAGCGTTCCGGGTCGCCTTTGTAAGCATGGATATACGGAGGCAACGGCACATGGCCTGCTTTTTCAAACGCGCTCTCGATCGGCTGCGCAAAGCGTACCAGGCGCCGCGACTCTCCGAGATCCTCAACCACCTCAGCGAGTGGACCCTTTGTAACCTGGATCTTCCGACCGGGTTTCATGCCGCTGCCCCCAACCAGACACTCCCAGGTGAGATCATCCAGCTTCTTAAGCAGTAAAAGTTCCACCTTGCCGCCCCCTGGTAGTTTGGAACCATAAAATCTTGCAGGGAAAACGCGTGTTTCGTTGACAACCAACAGGTCGCCCGGGCGTAAGAACTGACCGATCTCAAAAAATCGGTGGTGGCTTATCCGACCAGCTGCGCGCTCAAGCACCATCAGGCGCGAGTGGTCGCGCGGCTCAGCGGGAGTCTGGGCGATAAATTCTGCAGGCAGATCGTAGTCAAAATCTTCAGTTTTCATGGGAGAGTTTCAGGACGCACCGTTAAACAGGTCCGGCTGGGCTGTGGAGGGCACAAAAGTTATCCCCAGGTGGTCATACGCGGCTTTGGTCGCCACACGCCCCTGGGCGGTACGGTCGATAAAGCCGAGCTGCAGCAAATAGGGCTCAACGACATCCATAATGGTGTCGGGCTCCTCGCTGACAGAAGCGGAGATGGTGTTCAGACCAACCGGTCCGCCATTGTATTTTTCGATGATGGTCAGAAGTATTCGGCGGTCCATTTCATCCAAGCCGATCCCGTCAATGTTCATCATACTCAAGCCGGCTTTAGCGACCTGCGCGGTAATATGACCACCGGCTTTAACCTCGGCATAGTCGCGTACCCGGCGCAGCATGCGCAGAGCAATACGGGGGGTGCCGCGTGCCCGCTGGGCAATTTCGAGGATGCCGTCTTCGTCGCAGGGAACGTTCAACAAGCGCGCTCCCCGCCGCACGATATCCGCGAGGGCTTTGGAATCGTAGTAATCGAGGCGATAGACTGCCCCAAAACGCGCCCTGAGGGGCGCGCTGAGCAGTGCCAGGCGGGTGGTTGCGCCGACCACTGTGAAGCGTGGTAGCTTCAGCCGCACTGAACGCGCGGCGGGTCCTTTGCCGATGATGATATCCAGGGCATAATCTTCCATGGCAGGGTAAAGGATCTCCTCCACCATCCGCCCCAAACGATGCACTTCATCGATGAACAGAATGTCGCCCGCGCGCAGATTGGTCAAAATCGCCGCCAGGTCGCCTGCCCGTTCAATGGCAGGACCAGAGGTGACTTTGATGTTGACTCCCATTTCAGTAGCAAGGATGTGCGCCAGAGTGGTCTTGCCCAATCCGGGAGGTCCGTGAAAAAGTACATGTTCCAGAGCTTCTTCGCGCTGTTTGGCTGCCTGGATCTGAATTCGCAGGTTTTCCTTGACCAGGTCCTGCCCGATTAGTTCATCCAGGGCAGACGGTCGCAAAGCCAAATCAACCGGATCTTCTGGTTGTTTGTGTCCTCCCAAGACGCTTTCGTCACTCTTCGTATTCATCGCAAAAATTATACCCGACTTTCTCGCGCGGCCCTTGCCAGGCGTTATAATCAGCCGTGTAATTATCACGTTTGGAGCAACTATGAAACTCTCGATTGTCGTGCCCGTCTATAACGAAGAAAAAAACTTGCCCGAGCTCTTTGAACAGATCATGGCAGCCATGCAACCGCTGGAAATGGACTGGGATGTGACTTTTGTGGATGACGGAAGCCGCGACGAGAGCGTTGAGGTCATTCGCCAATTGCATGCACAGGCACCCGACCGGGTCAGGCTGGTGGCCTTCCGCCGCAACTACGGTCAAACTTCTGCCATCAGCGCCGGCATCAACGAGTCCGATGGAGACGTGGTAATTCTGATGGATGCCGACCTGCAAAATGACCCGGCAGACATTCCGTTGCTGCTCGAAGAGCTGGACAAGGGCTTCGATGTGGTTAGCGGTTGGCGCAAAGATCGCCAGGATAACCGGCTGACCCGTACCCTCCCTTCTCATCTGGCAAACAAACTGATCTCCTCCAGCACCGGTGTCCATTTGCACGATTATGGCTGCACGCTCAAAGCTTACCGCCGCGAAATATTGGAATCCATCAACCTTTATGGCGAGATGCACCGCTTTATCCCGGTCTATGCCAAGGAAGCCGGTGGGAAGATCAGTGAAGTGGTGGTGCATCACCATCCGAGGAAATATGGCAAGGCAAATTATGGACTGGAACGTACTGTCAAGGTCATATTAGACCTCTTCACCGTGCAATTCCTGATGAAATTTTCGCAAAAACCAATCTATCTCTTCGGCGGGGTTGGTCTGGGGCTGATGGCGATCAGTTTTGCACTCTTCCTCTGGCTCGCAATCCGACGGATTGTGTCTGCCGTGTCAGTTCTGGGTTCGCCCTGGTTCCAGATCAGCGTGATGATGTTCATTTTAGGCTTCCTGGCATTGCTTTTGGGACTAATCGCAGAGTTGGTCATGCGCACTTATTATGAATCGCAGGACAAAAAGACCTACGCCATCCGCGAGGTCATCAATCCGGAAAGGACTAATTAATTACCAGGTTGTTGAGATTCCAATAATTGCTGGACCAATTCTGTTTCACCTTGCGGCACAAGCAGGTTGATCTCTCCGTTGCGCCATGAGAGCACGCCTTCATACTCTGCCAACATCGGCAATACTACCTGCTGTACCCAAGCGTTATTCTCATCAGCAAAACCGCGATTGCTGCCCTGGATGTTGGTTGAAAGCGGATCACTGATGATTGCTACAAAAGCATGGTCTTCCAGCTTTTCGCGAAAGCTGCTCAGATAATCCTGATTGTTGGCCATTGCCATTTCCATCAGAAAGACTTTTTCATATTCGGGTACAACCGGAAGATCAAGCTCACCAAAAGTGAGTAATTGGCGTTCTGAGATGAACAGCACATCGCCGCCATTTTCCTGGAGCACAGCAATGGCGCGTTTGAGGTCACTTAGCTCGGTGCCCTGGGACTTGGCAGCTCCAAAAGACCATGATCCGGAGCGCATAAAGGCAAAGAAAACCGGGACAATTACTGCTACAGCCAGCCAGAACCGCCAGGGTTGTTTTTCTGGAACAGAATCACCAGTTTCCTGGTGGCGCGAGCTCATCGCCAGGATTCCGCCCACGATTAGAGCCCAGAACACCAGGAATCCGTCCAGGTTGTGAAGGTCGCCTCCACCTCCAATTTTTACGCTGACCACCAATCCACCAGCAAGGAAGACTCCAAGAATGCCTGCCAGTCCCAGCCATTGCAGCCAGTGAAACGCTGGCAGGCGATTATCACGGAATTTTAACCAGAACAATGCCACTCCAGGCAGCATCACCAGCAGGATCGCGGGCACGATGCCAAGGAAGAAAGTGGCGTTGGGCCACAGCCTGCGCCAGAGCAGCGCGGAGGAAAAGGCAGAATCGAACAGGGCAGGATCTTCGCCCGATATGGCGATATATCCCTGCTTGGCAAGGTAAGCCAGCGCAAATCCACCAATCACCCAAACGACTGGCCAAACCAGGTATTTGACCCATTTTTTGCCATCGAAGGGCGTATCAAGCAGGTAAAGGGCGACTGCCAACAAACCAGGCACAGGCATCCAGTTCACCCTGCTGATGCCCGCCCACACCGAGGCGAGCAGCACGAATATCAGCGTCCGCAGTGGTTTATCTTTTTTGTAGCCAAGCAAAACCAGCACCACGCAAACCATCAGGTGGTAATAGACTGCGCCCTGGAAAAAGAAAAGGAAAAGTAAAGCGGTCAGCCAGGGAAGTGAAACTTTTTTGGATTGGCTGAAGCGTTTCGCCATCAACCAACTGCCCCACAGGGTCATTCCGAGCCACAATACCAC
The DNA here is from genome assembly GCA_002306055.1 of Anaerolineaceae bacterium UBA1363. Classification (GTDB taxonomy): domain Bacteria; phylum Chloroflexota; class Anaerolineae; order Anaerolineales; family Anaerolineaceae; genus Mesolinea. The sequence continues at coordinate 29,630 of DBRR01000035.1, forward strand.
CTGCCAGATGCGGTGGAAGAGGATGGAGCGAATACCAACGAAAAATGGCAGCGCCTGCATCAGGTATCGGGTCGGATGCAGCACAGGCAGAGGAAGTCTGGAACCGTATATGCTCTCGGAAGCGAAGAGGGAGGCATTATAGAAGCGACTGCCTTCGGACCAGCCCAACGCGAAAGGCCCGCTTTGTACCTCCGGCACAAAGGCTGCCACACGGTACAGCACTCCGAACAGCAGCAGGCATTTGGCAAAGGCAATGTAGGGTGATGGTTCTGATTTGCGTGATAGGAGCAAGGCAAAGATCCCTGAAAATCCGACGGCAAAGGCAAATCTGCCGCTGCCGTCGCTGAAGGGGTAAAATTTAAGATTGAAGAAAAGCAGGGTCAGCGCTAGAGCAACCAGTGAAAAAACAATCCAGCTGCCCACTCCATTCTTTGGAGATGGAATCTTTTCCACAAAACCCTGTTTGAGCTTCCAGGCCAGGAAAAACAGGATGGCACAAACCAGCGCCATGCCTGCCATGCCCATGAACCAGATGTTGCGCACGTAGCGGCTATCCCACAGAAACCAAACACAAGCCGCGCCAAGCAGCAACAGCCAATGACGTACGAATTTTTGCGTTTCTTCCGGATTCATAGTGCTTCCTCTGGGAGCGGCTCTTCCAAATCAGTGGGAGACTTTCCGGCCAGCACATCGCCGACAAAAAAGGCTCCTGGCAGGCTGCCAACCAGCCAAACCAGGCGCAGGATGAGCGCCAGAGCGATGCTTGTGGCAGGGGAAAGACCACCAAGAAAGGTGTATAAATTGGTGATGGTGACTTCCTGTAAACCCAAACCATTGATCGAGATGGGCAGAAGGGTGATGAAGTAGGTCAGGCTCCAGATACCGGCAATTTGCCAGAAACTGAGTGTCTCCCCCATGCCCTCGATCAGGATGAGAATGATCAGGTAAATGGCCGCCTGGTGAATCAGCGTGAATCCAAGCGCTTTCAGAAGGATAAGCGGATGTTTTGACCAGAAGCGAAGGTCATCCAATATCTTTTGGAATCCACGCCTAAGGCGACTGAAGAACGGCAGTGCCATGCTACCAGCAGGAGCAGAAAGAGTGCGTGAACTCAGATAAGAGGCCAGTCCGGGCACGGAAAAAGGCACCATCAGCACCATGCCTGTCATGCCGACCAGGCGGTCAACAACCAAAGAAGCCGCAGCCAGGCTGGTGCTCAGCCCAAGCCGCACCGCGCCAGCAAGGCGCAGCACGTCTCCACCGATCGTGGTTGGCAGCACGTTCGAGGCGAAAAGTCCCGCAAAAGTGAGCTTGAGGGTATCTGCAAGACTGAGCGTGGGGGTCTGATCCTTCAGCAGCATATACCACCGACCAAAAGTAGCGAACCGCGAAACAAACACCAGCACCACTACAAGTAAAATGCGCCAGGCTGTCAGCTGGCGAATGGTCTGCCAGGCTTCCCCCCAGCCCACCTGGCTGAGGAGATAGATCACGATCCCAATGGAGAGGATGGTCCCCCCCCAACGGATAACGAGGTTCAGACGCTGCTTATTTTGGTTTGACATAGGAGACCTGGCTGCAATTATACAACAGGCAAGCCTGCACAATTTGTTACAATATGGGCATAAAACTTTCCGGAGGAATTGATGGATCTTTTCGTGATCGACCCTTACCAGTTTTCGGTTCAGCCGCACAACTTGTTTGATCGTCAGATGGTGCTATTGACGTGCGGTGACTTCGCGGCAGGGGATTACAACTGCATGACCATCAGCTGGGGTTTGTTTGGCACCATGTGGAACGTTCCAGCGGCACTCGTGGTGGTACGTCCAAGCCGGTTTACATTCGGTTTCATGGAACGATTTGATAACTTCACCCTGACTGCCTTCCCATCAGATTTTAGAAGGGATCTAGGGTACCTCGGCAACCATTCCGGCAGAGATGAAGATAAGCTGGCGAAAACGCAGTTGAACGCGATTCCATCGGATCTGGTCAGCTCACCAACTTTCGCGGAGGCTGAATTGAGCGTGGAATGCAAGAAGATCTATTTCGCGGATTACAATCCGGAGCAGTTCCTTGCGCCTTTCATCCATGAGCATTATGACGGCGGAAATTACCACCGATTGTATTACGGCGAGATCTTACAGATCAAGGGAACCAGCAAGTATCAAAGTAACCCGACTGATAATGATTAATGCGTTTTCTCACCGGATGCAGAGCGACAAGAACAACCAAAAAGCTATTGGAAGGCGTTATAATCTAAGCGACAACGAAAAGGAGAGTCAATGACCGAGAAAAAGATTCGCGTTTTGATTGCCAAACCTGGGCTGGATGGTCACGACCGGGGCGCCAAAGTTGTGGCGCGGGCATTACGGGATGACGGCATGGAAGTCATCTACACCGGCTTGCGCCAGACCCCCGAAATGATTGCTGAAGCCGCTTTGCAGGAGGATGTGGACGTTGTCGGTCTTTCCATCCTTTCCGGCGCCCACAACGCGCTCGTACCGCAGGTAATCGCCAACCTTCAAGCTAACGGACAGACAGACGTGGTTGTCTTTCTGGGCGGTATCATCCCCGAAGATGACATTCAAAATTTACTCGACCACGGGGTTTACAAGGTCTACGGACCGGGCACAGACACGCGTGAAGTCTGCAAAGACATCCGTGAAGCTGTAAAAACGAAAGCGTAGGAATGACCTCTGCTTTGATCGACTCGCTGAGAAAGGGCAATAGGCTTGCCCTTTCTCGCATTTTGAGCCAGGTTGAAAATGGCACTGACGCCGGCATTGCAGCGCTTGAAGAACTCTTCCTTGAGACCGGAACGGCACATAAGATTGGCATAACAGGTCCGCCAGGTTCAGGCAAAAGCACATTGGTGAATGCACTGACGCGAGAGTTGCGCCGTCGGGAACCCGAAAAGAAAGTTGCCATCATCGCCGTGGACCCATCCAGCCCCTTCACGGGGGGTGCAATCCTGGGTGACCGGGTGCGCATGCTGGATTTGCAGGACGACAAGCAAATTTTCATTCGTTCCATGGCTTCCCGCGGAGCGCTGGGTGGGTTGGCGGAGCAGACAGAAGCTTTGAGCCAGGTTTTCGACGCTGCGGGATATGGTTTCATCCTGATAGAGACGGTAGGCGCAGGACAATCCGAAGTGGATGTGGTCAACCTGGCGCATACCACAATCGTGGTCGACGCTCCAGGCATGGGAGATGACATCCAATCGATCAAAGCTGGGATTTTAGAGATCGCAGACATTCTGGTGGTCAATAAAGCCGATCGCCCTGGAGCAGATCAAAGTGTCAGTTATCTGAAAAACATGGTTGAGATGGGTTATGCCAGGAGTATCAACAACAGAAATCATCACCTGGAGGATTTTCATGAGAATCCTGTGGAAGCAACCCCATCAGCGGATTGGATCCCACCCGTGCTCAAGACCGTGGCAAGCGAATATCAGGGCATCACGGAACTGACCAACGCCATTCTTACACACGCAGCCCACTTGCGCCAAAGCGGACAATGGCACGCAAAGGATCAGGCAGCCATCCGGACGAACATTAACCACCAGCTAATTGCTGGTTTGCTCAAAGATTTCCATCAGAACGTACCCGCAGAACTGGTGGATTCCCTGGTTGAAAAAGCCCAAAAACGCGCAATTTCTCCGAATGCAGCCGTTCGGGATTTATTGGCGTATAATCGAAATAACACTGTGGAATCATCGGAGTAAGACCAATGGAAAGAACTTTCATTCAAGACCTGAGGGCAAAAATCGGTCAGCAGGTCACACTAAAGGGTTGGCTGCAGACCCTGCGCGATCAAAAGAGCATGCAGTTCCTGATCCTGCGCGACAGGACCGGATTGGTGCAGGTAGCTCACTGGAAAAAGGGCAACCCCGAACTGGCAGAAGCTATTTCTACCCTTGGGACAGAATCCGCGTTGACAATTACGGGGAAAGTAGTCGAGAATGCGGTCGTTAAGCTTGGCGGCATTGAGGTTCAGCTCGAATCGTTGACCATTGAAAACAACGCAGAACTTCCTTTGCCCTTCGAACCCTTTGCAGAGACCCTGCCCGACCAGGATTATCGCATGGATTGGCGCTACCTGGACCTCCGCCGCGAACGTAATCGCCTGATCTTTGAAATCCAGACCTGCGCTGAACAAGCCATGCGCGAGTATTGGATCCAAAACGGTTTCATCGAAGTCCATTCTCCCAAGATCATGGGAGCTCCAAGCGAAAGCGGCGCGGAACTATTTAAAGTGGAATACTTCGACCGCACTGCCTACCTTGCGCAATCACCCCAGTTCTACAAGCAGATGGCGCAGGCAGCCGGATTTGAACGCATTTTTGAGATTGGACCAGTCTTCCGGGCTGACCCCTCTTTTACCTCCCGCCATATGACAGAATTCACCGGCGTGGACTTTGAAATCTCCTGGATCGAAAGTCATGAAGACGTGATGGCTTTCACAGAAAAGTGGCTGGCGTATGTTTACCAGGCAGTCAATACGAAATTTCACGATGCTATCAAAGAGTATTTCGAAGTCGAATTCGAAGTACCCACTGTCCCCTTCCCGCGCCTGACGATGTCAGAAGCGTTTCAGATTTTAAAGAGGATGGATTACAAGCTCCCTCCTGAACGCAAGGGAGACCTTGACCCTGGTGCGGAGCGCACCCTCGGCGATTATGTAAAGCAAAACTTCGGGCATGACTTCGTGTTTGTCAAAGATTGGCCGTTCACTGTACGACCTTTTTATCACATGCTCCACGAGGACAACCCCAGTCTGACCAAGAGCTTCGATCTTCTGGGACGCGGGTTGGAAATTACCACTGGAGCCCAACGGGAACACCGCTATGAAAAATTGACACAACAAGCTCTCGATAAGGGCTTGACGCTCGAACCGATCCAGAACTATTTGAACTTCTTCCGCTATGGCTGTCCGCCGCACGGCGGTCTCGGGTTGGGACTTAGCCGTCTTTTGATGGTCATGCTCAATCTTCCCTCAATCCGGGATGCTGTTTACTTGTTCAGAGGACCAAACCGACTGGAGCCTTAGGAGCACTGATGCCTTACCTTTACGGTCACAACCTTCGCCTGCGTTCTGCTGAACGAACGGATATTCCGCAATTCCTGCGCTGGGTCAACGATCCGGAAGTCGTCGAGAACCTCGAAGTCTACGCCCCCTTAGGGGCATTAGAAGAAGAAGGCTGGTTCGACGCAATGAAAGCACGCCCAATCGATGAACACGCGCTGGTGATTGAAGTACACCCTGAAGGCAGCGATGATAAGTGGGTTGTGATTGGCAACACATCTTTCTTTCCAATCAATCAAAAAGCGCGCTCGGCTGAAATTGGGATCATGATTGGTGAGAAGGATTACTGGAACAAAGGTTACGGCACTGAGGTAATGCGTACAATGTGCCGTTATGGATTTGAAGAACTCAATCTAAACCGTATCTGGCTGAGAGTTTACGATACCAACCCGAGAGCCAGAAAAGCTTATGAGAAAGCCGGATTTGTCTACGAAGGCACTTTACGCCAGGCCGAGTACAAACATGGATGTTACATGGATGTCCACGTAATGAGCATTTTGAAATCGGATTGGATCAAAAGCTGAAAGGAATGCATTAACAGATGACCACTGGTAAGACTCTGTACAGTTCGCTCTATGGTAATATCCGCCTTTTTGCTGGAACGGCTTCCCCTGATCTGGCCCAGGAGATTGCTGACAACCTTGGGTTGGAGCTTTGCGGCCGGGATGTGGTTGAATTTACCAATGAGAACCTTTTTGTCAAACTGCACGCCTCAGTGCGCGGGCAGGATTGTTACATCATCCAGACGACCTCCATGCCAGTTCATCGCAACCTGATGGAATTGTTGATCCTTGCACAAACGCTCAAACTGGACTCAGCCGGACGTATCACGCTGGTCTTCCCATATATGTGCTATGGGCGTTCAGACCGCAAGGACCAACCGCGCGTTCCGATTACTGCCAAATTGGTGGCGCAGATGATGGAAACAGCTGGCGCGGATCGCTATATCACCATGGACCTTCACGCCGGACAGATTCAAGGGTTCTTCGATATCCCTGGGGATGTGCTTTCTGCTTACCATATCCTAAAACCTTATTTACTCGGGCTTGTCCCCAACCTCACCAATCCCGTCCTGCTGACAGCTGACCTTGGCTTTGCCAAGCAAGGCAGACGATATGCTCAGGCTCTCAATATCCCCCTGGCATTTATCGAAAAACGCCGCATTGACAATAAAGATCACACCCAGGCTCTCAACCTGATCGGAGATGTCCATGGGCGGGATGTGCTGTTAATTGACGATGAAATCGATACCGGCGGCTCGATCGCCCAGGCGGTGCAGGTAGCGAAGTTGAACGGTGCCAGGGATGTCTATGTTGTTTTCATCCATCCCGTTCTCTCACCCTCTGCATCCGAACGCCTGGTTGCACTGCCAGTAAAACAATTCATTACCACCAACACCATCCCCATATCTCTCGAACAGAAAGCGCTGTTCGGCGACCGTCTGACCATCCTCAGTATTGGTCCCCTGCTGGCAGAGGTCATTAAACGGGCAAATGAGGGCACAAGCGTTGGGGCAATGTTTAATGAATAAGCGAAGTGCCTGAACTTCCTGAAGTTGAAACCATCGCGAGAAACTTAAGACGGGGCACCGATGGTGCTTCGTCTTTAATTGGACAGACTATTCTGAGCGCTCGTCTGCTTTGGCCGCGAACACTGGCGGAACCAGATATGGAGACGTTTCAGGCACTACTCCCGGGACAATCGGTACAAGATATCGGACGAAGAGCCAAATTCCTGACCATAACCCTCTCCGAATCGATATTGGTATTCCACCTGCGTATGAGTGGTGACCTGAGGATGGAACCGTCTGAATCACCTCTCGAAAAACATGATCGCATGGTGCTGGATTTTACTTCTGGGTGGCGCCTCAGCTTTAACGACACACGGAAATTTGGCAGAGTCTGGCTTGTGTATGACACACTTGCCATATTCGCTGCTTTGGGACCAGAACCTGATGACCCTGCGTTGACACCAGCAAAATTCCATGAAATGTTGCGGGAGAGGAAGCGGGCGATAAAGCCGTTATTGCTGGATCAACACTTTCTGGCTGGATTGGGAAATATCTACACCGATGAAGCACTTTTCAGAGCCAGCATACACCCCCTGCAATCCAGTGAAACCCTCGACGAACAGGATGCCGCCAGGCTTCTGGAAGCCATCCGATTCACCCTGGCAAGCGGGATTGAATCCAACGGCGCCAGTATCGACTGGGTCTACCGCGGAGGGGATTTTCAGAACCATTTCCAGGTGTATCAACGGTCAGGCAAGCCTTGCCCACGCTGCGGGCAGCCGATCAATAAAATTCTTGTAGGTCAAAGAGGTACCCATTTTTGCCCGAACTGCCAGAAGCTAAAAGGAGCTTAATATGTATGACAAACTCGCTTCGATCTACGATTACTTCGTCAACTGGGACGACCGGCTTGCCTATGAACTCCCCTTTTTGGAGCAACAATTGCGTGCTCTTGGGAAAGACCCCTCCCAAATTCGGGTGATGGATGCTGCTTGCGGCACCGGGCATCACGCGATCGCCCTGGCGAACATCGGGTTTCAAATGTTCGGTTCGGACCTGCACCCCGAGATGGTCAGCATGGCTGATGCGAATGCCAAGGCTGCAGGTGAAAAAGTGACCTTCCGAACAGCAGGCTTCGGGAGCATCAACGAAACCTTCAAGCAGCCTGGGGAGTTTGACGCGGTTTTGTGCCTGGGAAATTCCCTCCCCCACGTTGCGTCTGAGCAGGACCTCAAAAAAGCTCTGCAAGACTTCAAGGAGCTCCTCCGTCCAGGAGGTATGCTTTTGCTTCAAATGCGCAATTTTGATCTGGTAATGGGAGAGAAAAAACGCTGGATGGAACCACAAACTGTGAAGGAAGGTACAACTGAATGGCTTTTCATCCGTTTTTACGACTTTGAAGCCGACGGCAAGATCCAGTTCAACATCCTCTCTCTTCATCGAAAACCAAACGCCCCCTGGCATACCCAGCTCACATCCACCCACCTTTTGCCGATTTTTTCAGAGAAGCTTAAAGCAGAACTGGGCACTTTAGGATTCAGAGATATCCGGCTCTATGGCAACCTTGCTGCTGCGCCTTATGAACCTGGCTCCAGCGGTGACATGGTGCTCATCGCTTTCAAAGCCTAAAACCTTGCTGTAAAAGGTTAGACCGAACTATTGCGCAAAGAAGGTTTGATGCGCTTCTTGTTCTCACGCCACCATTGGACCGTATCAGCAACTGTCTCCGTGAGCGGTCGGTGGCGATAACCCAATTCTGTTTCTGCTTTACGACACGTGATTCTTGAATTGCTTAGCAGGGTTTCGATGGCATATTTGGTGATTTGGGGGCGCGTGCGAGTGATCTTGTAATAAAGCTCCGCCAGCGGCGCAATGAACTTGACAAACCAACCCGGGATCTTAATCTCGAGTGATCGTATACCGGCTGCTGCCTGTACCAGTCGCCTATAGTCACTGACAGTCACCTGGGTTCCCGAAAGCAAGTAGGTTTCTCCCTTCCGCCCCCTAGTGGCAGCAAGGATATGCCCTTCGGCGACATCCCTCACATCCACAAAATCAAATGCTCCGTCGGTGGAAATGGAAGGTGATTTTTGCATCCATTGCAGGAACATCTCGCCCATTTCTGAGCGACGATAATCAAAGGGTCCAATCACGCCTGTTGGCAAAACTATTACTGCATCCAACCCCTTTTTTGCAGCTTCCTGAACCAGTGCTGAAGCAATCGCTTTCGTCCGGTCATAAGCACCTGAGGGATTTGTCTGGTCAAACGCTATTGTTTCATCAATCGTGGTGTTGCCCTCAGGACGACCCAGCGCGTGGATAGAGCTGGTATAGACCAATCGTCGCGCACCCATCTCACGGCAGGCTTGGATCACATTGCGTGTCCCTTCCACATTAACCCTGTACATCAATTCGTATTTGTCGGAGGTGATAGCCACCAGCGCTGCCATGTGAAAGACCAGGTCCACTCCCTGCATTGCCTTTCGCAGTTGTTCAAGGTCAAGGATATTGCCCTCCACTTTTTCACAATCGAGACCTTCCAGTGAAGAAACGTCCTCACCAGGCAGCACCAAAACGCGTACTTCCTCACCTTTTTCAAGCAAGGCACGGACAAGTACGTTCCCGAGATGCCCTGCGCCACCAGTTACCAAAATCATTCCTTACCTCCAATTCCTTCAAGTAGGATTTTCAAGCCTTCAGAAGTGATGGCAGGCCAGTCCGCTTTTTCTTGGTCATAAGCCGCTTCCAGCAAATAGCCCATGGCAACCGCAACCAGCAATTTTGCCATCACTTCGCTTTCGATATCCTTGCGGATCGAGCCATCAGACTTGCCAGTATCGATTATTCGAATAAAAAATCCGATGAAATACCGATACGGCTCTATCGCTATCTTCCAGATTGCTGGGTCAGCCATCGACTGCCGCCAAAAATCGACAAGCATCGGAAAGCCTTTTGGGATCGCCTCAAAAGCAGAAGCAAATTGGTATGGTAAATTTAATAAAACCTCTTTGAGGTTACTCTTCATTGGAATGGATTTGCTCAGGACGGTTTGCATCAGATCGTTTGCCCATTTTTCGATCAAGGTCAAAAAAAGCACCTGCTTGGTCTCAAAGTAGTAATAAAAGGAGCCTTTACTCACTCCGGCATGTTTGCAGATATCATTGACAGATGTCGCGTCATAACCCTTTTCCAGGAAAAGCGTTGCTGCAGACTCCAGTAAGTTATCACGAGACGAAAGTTTATTTTCCATGAAACTCCTTCTAAGAAAATTAAACCGACCAGTCGGTTTAATTTGAACAGCAAACAGCTCAACTGTCAAGCTGAACACTCCACAATTGAAAAGCTGTGCAAACACACGTTTTGGTAAAGAAAACTTCGGGAGTTCGGTATAATGATAACAATTCAACCAAGTGAGGTAACTATGAAAATCGCAATCGGTTCCGATCACACGGGTTTGGCGCTAAAAGAAGTAATCAAGGCCTATCTTGATAGCCGCATGATCCCTTATGAAGATTTTGGCACCCACACACCGGAAAGTTGTGACTATCCACGCATTGCTGAGATTGTCTGCAAAGCAATCCTCTCCTCAGAGTTTGACCGTGGAATCCTGATCTGCGGGACTGGTATTGGCATGTCGATCGCAGCCAACAAGATCCCCAACATTCGGGCTGCAGCCTGCAGCGAACCCTATTCTGCCATTCTCTCAAAGCGGCACAATAATAGCAACGTCCTCTGCCTGGGAGCCAGGGTGGTGGCAAGTGGTTTGGCAACCCTGATTACCGAAGGCTGGTTGAACGCCTCGTTTGAGGGCGGGCGCCACGAACGGCGCGTGGACATGCTGACCCGGATAGAACAGCGCTATGCCATCCCGGTTGTGCCTCACCCGGTGAAAGAAGACGACACGAATCCGCTCCCGACCGCAGACGCACCTGTCAGCGACAATTAACAAATACTAAATTGGATAAGAAGCTTGTCTTACAAATAAGTTTTGTAGCAATTGCCCCAAGCAGGCTTATTGCATTTTTATAATTGTGAAAGGATATTATGAAATACAAGGTTTTTGGTGATAAATTACCCGCAGTCAGCTTGCAGTTCGAAGCTAATGAAGCCATCTACACTCAGTCAGGTGGCATGACCTGGATGACCGACAATTTCAGGATGGAAACCAATGTACGTGGTGGTCTGATGAAAGGGCTCGGACGCATGCTGTCTGGTGAGTCCCTGTTCATGGCTACCTACACCGCCCTCGCCAGCGGCGCTGAGATGACCCTTGCTTCTTCATTTCCCGGAGCCATTATAGCCCTGGAGCTGGATGGCAGCATGGATTACATCGCCCAAAAAGCCGCCTTTTTGTGTGCGACTCCTGGCATTGAGCTTTCCACACATGTTACCAAGCTTAAAGCAGGCATTTTTGGCGGCGAAGGCTTCATTATGCAGCGGCTGAGCGGTCGCGGAATTGTATTCCTCGAGCTCGATGGAACTGTTGTCGAGAAAGATCTCGCTCCTGGTGAACGCCTCAAAGTCGACACCGGCAATCTTGCCTTGTTTGAATCCCGGATATCCTATGACGTCGAAACCGTCAAAGGTTTTACCAATGTGCTCTTCGGTGGTGAGGGATTGTTCCTGAGCAGCATTCAGGGTCCCGGAAAGGTCTGGCTGCAGTCAATCAATGCTGCCAGCTTTGCCGCCAAGATCCTGCCGTACATGCCTCATCAAAAGGATTAAGATCGGACTGACAGAAAACACCGCTGGTGTGTCGAACGCCAGCGGTGTTTTATTCGAAAGACTTGCGCATATAGAGCTCGCCCAGCTTGAAACCCCGTTCGGCGTAGTAATTGCGGGTGCCAACCGCTGAGATAACCGCCAAACCCTTAAAGCTGTGTTCCCTGGCAATTCGTTCAGCCTCAAGCAGCAGTTGACTGCCCAAACCGATGTGCTGTGCGGCGCCAGCCTGTTCGGAACCAACTTCCAGGGACTGCCCATACACGTGCACCTCACGGATGATCGCTGCCTGGTGGAGATCAGGTATTGCCGGAGTAGTTTCAACCAGCGGCAGGGAAAGCCGCAGAAAACCCACAATTTTGTCATCCGGTGTGTTGAATGACAGGAAATGCTCTTCTGCCCGACCTGCGAGATACACTTGATCTGTTAAAATTAAAGATTTGGGATCCACTTTCCCATACCGGATCTCGCGGCAGCGGATGCACTGGCACTGCTGCCCTCGCTGCTGCAGAAGCCGGGCGACATCCTGCCTTAAGCTGGTGTTGCGATTCCCTTCCACAACCAGGGGGGATGGGATATCCCGTATAACGCGGTTGATGCGGCAGAAGCGGGGCACTTCCAGCTTTACATTTGCGATCAGCGAGATCAGGGTCTCCTCCGAGTAAGGCTGATATTCGCCAGCCTGCCAATAGCGGTATAGTTCCGCGGATTCAAGCAATTGGCAGGGATAAATCTTGAGCTCATCAGGCTGCAAGCCTCCATCCCGCCACAAGCGTTTGAAGTCCTCCCGATCGCTTTCGGGGGTGGCTCCAAGCAAATTCGGCATCCAGTGCAGCACGACTTTATAGCCTGCTGCACGCACCAAGGCAACCGCGTCTTCGGTTTCCGCTGCGGTATGACCGCGGCGGTTGAGCAGCAAGATGGTGTCATCCATGCTCTGAACACCAATCTGAATCTTGGTAACACCTTGCCGGCGCAATTCCAGTAACCCTTCGAGTGTAATCAGGTCAGGTCGGGTTTCGATGACCAGCCCAACATTGCGGTGAACACCAGCGACATTTCGTGCCTGTACCTCAGCCAGGGAAACAGAGCCTTGGTCATCCAGGGGATTCTCTTCGTTGAGTGCCTCAAAACAACGGCGGATGAACCACTCACGGTAGTCTGAAGGATAGGCTGACCATGATCCACCAAGGATGAGTAGTTCAATTTTATCGGTCGGGTGACCCACTTCATGCAGCGCTTTAAGCCTCGAGCTGACCTGCAGGTAAGGGTCGAAGTGATTTTCAACGCCACGCCGCGCGCCTGGTTCATCTGAAAGGTATGATTGCGGCATTCCTGCTTCACTCGGGCAAAAAATACACTCGCCCGGACAGGGGTTAGGCTTGGTGAGGATGGTGATAGTCGTCACACCCGAGAGGGTACGGATCGGTTTCATCCGGATTTTTGCCAGCAAAACCGGATCCTCCTCCCACCCGCCTTCCTCCACCATGCGCCGGTAAGCAGCCACCAACGTATGCTTGGCAAGGAACCCTTTGCCTTCGGGGAGTGGATTTGCGCGCAGAGCCTGGCGCACCTCAGCCCCCGCCCGCACAGCCTCAAGCACCTTGAGAGCCAGTTCGAGTTCCTGGGGAGAATACTGGCGCTTCTTCTGCCAACGTTCACGTTCGGTTGAGGTATCCATGGATTTCTATTCTACCTCATGGCATTCGTCTTGGCTTCATCGCAAGTCCACGGTTATGCGCCTGTTCTCTGTAAAAGATTCCAGGAAAATTTCTATAAGGTACCAGATACTGCCTGAAAACAATGTCGTTGACTTTTTTTGATTAGAAAATTCAAGAGAATTGGATTTTGCTCCTGAAAAAGCTCTCTTTTTTGAAGCCTTGAGATGCCACTACACTTGAGATGCCAGCAAGTCAAGATTGCAACAGTTACTGATAAAATCAGCACATGGAACCACAAATGGTCGAGAAACTCCTGCGTCTAAACCAGGAATTCTACGCTACATATGCGCATTCCTTTGCTGCGACGCGCCACAGCGTCCAACCCGGTGTGCAGCGTTTGATCCCACAAATTATGCAAGCCAACGTGGTGCTGGACTTGGGTTGTGGTAATGGAAACCTGGCGGAATTACTGAAAAGCGAAGGTTTTTGTGGCAGTTATGTTGGTGTCGACGAAAACGCTTATTTCCTGGAGCAAGCGGAAACTGCTGTGCAAGGTGCCGCCTCCGGCAGCTATACCTTCAGGCAAGGCTCCCTGGCAAACTCCTCCTGGTTGGAATGGGTTGATCACGCGGATGCCATTTGTTCATTTGCTGCGCTCCATCACCTTCCGGGTTCAGAATTGCACCGGCAGTTGTTTTCTTCGGTCAGTGCCACACTCAGCCCCAATGGTCGTTTTTTCCTATCCTGCTGGCAAGTGCTCGGAAATCAGCGCCTCGAAAAACACCTGGTGGCGTGGAGTCCGCTTGGAATCGCGGATGAAACCATAGACAAAGCCGATCTGTTGATGGATTGGCGGGCAGACCCTGGCAAACCTGCCAGGTTGCGATACATTCACCATTTCTCAGCGCCAGAATTACGAGCGCTCGGCGAATTGCAGGGGTTGGTCCTTCAGGATGAGTTCTTTTCAGATGGCAAGGAAGGCAATCTGGGTTTGTACCATGTCTGGCGAAAACCAGGGCTCTAACCCAGGGCAACATCCAGCAGCATCATGACTGCAAACCCCAGCATGACTGCAATTGTTGGCACGTCCGAGTGATCTCCTGCTGAACGTTTTGCTTCCGGGATTAATTCCTCTGCTACCACGTAAATCATAGCGCCCGCTGCAAATGCCAGCGCATAGGGCAGCAGACCCCGGATCGATAACACTGCCCACGCACCGATGACTGCCGCGATCGGTTCAACCAGGCCGGAGAATTGCCCATACATAAAAGCTTTTTTGCGGCTGACATTTTCGCTGCGAAGCGGCATGGAGACCGCCATACCCTCAGGGAAATTCTGGATCCCGATACCCAAGGCCAATGCAATCGCTGAACTGAGAGATGCCCCAGCGATGCCCGCTCCTGCAGCGCCAAAAGCCACCCCTACCGCCAAACCTTCAGGAATGTTGTGCAGCGTAATAGCTACAACAAGTAGAACACTTCGCTGCCAGGAACTTTTAACACCTTCAGGTTGATTTCCTCCCGGGTGAAGATGTGGCAGGAGCTTGTCCACCAGCAAAAGGAATCCGCCACCTGCAAGAAATCCAGCTACAGCCGGGAACCAGACCGGCACACCCCGACCTTCAGACATTCCAATAGCGGGAGCAAGCAAGGAAAAGTAACTCGCAGCAATCATTACGCCCGCCGCGAAGCCCATCATGGCATCGAGCATTTTGCGATTGAGGTCCTTACCAAGAAACACTCCGGCTGCGCCCAGAGCTGTCATGGCATACGTGAAAGTGGTGCCGAGCAAAGCTTGAATGATAGGATTAAATTGGGCAAATTTTTCGAGGATCATGATTTCTCTCTGATGATAAGATTAATTCCAGAGCTATTGTAAACCATGAGGTAATTATTGGACAGCAAAACCCTTATTGCAGAATCAGGCTTGCGGAAAACGCTTGAAACATGCCTGGAACTCCGGCTAAAAGACCTATCACTCAGCGCCACCAACGCCGTACGGCTGTTTAATGGTTTCTACGAAGGTTTTCCCCGCCTGACGGTCGACCTTTTCGCCAATACTCTGGTTATTTCGGAGCATGACCGCGACCGGGCGTCCCAGCCGGAATTGCATCAGGAAATAGCTCAATTCTATGCCACAGCCTTGCCTGCGGTGTACAGCGTCCTGCTCAAACAACGTTATGCTCAGGATCCCAAACTGCGCCAGGGGGAGTTGATCCTTGGTGAACAGGTTTCCAACTCCATCGAAGAAAATGGCATGAAATTTGCGCTCAACCTCAGGCTCAACCAGGACACCAGCTTCTACCCTGACACCCGCAACCTTCGCCTGTGGCTCAGCCGGCAGATAAAAAGCGCACGCGTCCTGAATTGTTTTGCCTATACAGGTACGCTCGGCATCGCCGCCCTGGCGGGAGGTGCAAATGAAGTCATTCAGACCGATCTGAACCCCCATTTTCTCGCAGTGGCACAGGATTCACTTGTGTTAAACCACTTCCCGGGCACAATGAAGACCCTCAGCCAGGATTTCTATCCTATGGTTGCAGGGTTTAAAAGCCAGGCAGAGCTGTTTAGTTGCGTCATCCTGGACGCGCCTCTTTTCTCACAAACACGTCACGGCAGAGTGGATTTGTTACAAAACTGGCATGGCTTGATCAACAAAGTGCGACCGCTGGTCGGTCATGAAGGCTGGCTGGTGGCTATCAACAATGCATTGTTTTTGCCCGGAAACGAATTGATGGAAAGCGTCAGGAAACTGACTGCCGATGGATACCTGGAATTATCAGACATTATTCCAGTCCCACAGGATGTCACTGGCTACGCGCAGAGCATTGTCGCAAAAGCCCCGGCTGACCCTTCCCCGTTTAATCACCCGACTAAGATCATAATCATGCGCGCCTACCGCAAAGATGGCAGGCGCGCCTAGCTCGCATTCATCAGCCCTTATCAAGCTTGGTAGTGTAAGAATTTTTCACCTTTCATGTTACAGATCGGACAGCGTTCGGGGCGTGTGCCGAGCGCGATGTAGCCGCAGGTTGGGCAGAGGTAAAAATCGGAAACCTCCAGGTCTTTGCCTTCCCGGACGGCTTCGAGAGCTTTTTTATAAAGATTGGCATGCACTTCTTCCGCAGCCACAGCATAACCGAACATTACCCTTGCCCTGTGGTTCACGGAGGTAGCTTCCTCCAACATAGGCGGATACATTTCGGTAAACTCATAAGTCTCACCATCAATGGCATCCTGCAGGTTGTCCAGTGTAGTCTGGATTTTGTCGAGCGCTTTGAGGTGACCAGCGGCATGGGTCAGCTCTGCCTGCGCGGTAGTTTCAAAGAGTTTGGCGATATTAGGTAAGCCATCTGCGGCTGCCTTTTTGGCATAAGCCGTATACTTCTGAAACGCCTGGCTCTCACCGGCAAAGGCAGTTTTTAGATTATCGATTGTATTGCTCATAAGAAATCCTCCGAAGTGAAATTTGTGGCGAAAATTGTAATACACCCGGGGAATGGTCATTTTCCAGGTGTGCAACAAATGATCTTCTTGTCGCACCTCTAAATGAAGGCATAAGAATGTAAATAAATTCAGCATTCCAATTGGGCACAATTTCTATAGAAACTTCAGTTGACAATTCAAAATGCATATGCTAAAATCTTGGAACTTCGGTCCTTTAGAGGCTGAGAAAATACCTGCGGGTGTAGTTCAATTGGTAGAACGTCTCCTTGCCAAGGAGAAGGTCGTGAGTTCGAGCCTCATCGCCCGCTTACTTCAGGGCTGATACCGTACGCGATATCAGCTTTGTTTTTACGGCGACGTGGCCAAGTGGCAAGGCAAGAGTCTGCAAAACTCTCATCATGGGTTCAAATCCCATCGTCGCCTCTTTTGATACCTGTTTCCAGCCTATATCACCTATTCATAGTAACCCTGTCCCTTAGATTGATCTCCGATGGCGTGATAGAATCACCCTAACTCTTAATGAGAGGTGCCCATGAACAAGCTCTACTTCGGTGATAACCTGGTTGTACTGAGGGAACACATCGCAGATGAATCCATCGACTTGGTCTACCTGGATCCACCCTTCAATAGCAACAAAAATTACAACATCCTCTTCAACAACCCAAAAGGACAGAAATCAGAGGCTCAGATTACCGCCTTCGAGGACACTTGGCACTGGGGAGATGAAGCTGAACGGGAGTACACCGAGATTCTCCATCAGCCCAACACGGATGTTGCCGAGATGATCCTTTCCTTCCGCAAGTTTCTGAAGAATTCTGACATGATGGCCTATCTGACAATGATGACCATCCGCCTGCTCGAGCTGCATCGCGTTTTGAAGCCCACTGGGAGTCTATACCTGCACTGCGATCCAACCGCAAGTCATTATTTGAAGGTTATGATGGATATGGTGTTTGGGGTGGAGAATTATAGGAATGAAATCATATGGAAGAGAAGTCACGGGCATAACAGTGCTCAACGTTTTGGCGCTAATCATGACGTCATTCTTTTCTATGGCAAAACTGACAAAGTAACTTGGAATACTGTTTACCACAATTATGACGAAGAATATCTAAGTAAACCTTATCGCCACATTGACAAAGATGGTAGGAGATATAAACATGAGAATCCGACCGGTGCGGGAATCTCAAGAGGGGTGACCGGTCAGCCTTGGAGAGGAATTGACCCAAGTTCTAAAGGAAGGCACTGGGCAAAAACACCGGATGAAATGGAAAAACTTGATGAGGAAGGTCTGATTTATTGGCCTGATAAGGAAGGCGCTTGGCCTTATATCAAGAAATTTTTAGATGAAATGTCTGGTGTCCCAGGTCAAGATATATGGGTAGACATTGATCCAATAAACATGATGGCCGCCGAACGTATGGGTTACCCCACTCAAAAACCCCTTGCCCTGCTCGAGCGGATCATCAACGCTTCAAGCAACCCAGGCGATGTGGTACTGGACCCATTCTGCGGCTGTGGCACTGCCGTTGAAGCTGCTCAAAAACTTGACCGACAGTGGATCGGCATCGATATTACCAGCCTTGCCATCTCCCTGATCGAGAAGCGCCTGCGCGACAGATACCCCGGTATCAATTTCGAAGTTATTGGCACGCCCAAAGACCTCCAAGGCGCGCGTGACCTTGCCATCCGGGATAAATACCAATTCCAGTGGTGGGCTTGCTCACTGGTCAACGCCCAGCCATATCAGGGTAAAAAGAAAGGGTCCGACACGGGTATCGATGGATTGATCTTTTTCCAGGACGATCTCAATGCCGTCAAGAAGATAATCGTTTCAGTAAAAGGTGGTGAAGGTGTAGGTGTTTCCCAAATCCGCGATCTCAAAGGTACGGTCGACCGCGAGAAAGCCGCTATTGGCATTTTCATCACCCTTGCCGAACCCACTCGCCCCATGCAGACTGAAGCCGTCAGCGCCGGCTACTACGAATCGAGCCTGGGCACCAGCTATCCCAAGATCCAGATCCTGACCATCGAAGGTTTGCTTTCCGGTCAACAGAAAGCCGAATACCCCGATCTTGCCCGCGGTGGTCTGACCTTCAAAAAGTCAAAACCGGCTGAAAAAGACCCCAGCCAGCTTGAATTTGGGTTGTAAAACGATTTTCTTTGCAAGAAAAACTCGTTAGTCGCAATTATGTATTCAGTGAACTAATATTCCGAGATGAGTCGAACTATCAGACCTAATTATTATTGCTGCAAACAATCATAATGTATTGTTCCTTCTGTATGTGACAATCCATAAGCCCACGAAAAATTTTTGGTGTTATTTTAAGTTGTCTTGACATTCTAGAGATTAATTCATCCCCTATATCGTTATTGTGGTTCGTAGCTAACTTAGTGGTAATTGTGGGAAGTCCTTGAATCTGCAACTCAAACCAACCATGAGAATCACCTTTTTTAGAGATTGGTTGCATATTTAGCTTTTTAACATACATATTCTCAATGTCTTTAGGATTGTATGCAGTCATATTATCTTCTTGCGATAAATCTGGACAGATTTTTAAATACAGCTTCATCAGATGAGTTGCGCTGCATACTATCTTCAATAATTTCGAAGTATTCCTTTAACGACATAAAGTAATCATCTAGACTTTCTTGTAGATTCTTTCCAACCCCGTAAACATTAAAGATGGAATCACTTGAAACAACACCGTCATAATCATCATATACAATTTCCACAGGAATTGGTTGATGCATCGTAAATGCAGGGTCAGTTTCATAATGAAGAAACACAAAATCAGACTTGTGGAAAACTGATGAATGGCTAGAATAACTCGTTAAAAAAACATCCATCGTACGTCGATCCGTAGTAGGTGTTATTCGAGGTATATCCAACAAAGCAGTTACTGAGTCCATCTTAATCCGATTTTGCTGATTGAAGATCAAAGTATTTTTTTTGAGTCTCGGTTATTGCCTGAACAATTCCAGGATATACAGAAGCAGGAACAATGAACCTACCCACACATTGCGCTTTGACTGATTCAATGTTTTCAAGCTGCCTAGCTACATCTTCGCCCGATCCGATGAGAAGAGGTGGAAGGGTTTCAAAAAATGCAATAACAAAATAATCATCATTGAACTGAACTGTCACATGAGTGACGAATCTAGAAACAATGTTGTCTGACACTTCCCATTTAAGTGGAACTTGCTTAACCTTTATTTGCTCGTTATCCATTTCACTCCTCTTAATTACTACAGAACAAGAAATATCATCAATCCAATTTATTATACATGCATATTGAGAAATGGATTTGTTAATCTTTTTACATGTATGCGTTTCAAAAGTCGGTAGTCAAGGGAAAAAAAGAGGAAGTTCCTATACAA
>DBRR01000023.1:0-5282 GCA_002306055.1 Anaerolineaceae bacterium UBA1363
GGTTGCAAGGAGCGTTCCATCTTAATCACAATGATTGACCAGTAGTGGAAATGGTCCATATGGAGAAGAATCTCATTTTACGATTGATGGGAGGGAATTTACCTATTATTTGAATACACCAAATGAAAACGCGGCAGAAAAATCGCCCCAGTCAATCTTGATTTACTATAAAGACCCAGATCAAGATTTTTCAATTCGTTGGGGATTTCAAATTTCTTCTGATTATGAGACGGTTGACCAATGCTTTGATCTTGTAAAAGGGCTTCTCAGCAATCTTAGAATCGAGTGAACTATCCGTCACTAAATCAAGTTTAAGGACAAGTATGATTGATTAGTATGTTCGTTCATAGGTGTTTTCATCATAACTTGTGCAAAACTTGTTCTTGCAATATCTCCTGAGTGCGAAGCCTCCCCCCTAGGACCGGCGAGAACGGAGAGTTGGGAGTAAATACTGCTCGCTTCGCTCCCAGCATCATGACCCCCACCGTACGGAACAACTGCTGCTCGCTTCGCTCCCAGTATCATGACCTCTATCGTACGGATGGGCCTTGATCCATCCGATGGTTTTCGAATCATCGCGGTGGGAGTAAATACTGCTCGCTTCGCTCCCAGCATCATGACCCTCACCGTACGGAACAACTGCTGCTCGTTTCGCTCCCAGCATCATGTCCACCACCGTAGGGAAGTAATCCTCCACTATACGGATGGGCCTTGGTCCATCCGCAAAATCTGGATTGTCAGGTATGAAAGAAATGGAGACCTAAAGGTCAAATCCAGCGTCCGCAATGCAGTTGATGGGTATGAGGACGCGGGCGAGATCGAGGGGAGAAGGAGCTGCCTATGCGGTTCCCCAGCCCCGATAGCGGATGATATAATGACTCAACTACACTTACCTGAGGTATTCATGGCTGAATTTATCACCATCGCACAAATTGACGCGGCGACAGACGCCGTCAGGGCGCGCATTCACACCCAACCCGAAATTGCTCTCATTCTCGGCTCCGGTCTGGGTCAATTGGCAGATTCTGTC
The DNA here is from genome assembly GCA_002306055.1 of Anaerolineaceae bacterium UBA1363. Taxonomy (GTDB): domain Bacteria; phylum Chloroflexota; class Anaerolineae; order Anaerolineales; family Anaerolineaceae; genus Mesolinea. The sequence continues at coordinate 1,031 of DBRR01000023.1, forward strand.
GAAAACCCCACCATCATCCCTACCCGCGAGATCCCTCACTGGCCTGTCTCAACCGTCCCCGGGCACAAGGGTCGCCTGATCATCGGGCAGCTCGAGGGCAAAGAGGTGCTTGTGCTGCAAGGGCGCACCCATTACTATGAAGGTCACTCCATCTCGCAGATTGGGCTTCCCATCCGCGTGATGCAGCGCCTGGGCATCAAAACTCTGATCCTCACCAACGCCTCCGGCGGCTTGAACGACGATTTTCGCCCTGGAGACCTGATGCTGATCAAGGATCATCTCGCGCTTCTGCCAATGGCTGGCGCGAATCCGTTGCGGGGACCCAACCTGGACGAATTTGGACCGCGTTTCCCGGTTATGAGCGAGGTTTATAACCCCGAACTAATCCAGCTGGCCGAAGAAACCGGCGCATCCCTCGGGCTGACGCTCAAAAAAGGCGTGTATGTCTGCCTTTCCGGTCCATCCTTTGAGACACCCGCTGACTGCCGCTTCCTGAAAATGGTTGGCGTCGATGCGGTCGGTATGTCCACCGTCCCCGAAGCGATTGTCGCCAAGCACGGTGGGATGAACATCCTCGGCATTGCTACCATCACTAACAAAATCGACCCGGACGGGACCAACAAAGCCACCCATGAAGAAGTGCTTGAGGTCGGCGATAAGATCGCCCCGAACCTGATGAGCCTGCTTAGGGGTGTGCTGCGCCGCCTGTAAAGAAAATTAGCTGACCAATATGGAATACGTCATCAAATTCCTGGCGGATTTTGAGGTCCCGATTTACTTGATACTCGGGATTGTTGCCGTGGTGTATCTGCGGCGAATCGTGATCTCGCTCGAGGAAAAACGCACGGCTATCTTTGGGCTGGAGCGTGAAGCCGCCCAACGCAAGGTGACCGCCGCTGCATCGATCCTGGTCCTGGTTGGGCTGATGACCGTCATGGAATTTGTGGTCGCCACCTTCCTGGCCGGCGAGCTCGCCCAGGCACCAACCTTCGCAACCTCTACGATTGAGGTGCTCACCACTCCCACCACGACGCTGTCGGGCTCCATCCCCTCCACTACGCTTTCCGGCCTCATCCCCACCGATGCCACACCAACCCCCACGATCTACCCACAGGCGCAAATTGAGGGGATTGACTCCCAGTGTGTGAATGACATCCTGGAGATTGACAGCCCGGAGCATGAAGCGGAAGTGAAGGGCGTGGTTGAGATCATTGGATCAGTGAATACTCCCTCGCTGGGCTCCTACCGCTATGACTTTTCTACGATGGGTGAACCCAAGTGGCAGACCATTGCGGCTGGTAGCGGCGTGCATATTGATGAAAATCTCGGAAACTGGTACACCAGCGACCTGGCACCTGGACCTTACATGCTGCGCCTGGTGGCGCTGGATAACGAAGGCAGCGAAACCTCAACCTGTGTTATCGTTGTAAATGTAACAGCAGAGGAATAAGAGGAAATAATGGCAAAACTGAAAATCCTAGTGGCAACCCGCACGCACATGGAAAAAATGATAGCGATGGACCATCGTGTCAACTCGCTCTATTCTTACCGTTTGCAGACCAGCCAGGACCCCCAGGGGTGGGGGTTGACCTTCCAGCGGGTGAAACTGCCGCGTGAAGTGACGATCAAATACCCACGCGACGAAAATTCCTTGCTGCGTTCCTGGGCGGATGCTGACCTGATCTATGCCGGCATGCTGGATGATCTGCTGGTTGCCTATGTCACACTCGAAGCCAAAAGCCTGCCTAAGACCGCGCGCATCTGCGACCTGGTGGTCACGCCGGAAGTGCGCCTGAACGGGGTTGCCACTACGATGATTGCCGCCTGCGAAGACTGGGCTGCCAAAAAACGCCTGGACAGGGTGCTGATAGAGATCCCCATGCGCAACTTCCCCGGAGTCAGCCTGGCGCTCAAGTGCGGTTATGAACAGTGCGGTTTTCTGGACCAGTACTTCCCCAATTCTGATCCCGCTTTGTTCTTTGAAAAGAGGCTTGGGAGTTAACGGCTTGTGATCCTTCCTTTCGCACTTGACCTCACTGGCATTTTCGAAACGGTCTACCAGATCCTGGCTGCTGGCGTGGCAATCACGGCGGTGGCTTTGATGATGTACGCCACCAGCTTCAATATTCACGACCGGCTGGTTCAGACCTACATCCTGCTGCTGGCTTGCGTTGTGCTGATCTATGTCGGTGAAGCTATGGCTAGCGTCTCGAATACGCCGACTTACGTGGAATTTCTGCTCCAGATGAAGTGGGTAGGTTTGGTGATGCTGCCGGCTGTCTACCTGCATTTTTCGGATGCCCTGCTCACCCTGACGGGTCGCCCCAGCCGTGGAAGACGTCGGACAGTCGTCCTGGTGATCTATATACTGTCGGTTGTGATGGCAGTCCTGATTCCTTTTGGCATCACGGTTGGCGGACTTGCCCCCGAACAAGCACCTGGACCTTACCTGGAACGCAACACGATAACATTTTACTTCGGTATTTTTTACATCCTTGTTATGTTGATGGTCAGCTACAACATGCTCAGGGTTGTACGTCGCAGTGCCACTCGCACCAGCCAGCGCCGCTTGTTTTACCTGATGGCAGGCGCGGCAGCTCCTGCGCTCACAAGCATTCTTTTCCTGTTCCATGGCAACCTGACCCTGGCGAGCCATCCCGACTTTTTCTGGCTGGTTTCCATCGTTGCTTCGGTCATCACCGGCTTTTTCTTGATCGTGATGGCTTACGTGGTCTCTTACTTTGGGCTCAACTGGACTGAGCGTGCTGTCAAGAGCCGGTTGCTGCGCTGGATGCTGCGGGGTCCATTCGTGGCGGCAATCGTTTTGGGAATGACTACTATCGTACGGCGTTTTGGTGAATCCCAGGGCGTTCCCAACTTCTTCCTCGTTCCAGTCGTAATGGTGGCTGGGTTCCTCGTGCTCGAGTATGCCATCACATTGGCTTCACCTTACCTCGAAAAGGCCTTTTTCTGGGGTGAAGATCGCGCTGACCTGGAGGTGATCCAATCCCTGCAGGACCGTATGCTGACGGGAAAAGACCTGGACCAATTCCTGGAAATGGTCAGCGCTTCCATTTGCGACCGACTGCAAGTGAAAGCTGGATTTATCGCGGTTTTGGAAGGTGGCAAGATCGACCGGGTTATCCAGACCGGTGATAAAAAGACGCTAACATCCCTCAATCTGGATGACAGCATCCTGCAGGAGATAGACAATCAGGCGAACGAAGAGGCTGAATTCCAGTCGTTAGGGGATCTATATGTAGCCCGGCTGGAATATGCCAATGGCAGCGGCAATAAGATTCTCCTCGGATTATGCGGCTTTCTCAAATATGATCCTGACCTTTTAGAGGAAGAAGACCTGAAAGCCGTGCGCCTGCTGATCGATCGTGCAACCATCGCGCTAAAGGACCGTGCTTACCAACAGCAGGTACTGCGATCCATTACAAGCCTCCAACTTGAAGTGGATTATATCCAGGACTTGCGTGCAAGCGCCAGCTACAATCAACAACGCATCTACAATTCCGAGAACCGCAGCATACCGGTTGAGATGACCGAATGGGTTAAGGACGCCCTCACGCACTACTGGGGTGGCCCAAAACTGACCAACAATCCACTGATGAATCTAAAAGTGGTCGAAACTGCGAGCGAGGCGAATGAAGGCAACCGGGTGAATGCACTGCGCAGCATCATCAAAGAAGCTATTGAGAAAATCCGCCCCGAAGGTGAGCGCAAGTTCACCAGCGACTGGTTGTTGTACAACATTCTTGATCTGAAATTCCTGCAGGGTAAGAAAGTGCGCGAAGTTGCCCGCAAGCTTTCGGTTTCGGAAGCGGACCTCTACCGCAAGCAGAAAGTTGCGCTCGAGAGTGTTGCCCAGGTGATTGCCGATATGGAACTGGATGGAACAGGCGTTCTCTCAGGGCAGGCAAGCGAAACCGAGCCTTCTCATACGAATTTAGATGAATAATTGGTAAACCATTTTGCGAGCTTCTCTTAGGGTTGATGGCCTGCCTTTACCGGTGTATGTAGTATGCAAACGGATGAGATACTCGTAGGGCAGGGCAATCGCATCTTATTTTTCAGGAAAACCACCAAAAATGATTAGAAATCAGGTCTTTTGAATAGATTTCGTCACTCTTTGCGGGTAACACAATTCCGTTTGAGTAGTAATATGGGATGGGTTTGGCTAAAAAGAATTCTTTTTTGCCGTGAATTGACTGCCAAAACGGGTTTATCAATCAAATATACTAAG
>DBRR01000023.1:5420-24725 GCA_002306055.1 Anaerolineaceae bacterium UBA1363
CGATGGCCTGCCTCGACCGGTGTAGGTAGTATATAAACGGATGAGATACTCGTAGGGTCGATGGCTTGCCTCGACCGGAAATTGTATAACGTGAATAGGACAGGAAAAGGCAGGCCTTTTCCCTACAGGGGTGATTGGAAATTGGATGTCCTTGTAGGGTCGATGGCCTGCCTCGACCGGGATTGTTATATTGGCAATCCGTTGAGGAAAAGGAAGGCCTTTTCCCTACAGGGGTGATTGGAAATTGGATGAGGATCTTGTAGGGTCGATGGCCTGCCTCGACCGAAGTTAGAGTGGGGGAATCGATTGAAGAAAAGGCGGGCCTTTTCCCTACAAGGGTGATTGGAAATTGGATGAGGATCTAGTAGGGTCAATGGCCTGCCTCGAATGGGATTGTCGTGTGGGCAAATTGATAAGGAAAAGGCGGGCCTTTTCCCTACGGGGTTGGTTGGTAATCTATTGAGGAAAAGGCGGGCATTTTCCCTACAGGGGTGCCTACAGGACTCTTTCCTAACTGGCACGATTGGTGCAATGTTATCTGCTGAATAATTCTTCAGCATAGCATGCTGCATGAACGGAGAAAACCTGTGAGCCAGACTGCCAACAAGAGCCGCTCGAGCGGCTCAGCCAAAACAAGACAAGTAGCAGAAGCGGTAGCCCTAAAAGCTGAAGCCCAGGCACAAGCCAATAAAGAACGACAGGTCAGAGTGGGGTGGGATTTTGCTGGCCTGGTTCTCCTGGTATTGGGCGCGTTGTTGCTCCTGGCTGTAGTCGGGATCACGCATGGACAGTTTGTGGATGCTGGGGCTGCGATGCTGCGGCGCTGGTTCGGTTATGGGCGATTTATCGTTGCAGCAGCTGTTTTTGCCGCTGGTTGGCTGCTATTACTCTGGCGCAAAAATCAAGCCAGGCAAGTTAATATCTTACGCGTGATCCTGGTGGAAATTGCGTTTTTCCTGTTGCTGGGCGCGCTTTCGGCCTTCTTCAATGATACCGTCAGCAGCGTAAATGCTGGTATGAGCGCGGGTGGGATCAGCGGCTATGGTGTGGCTTTCCCCCTCATCAGCCTGATTACCCGCGTGCCTGCCGGGATTGTCCTTCTGATTCTTGGATTGATTGCGCTTCTTTTCGGCCTGGACCTGGTCGGGAGCCTCGACCGTTGGGCGAGAACGAAACTTGGGGAGACCACTCAAGCTGTACAGCCCCGGTCAACAGTTCAGGAAACGCAGTCTGCAGCTTCGGGGCTGAATATCCAGCCTATACCCACTGGGCAGATGCCTGTTAGAAAACCACAAGGGCAGGCAGAACTCCCGCTCCAATACAGACGGCACTATACTGAAATTGAAGAAGATGAGATTCAGAAACCCATCAAATACCACCGCCCGGAAGGTTTGCCGCCCCTGACCCTGCTTGAGAACGAAAAGACGGTCGCCACCAACCAGGCTACCATCAACATGACCGCAGGCCTGCTGGAGAAAACCTTGACAGAGTTTGGCGTTCCTGCCAAAGTGGTCGGCTACCGGGTGGGGCCCACTGTGACTCAGTACGCGGTCGAACCTGGTTATATCGAGAGGATTGGTCAGGAAGACAAACAAAAAGTCCGCATCTCAAAAATCTCAGGTCTTTCCAAAGACCTGGCTCTGGCACTGAAGGCGGAACGCCTGCGCATTGTCGCTCCCGTCCCTGGCAAATCCTACGTGGGCGTGGAAGTGCCAAACACCGAGCATATGCTCGTCCGCCTGCGCCCCTTGCTCGAATCAGAAGAATTCGCCCGCATCAATTCCCCGCTCGCGATACCACTTGGCAGAGGTGTTTCGGGGGAACCGGTCGTTTCCGATCTCTCCACCATGCCCCACCTGCTCATTGCCGGCACGACCAATTCGGGCAAGTCCATTTGTATCGCCGTGATCACCATGTCGCTGGTGCTCAACAATCATCCCGACGATCTAAAATTGGTGATGATCGATCCGAAACGCGTGGAGCTGAAGCGCTTCAGCGGCCTGCCGCACCTTTATGGCGAAGTTGAAACCGAAGTTGAACGCATCATGGGCGTTTTGCGTTGGGCTACGACGGAGATGGAAAACCGCTATCGCCTGCTGGAGACCATCCGGGCACGGAACCTTGACTCGTATAATGCCAAGATGGTGAAGGCGGGTAAGCCAAAATTGCCGCGCATCGTGATCCTGATCGACGAGTTGGCAGACCTGATGCTCAATTCCGCCGAACAAACACAGGATCAAATTGTGCGCCTGGCTCAGAAAGCGCGCGCCACTGGAATTCACCTGGTGGTCGCAACCCAACGCCCAAGTGTGGATGTGGTCACAGGCGTCATCAAAGCAAACTTCCCGACCCGAATTGCCTTCACGGTTGCGTCGCAAGTAGACTCCCGGGTCATTCTCGATCAACCCGGTGCTGAAACGCTGCTTGGCAGGGGAGACATGCTCTTCGTCCACCCCGAGACCGGTTTGCAGAGGGCTCAGGGCGTGATGATCACTGACGGAGAAATCCGTTCTGTCATCAAATGGTGGACAGAAAACACAGACACCCGGCACAAACAGCAGCTCAACCAACCTGTGCCGGAACCTGCCAAACCCGTCTCGCAATCTGAAGCAACACAAACTGTAGTACCAGTGGAAGAGGAAGCGCCCTGGGAAGAAGTGATCCAAAAAGATCAACCCGAGGACAGCGACGAAACACTTATCAACCAGGCAATCGACCTCGTACGCCGCAGCCGGCGGGCGAGCGCATCTTATCTGCAGCGCCATATGCGCCTGGGATACCCTCGGGCTGCCTGGCTCATTGACCAGCTTGAAGCACGCGGTGTACTCGGACCTGCCCAAAGTGGGGGAAAAGACCGCGAAATCCTGCTTGACCCACCTGAACCCGAAGAGGAAGAAGAATAGATGAGCAAAATCAAGTTGGATTTTGAGGGGTTTCTTCGGAGAACCTTCCAGAAACCGCTGGATGCTATTGCTGGTTTCCTGTTGAAACTGGGAATTACTGCGAACTTCATCACGCTGTTCGGTCTGGTTGGCGACGTCGTAGCAGCGTACCTGATCGCAAGGGGAATGCTGCTGGCGGGCGGCTTAGTGGCAGCCTTTATGGCACCCCTGGATGCTGTGGATGGAGCGTTGGCACGAAAAACAGGTGTAGTCAGTAAGTTTGGCGCTTTTCTCGATTCAGTCGTGGATCGCTATGATGAAATGATCCTTTTGGCTGGTGTGCTCTTCCATTTTCAGAGTCAACCTTATACATTGGGGATTATGCTAACCTATGCGGCATTGTGCGGTTCGGTGCTGGTTTCCTACACCCGTGCCCGGGCAGAAGGGCTTGGTTTCTCCGGAAAAGCCGGCTTTTTCAGCCGCATTGAACGAGCCATCGTCCTCATACTCGGTCTGGTGTTTAATCAGTTGCTCATTTCCGTTGGTATAATAGCTATTATGGCTAATGTAACCGCACTCCAGCGGATTATCTTCGTCTGGAAGCAATCTAAGCAAGCTTAATTCTCAGCGGTTACGGAAAGGAAATTTCATGCCTCAAGGTTTTAATATCGGTCCCTTAACTATCCGTTTTTATGCGATTATTATCATTATAGGTGCCATTTTAGGTGCATGGCTGGCTGCAAGACAGGCGAAACGGGCAGGTCGAGATCCTGAAATCATCCTCGATATGCTTCCCTGGCTGCTGATTGGCGGCATCATTGGCGCACGCCTCTGGCACGTTTTCACCCCATCCGCCTCCAACCAGGCTATGGGAGTCACCACCGAAAACTACCTGCGCAACCCGATCGAGATCCTCAAGATTTGGAAAGGCGGGCTCGGCATTGCTGGCGGTGTAATTGGTGGAGCGCTGACTCTCATTATTTACTGCAGAGCTAAAAAGCTCAATTTCCTTGAGTGGGCTGACTATATTGCCCCCGGTCTTCTCGTCGGGCAAGCCGTTGGCAGGTGGGGAAACTTCGTTAACCAGGAAGTTTATGGTCGTCCAACTGATCTTCCTTGGGCAATCACCATCGACCCACCTCACCGCATTCAGGGCTTCGAGCAGGTTGCGAAATACCACCCGCTCTTTCTCTACGAGAGCATCCTTACTTTACTTTCAGCCGGGTTGCTCTTGTTGATCAATCGCAAATGGCGCAAAAAGTTGTTTACAGGCGATTTGTTCTTTCTTTACTTAGTGCTCTACCCAACCTTCCGCTTTTTCCTTGAATTCCTGCGTTTGGATCCTTCACCGGTCAATGGGATCAATATTAATCAAACCTTTATGCTGATTGTGGCAGTTTTTGCTGCGCTCCTGCTGGTTTTGCGGCATACCGTCTGGGCAAACGGACTGCAGATCAAGGAACAGAAACTGGCTGAGGAATTAGCTGCTGAGATCGAGGCTCGCCAGTTGGCATCAACCAAGGTTGAGGCGGAACATGTGGAGGAAATATCTCAAGAGGTAGAACAGCCTCAGGAACCCGAGGTTGAACTTCCGGATGAGAGCAACGCCCCTGAACCCGAGGATAACAAAAAACTTGAGGATGACATTTCCTCCTTCCCGAATGATTAGTTGTTCTTTTTGAAAAGATGATGAACGGATGAGCTCGAGCTCATCCGTTTTTTATCGATTCTGTCGTAGGGAAGGGCTTGACCCCTTTCGCAACTCCACCAAACGGAACGGCGCAAGGCCGTTCCCTTCAAATAGAATTGTTCGGATAGATCAGCAATGCCAGATGTTTGACGGATCACATGCAGCAACATTTTATGTGCCTTGGCATTAAGTGAAACATCATAGTAAGGTGGGTTGGCGTCGAAGCGTGTTTTCAGGAGCGCACCTGGTGATTGCCTACCCATCCTGCCTTTTCAACACTTTGTTTGCGAGGGCGGGAACATGGAGAAATTGTTCTGAGTGGGATGGAAAATCCGGTGGTAAAATCAAACTTTATAGTTACCCAGCTAATACGGTCATACGCCGAAAATTTTGACCGTGCAGGAGAAGAAGATGAACATCGATGAACAAGTTACTTACTTAATGCAAGGTGCCGATTTTGGTGATAAAACCATAGCCGATAACATGGCTGAAGAGCTGCGCGAACGCCTGATTGAGTCCGAAAAGACTGGCAAACCGCTGCGCGTTTATTGCGGCTACGACCCCACCTCCACCGATCTTCATCTTGGGCATACCGTCACCATGCGTAAACTCCGCCAGTTCCAGGAGCTTGGGCATGAAGTGCTCTTCGTGATCGGTACCTACACCTCCATGATTGGCGACCCTTCAGACAAGGACAAACTTCGTCCGCACTTGAGCGAAGAAAAGGTCATGGAAAACGCCCGAACTTATGCTCAGCAGGCTTTCCGCATCCTCGATCCAGAACGCACGCAGGTGCTTTACAACGATCAATGGCTGCGTAAGTTATCCATGACTGACTTCATCGGTCTGGCATCCAATTTCACCGTTCAGCAATTCCTGACGCGTGATAACTTCCACAAACGCTGGGAGAAAAACGAACCAATTCACCTGCACGAATTCTTCTACGCAATCATGCAGGGTTACGATGCTTATCACCTTGACATCGATGTCCAGGTGGGCGGGTCTGATCAGCTTTTCAATATCATTACGGCTTCCCGCAAGATCATGACTTCGCTTGGGAAGAAGCCAAACATTGGTATTATCCTCGGCATTTTGCCTGGGACTGATGGGGAAGTGCGCATGAGCAAATCCCTTGGCAACCATATCCCGCTCAACACCAACGCTGCTGATATGTATGGCAAGGTTATGAGTATTCCGGATAAAGCCATGCCAATCTATGCTGAACTTGCTACGGAGTGGACCCCCGAACAGCTCTCTCATTTTAAAGCCGGTTTAGCTACAAACAGTCTGCACCCGCGCGACGCAAAGATGCAGCTCGCTTATGGCATCACCTCGGTCTTTTATGGTGCCGAAGCTGCTGAGGATGCCCAAAACCAATTCATTCAAACCTTCCAGAAAGGCGACATTCCCGAAAATATGCCTGAGTATCATGCCGCAGAGGGAGAAACCCTGCTTGATATCATGGTCGGGCAAAAGATGGCTGGAACACGCAGTGAAGCCCGCCGCTTGATTGATCAGATGGGTGTAAAAGTCAATGGTATCACAGTGAGTGACCCCAGTTACAGGCCTGATCCGGATAGTGTGCTCCAGGTTGGACGGCGCAAGTTCCTGCGGATCCGCTAAAACTCACTCATCCGCGTATAAACTCAACAGACTGCTCCCGATCGTTTGTGCCAGGTCGGGAGCGTTTGACTCTATTGCCACCGCGATGGCCAGCGGTGTGGCTACCCAATTTTCCGTTGTCCCGCCAATGTACCAGGTGAGGATCTTACCGTCCCGTGTCAGGGCGTGACCGCTTTGGAACCAAAAAGTTTCGTTATTTCCTGCCAAACTTGCCCTCAACCGTGCCGAAGCCTCCGATTCAATGACCCTGACTGGTAGAACACCTTCTCTAAAGGACGTCCACTTGCCATCCTCTGAAAGGTAAGTGTTGCGCAAGCGCGGAGATGGTAATAAGCCATCGTTGGTGATGCTTGCTGCGACCAGTGCCATCTGCAAAGGAGTTGCTTGGATTTGAAGCGCACTCAGCGGTTTGGTTTCAAGGACCGCCGGGTCCGGTTTGGTGGCAGGAGCAATGGTACGTAATGAAAAAGTCGGTGCTGTAAACAATCCGAATGCGTCCAGTTGGTCCACGAATATTACGGGGTCAAGGTTTTGGACCAATGCCAATGCTGCCTGCTCACAGCCGCCCTGGTAGCCATTTAACTCCTCACCATAGGCTTCGCTGGCTGCCTGGCAATACATATCCTGTCCACTTGCGGCTACCGGCAGCACTCCTTCGGCGGATTGTGGATGGTTGTAGTAAGTAGCAAGACCCAGGCTGTTCACCAATGTGCCCAGGGGATAGGCTGCCTGGGTTGTACGGTTAACCATTGGGGCATCAGGATCCTGGCGCAATTGTTCCCAGTTTTCGGTGAGGGTATTGGCATCATAATAGGGATGGGAAGCCAGGGCGTAGATTTCACCTGTTGTCGCGTTCATGAGCACCACAGCGCCTTTTGCGTCACCCAGCAGGGTATCGGCGGTGGATTGCAGAGCTGTATTGATGGTCAGTTTAATATCCACACCCGGAGGTGGCTGATTGTAAAGCAATTGGGGCTTCCAAAGCGTGTCATAACTTCTGCCTGAGTAACCTCTCAGCCACTGATACTGGCTTAATTCCAGCCCATCCTGACCATATAAACCGCTGGTATAACCGATGGTATTGCTCAAGGATGGTACCAGAACTTCGCGTTTGTAGTTGCCGATCTCGCCAGTTGTAACTGCCAGCTCCTCGCCTGATTGGCTCAGGATCTTACCCCTCGGAGAGTAGCGGTCGTACACCGCCCAACGTGGGTTTTCAGGTTTTGCGAGCAGTTCTTCCTGCCGGAAGATTGCCAGCCAACTGCTGGCGGCTAACACCAGGATAAATAAGCCAAGAAAGATGGCTGCAATCCAACGGTAAGGCCGGCGGGCGGGTTCGGGCAGTGGTTCAGCAGCCTGCTCCGAGCTGATTTTGAGCAGCAGCATTACCGCGATCAAATTTGTTACGAGCGATGAGCCGCCGTAGGAAAAAAAAGGCAATGTCACGCCAGTTAAGGGCAACAGACCCAGGTTGCCTGCAACGATGAAGAAGGTTTGCAGCCCAAAATAGGCTGAAATGCCAAAGGCGAGGTAGCGCCCAAAAGTTGTCTTTGTGGCTTGAGCAATGCTGATACCGCGCACAACCAGGATCATCATCAGGAGCATCAAAGCCGAACTGCCAAGCAAGCCAGTCTCTTCTGCAACTGCCGGGAAGATAAAGTCCGAAACCGCCACCGGGATAAACAGAGGGCTGCCCAAGCCTGGCCCCGTTCCTGCCAAACCGCCTGCTGCCAGTGCGATCTGAGCTTGCACCAGTTGATAAGCACTGCCTGATGCCTGCGCCCAGGGGTTGAGCCAGATATCGATCCGTGCTCTGACCACATCAAACACAAAGTAGCCAATCCCTCCGGCGACGATGGCAGCCGCAGGAATCAGCCATAAGAAGCGCCGTTTTTGCGTGGTCACCGTCAGCATGAGGATATAGAGGCAAACGAACAAACTGGCTGTACCGAGATCCCGCTGAACGATCAACAAAAAACCAGCAATAGCTGTCACTATCAGGGTGGGAAAGATCGAGGCAAGCAGCGTAATGTTGGGCTTGATCTGATCTGCGAAAAAAGCTGCCAGGTAAATAATGATCAAAAGTTTCAGGGGTTCAGATGGCTGGAAGTAAAACCCAAATGCGCTCAGCCACAATTGCGGTCCTGCTCCTGTTGGGTTCACCCCGACGAGGAAGGTCAGTCCAATCAGTGACAAGCCGATCAGAAGCCAAACGTACTTGTAGCGTTTCAGAAGATAACTCAGGCGGTTGATATTCAGACCCAGCCAAAATATCACACAACCCAACAGGTACCAGCCGAGCTGCTTTTGACCCAGGCTGGGCGAGAGGCGCCAGACTGTCAATAATCCCCAGCCGATTAAAGCAGCGAAAGTTGGGAAGATCCAGGGATCACGGTTTGGTAGCTTACGCCTGACGGCTTTATTCAGCACCAGGATGCCGCCCAACCAAACAAAAAAGGGAATAAAAAACTGCCAATCTGGTTGCAGTTGTTCGGAGTGCAGGCGTGTTCCATCTGCCAGTGAGAGTGCAGCTGTTAGGAAAAACAAAAACAAAATCGCCAGGGCGAGCAGCCGGGGCTGTTGTAAATGCGATCGAGTGGCGGTTTTAGCAGGCAAGGTTATCCAAGATATTTATCTACCAGGAGATGGAGCCTGGATCTCGTTTCCTCGTTGATCTTCTCAGGATTGGTCATGATGGCATTTTTTAAGGCTTGATCGCACTCACAAGCCGCGGTACCATCGTCCTCTGATACGAAATCGACGAGGCGAATGAGAGCGTTTTGTGCCACTGCGGTGTTTTGGGATAGCGTGTTGGTCACCATTTCCACGCTGACCGGTTCCTCAGAGGTGTGCCAGCAATCGTAATCCGTCACATGCGCCATGGTGGCGTAGCAAATTTCTGCTTCGCGCGCCAAAAAGACCTCGGGAGCGGCAGTCATTCCCACCAAAGACATGCCCCAACTGCGGAAAGTGTTTGACTCAGCCCGCGTCGAAAAACGCGGACCTTCGATCGTGATATAAGTGCCGCCATTGTGCACAACCACGTCCTCTTCCTGCAGGGCTTTTACGAGCTGCGCGCTTAGTTTGGGGCAGAACGGTTCGGCAGTGCTGATATGAGCAACAATTCCATCGCCAAAGAAACTACGTTTTCGATCTTTGGTGAAATCAAAAACCTGGTCTGGTACCACGATGTGCCCCGGAGCGTAGTCAGCCCGTAGGGAGCCAACAGCGCTTACGCTGATGATCTTGTTAATTCCAAGTTCTTTAAAAGCGTAAATGTTCGCGCGGTAATTTACTTCGGAAGGTGAGAGGACGTGCCCAATCCCGTGCCGTGCCAGAAAAGCCAGTTTTTTGCCCTTTACTTCGCCGATTACGATCGGAGAGGACGGCTTCCCAAAAGGCGTATCCAATTCAATGGATTCCACTTTTTCAAGTCCGTTAAAGCCATATAATCCTGACCCTCCGATGATTCCAAATGCAAACTCTTCTATCATTTTCGCCTCTCTTATTATTCAACTGGTTTGATTGATATCGTGAAAATTGCGTCACCGCAATAAAATTCGTCGTTGTCTTTCACGACAATGGGCTCCTCAACCCGGATCCCATCCAGGTACGAGCCGTTTGTCGACTTGAGATCCTCGAACCACCACTGATTCAGGTGATAGAAAAGGCGCGCATGCCTGGAAGAAACGGTTGGATCCTCCAGGACAAAATCACACTCCTGGCTGCGGCCGATCAGTACTTCATTGCTGGCAAAGGTCTGCGTCTTTGATTCCGCACCGATTGCAGTTGATAGGGTCAGGCTGGGGATCGCGATATTTCCTTGGCTTGCTTGCTTTGATCCCACACTGCGCCATAACATCCAGATCGCGAGACCTAAAAAGGCATAAAGAAAAGCCAGAAAGAGAATGCGTAAGATCAGACCGACTGTGGCAGACATTTCATTCCCCGGTGGCAATTATCGTGGTCGGATTTGAACCCGTTTCCGGGAAGTCCTGGTTGTAAACGAGGAGAGTTTTGCCAATGCGGATGACATCCCCGGGTTTGAGAATGGCGGTCTTAACAGGTTGGTTGTTGAGGAATGTCCCTCCAGTGGAACTGAGATCGAAAAGCAGGTAGCGGCCTTGTTTTGCCCTAAGCTGCAGATGATCCCTTGAAACCATCGGGTCATCAAGCTGAATATCGCTTGTGCTTCGGCGTCCGATCTTGATAATGGACTTGTTCAGATAATGATGTTCCTTGCCGTTAATGATGAAATAGGCATGCTCAGGTGAGACAGCTTCCACAGGTACTTCAGGAGCCGTGATCTGCAGGGCAGTTTTTGAGGTGTCGCAAGTGGGAAGCGTAACTGCTGTTGCGATTTCGATTGCGTCAACCGCGAGGCTTGCGTTTTGAGCCAGCTGGATCCGGAGCGGCACTCTGAATTGATAACCCTGCTCAAGCCAACTGGCTTCCACTTCGCTGGCAACTTGGTTCAGCGTAGGGATGGTTTCTTGCCAGGCATCCCATTTTTCTGGTGAAACGTACAATGTGATCAAATCGGGTGCAAATTTTTCTTTGGCGTCAGCTTGAGCCATAATCTTCTCATCAATGATCCTGATCAGTCGGCTGCTCAGCGAGGAAGCTGCTCCCGGGAAAAGCAGCTTGTCCACGCTGCCTTCAAGCAGGGCTTGAATTTTGCTTTCAATCAACGCTAAAAAATTCTGCATGGCAGCCACGCTAAAATTATACCAATGAAACAACGGGCGCTTGTTTGCTGGCGTCCTTCAAATATCAACTGGGGATCTGTTGCCTTACACAGCATAAATCGGATTGCTGAATATCCATCCCCGGTGCCGTCCGCGGTAATCAATGTACACTTCTGTGCGGTAAATTCCAGGTTCTTTTGTCAGGTATGTCAACACCTCATGGTCATGAACCTCATGAACCACGTGCCCATCCTTCAAGAGGCGTATATGTGTCCGGATTGGAGCACGCACCTGGAAGGTCAAGCCCGCATCCGCGCTGACCCTGTCACCCATCCAGAAAGTGCCGTCGTTGTTATTGCACGTGAAGCGAAACCCCCGGGTTGGATGTGGCAGGTCATTGGCGCAAAAACAGTGCCCGGCAGACAGGGCTTCGTAAACCATGCGCCTGTCGGAGTTGATCTCGCCGCTAAGGACTTTTGGTGTGACGATGTGGGTTGTGATCGAGCGAAATAAGGTCTCATAGGGGTAAACCTGGACTTTGAAGGGACCAGCGCGATAAGACTGAGCATGAGCATCTACGCCTGCCACAGCGACTATAGGGTGTTTGTGCGTAAGCAGCAGCTCATCCCAGAGCTTGAGAGTCTGTTCCAATGGACTAAGCATCATGAAACCCGGGAAAAGTGCGTGCAGGGCGGCTTTTGGCAGAGTCTGAGAGCGGGTTTTGAACTCACTCATCTGATTCCATAATTCAATTCCAGTAAAACCTTTCACATCCCAATCGGTCCAGTTGAAAGATTTCTCGTTAAAAAGTGGCAAAGGGTCATCAAATGGATGCGCCAGGAATGTTGAAGCCCCGGCGGAGCGCGCCTGGTCGATCAGCTGCTGGCGGTTGGAGGCAAAGCGGGAGAGCTCAAGGTTGTGCCCAAAGATGAGCATGTGATTACCACCGACAGGGGATGTGCGGTCGTGAACTTCTTCACCAGCGAGCAAGAGCAGGCGGCGCTTACCATCCTGCGTGTAGCCTTCAATATCGTTTACGAGCACATTATGGTCGGTAACAATCAACACGTCCACGCCGGCCTTCAAGCCAGCAGCCGCCAGCTCAGCATGCTTACCGGTTCCGTCCGAATAGACGGTGTGCATATGTAGGGCAACGATCAACTCTTGCATGAAGTCCTTCCAGTGATACTCACCTTTGTAAATACCATTCTTCCGATTTTATCTCAAAACTGGATCGGATGAGGGCGTTTAGAAATCTGGAGATTTGTCTTTCGCCTTAAAGCAGAAGATGTTTTTTGTGAAGTAATAGCTTAATAAATAGCATATATCCCCTAAAGACAGCCGGAAAACAGGTTGACTCAGCAGTAATTTTGCAGGTATTGACCATCTTCCCCGGGATATTCACTCGCATATGCCCGTGCTTTTAAATTAACTCCAAATAATATTTTCACCATCCGTTTGAGATTTTACATCATTGCTGTCAGAAATGACTGAACTCCAAAGCGCATATTTCCCAGATATCTGTAACGCCCAAATCCATGACCTTGTTTAGCCTCCCCAAATTTATGCTCGATTTTATAGCGTTCTTTCAAACCTTGTTTGTATGGAGGCGTTTCGATCAACGCCAACCAGACCTCTTTATTTTTTTATCTTTCTTCCTTGTTTTTGCTATCATCATTGTAGTGGCAACATGATAATGTCCTCACATGTGCTCAAGTTTTAAACCTTGCATTTATCCACAAATCTGTTAGAATATATGCGTTCGTAAATGAATACTTTTCTCGACGAAAAGTGGGCAGTTGTCCACTTTTTTATTTAGTGTAATTTTGGAGTGGAATAAACATGAAAAGCGAATTTGCCTTAGCCTTCAACGAAATCCTGGAAGACAAGGGCTTGCCCCGTGATGTTATCATGGGTGCAATCAACTCTGCCATGGTGTCCGCCTACCGGAAGTCTGTTGGCGCGTCTGCAGCCCAGGATGTTCGGGTGGAAATCGATCTTGACAAGGGTTCCGTGGCAGTCTTTGCCGAAAAAGAAGTCACAGACGAGATCTACGACGAGCGAACGGAAGTCTTGTTGGACGAGGCTCGTAAGATTGATCCAAATTGCCAGCTTGGCGATCTGGTGATGGTGGAATCCACTCCCGAGAATTTCGGCCGTATCGCCGCTCAAACAGCCCGTCAGGCAATCCAGCAGAAGATCCGCGACGCTGAACGCGCTGCGCAGTATGAGTTCTTTAAGAAGCAGGAAGGCGAGATTGTCAGCGGCATCGTGCAGGCGGTGAATTCACGCCAGGCGACCATCGGATTGGATCTGAAGGCGGAAGGTATCATGCTCCGCAAGGACATGATCCCCACCGAACGCTTCCGCATTCACGACCGCATTCGCTCTTACGTGGTGGAGGTTAAAGACCTGCCCAAGGGGCTGCAGATCGTACTCTCGCGTGCCCATCGCAACTTCCTGCGCCGGCTACTGGAGAATGAAGTTCCTGAGATCTACCATGGCATTGTCGAGATCCGTTCTATTGCCCGCGAGCCTGGTCAGCGCGCCAAAGTAGCAGTTTCTGCTACTCAGCAGGGCATTGACCCGGTTGGCGCTTGTGTCGGGCAAAGGGGTGTCCGTATCCAGGCAATCGTGCGTGAGCTGCATGACGAAAAAATCGACGTCATCGAGTGGAATCCTGACCCGGCTATCTATATCAGCAAAGCCCTCAGCCCTGCCCGGGTTTCGGGTGTATACCTGAACCACGGCAAAGGTGATGATAAAACCGCCATGGTGGTGGTGCCTGAGGATCAACTCAGCCTCGCCATCGGACGTGAAGGACAGAACGCGCGCCTGGCAGCCAAACTGACTGGTTGGCGTATTGACATCATGAGTGTCTCCGAAGCTGCCAGCAAGGCATTGGCTCAACTGCGCAAGGATCCAAGCCTGGCCAAATTGGCAGAGGAAGAAGCTGACACGATGGTTAAGGTTGAAGCTTTGTTGCAGCAAAAAGATGAAGGCCGGGTGCTCAACCTGGACGACAGCAACCTGATTGCACGTTTTGTGGATCGTGTTGAAAAGCGCGGTGAGGTTGACCGCAAGGTCGAAGAAGACGCCCGCCAGGCAGAAATTCGCAAAGTACGTGAATCTATTGATCCCCGTGCGTTCCAACTCAGCATTTTTGATGTGGCAGAGCTCAAGGAGCATTTGCAGGTCCTTTTGCAATCAGCCGGTATGGAGACATTTGGCGACCTCTTGCTCCAGGTAAAGTTGGATCCAGACGCTATCCTGGCCATCGACGGCATCGGGCCAAAATCCTACGAGGAAATTCTCGAGGTTGCACAGAACTATCAATTCCCGGTCATCGAGACCGCTCCAGTTGAGGTGGAGATGCCTGAGGTAGTCTCCGCCGTCGAGCCTGAGCCGGTCATCGAAGAACCTGTGGTGATTGAAGAACCTGAGCTGGTCGAAGAACCGAAATTGGTGGCTGAAACCGCTGCCTTTAAGCCGGAAGATCTCGAAGAAGCCTTCGTAACCCGGGAGGTTGAAGAACCCGCTGTGGAAGATAAATCCTTCGAAGAACTCTTCCAGATGGACACAATGCGCCGCACCAGCGAAACCTCTGAGGAAGAGGACGAGAATGGTCTGCTTGACGGAAAGAAGAAAAAAGGCAAGAAGCGCAAAGGCTATACTGTGGAATATGACCCCGATCGTGATGCGACCTATGTGAGGCACAAGCATCGCAATGATGATGATTGGAGCGAATGGTAAAAGCAGGTGTGATGAAGCAGAGTAAAGGTGGCAGCTAAAACCGCACGTAAAGTTAAGCACGTCCCTCAGAGGACCTGCGTTGGATGCAGGCAAGTGTTGTCAAAAAGACAACTGATACGCATCGTACGCAGCTCTGAAGGCGTGGTGATTGACCCTAGTGGAAAACTTCCTGGTCGTGGAGCGTACCTTCATGATCAGAAGAGTTGTTGGGTCAAAGCTTTGAAGGGTTCACTGGCGAATGCCCTGCGAACGAACATCCAGGAGCAAGACCTGGCAGCATTGAGAACTTTTATGGAGACCCTACCTGAGGGTGAGACTTCAAACGAGGAATCAATGACTGCCTGAAAGAAATTGTTTTGCTCGTGTATGGCGTCCGGACGGGTTGTGAGCAAGTGACCGTGAAAGAGAGACGGAGAAAATATGAGCAAAACTGAAGAAAAAACGATACAACTTCCCTATAGTCTATCGGTAAGAGAACTTGCTGGATTATTGGATACCAGCGCTGTGGCTGTTATTAAAATCCTGATGTCCAACGGCGTCATGGCCAGCATCAACCAGCAGATCGATTTCGATACTGCAGCCGTTGTTGCTACCGAACTTGGCTATGAACCCCAGCTTGAACAAGAAGAGGTTGTGGTCGAAGAAGAGGGCGAAATACCTCTTTGGAGACGCGTGATACTGGAAGAAGACCCTAAGAACCTTGAACCCCGTCCCCCGGTAGTCACAATCTTAGGGCATGTTGATCATGGCAAAACTACCCTGTTGGATGCCATTCGCCACACAGATGTCGCTGGCGGCGAAGTGGGTGGGATTACCCAGCACATCGGTGCTTATCAGATACAGCACAAAGACCGTACCATCACCTTCCTCGACACCCCTGGTCACGCTGCGTTTTCATCGATGCGTGCCCGTGGTGCCCAGGGCGCAGACATCGTGGTGCTGGTGGTGGCAGCGGATGACGGCGTGCAGCCGCAAACCCGTGAGGCTGCCAACCATGCAAAAGCCGCTCAGGTACCTATTGTGGTGGCATTGAACAAAATCGATAAAAACGATGCCAATCCGGAACGTGTAAAACGCCAACTTGCAGACATTGGTCTACAGCCTGACGAATGGGAAGGCGATACGTTCGTTGTGCCTGTTTCAGCCAAAACAAAACTCGGTTTGGATGACTTGCTCGAAACCATCCTGCTGGTCGCCGATAATCTGACCATCAAAGCCAATCCCAAAGGCGCTTGCATCGGTACAGTCGTGGAAGCCCAGCTGGACAAATCTACCGGCAACATGGCTACCCTGCTCGTCCAGAACGGCACTCTGAAAGTCGGTGACGTGGTCGTGGCGGGTGAAGGCACCGGTAAGATCAAGGCAATGTTTGATCAGCGTAATAAACGCGTTAGCAAAGCTGGTCCCTCAACACCGGTGGTCGTGATGGGGCTCAATGCCTTGCCTGAAGCTGGCGATCTCTTCCAGGTGGTCGCGAATGAACGTGAAGGGCGTGCCATCGTTGCCCAACGTAAGGCTGAACGCGAAGCCAAACGGAACACCAAACGCGCTACCCTCGAAGAACTTTTCAGCCAGTATAAGTCCGGTCAGGCAAAAGACCTGCGCCTGATCCTCAAAGCTGATGTTCAGGGTTCCCTTGAGCCTATCATCAACGAACTCGAGGACCTTGGGAAGAATCAAAAGGGTCTGACTGTCAAGATCCTGCACGCTGAAACGGGTAATGTGACTGAAAGTGACGTGATGCTGGCTGCTGCTTCCAACGCCATCGTGCTCGGTTTTGATGTGGATGTTGACCAGGGTGCACGCCGCATGGCAGAAGTTGAAGGTGTGTCCATCCGCCTCTACAATATCATTTACCGCCTGATAGAAGATGTTGAAAAAGCCCTTAACGGTTTACTCGAACCTGAATTGGTTGAGCGTGTCATTGGCAAGGCAGCTGTTCTGGCCACCTTTAAAGTTTCAAAGGGCGGCACTGCGGCAGGCTGCCGGGTTCTGACGGGTGAGTTGCGCCGAAATGCTTCCGTGCATGTAATGCGCGCAGGTCAAGAAGTGGTGAAGACGGAAATCTCCAGCATTCATCGTGAAAAAGACGACGTGCGCGAGGTGCGTGAGGGTATGGAGTGCGGAATCACACTGAAGAACTTTGAAGAATTCGAAGTAGGCGACTTGCTTGAATGCTTCGTAATGGAAAAATTTGGCGGCTGATCGACTGAACATTAAGGAGAAAAGATATGCCTACCCCCTTGAGAATGAAAAGAATTAACGACCGGATCAAACAGGTCCTGTCGGTGGTGTTGATATCCAAGATCGACGATCCGCGTCTGGCTGGCGTTTCTGTCACAGATGTCAAAGTCGATCGTGAACTGGATTATGCTAACATTTATGTCTCTTCCCTGAACGGAGAGAAGTCATCGCGCGAAGTGATCGCCGGGCTCAATCACGCACGGGGCTATCTGAAGCACGAAATCGCCCAGGAAGTTGATTTGCGTGTCATGCCCCGCCTGCGGTTTTTCTGGGACCCAACCCCGGAAAGAGCAGACCGGATCGATACCCTGTTGGCAAAATTATCTGAGGAGGACGAAAAAATGGACGATTTGGAAGAATTCATCTCCGATGAAGATGAGGACTTGTTTGACGAGATTGCCAACAAAGATTGGGAATCAGATGACGATCTTCCTGAACTGGATGAAATCGACGAAGACGATATGATAGATGATCATGATGAATAGCGAGCTTGATACTATCATAAAGAAGCAGTTTACGAATGCAAAAAACTTCGTCATCGTGGGGCATATCCGCGCAGATGGCGATGCGGTGGGCTCCATGCTTGGCCTTGCACATGCTTTGCGCGCAAGCGGGAAAAATGTCGAGTGTGTCCTGCAGGATGGGATGCCTGAGAAGTATACTTTTCTTCCAGGCGCAGCAGAAGTTCGGACGTCTTTGCCCGAAAAATATGATTATCTGATCGTCGTTGATAGTTCGGACATTATGCGCACAGGAAAAGTGCTGGAGGGTTTCTCCGTGCCGGACCTGGTCATCGATCACCATAAAACGCATGATGATTTTGGGGGGATCGAGTACGTTCTGCCGGAAGCAGAGGCGACTGCCCTGGTGCTGGTGAACAGCCTACCGCAGTGGGGGCTGACCATCACTCAGGAAGTTGCTACCTGCTTGCTGACAGGTTTACTCTCGGATACGATCGGTTTTCGTACCAGCAACACCCAGCCTGCAGCGTTGCGTGCCGCGGCTGATTTGATGGAAAAAGGCGCTGATTTTCATGATGTCTACCTGAAAACGTTGAGCGATAAGACTCTGGCAGAGGCTCTCTACTGGGGGCAGGGGCTGACAAAGATTCAACAGAGTGGTGCAATTTTATGGTCGTCATTAACACTTAATGATAAAATTACCTCCGGCTATCAGGGCAACGATGATGCTGATTTGATCAACGTTCTTTCTGCTATCAAAGGTCCACTGATCACGATCCTTTTTATCGAACAAGAAGGTGGAGGAGTAAAGATCAGTTGGCGGTCAGTGAAAGGTGTTGACGTATCGATACTCGCAAGAGAGTTTGGTGGGGGAGGTCATATGGCTGCCGCAGGGGCTGATGTTGATGGGAAACTAACAATAATTCAACAAGCAGTGATTACTAGCGCGGAGAGATACCTGAAAAAACTCGGCTTGAATTGAATTGAAAGAGATATGAATGACTGAAAAGCAATTTAATGATCGAAGCAATTTTGATAATAGTGTTTCTGGTGTTTTGGTTGTGGATAAACCCGTTGGGATGACCTCTCATGATGTTGTGCAGCGGGTCCGCAGTGGCACTCATATTCGAAGGGCAGGTCATACCGGCACCCTCGACCCCCGGGCTTCAGGCGTGCTCGTCGTCCTGATTGGACCCGCTGTGCGCTTGAGCGAATATGTTTCCACATCCGACAAACGCTATCAGGCTGTGCTCCGATTTGGCATGACCACCAGCACTTACGACACTGAAGGTGAGATCACCAGCCGGGCACCGGTGGATATCAGCTACGAAGAATTAGAGGAAACCCTCAGTACTTTCGTGGGTGAATTCAAACAGACACCACCCATATACTCCGCTATTAAAGTTGGCGGTCGCAAAGCCTATGATATCGCGCGTGACGGCGAAACCGTGGATCTTGAACCGCGCACGATAAATGTGTATTCAATCGAGCTGCTCGATTGGGATCCGCCCGAAGCTGTGATTGATATTCACTGTTCTTCAGGCACATACATCCGCTCTCTGGCATCTGATCTGGGTGAGAAGCTTGGCTGCGGGGCAACCCTGGTTGGTTTGCGAAGAACCCGCAATGGTCAATTTGGCTTAAGGGACGCGGTTTCTCTCAGCAAGCTCGAGGATGCTTTCGATGACGGCGATTGGTATAAGTATCTTATCCCTGCAGCTGAAGCTTTGAGTGATTGGTATACTGTTGTACTCACTAATGAACAGGTAGACGCGGTGCGTCATGGTCATCGTGTGCCTGCACCCGAGGTGGTTCAGGCGGGGCTTTGGGGTCGCGCAGTCAGCGAAGAAGGTGAACTGGTCGCGCTGATCGAATACGATGCTGAAACAAACGAATGGCAGCCTCGAAAAGTTTTCTTCAATTAGAAATGAGATGAAAAACTAGCCACCATACAGTTTGGTTTT
>DBRR01000002.1 GCA_002306055.1 Anaerolineaceae bacterium UBA1363
AAACCAAACTGTATGGTGGCTAGAGATTATTTACAAGTGGTTGACTGAGCGTACAAGCTGGTGATAGTAACCAGCGATATTTTTCTGCCAAGCAGCGAAAGCATGTCTGGCCTGGATGTACGTGTGAGCATTCTGGCCAATCATCCAAGCTTTGTCTGGATTTTCCGCAAGGTCTTGGATCTGCTGAGCCAAAGCCTGAATATTCTCTATTGGAACCACAATCCCATTATCGTTTGGCTTGATGACATTCTTAAGGCCCGGCAGGTCAGATACAACCACAGGCAAACCGCATGCCATGGCTTCCAGGACTACATTCGGCAGGCCTTCCTTGCGCGAGGAAAAGATGAAAATATCCGCTGCCTGATAAGCTTGAGCCAGTATGTGGCGATCAGCGATCAAACCCTGAAATCGGACCCGATCTGACAGACCGGCATCTGCGACTTTGTTTTGCATTAGCTTGACAAAACTTTCATCCATGGAGGGATTTTCGGACTGATCTTTGGGGCCAACTAGCCAAAGAAAAAGATCAGGAGCCTTGGGGGCAACCTTGAGAAAAGCTTCTATGAGCAGATCGACACCTTTGCGGTAGATGATACTGCCCGTAAACAGCAAAACCAGGGCATCGGGAGGCAAATTGAAACTTTGTCGCAAACGATATCGAGCGTCAGGATCAACCAGAGGCTTGAACAAGTCAGTGTCGAGCGCGTTCATTTGCATATGAACCTGGGTAGGTGAGAAGCCATAATCCAGGTAATCCTCAGCGATCCCGTCTGAGATAGCCAGAATCTTCAAAAATTTGTGCAGGTAATAAAGCTTAAGTCTGCCAAAATGCTCCCTGCCAATTGCGCCAGGAGTGTCAGAGTCAAGCAGCACACTCTCATAAATGGTTGGAATACTTCTGCGACTCGCCCAATTTGCCGCCAGCAGGCTGCCCCACCAGATCAAATGAAAATGGATCAGGTCATACTGATTTGCGAACTTCCTCAAGCCGCGCAGTAACCGAACTGCCCAGGTCCACCTTTCCGACTGACCCGAAATCTTTTGAGGACCACTAATGTCGAAATCAAAAGCTTCCTTGGCAGGAAGAACTCGACCTGCTTCTGTATCCAGGACGAGATGTTCGATTGAAGGATCATCCCATTTAGAGAAATACAGCTGCCAGTTGAAGACCGGTCCGCCAAAGCGCTGGCGGAAGTTTGGCGCAAAAATGTGCAAGACTCTAATTGTCAATTATCCCGCCAAAGTAATGATTTGCCTCGAGGATCATGATTACTTAAGGTAATAAAACAGCAAAAAAACTCTTTGGAGCGAGCAGGAGAGAGTAATTTGTTGGCTGTATGTCTACTTAAGGAGTTCATCATAAACATCATAAATTTTTCCAAGAGTTTTTTCTATCGTAAAGAATTGCTTAACTCTCTTGTTGCCAGCCTGACCCATCGTTTTTCTTGTTTCGGGATGATGCATCAATAACAAGATGGCATTTGCTAATGATTCAGGATCGTTTACTGGAACAAGAATTCCTGTTTCATCAGTCACAATGTCCGCAGGCCCACCAGAATTTGTGGTAATTACAGGTTTTGAAAAGGCCATGGCTTCGATAACGACCATTCCAAAGGCCTCTCGTGAACTGGTCACAACAGAGATGTCTAGCTTTGAGTAAATACCTGCCAAGTCATCAATAAAACCTTCAAATGAAACATATTCTCTGAGCTTCAGGTCCTCAATTTGATTCAGAAGACTTTGATAATATTCTTTATAATACCCAGAGTTTGTATCTCCTATAATCACAAACTTTACTTTTTCATCAGTTTCTTTAACTATCTTTGCTGCGTCCAAAAAAAGATGCTGCCCTTTATTGTCTTGAATACGTCCAACTAACCCTACCGTAATTGGATTTTGGTATGAACCGCTAGGTTTAGCATTTCTATCTACCATATTTGATGATATCTTTCGAAGGTCAATTCCATCATGAACCAACGTTGCCTTTAAGCTTAAGAGATTTGCATTTTGCCAGGTCGAAATACAAATATTCGTGTCTACATGATTCATAAAGAATTTATCGACCTTATTCAATTTTCGACTATCGCGATGATGAATGATAATCTTGGCATTCGCTAATTTGGCTGGAAGCCAACTATAAAATGTATCTCTACATTGGTTATTATGTATGATTTTTATGTTGTTTTTGCGGATAAACCGGGTTAGGAGATATTGTGAATAGATGTACGGTAACGGATTCCCTCGTCTAAATTCGTTAAGTTTGAGAAAACGGATGCCAAGGTTTCTTATATATGTAGCCATTTCTCCGTCGTAAATCGAAGCAAAATACGGAGTGAACCTAGACCTATCAAGGTTATTCAGAAGATCACACAGACATCTCTCTGATCCACCAGCCATTTTCTCGTGGTTAGAAATATAGAGAACATTTATCTTTCGCGCTGATTGATGCGGGTTCTTTTGACTTTTCTTTAGCATTACTATTTGGATCTCTCGGACACGAAATATTTAATTAAGGATGGAAAGCTTCAATTGTCTGCGCTGCAAAAAGGTCTGGCGAATCTTTAATAATGTGTTTGTATGCGTTAATGCCACATTGAACAAAATCACTTGATGCTGCTATCGTTATTGCTTCTGCCAAGGATTCTGTATCACCAGGAACATATTTCCACCCGGCATCAATTTTTATTAACTCCGATAGGCACCCCATGGAAGGAACGATCACTGGTCGTTTAAATGACATCGCAAGTATTGCAGAACCTGAAGTTAATATCTTCGAAAATGGTAATACTACTATATCCGCGCTATTCATAAATATCTGAACCTTATCATCAGGAATCTGTTCATAAAAAAAAGAGATTCGTTTATCCGTTTTTGCAAGGTCTACCAAGGTTTGTGCATACTCCATAGGTTTGTTTGGTTTTCCTGCAATCACCAGTCGAAAATTGTCATCATTAATACTTTGAAAAGCACTGATTAGATTTTCAATCCCTTTGTTGGGTCGGATTCCACCAAAAAAAGTAAATACCGTCGCATCATCGGGCAACCTCAACTTCTCGCGGGCAGCAAGTTTCGATACTGAGTTGGGATAATAATTGATAAAATTCGGATGATTGACAATTTGAACCTGACGCTTTCGCCCGTATTTCTTGGTCATTAAGCGCTTCGCTTCAGAACAGTGAACGATCACTTTACAAGTAAGATTCACAGCAAAGTAATGACCTAGGAAATCCACCCAGGCAGGTTTTGCGGGATAGGTGGGTTCAAGATCATGGAGAGTAAAAATAGTCTTGTACCCCAGGAGTCTCGCAGCTATTAAGTTCATCCCGAACAATAAAACATAAATTAAACGAACTCTTCCAGGTTTACTTGAAGCATAGAACTGGTGAATAAAGTGGATATGCAAAATATTAACTTTGTTCCGATGATTTACCAGCCATTTCAATGTAATTAATCGAGGGGGATTTTCATAAACCTCGAATCCATTCTTTTGTAAAATCGATTCCAGAATAGCCCAGTAAGGATTTCCCTTCATTTCTTCAATTGGTGGGAAAAATGCGACACAACGGGGTGAATATGTCTTATTATTCACTTATTACCACATGGACAACGGAACGAGAAACTTGATACCACCAAATGTAAATCAAAGGCCGAGTGATTCCTTTCTATTAACTCTTTAAGCTATCACATAAGAACTTCTCGATTTTATCAATATACTTATCTAATGTGTACTCTTGCTCAATTTGTAAACGAGCGTTCATTCTTATGTTTTTGTATATTTCAGGTTTATCAATTAAATTTGAAATCAGGGTTGCTGCTTTTAAAATATTTCCTTCCGGGATAATAAATCCTGTTTCATTGTCTTGAATAATTTCTTTTGAGCCTTCATTCCCATATGAAATTACCACACAACCACTTGCCATCGCTTCAAGTGGTGTTCTGGATAAACCCGTTTTGTGATAACTTGGAAAAAAACAGAAATCGGAGTTTTGATAATAATGAACAAGTTCATTCTGTGGCACCATAGTTTTGTACTCCACATTTGTTGCAAGATTGAACAAGTTCATTTGATTCAGTATTTCTAAATAATACGAATACGATTGCACATTTCCAATTAAAATGAGATTTGCTTGAATATTCCTTTCAAGTAATTCTCTTAGCAGATGTATTGCGTCAATTGTCCCTTTTTGAGGATATATTCTTCCAGGTATTAATATATTTATTGGGTAAGCGAGGTTTCTATTCTTCAGCATATAGAATTTTGAAGTATCAATACCTGAATGAATAACGGCGGTAAAACCTAACTGAACTCCTTCTTTCATTGTCACTTCTTTACCATATTGACTATTGAAATAGGCGGATAAATTTGACGGCCATTGCCATTTTGTTATGAATTTATGGGCTGTTATTCTTTCAGCAAACAGTAATATTCCATTCTTAAGCCAATTCTTTAGCTTTGATTCTTTCATATTTTTGGCAAAATATAGCTCTGGCCGAGGAAGTTTATTGAGGTAGATTAGTTCTGAAGACCCTTCATCAATTATGATTTTTATCCCAGTTCGAGAAAAAAAAGGAAGAATAGCGTTTGAAAGGCTCTCAATATGCCACACATAAATAACGTCAGGGAGAAACGTATTGATGATTCTTGTGAGAAAATTGGCATCTTCATAATCAAAGAGCATTTGGGAAATCAGATTTGATGCGTCTATTTGTAAATGGAGTTTTCGTAATATGCCGTTTTCACGCAAATGTAAATCACATCTGCTGTCAGCGCAACGGGATGTTATTACTATAACCTCATGTCCCCTTTTCCTTAAACTGCTAATCACTTCAGAGCATCTTATTTCATAACCGCCATTAATATGTGGTGGATAATAAGAAATTACCGCAAGTATTTTCATTGATTCAAAATATTCTTAGTAACAAGAAGAGCTAATTGATAGATGATGATATTGATTATTCTTTGTTTCGACTGACCATATTTCATTTTGTTTGAAAACCAATGATTTGCCGCTTAATGTGAGATAAGCTCTTGGTCAGGTTCTTTCCTAGGACAAAGGGAAGAGTAAGTTGTTTCATATTTTTACTAAGTCGAAAAGGTTTTGCAATCAATGCATTCACAAAATTCTTTCGGAAATTGGTCAAGTCCCCTTTTTCGAGTGCGATTATCGAGATTCTTTCATATGCTCGTGAAAGTGCTTTCTGTTGCACTTCTTTATCAAAAGAAACATTATTTCCAGGTTTGAATAATTTCTTTATGATCCTTAAGTGCTCTTCCCCAGAAGTATCTCCAATGTTTTGAGTTTTGGTCCCATTCCAAATTCTAATTTTTGACCAAACCTTCGGCACAAACTTGACTGGGTATTGAGCTCCAATACGTACCCATAGGTCCCAATCCATTGACATTTCAAGAGTTTCATCAAGAAATCCAACTTTTTGAAGTGCAATTCGGCTTATGAAAGTAGACTGTTGAGCAACACAATTCTCTGATGTTGTTAAAGAGTTTTTCAAATCAAATGGTGATCCCCATTGCTGACCAATTGGTAATCCATCGCCATCTATCATTTCGGTTTGGGCATGAATAAATCCGATATTTTTATTTTCAACCCATAGGCGGGCCACTTCCGCGAATACTCCAGGTTGGAAAACATCATCAGAATTTAACCAAGCTAATATGTCTCCTGTCGAACGCATCCAGCCTTTATTAATTGCGTGGCTTTGACCTTTATCTTTTTCGCTGATCCAATAAGCTAACCACGGTTCATACTTCTTAATAATCTCCACACTATTGTCCGTGCTTCCCCCATCGATGATGATGTATTCCAGGTTCGGGTAGCCCTGTAACAGCACTGAACGGATGGTCTCCTCAATGAATTGCCCCTGATTGTAAGATGGGGTGATTATGCTGATCCGCGGCCAGGGTGAGCCATCAGGCATGGATGGTTGCATCGATGGGGGTGTTACATCCCACGGCCAGCCGGTTCTAGCTTTTTTCGCTAGTGGGAGTTTAATTTTGTTTGAAATCTGCATTAATCTTTGAAAACTTTATTCCTTTCAATTATTTCTTGATACCAGTTAAGAAAAGAGTCTACTTGTCGTCCTAAACCAAAACGAACAAACGCATCTTCGGCAGCCGCCGTAGAAAAATTTTGGCGGAGGTCGCCATCTTCCAATAATTTCTCAATTCGATAAGCCATAGCCTCTGCATCTTTAGGTGGGACAAGAAAACCTGTCACTCCATCTTTTATCTGCTCTGGGATGCCCCCGACGGCCGTTGCCACTACGGGAAGGCCACACGCAAGTGCTTCAAGGATTGTTCGAGGAAAAGTATCTTCTTTCGCTGCATGAATATACAGATCTGCTGCTTGATAATATAAAAGCATCCGCTCCTTTTCATTTTCAAAGCCTTTATAGATGATTTTTGCTTTGCCAAATTCTTGTTCTATTCCTTCTTCTCCAAGGCACAAAAATATCAAATCTCTATCGTTGGCGTTTGCGACTAGCTTAATGGATTCTTCCATTGTGAGGTAATCTTTCCATCTACTTCGGCGAGCGTTATATGCTACAAATAGCACAATTTTGGATTGTAAGGGAAGACCAAGATCTTGCCGAGCTTTTTCTTTGTCCCCTGGATGGAAAATGTTCAAATCAATTCCATTTGGAATGATCCGATAATCAACTCCTTGAAGCATTGAAAGATTGACTTTCTCCATGAGCCATTGAGATGGGGTGGATATATATAAGCAACTTCTATTATATATTTTCTTCTTGCGCAGCCAATTGAATCTGGTGGCATCTCGTTTCAGAGAAGGGTAAATGGTCAAATCTGGGCAATGTCCACATCCAGTTTTCCAACGTTCACAGTCAAATGAATGAGCACAGTGTCCACTTAGTAACCATGCATCTCGCAAGTTTAAAATGACTGGGGTTTGGTGACTTAGCCATGGCAACATGTTTAGGTCAAAGTAACCACCATGCAAATTGTGTGCGTGAACAATATCTGGTTTTTCTGGAACTAAATCAAGCAATTTCCAACTTCCCGGATAATGAAAATCTTCAAAACCAAGCTCTGTTTCGATTCGCGGCCAGCCACCAGCAAATGCATGTATCCAATTACGAAAATAACTAATCCCTCGTATTCGCCCCTCAAGAGGTAATAATTGATCATACAATCTTAAAAAGAAATGCTCTCCTGGATGATGGTTTGATATTCGAGGAATTTCGATTATATCCGGATCATTGCTTTTCTTGTAACCTACTGCTAAATTACTCTTAAATCCCCGTGCACGATATGCCTCAAATAAATATCTGGCTGACTTTTCAGCCCCACCCCCAAAATCAGCCGTGCTAATTTGAAGAATATGCATTTTCTTTGTATCATTATTCATATTATGTTAATTTCTGGAGGTCCTATAGGTGAAATTATTCTCAACTTTTTAATAATATTAAAAAGATTTATCCGAAAAAAAGTGAACTATATTTTTTTTGAGTTCAGATTCTCACGCCTTTAATCATTCTAATTCAGGTGATTTATCAAGTGGTTGAAACTGCCAACTTAACTTTGGACATAAGACTCCTGGCCATTTTTCGGGAAAAAAGGATCCTTGATTGCCTTCCCCTTCAGTGGTAAATGCTAAGCATTTTCCAGTTTTTAAAATGCTCTTCACACCCGGTATATCAATATGTATGTCAATAATATATTTACCGATGTTAAACAATCCTCCCGGAATAATACAAGTACTCAGAAAAAAACCTGGTAAGGTCGTTTCTCGTCTCATATAGTGGTCGGTTGAAACGAATGCCAATTCACCTTGGGCAGTATATAAATATAAATTTATTCGAAAACCAGTTAATGGCTTTTTAACTCTATAATAAATTTTTACCTGAATCTGTTCAGAAACGCTAAAAACAGGTTGTGGCTTAGGTTTAACCCCAATTAATTTAATGGATTGAATCTCGACTTCTTCTGATTGAAGTGATTGTCCAGTTTGCCATATCCTTTCACCATCCGAATGGACATTACCTAAGTCACTAGAAAGATAATTTTCAATAACGGCTGGCGCATCTTCATCGATGATTTTTTTACCTTTTTCGAGTAAGATCGCTCTTTTGCATAGAGAACGAACCGCCCCCAAATTATGGCTGACAAACAGCACCGTGCGGCCTTCACCGGCGACATCCCCCATCTTGCCCAGGCATTTCTTCTGGAACTCGGCGTCCCCCACCGCCAGGACTTCATCCACAATTAAAATCTCACTTTCGAGGTGGGCAGCCACGGCAAATGCCAGGCGCACGTACATGCCGCTGGAATAGCGCTTGACAGGGGTATCGATGAACTTTTCCACTCCGGCGAAGTCGACGATCTCATCAAATTTACGCGTGACTTCCTCTTTTTTCATCCCCAGAATGGCGCCGTTGAGATAGACGTTTTCGCGCCCGGTCAGCTCGGGATGAAAGCCGGTGCCGACCTCCAGCAGGCTGCCGATGCGCCCCCTGACCTTGACCACGCCGCTGGTGGGGGCGGTGACGCGCGAGAGGATCTTGAGCAGCGTGCTCTTGCCCGCTCCGTTGCGCCCGATGATGCCCAGCGCTTCGCCCTGCTGGACGGTGAAAGAGACGTCATCCAGCGCCAGGATGCTCTCGCCGATGCGCGCGAAGGCGTCCTGCTGACCGATGCGCGTGTAGGGGTCGGGCTGATGGCGCACTCTTGCCCACCAGCGGTTGAGGTCGCGGCTGAGCGTGCCCGTGCCGATTACGCCCAGGTCGTATTGTTTGGTAAGGTGTTCTACGGAAATAACGGTATTGCTCATAGCTCGTAGCTCATAGCTGTTAGTAATAAGAAAGTCATAGGTTTAAGGATACCATTTCTCCGAGTTTCCATTCATATTCCTCGGGGGTGATCATCTTAAAATCGGCGGCGGGGTGAAGAGTTAGTTCGCCAAAATATACTTTATGATCAAAATTATAGAGGTCCACACGGATGAAAGGAAAACCCTGGGCCAAGGTGGCGGCAATGGCAACCATTTCCTCAAAGTTTTCAGGCCGTGGAGCATCGCGCTCGGGAGTGGGCAAGCCCTGAACAAAAGGCTGGCGCTGCCAGTTCATATCATAGAAGAATTGAGTGTGATAGGTGAAACGGTCAAAATCGACCGCCACATAAACAGGTTTGCCGTTGAAACAAAAGAACTTGTAATCCAGCAAGCCCCACTCGGGATCGCCTTCCAGAAATTCTTCGCAGATTATTTTTGTCACGACGTTTTTGTAAGGCCACTCACGCGCGTGTTTGTAGCCATTGTCTTTGACCCAAACGCGCAATTTTTCGATGGCTGAGGGGACATCCAGTTGATTTTTGTCTTTGCAGATGTGTTTAATGTGAAAGCGATAAAGATGGTTTTGTTATAGCTCATAGATAATAGGTGGTAGGTGATAGGTGATAGGTGATAGGTGGTAGGGGGTAGGGGGTAGGAAAAAGATTACATACTTTTGACAATACTATTGATGAGGCCGTTTAACATTTTTGCTATTTCAGCGGATTGGTTTTCGAGTTTTTGGAAAGCCTAAGTATTTATCCGATTCCGCATTTGAAAAATTTCGAGCAGGGTCAGGGCTTCGTAAAGAGATCCGCGGGAAATATGGAGGAAATGAACAAACTCCTTTTTCAATTCTCTCCCTTTGCCTTCAGCAATGTTCATTGGGATGGATGTTACGGCTGCTTCAAGTTATTCGATCAGTCGGTAATGCTTGCTTTCAGCTTTCAGCTTGGGGCTTTTTGCTGATTTTCCGGCCCCCCTTCACGCACCCATTAATCAGCTCACAAATTAACCTTTTTTGCTATAACAACTCCTTATCATCTATCCAACGATAGTCATCACCCTGGGTGGATACGGTTTCACCAAAGGAATCTTTCGGCAGAAGAACGCGACCCTGGCTAGAAAAATATGTGCGCTTGGAGAAACGCAATCCATCGGCACCACAGTTCAGACAGTGAGTGTCAACGATTTCTCGAAAGTTTCGATAAATCCGCAGTATTCCACCACATTTAGGGCAGGCATAACGCTCAAGGATGGCAGGGTTGCGACTAGCTAATCCATAGTGCGGGATATCCCCAATAACCTTGCTACCGGCGCGGATTAGGACATGATGCCCAATGTGCACGCCACCGATAACCTCGGCACCCACCCCAATCCGGCAGTAGTTTTCAATGATCGTCTCCTTATCTGCCAGGTCGTTATCCTCCCTGAGCAAGCCAATGACGACATCGTGAGCAATATTGGTGCCTTCACCAATGTGAAGGGGTCCTACCAGGGTCACATTTTCACGTACGTTGACATTGGGCTCCAGCGTGACCCTGCCGATGATGGTCACGTTCTGGCATAGCGTAACATGGTCCTCAAGTATGGTTTCTGAGCTGATCTCGCATCCAGGATCAATACGGCTGGTTCCATGGACGATAGCGCCTTTACTGACTTTTGCTTGGCAATATTTTGGGTTCAAGGGGGTAGGGTTAATCATGGTATGTTTATCTCCTAATAAATAGAATGTTTGTTCTATTATAGAAGATACTTAGGGAAAATGCAAGAGGATTCTAGGTGGCAGGTGGTAGGTGATAGGTGATAGGTGGTAGGTCATAGGTGGTAGGGGGTAGGAAAAAGATTACATACTTTTGACAATACTATTGATGAGGCCGTTTAACATTTTTGCTATTTCAGCGGATTGGTTTTCGAGTTTTTGGAAAGCCTCAGTTTTTATCCAATTCCGCATTTGAAAAATTTCGAGCAGGGTAAGGGTTTCGTAAAGAGATCCGCGAGAGATATGGAGAAAGTGAATGTATTCTTTCTTCGATTCTCTTCCCTTGCCTTCTGCGATATTCATCGGGATTGACGTGACTGCTGCCTCAAGTTGTTCGATCAGGCGATAATGCTTGCGGTCCGTTTCCAAGCGATCAACAAGATCAATCACATCGTTTGCAAACGCCATGCTCTTCTGCCAAACGATTAAATCTTTATAAGATGACTGGTTATTATTCTCTCCCATTTTTTCCTATCAGCTATCACCTACCACCTACCACCTACCCCCTATGACCTATCACCTATCAGCTATCCCCTATCCCCTATTACACAGTATCGATGAAAGTTTTCTCGACCCGGTTAAATATCACAACCCCGATAAACAACACAACAAACATGAAGCCGGTGCTGTAGGCCAGGCGAATCCAGGAGGCGTCCCCGGCGCCCAGGAAGCCGGCGCGGAAGGTTTCGATGATCGGCGTAACGGGGTTTACGTTCGCCACCCAGCGCCACTGTTCGGGAATGCTGGAGACGGGGTAGATAACCGGAGTGCCGTACATCCACAGGCTGACACCGAAACCCACAAGGTACTGCAAGTCGCGATATTTGGTGGTCATGGACGAGATGATGATACCGAAGCCAAGTCCCAATCCCGCCATCAGCAGGATCAGTAACGGCAAGGCTGCCGCCCAGGTGGTCAGGCTTACGTCCGATCCACGTAAAAAGAAGAACAGCAGAAAAGCCAAAAAGAACAGCAACTGGATGCTAAAGGTGATCAGATTGGAAATCACGATTGAAATCGGGCTGACCAGGCGCGGGAAGTAGACCTTGCCGAAGAGATGGGCGTTGGAAGTGAAAGTAGTGGAGGTGTCGGAGAGGCAGCTGGAGAAATAGCTCCAGAGCACAGTGCCGGACATGTAGAAGAGCATCTGCGGAAGACCGTCGGTGGGAAGCTGGGCGATGTTGCCAAAGATGACGGTGAATACCAGCGAGGTAAGCAGCGGTTGGATGATGAACCACAGCGGACCAAGGATCGTCTGCTTATAACGCGAGACAAAGTCGCGCCGCACGAACAGGCTGATCAAGTCGCGGTAATGCCAGACGTCGCGCAATTGCAGATCCCACCACTTCTTGCGAGGGGTGATGATCAGGTCCCACTGTTCTTGTTCTAAGTCTTTTGATTGGTTTACAGATTCTGACATGTTATAACAATTCGCTTTTGTTTAATTTTTAAGTAATATAGTTCGTATTGTTGATGTATCCGACTGAACCTTCATAAGAAATTACTTTTCCTGGTATCCCCACCACCACACCGTTTTCAGGTACATCCTTGGTAACAACGCAATTGGCGCCGATGGCAGCGTTGTTGCCTATGGTGATCTTCCCAAAGATTTTTGCGCCAGGACCGATGTAGACATTATCACCAATGACCGGTACACCCGCGCGTTCTCCCCGCCGGCTGACACCGATGGTAACATCATGAGAGAGGTTGCAATTCTTGCCGATGACCATTTCTTCATTGGTCACAATCCCGCCGTGATGACCTATGTAGAAACCTGACCCAATTTTGGCTTTGTAGGAAATGGCGATGCCAAATTTGATTTGGAGATGGTAATAGACCAGCCACGCAAGCGGGAAAAGGATACGCCAGAAGAGGTGGGCATGGGTATAAGCGCAGAATCGCATCCAGCAGGTGTAGCGGTATCCGGGGGAGAGCAGGTAGTGGTAGAAGTGATCTTTTAGCGCCGCGCTGCCTGAGTAGCGGAAAAGATCGGATCTTGTGAGGGTGGTGAATTCAGAAAATTTCATGGTTGACAGCTCACAGTTTTTTACTCAAGCTCATGTTCTGCACATTTTCGGTAATTGCACGGATAATTCCGCCTTCTTCTGGCTGGAGGTCTACGCTATTGGGTCAGCAGGTTTTGATGGATCCAATCGACGGTGCGTTGATCCCAGCGGTAGGTATAGGAAGTGCTGTTCAAAGACGGAATGAAGGCATAGTCCACCGTCAGCAAATCGTCGGGGATCTGGGCATCGTGTAGGTTGTCGAGCTCAAAATTGCGCAGAAAACACACGCCAACGCTGGCAATCTGATCGATGGAAAGGTCGGTCAAAAATGCATCACTGAATTGATTTAGTAATGTTGGCACCTTCACCAGCGATTCGGGCTGCATGAGTTTGTTCAGGATTCCCCTCATCACCAGGGTCTGATTACTGACGCGGAAGGCGTCAGAGTAATTTGTGCGGATGCGCATCAGCGCCAGCGCGCGCTCGCCGCTCAAGACCTGCGGCCCCGCCGGGAACGAACCCAGCTCTGGGTTGGGATCGCTAACACCCTGCGGCAGGTTCACTTCCACCCCGCCAATCGCGTCGATAAATTCGATGACGGTATCAAAGTTGACCACCGCATAGTGCTGGGGAGTGATGCCGAAGTTGTAGCGGATAACCTCCGCCAGCGAATTCGCGCCAATGCCTTCGCCCAGGTATCCACCCCACCCTGGGGTGCCAAACAGGTAAGCCTGGTTGATTTTCATCGGATTTTGCTCCGTGAAGCGCCCTTCTGGCGCTTCCACCAGCAGGTCGCGCGGCAGAGCAACCATGTTGACCTTCATATCCACAAAGTCCACCCGCAAGACACGGATCACATCCGCCAACCCATAGGTATATTGCGGATCGCTGTAATCGATGCCAATAAGCAGCACGTTCCAGGCAGCCTCATCCCCGCAGACCGGTTTTTTGTCTGATTCCAGCGTCGGTTCAACAAAAACCGGCATCTTCTCGAGGTTGGAAGGCGGCACGACTACCGCAGCTTCCTCCCCCTCCGCTGGACCTACGACCATCGTTGGCAAGCTCAATGGCTCGGAGATCGGCTTTTGTAATGCCGGTCCTATCCAAACGAGGTAAAGGAAGGCGAGCAGAACAGCAAGCCCCAGAAGAACATAGAGAAAAATCTTCCAACCACTGGTGCGTTTCTTCTTCTCTGGTGGCTGCGGATTTGCTCCGTTAATAGTAATTGGTTGTGTATCTTTCACATTTTCCTTATCAGGTTTATTGCATTTTAGTCTTGTACGAATGAGATCGCTTACTGCGGGCTATTGGTCAGCGTTCCGCGGATGAAGTCCGGCACCTCCGCGTGGGGGATGAGCACCCAACCACCCCCAGGAGTGATGTAAGTATGAAACATCTCACCAGGGATCTCACGGACATGAATGTCTTGCTTATCAATTTGCTGTGAAAGGCAATAAAAACTCTGCAGATCGCTCAGGGTCAGATCGCTCTGCGTGGTGTCGTCCTTGAGCAGGGCGACGATCAGGTTGAAGGCCTTGGCAGGGAGCAATCCACTACGAACTTTGTCAAACAGAGCTTTCAGCACCATCGTTTGGCGATCGATGCGCCTGAAGTCGCTGTCGTACTCCCTGATGCGCATAAACGCCACCGCGCGCTCACCATCGAATTGGTTGACTCCAGCCGGAAAGTAGTTTTGGGCATCCGAAACCGGCGCATCGAGCGTTACTTGCACTCCGCCAATAGCGTCAATATAACCGGAAATTTCAGCAAGATGCAGCACAAATTCGTGATCAACTTCCACGCCGAAATTGTAAGCCAGGTTTTCAGCCAGCGACTTAGCCCCATTGCCAGCACCCAAAAAGTACTCGCCATAGCCAAAAGTGGCGTTGATCCGTCCTTTTTCGATGCCATACTTCTCAAAACCGACGACGGATACGAAAAAGTCGCGTGGAATGGCGACCAGGTTGATCTCCGGCTTTGAAAAGTCGATCCTTGCCAGCCGAATAGCATCTGCCTGGGCGTTCTCATCAATGCCGAGAATCAGCAGCGTGAGGGCGTCCGACCTGCCGCAAACTTCCGTTTGCGGGGTTGGTGAGATTGTTGGTGTACTTTCGGTTGCCTCAGAGTCGCTCTCAGTCTGCAGGGCGGCGGGCGTAATGAGGATCGGCGCGTCGCCTGCATCCTCTGCCAGCTCGGTCGGAAGAGACTGGATCAACTCGTAAAATTCCGGGTTGATGGTCACCAGCGTGCCAGGCGTCAATGCCAGGGGTGTCGAGCCGTCAGACGGTAGCGTCGTTTGCACGATGCACGCGCTTGGCAGCAACGCCAGCAACAGGCAAAAGCAAAGGATCAGGTGTCGTTTTCGCATGGTGTCAATGGGTTGTCATCGTAAAAACACTGATTTATTCCCGGTTTAATATACGCCTCCGCCCTTCCGACATGCTTTTCATCTCGGACAGGGCGTTACTATATTCATCTACCCCCTGTTTTTAGCTTTTCAGCCGTTTTTCATCGGCTTCCGGCGTACCTTCTCTACCGGAAGTTCCATACGCATCATACCACCTTGCATCATTTTTAACAGCACAGATACCCGTTCCCTGCCATTGACGCATTTTTCAAAAATGCCCTCAAACTGCCCGATAATGCTGTCTTCCACCAAAACCGCGTCGCCCGGCTTAAACCCGGAACGCGCTTGCTTTTGTTCAAGATTGAGCTGTTGGGTCTGGCGGCGAACCGCGTCGATCAGTTTTGGGTGAATGGTTGCGGGGACACCATCAAAATTGACCAGCCCGATCACACCCCGCATCAGAAATACCTTCTGTGCGTAGAGCTGTTCCGGCTCGTCATTCACGAAGAGATAACCCGGAAAGTAAGGTTTGATTGCATGGGAGCGAGAATTGACCGGCTTGACCGCATAGACCGGCAGGTAATTAGGGATGAGTTTGGCTTTCAGTTGATCGTTGACGATGAATTCCATGTTCGACTTGCAGCGCAAAGCGTACCAGTGATCACTGGAACCGCATGGTAGTGCTTCAACGGTACTAAGGTCTTCCATCTCCTTCTCCTTCAACCTCGCGGTCAATTATAACTTATTAGCAACAAAATTGGTATTTTTCCAGAATTCATTTTCCTGCTCAATTTCCTGATAAGCTTTGATAATTTGGTCTGCTATCACCCACCAACGCGATCTCCCCACAATTCCTAATAGCGACAAAGAGAACAAAAAAAACAAACGCTCTCTGGAAGATATATTGCCATCGTGGTATATTTCAAGCTTGATAAAGGACGGAAAATGGCAAAAAATATTGTATTGGCATTAGGCGGCGGCGGGGTAAGGGGCATTGCCCACCTTGGAGTAGTTCAATGTCTCCTGGACAATGAATATGAAATCGTCGGGATCGCTGGAACAAGCGCTGGCGGTTTGTTTGGTGCCCCCCTGGCTGCCCAAGTTCCTTCAAGGGAAATCCTTGCAACAGTTATCGAATTTTTCAAGAGCCCTAACTTTCGCCGCAATTCTTCAGATCCCCCCTCGTTGATTGGAACCACCGGGATAGAACGCGTGCTGGCAAAATTCATTGACGATAAAACCTTCAAAGACCTTCCTATCAAGTTTTCAGTGACCGCAGTTAGCCTCAAAACCGGCAAGGAAGTTGTCATCACTGAAGGCGATGTCACGAAGGCGGTCCTGGCGACCATCGCCATCCCTGGCGTTTTCCCAAGCAGGGGGGAGGATGTGCTGGTGGATGGCGGTGTTCTGGATCCAGTCCCAGTCAGACCAGCGCGAGCACTGAACTCCTCTGTCCCAGTAATTGCAGTGCCACTTCATACCAAGCCAGCCGACTTTTCTCCAATGAAGATTAATACATTCGTTATCGACCAGATTCCTGAAGCGATTGTTGACCGGTTGACCAGAACAAGGATCGGCGAGTCCCTGAAGTATATGAATGCTGGCGTTGAGCTCGGTTCGGACCGGCTGTCCGAATTGGACCTTGAAGTAACTAAGCCAGACGTGGTGGTCAGACCGCTTGTCGGTCATTATGGAACGCTGCAAAAGGTTGATGCAACTGAACTTTTCGATGAAGGTTACCGGGCAATGGAAGAACAACTGCCAGCCTTGGTTGACGCGCTTTCTTTCGTAAAAACCGTTAAGCGGATCTCAAAATATACAACCGCAAAAACAGAATAACGGTTTACCCTCGCCGCAGGATGGCGATCAGCGATAGAAACAAACCAAGACCTGCAAGGGTGACAATCACATACCCGATCGGGATGCCTCCCGTTGCAGTGGCTCCTGTTTCTGCTTGAAACGTCGGAATCAACAAAGCTGGCGGCTCGGTAAAGGTCGGCAGCCGGGATGGCTGGGCAGTGATGATAAACTGCGCTGCAAGAGTTGGGTCGATGGTTTTCGTGATCGAGGGAGTCTCGGTTGGCGGAGCTTGCAGCATCGGCAAGGTACCCCCAAAAACCTCGACGCGGTCCAGAACCACCCAGCCCCTGTCGCCCGGTGCTCCAGCATACTCGATCTGGACGTAACTGCCGTAGTATCCAAAAGCCTTGGCTTCCTGCCCCACCAGGAACACACCCACCTGAGCAGAGGTCGGGCTTGGACCGCTGCGCACATTCAGAGGGACGGATGCTTCTCCAATAGCCCGCACCCACAAACCCCTGGGCGTGCCGGTGACAGTGGGAATCTCAAGCGTCGGAAACTGACCCGCAACCGGAGTTGTGACCCCAGGAAACAAAAATAACAGGATGACCAGGATAATCCCAATTGCCAAGGCGATTTTTGTTGTTATTTGTCTTGTATTAGCATCCATTATTGTTACCTCTTACTTTTCCCGATTATAATCTAAAGCCGGACGCAACACTGATTGAGAGACGACATGACCACACGTATTTATCATGGAGATATTCAACCTGAAGACATAGCCAGGAATCTGATGGCTTATTACGACCGCGGGAGCTACCAGGTGCAGCGTTACGGCTTCGGGGACAACCTCGCCGTGCAAATCGCAACCCGCCAGAATCGCCGCTCCGGCGGACAAACTGCCCTCACTGTCAACATCACTAAAGTTGAGGACGGGGTCAGCATAACCCTGAGCAATCAGATGTGGTTCGGTCTTGCAGCCAGCCTTGGTCTGACTGCAATCAGCGCAATAAGAAATCCATACACATTGATCAATCGCATCGATGATATTGCGCAGGATGTTGAATCTCTGCAATTGGAAGAAGCTATCTGGGAAGTCATCAACCAAACGTCACTTCAGCACGGCACCGGGAAACAGCTCTCAGAACGGCTCAGCCGCACGGTTTGCCCATATTGCCAAACTGCCAATCCCATCGCTTCTTCGCGCTGCCTGGCATGCGGAGCTCCCCTCGGTGAAGTCCAACCCGCTACTTGCGCAAATTGTGGTTTCGTCGTCAGCAAGACCGAGAAGATCTGCCCAAACTGTAACCGACCTCTTATTTGAGTGTTGTTAAAGAAACACATTTAGTGGTTTTTTTATTTCTTATCTGCAAGACGAATTGAGAAAGGTGAATTTATGATCAAAATCATTGCCGATACAACATGCGGTTTGCCGCTTGAAGTTCTTAGACAAGCAGGGATTGAAGTACTCCCGCAAATCATTACTTTTGGTAACGAAACATTCCGTGACGACACGGAAATGGATACCGAAAGTTTCCTGACCAAGTTGCGCGCATCCAAGACTCTTCCCGGCACTGCTGCACCGCCTCCTGCCCTATACACGCCTATTTTTGAACAGATCCTCGCGGCTGGTGATACCGCGTTTGTGATCACACCTTCCACAAAAGTCAGCGGCACCTTCCGAAGCGCCACTGTGGCGGCGAGTGAGTTTCACACTGACAAAATCCACATTCTTGACAGCAACACGATTGCCGGCGGATTGGGCTCGCTGGTGCTGGCAGCACACAAATGGGTGAATGCCGGGTTGACAATCGATGAACTGAAAGAAAATGTCGAGGAGATGGCTTCTCGCGAGCGTTTATTCTTCCTGGCTCCAACCTTGGAATACTTGTACAGAGGTGGACGAATTGGAGGTGCTTCCAAACTCTTCGGCACGCTGCTTCAGATCGTTCCAATCCTGACCATAAAACAAGGTCAGGTCGACACTTTTGACAAAGTTCGGACGCTGAAACAGGCTGTACGCACGATTATCGACCTGACCGCTGAGTACTGCAAAGACAATCCTGAACCCTATCTCACGGTCAGTCAATGTGACTCCGAACCGCTATTGAGCCAGGTCAGCCAGGAACTGAGCGCTGCCACGGGCATTTTGGATATTCCCAAGTACACCGTTCCTCCCGCTATTGTGGTTCATGTTGGTCCAGGATTGATCGAAACCAGTTGTTTTATTGCCCGGTCCTAAACCTTCGGCAAAACCATCTAAGGTCAGAAATCCAATGGAAGCTGAAACACGTGCACTGGAAAAAACTTTCACTCCCGATTGGGTCTTGTTTACGGATGAAAACCTGGTGGTGGTCAACAAACCAGCAGGACTGCGTTCGGTGCCCGACGGCTACGATCCTTCCCTACCGCATTTGCGTTCGGTGCTGGAACCCATCCTGGGCAGGCTCTGGATGGTGCACCGATTAGACAAGGAAACCAGCGGGTTGATGGTCCTGGCTCGGGATGCAGACACCCACCGCGAGCTCAACCGCCAGTTCCGGGAGCATGAACCCATCAAACACTACCTGGCGCAGGTTGCCCCCCAGCCTTCATGGAACGAGATAAGCCTCGAAGTGCCATTGAAGGTCAATGCGGACCGTGACCACCGAACCCGGGTTGATTTTGAAAATGGCAAACCTGCCCGGACGGATTTCCTGGTGCGCCGCCGCGAAGAGAATTGGGCTGAGCTCGTCTGCACACTACACAGTGGGGTCACACACCAGATCCGCGCTCACCTCTATTACCTGGGTTTGGGCATCCTTGGAGATCCGCTTTATCAGCCCCCTGAATTCAAAGCAACCTCAAAGCCAGAGGTGGACCGCATGATGCTCCATGCAACAGAGCTCACCTTCACGCACCCCAAAACGGGT
Source organism: Anaerolineaceae bacterium UBA1363 (assembly GCA_002306055.1). Lineage (GTDB taxonomy): Bacteria > Chloroflexota > Anaerolineae > Anaerolineales > Anaerolineaceae > Mesolinea. The sequence continues at coordinate 19,632 of DBRR01000002.1, forward strand.
GCCATTATGCGCTTCACTGCCTGAAGGATCAAGCCCACAAAGAAGGATGCGTTTGTCGGATGGACGTAAAACTTTGTAAACCGATAATGATATGGTCGAGTACGCGGATATCCAGCAATTTCCCAGCCTCAATGATTGCACGTGTCATGTTGACATCTTCCGGGCTTTCAGTCGGATCTCCCGAGGGATGATTGTGCGCCAGCATGACAGCATTGGCATTTTTGCTGACCACCAGTTTAAAAACCTCACTGACCCGCACAGTGGTGGCGTCCTGGGAGCCCTTATATAGCTGCTTGCTTCCCGCTACCACGTTACGGGCATTCAGCCAGACCACCCAAAACTCTTCCTGATCGCTGCCGCGCAGGTCGTGCCCAAGCATTTCCACCAAATCCTGCGGGGTTTTGATGACCCACTTTTTTCCCCGCTCCGCGGAGCTCAAGCGATAACCGACTTCGACCGCAGCTTTGATGCGAGCAGCCTTAGCCTCCCCAACACCTTTGATCTCCAGCAGTCGGGAGATGTCTTCCCGGTGAATGCCGCTGAAGCCGCCCAGTTCCAGCAGGATCTGCTGAGCCAGGTCAATCGCGTTGGCGCCTGCACGTCCGCTGCCCAGCAGGATTGCCAGCAGCTCAGCGTCATTGAGAGCCCGTACTCCCTTTTGCAGCAACCGCTCCCGAGGACGCTCGTCTTCAGGGAGGTCATCGATCAGCAGGGTTGGACGGTCATCGGACATGGCACAATTCTACCCTTTTTCGCATGTTATAATCGCCTTATTCAAGGAATTCATCCATGCTCACCGCCAGATTTCCCGCGCGTTACGACCACCTGAGAGCCATCTCTGCGTTTGTCCTGGACGCGATCAAAGACAGCCCCTTTGATGACCGTCAGCGGTATGCTATTGACTTGGCAGTGGATGAAGCCTGCTCGAACGTCATTGACCATGCTTATGGGGGCGAAGACCGGGGTGAGATCAGGATCCTGCTCGATCTGAATGAGAGGGGCTTAAAGATCACTATCCAGGATGACGGCGAACCCTTTGATCCGGCCTGTGTGGCAGAGCCCGATCTGACCAGTCCGCTTGAAACGCGCTGCGAACGGGGATTGGGACTTTTCTTGATCCGCGAAATGATGGACGAAGCCGTATACGACTTCTCCTGCCCGGGGGTAAATCAGCTTACGTTAGTGAAGTATTTCACCCCAAGCAAGATTACTGAGGAAAATGACAGACCCAATTAACACCCAAGCTCAGCCATCTCAGAAAGACTATCTGCAGGTCATCGCGGAAGTCTCGCAGACCATCAACAGTATCCTGGATCTGGACCAACTGCTGACGAGGGTTTCGGAATTGATTCGCACTGAGTTCAACATCCCGTATGTGCATATTTTCCTGAAGCAATACGTCCCACATACCCTGGCATACCAGGCGGGCAGTGGGGCACGCGCCAAAGCCTATCGGGAGCACCAAATCGCGTTCAACATTGACGCGCCACAGGGATTAATCACCCTCGCGGCTCGTACTGGCAAGCCCCAGTTGGTCAATGATGTTTCCACGGATCCCCGACCTGTGCCAAACCCGATCACAGGGGTTAAAAAGGGCTCTGAATTGGCCTTGCCGCTGATTTTTGGAGGCAAAATATTGGGAGTCCTTGACCTGCAGAGTGAGTCGGTCAACGCATTCTCTGAAGAAGAGATCGCAGTATTTGAGACATTAAGCGCCAATGTAGCTGTGGCAGTACGAAACGCCAGTTTATATCGCTCCGAGGTCTGGCGAACCAAGAATTCAGAAAAATTCCGTGAAACGGCTGAATTGCTTTCCCAATCGATTCCTCTTCAGGATTTCTTCAGTATAAGTTTGGATAACATCCTGGAATTGTTGCCCGGAGAAGTTGGCAGCATCTGGCTTTACCCACCGGAGGATTTCAGCGCAGAAGCGCCAACCCAGGACCATCTCTTTCTCACCGCGATGAAAACCCCTGAGAGAGATTGGGTCCCGGATTTTCAGAAGGAACTTGCCCCCGGCGATGCTTGGTTTTACCCGAAAAATAAAACAGAGGGCACAATCATCCGCAAACCTGGCGATCTTGAAGACCCCCTTCAAGTTGCCCTTAACCTTCCTGCGAACTTTTCCGGTATCGCCACAGCCATCACGATTGCAGGACGAAATGTGGGGATGCTGGTTTTACACGAAGGAACACCCGGACGATATGGACCTGAGTCCGAAGGGATATGCGCGACGTTTGCCGGTTATCTGGGCAGTGCTATTGAGAAAGAACGCTTGGATCAGGAAACACAGGCACAGACCTACTACACGTCTGTGATGCTCCAGGTGGCGATGGCTACCCGCAACCTGACCGATGCTAATAGCCTGTTGAGAATCTCAGGTGAGTTTATCCTGTCCCTGATTGGAGGCGCGTCCGTTGCCCTGATCCTGAAAGATACAGACACCGATGAGTATCAACTGCAGGCTACCTTAGGGGAAGGCACCGCAACGTGTAATCTCGATGAACCCTGCACTATCTCCGATACGAAACTGCTCGAACAAACTCTGCAATCCGGCAAACCGGCTGCCATGCCCGCCTCCTGCTGTTCGCCGGACATCGCGCGAAACCTGGTTCTCTCGCCAGAAGATACCATCCTGTTGTTTCCTCTTATCGCGCACGAACGTCAGATCGGGCTGTTGCTGCATACCAGCAAAGAAGCCTACATCCCCCGAGAACCTGAATTGATCCTTGGTACCCAGCGCTTCGCCCTGCTTCAAGGTATTGCACAGCAAACAGCCGTCAGTTTACAGAACATCGAGCTGATCCAGGCAAAACAAGCTGAAGCTGTAACTTCGAATATTCTGCTGCAGATCACCAATCTTTTCATCGCGTCTAAAGATCTGCAGGAAACACTTGGCGAAATCACCCGGCTCCTCCAGGAATATACCAACGCTGAAGAGGTCGCCCTGATCCGTTTTGATCCAATGGACGAACGGTCAGCCTTGCGATTCATAGCAACAAAACAAGGGAAATATTCATACGATTTCGAAAACAACGTAGCCCTCAGCCGCTTGTTACCAGCCCTGGAAGGACTCGAGCAAGCTGGTCATTTGATCCTTTCGGGAGATCTACTGGCAAAAAGCGGATTTACCACCTCATTAACTGACACAGCGATCAAAGGTGTTAGCAGCTTATGTCTGCCATTAAGCGTGCCTGGGGAAGTCCATGGGTTGCTGGTCGCGGTTGAGACGGAACGTCCGGGTCGTAGTCAACGCATGGAATTGCTAAAGGCTGCCTCACTGCAGATTGCTTCAGGCATCCAAAACTACATCACACAAACCGTCCAGCATAAGCAAACCCTGATCGACCGGGAGCTGCAGCTGGCAAGGCAAATTCAAAAGACCTTTCTGCCTGACAAGTTACCAAAGTTGCCTGGATATGACGTGGCGGCAGAATGGCAGACCGCAAGGCAAGTTGGTGGGGACTTTTACGACGTTTTCGAGCTTACCCCCGGCAGGTTCGGGCTCATTATCGCTGATGTGTCCGATAAAGGGCTGGCGGCTTCACTTTATATGACGGTGAGTCGAACGCTGATCCGAGCCCGGGCGCTTGAAAACGAGCCGCCCGCCGTCACGCTTGAAAAGGTCAACCACATTCTGCAACTTGACTCGAGCGATGGCTTTTTTGTGACCGTTTTTTACGCGATAGTGGAACTGAACAGCGGAAAAGTGACTTATTGTATAGCAGGTCATAACCCTCCCTATTGGCTTCGTCGGGAACATGGCGAGGTTCAGCCGCTCAATAAAGGCGGCATTGCTCTCGGTATGATGGATCCAATTAGTCTGAAAGACCAAGAATTAGTGCTTATCCACGGCGATGGCTTAGTCCTCTACACGGATGGGATTACGGAAACTTTCTCACCTGAAGGAGAGGCATTTGGTGAGGTTCGGCTACGGGCAAGGCTTGAATCACTGCTTGGAGAAACCGCCAGGGGAATCATTGAAGGCATTGGACTCACCCTGAATGATTTCAGAGCCGGGTCGGCATTGGATGACGATTACACGCTTTTAGTGATTCGCAGGGAGTAGGTTTTTGGATGCAAAGGGGAGAATTATTGCTACTCGGGTAATGGTTGGCATCTCGATCGCCGTTGCCGTCGGCAAAGGGGTCTTGATGACCGTGCCGCACGAACTAAGAAGGCTGGCGAGCATAATCAGAAGGATTAGTAGGATGTTGGAATCGAGGAATTGGTATCAAGATGTAGGGGCGACGCATGCGTCGCTCCTACTATCACGTGGAAATGGAATAGGAATTTGGGCGTCAAACACATACGTCACCCAGGGACGGAAACAACTATTTGGTCACATCGTTGAGGAAGAGATGGTATTGAACGGTGTTGGGAAGATGGTGGAAGAGGTCTGGATTGCCATACCCAAACATTTTCCAAATGTCGAATTAGGCGCATTTGTGATTATGCCAAACCATATTCACGGAATCATCTCCATCACCGTTGGAGCCTGGCATGCCGTGCCTGCCCAAGAAGTTGCTGATGTAGGGGCGACGCATCCCGCAAGGGGAGGCTTTGCACTGCGTCGCCCCTACCGAGGATATCCAAAGGTCCTACGACCGCATGAAACATGTAGAATTGTTACATGAAACCAGCCCCTTCAAGTCCACAACGCCGCAATCTCCGTGTACCTGAATTTGATTATTCGCAACCGGGTGCCTATTTTGTGACCATTGTCACCCAGGGACGGAAACAATTATTTGGTCACATCGTTGATGGAGAGATGGTATTGAACGATGTTGGGAAGATGGTAACGGAAATTGTGGAGGGGGTACCGCAGCATTACCAGAGCATCAATGTCGAGGCGTCTGTAATAATGCCGAATCATATTCACATCTTATTCCTCATTGCTGAGGTAGTGGCAGGCCCCCGTGCCTGCCAGTCAGACCAATCGAACAACGGTCAACCACAGGGGGTTGCCCCTACCAAAGAACAATTGTCTTTGCCAGAGATCGTTCATCGAATCAAATCCTTAACAACCCACCGATACATGTTGGGAGTTAGGGACAAAAGTTGGCCTCGATTTGAAAAACGTCTCTGGCAGCGGAATTATTGCGAACATGTCATCCGGAATGAGCGGGATTACCAGGCAGTCTACGATTACATCATTGCCAATCCGATGAATTGGGATAAGGACGAAGAAAATCCAACGTAGGTGGCACACCCACCGTGCTTACCCTTGGCACAGCGAAAAATCAAGGACCAAAACCGGAGTGATAACCGCAATCCTGCCTACAACTGGACGACGATTACACCCTGTAAGTGATACTGGGATTATTGGCAGATCATAACTGGAATCGGAACCTGGGCAAGGATTTCATCAATTGTTTGTCTGAAAACCCGATCAAGAATGGTCGTGTTCTCGTAACCACCCAATATCAATGTGGACACCGATAAGGTTTCTGCCAGGCTGACAACATCAGCAGTGAGGCTCTCTGAGCTTCCCTGGTGATAGTCTGCCTTTACGCCCAGTCGTTCCAGGTAGGTCCGGGCATAGTAGCGGTTGACCTCATCCTGATCTAAGCCCTTCATCACCAATAACAGGTGCAATTGACATCCATAGCGGGCGGCATAATAAGCAGCGATGTAGAGGGCTTCTTTGCTGCGCTGACCACCATTAAACGGCAGGAGTATGGAACTTATCGCCAGAGGCTTTTCTTTGACAAACAGAACCGGGCGGCGGCTTTGTTGAAGAATGGTGATGATCCCGTGAGAAATGCGATCCATTAAGCTCGCTGCGGGCGGATGACTCAGTTTTAGAACCAACAAATCAGAGAGCAGGCTAAACTCGAGTAATGCGCTTGCAGGCCCACCCTCGCGAAGGAAAAATTTGCCCTTCATGCCGGCCTCTGATAGCCGTTGATCGAACCGCTGTCGGTATACATCCATTTCCACAGCAAGCTTTTGCGTTCCGGGGCTTTTCACGTGCACACCACGGATGGCAGTGTTTGAGCAGCGGTCAACGAGAATCGCCTGCTCGAGAGCGATCCAATCGGGATCATCCTCACTCAGCGCAACGGTAACATGCTGAAACAGGCAGTCCTGATAGGGATTCTGGGGCTGTTCATCTCCCTTCAAAAGGACTTGCATGATCTGCTCCTCAGCAGTGGACCAGCCTGAACCGCTTTTTATGCCCTCCTTGCCTGCCGCATAATCCAATACGTTTTCGGGTTTAAGCTCAATACCAAGATCCGATTGGAGCGCGTTTTGTTGGTCCAGGAGCCAGAGATAAAGGTCTGTAACTGTAAGGTCTCGCAAGGCGTGATGAAGACCAGAACTTTCAATGATGGCAGTCACCGGAGAATAAAGGGTCTCATACCAATGGCGCACGGCTTCTTCGAAACTAACCGGACGGTTTTTTTCAATCCCCATGTAATACTGATGGACGTTGATGTGCTCCTTGAGCAGGGGATAATTCTCGATCAGGTGCAGGCTGAAATCGACACCCGGCAGGATTTGGTCAATTTTGGTATCCTCGAGGAAGTTGACATAAGCGGCTTTTTGGACCAATTCATCAGAGGTGAGCGATCTGGAGATGGGCACTTTGGTTTTGATTTCAGTCACGTAAGCTTCGATTGTCTCCATGCCCATTTCTTTAGCAATAGAAACACGGTGATTGCCGTCAAGTACGAAATAGGCATCGCCAATTTGGTAAAGTGAAACAGGCGGAACACCCTTAGCCAGGGGACTGGTCATGGCGGTTTTTACGCCTGCCCAACGGTAGATATCGTCATCCCGAAGCGGCAGAAAGTTGCGGTCGAAATCCTGGATGCGATTTACACTGCCGACAATGTCCTTTAGGGGAACCTGCTTGATTCCGCGATCCGTTCGGCTGACTGCGCGCAATTTCGTGGAAATCTCGTCATATGGCAGGAGGTCGAGCGAACGCCCTCTTATGCCTGCCCAGAAGCGCTGCATGGCAGCCTTGGACCTGGCACGGCGAAAGTCATCGAGAGCCTGGCGATAGGTATTTGCATCTTCCATGGCTTGATTTTAACCCAAATCAAAGATCAGATTCATCCATAATTGGACATTTGTAAGCATTGAACCACTAAAACCAGCCTCCCGATTTTTGATTCCTTTCCATGCTATAATTTTTCCCGGAGAAATGAGTTTTTGCAGCCCTATGACCCAACTGACAACGCCTGATCCCATCGACTATCTGCTCATTGGGCATGTTACTGCTGATTTACAAGCGGATCAAAGCATCAGCCTGGGCGGTACTGCCAGTTTTTCAGGGCTAACGGCTGCCCGCTTGGGGCACAATGTCGGTCTGGTGACAAGTTGCGCCAGTGATTTACAACTCGATCCCCTGACTGGCATCCAAAAATGGGTTATTCCATCAGAAAAATCGACCGTATTTCGCAATGAAGGTCTTGGGCAAACACGTGTTCAGCATCTTTATTCTTCGGCTACGCGCATCACCGCCGACCACATTCCCTTTCTATGGCGCGACTGCCAGTTGGTACACTTGGGTCCGATTTCTGCAGAAATTGATCCAAATATCGTAGAGCTTTTCCCAAATGCCCTGCTGTGCCTGACACCCCAGGGATGGTACAGACAGGCGGACGACGAGGGTTTGGTACGCTACGTGGATTGGCCTGAAGGGCTGCCTCTGCTCGCAAGAGCCGATGTTGTCGTCCTATCCATAGAGGATCTCCAAGGAGACGAGCAAAAAGTGGAAGAACTGGCTGGGGTCTGTCCGCTGCTGGTCGTTACTGAGAGCCGTGACGGGGCGCGTGTTTTTACCGAGGGCAAGGTCAGGTATTTTTCTGCACCTCCAGTTGAGCTGGTCGAAGACACCGGCGCTGGTGACATTTTTGCAGCTTGTTTCTTTCACCGCTTTCACATCACCCGGGATCCATGGGAAGCCGCACGTTTTGCCGTTCAGCTCTCAGCCTGCTCGGTAACACGCAGACGCCTGGCGAGCATCCCCACATTGGAAGAAATCGAACGGGCAAAAAAACAGGAACTGACATAGGTAAGGTATGGGAAAAATCTACACAGTTGTCAATCAAAAAGGTGGGGTGGGAAAAACTACCACCAGCATCAACCTTGGGGCCTACCTGGGACAATTCGGGCAGAAGGTGCTGTTGATAGACCTTGACCCACAGGCAAACGCCACCAGCTGTCTTGGGATTGACCGGCATAAAGTGGAAAATGGAACCTATGAGGTGCTGATAGGCGCAAAAAGTGCTTTGGAGTGTGTCTTGCACAACGCGCGCTTCAAAATCTCGCTCATGCCTTCCTCACCAAACCTTTCGGGGGCAGAAATTGAGATGATTGAGCTTTCGGACCGGGAAAAACGGCTGAAAACGATCGTTCAGTCGCTGACCAGCAGCTACGATTATATCCTGGTAGATTGCCCGCCTTCACTCGGTTTATTGACCTTGAACGGAATGATCGCCGCCAAGGATGGCGTAATCATCCCGGTGCAGTGTGAGTACTTGGCACTTGAGGGTCTTGGACAACTGACCCAGACGATCACTCGCATCCGGCAGGGGCTATTCCCTGAACTTTCCATCAGAGGGGTTTTACTGACGATGTTTGATGGTCGCACAAATTTGAGCTCGGATGTGATGAGTGAGGTCCAAAAGTTTTTCCAGGACAAGGTTTTTTCAACATTTATTCCGCGCAGTATCAGGCTGGCAGAAGCACCCTCTTTTGGCATGCCAATTTCGGTCTATGCCCCTGACTCGAGCGGCGCAAGAGCTTACCGCTCGTTGGCGATGGAAATGTTGACGGCAGATGGGGTGAAATTTGACCCCGGACAGGAGTGAGATGGCACAGCGCAGTGGACTTGGTAAGGGACTCGAGTCATTAATTCCAACCTGGCAAAGCAGCCCGACTCCGGTTGGGGCAAACGAACAGGTTCAGCTGTTACCTATTGCAAGCATCAGCCCTAATCCTCAACAACCTCGCAAGGTTTTTGAGGAAGAACAACTGGAAGATCTTGCCACCTCCATCAAACAGCATGGGATCATCCAGCCGTTGATCGTGATTGCTGCAGAAGGCGTGGATCGCTACACGCTGATCGCTGGTGAACGCCGTTTGCGGGCAGCGAAGTTGGCAGGTCTGAAAGACGTCCCAGCGATTGTTCGGACTGCTTCGCAGCAAGAACAGCTGGAATTTGCAATCATTGAAAATGTCCAACGGGAAGATTTGAACCCGATTGAACGCGCGAGAGCCTACCAAAGCCTGGCGGATCAGTTCTCTCTGACCCATGAGGACATTGCCCAAAGAGTCGGGAAAAGCCGCGTGACGGTTACTAACACCCTCCGGCTGCTCAACCTGCCGGTTGTGGTGCAGCAAACCCTGCAAAGCGGCGAAATCACGGAGGGTCACGCCCGAAGTCTGCTAGCCCTGCCGAGTGCCCGCGCCATGGAAGCAGCCCTGGATAGCATCCTGAGCCTTGGGCTGAACGTACGCCAGACAGAATTGCTCGTCAGCAAACTAAGCGGCAAGGCACCAACCAGCAATAAATTGACCACCCGTTCTGCGGAAGCAGAAGACCTGGAAAACCGTTTACGTCAGTTCTTCCACACCAAAGTGATGCTTTCAAAGGGCAAGCGAGGCGGCACGATCTCCATCAGCTTTTATTCTGACGAAGAACTGAATGCCATCCTGGACAGACTTGGGATCAATGACTGATTAATATGCCATTCCAAATCCGGTCCTGTTCCGACTTATCCTCTTTTGACCTGGCGAGATTCCTGAATGCGAATAATCTGTCATTCAATAATCTCGACTGGTTCTCACCCAATGAAAGGTTCAATGAACCTGGCTGCTTTGCTGCCCTAGAAGATCAGCAGATCAAAGCACTGCTATCCGCCACTCCCGAATGTCCGGAAGTTGCCTGGCTGCGTTTTTTTCACGCTGAACGCGACGGGGAATATGCCCGCTATTTCAAAGCCCTTTTTTCGGAGGCTAAGAACGTTTTACAGGGATTGGGAGCTCAGAGTTTTTTCTCCCTGGTACCGTACGATTGGCTCGAGAGGTTGCTCAGGAGCGAAGGATTCAAGCCAACCGACACCATCGTTACACTTCAATGCAATTTCTCAGAGGTGAGTCATGCCAAAGTGGATCCAGGGCTTATCATCCGGCAGATGACCTATCGCGATATGGCTGCCGTGGAAGCTATCGATACATCCGCTTTTGAACCTGCCTGGCAGTTAAACCGCTCGAGTCTGGTCAAAACTTATCACCTCAGCACCTGGCATAGCGTCGCTATCCTGGAAGGAGAAATCATTGGGTATCAAATGAGCACAAGCACATTTGACTCAGCCCATCTTGCGCGCCTGGCTGTGGATCCGCGCTGGCAGCGCAGAGGTGTGGGACACAGGCTGGTGGAGGACATGTTGGATACCCTCTCAGCCATCGGAGTAAGCTCCTATTCTGTTAATACTCAGGCAAGCAATCATCAATCGATATCTTTGTATCATTCCCTGGGTTTTGAACGCGAGGATCGCGACATCTTGGTGATGTCGTTGAAATTATAGAAATTAAGGTTTGAACCTGCTGGACGGTAACAGGCGTTTATGGCAGAATCAAGCAAATCGATTCAGGAGTTGATATGGCACAAAAAAACTCACAACGTGAATTACTTAAAGCGCAACGAGAGCAGGAAGCCCGCAAGCGGACAACCGGGCTGCTGATTGGAGCTTTCGTGCTGGTGGTGGCGGTTTTGCTGGTCTACTTCCTGCCCAGGCTGCTGAACACGAACAAGGTCTCCGGTTACGCAAACCAAAATGGACGATCTGTCGGCGACCCTAACGCGCCTGTAAAAGTGGTGGAGTTTTCCAATTTTGGTTGCAGTCATTGCCGTACGTTCGCGCTGGAAAAAGAGGAGCAATTCGTCAAAGACTACGTGGAGACCGGTAAGGTTTATTTTACTTACAGTGTTTTCCAGTTCAACGAAGATGATACCCTTAAGGCATCGGAAGCTGCCTATTGCGCGGGAGAACAGAACCGATTCTTCGAAATGCAAAAATTACTTTTCGAGAATTCCACATATTCTGGTGCCTTCGCTGATAGCAGTATCTCTTCTTATGCAAAGCAGATCGGACTCGATATGACAAAGTTCAATCAGTGTCTTGAAAGCGACGCGCAATTGGCAGCTATTCGCAGCGATACACAAACCGCCAAGGACTTGGGTGTCACTGGCACACCCATGTTTGACGTGAACGGAACAATTGTTTATTCGACTACGCTCGAGGAGACTATTCAAGCTGCTTTGGCTGCTGCTGGGGATTAATCGTCAGGATTTTTCGTAAAAAACGCGGGGCAGTTCAAACTGACCCCGTTTTTTTAACTTAGGACCAGGCGATACCAAGAGTGTTTAGCAGGAGAACGACCAGGACTACGATTAAAAGCGCGGGGAGAAAGCTGCCAATGCGGATCTTTTTTATCTCAAGCAGGTTGCTGATTGCAATCCCAGCCAGGATCACACCCCCGACCGACGTCATTTCAAGGATCACGCTTTGGTCAAAGCCCTTCCCAAGGGCTCCTGCCAAAAGGGAGATGGCACCCTGGTAGACCAGCACCATCGCAGCTGAAAGAAGTACCCCCACCCCGAAAGTCGAGGCAAAGGCAATCGCAGTAATGCCGTCGAGAATGGACTTGATCGCAAGCATCTGGTAATCCCCAACAAGCCCGTCCTGGATGGAGCCCAGGATTGCCATTGGACCAATGCAAAAGAGCAAGGACGCTGTGACAAAGCCGGTGATGAAGCGTTGGGCGACAGGGGAGTCTGCGTTGGTACCGTGTTCCACCCTTTGCTGGATACGCTCACCCAAACTATTGAGCAGTTCTTCGATCTTAAGGGCTTCCCCGGCGATGGTTCCCAACACGATGCTGGAAAGTGGAACAAGCATATTCTGTGTTTGGGAGAAAATATGCACACCGTAAGCCAGCGTAAAGAGGCCAAGCGCGGAAGTTAAGGTTTGGCGCACCTTAAGTGGGATGCGATTGCCGGCGAACAGACCTATCAGCCCGCCTGCCAGGATTGCGGCGAAATTGATAAGGGTTCCAATCATTATGTCACAATGGTGTTTCAGCCAGGATCAGCAGGTAACAGAGGGTGGAAAGACGGTTAAGATACTGAAGCATGCTCTCATCCGGGATTTGGAGAGTCTCAAAACCAGCAACCCACTCACGTTCTGCCTTGCGGACAATTGCGCGAGCAAGGTCGAGCGTGCCGGTGGCAGGCGTATGACCGGGTTGGATAAAATCGGTTGGATAACAGACCGTCACCTCAACGGCTTTGATGGTTTCTTCGAGCTTTTCGAGTTCAGCAGAAAAACTGCCTGTAAGCTTTTCGAGCGGGGTCTTCGGTAAGGCAGCCATCAAACCCATCATGCGGGACAGGTCTTTTTGACAGATTTCGAGGAGGATTTTATTGCCGGGCGAGCAAAAGGCTTTTGCCAGGCTGAGAGAAGCGCTGGCTTCATCGAGGGCGCCGAGCATCCTGACGCGCAGGTCCGACTTTTTTACCCCATGTTCGCCAATCAGATCTGTCTGTCCACTCGCTGTCATCTCGCTACTCCGTGGGAGTGGCAGACTGTGATGGCGTCGTGTCAGTGAGAATGTACCAGGTATTCACCGCGTTGAAACGATCAGCAGGATCATAAATGGGACCGATCGAAACGTTTTTGATCGCGTTTTTCATCCCATAATTGTAAACGGGGTAGAACAATGGCAGGGAAGGCAGATCTTCAGCGAAGAGGATCTGAAAGTTGCGGTAAAGGCGCACCCGGAGGTCTCTATTCGGCTGCGTTCGGGCTTGTTCGAGGTACTCGCTGGCAGTGGTATTACGCCATTGCGAGTAATTCTGCCCAGCGTCAGCTTGAGATTCCGCCCAGAAGGGATATGGGTCCGGATCCGGAGAGTTGCTGAGGTCAATATCCACCAAAGCGGCTTCGTAAGCTCTGCTTTCGAGGCTGGTCATTAATTCAGCGTAAGGTCTGACATCCAGCACGACCTCGATGCCGATTGAAACCCAGTTTTCAGCCAGAATGGTTGCTATCTGATTGTGGATCTGGTCATCCTGCACCAGGAGTGTCAGCCTTGCCTGAGCCCCGTCGGAGGTCATTAACTGACCAGCTTCCGACCAGGTATAGCCTTCCCCAGCCAGCAGTTGCCGCGCGAGGTCAACATCATAGCGGTATGGTTCCAGCCCTTCGTAAAAAGCCCAGTTTCCGGGCATGATCGGTCCAAGCGCAAGAACTGCCTGGCTGGAAAAGACTTCATCGATCATAGCCTGGCGGTTTGTGCCAGCCATCAGTGCCTTTCGGAAATTAGCTGACTGCAAAAGAGGCTGTGTGAGATTCTGAGTGTTCAGGAAAACTATCGTCAGGCGGGGAAGCCGGCACGAGTGAATGTCCAGCCCGGGTTGATTCAGCGCGGTTTCAAGATCCGCTTGATCAATCCTGGCAACTGCGTCAACTTCATCGCTCAGGTAAGCTTGAAATGCCGTGTGAGCATCAGGGAAGAGCTTGAAATTGATCTCATCGATGTAAGGACGCCCTGAATAGTAGTATTCGAAGGCTTCAAGGCTGACGCCGTCAATCTTGCCGTCCGTGAGATGAAACTCCCGGAAACGGTAAGGTCCGGAGCCAATCGGTGCGAGATTGAATGGGTGGTCAACCAGGTCTTCAAGGGTGAGGTTACCCAGTAAATGCGATGGCAGGATCTGGAAAGTAAGATAGTCCAGGAATGGGGCAAAACTGTAAGGTAAGGAAAATTCCAGACTCAGGTCAGACAAGGCAGCCACATGTACCAGCTGCCAAAAGCTTCGCAGATCTTCAGCAACCAGGCTGCTGTTGCTTTGCAGCAGAGAAACGGTGTAAAGCACATCCTGGCTGGAAAGGGGAGTGCCGTCATGCCAGACAGCATTTTCCCGCAGGTTGATCACGTACCGGGTGCCATCGGAAGAAATATCCCAGCTTGCAGCCAGGTCCCCCACCGGTAATCCACGGGAATCAAACTTGAACAAGCTGCTAAAAATAAGCCGATCAACATCCCGATCTGGCTGATTGAAGCGATCCAGCGCTGGATTGAGGCGCACGATATCACCTACCAATGCCTCCGTGTAGCTGCCGCCAGTAATAGGGCTGGGGGTATTTTCCAGGTTGGGTGAGGAAGCTGAGCCTTGGAAGAATAAGATCAAGCCAACTACAAGACCAGTGACCAGGACAATCAGAAGCTGCCAGCGAAAGCGTCTCATTTGGTAAATAGAAAGACAACCCCTGCTTTTAGCGAGTTATCTTTATTCTCCATGATCAATTGTGATAGCGGTGGGATGAGACGCTATCAAGAGATAAGCACACTGATGAGTGCGAGCAACAGAAAAACTACACTAAGGGCAATGGTGATGTAAAACATCACTTTTTCAATTCCACGCCGCTGAGTATAGACACCACCAGTGTCGCCGCCAGCCAGACCGCCCAGGCCAATGCCCTTGCTTTGCAAAAGCACACTGGCAATCAAAGCGATTGAAACGATAATAATTGCATAATTTAGAACCATAACCTTCAGCCTCCTACGGATCAGGTTTTGATTATACCCAATCCGTTGTTTTCGTCAAATTTACGTGAATTTATATTTTACCCGAAAAGTACAGAGTCATTACTTTCAATACCAACCCATCAGGGCAATTGCATCTAATTAAGTGCATCACAAATTACAGGTTTATCATTTAGGCGAGTAACTATGTTTGCTGTCTTCTATCCTGGATCCGTCGCATTTTGATGCATTCAACGCGCAATGTGTCACCTGCAGACACAATCATCCCTTGGCTGGCAGGGTTATCCATCCTTCAGGCGCTCTTAAGCCTGGCTCAAGAGGTTAAATAGGTAT
>DBRR01000016.1:0-18081 GCA_002306055.1 Anaerolineaceae bacterium UBA1363
ACATTCAACATAGTTACTGCGAGGAACGAAGCAATCTAAACTGTTTGCCATCGAGGGATAGATGCGGCTCACAAACACTTCGTGAATGTTGGCCAAGATTATTCTGTCTCATACGTTTTTGGTCTGCCAGGAGGTTAGATTGCTTACGAAATAGTACACTACGTGTCACAAAAGAGGTTCGCAATGACAGACTAAAGACAACTCATCACCATGCTTACCAATCTGCCGACAGGTCTTTCCACTCTGGATTTTGCTGTTCGATCAACGCAATCTTCTTAGCGCGGCTTCCCCCCTTAATCCTTTTCTCCTCAGCGATGGCACTGTACACATCATTTGTCTCTGCATAATACACCAGATATTTTGACTTATAGCGGGAAGTGAAACCTCCACCCTGACCATTCTTATGCTGCCAGATGCGTTGTGGCAGGTTGTTGGTTATGCCAGTATATAAGGTGTTGTGGGAACTGTCGGTGATGATGTATACAAAGTATGTTTTGGTCATGCGAATATTTTACTGTAGCACGGATGTTTTATCTGTCATTGCCAGCGCCGACAGGCGCGCCTGTGCCCGCGGAGTAGAGTACGGCAATCTGCCTTTATTCTTTCCTTTGCCTTACCACCCCCTCTTGGTCGAAGATCCGCGACCTGTGCCCGCAGTGAAGCGGAGGGTAAACGAAGTGTAGGGGAGTGCCCGCAGTGAAGCGGAGGGTAAACGAAGTGTAGGGGAGTGACCGCTTGCGGTGGACGAGGGTTCATCGCTCACCCACACGCCAATTCACGCAGAATATCAGGGTAGGGGCGAAGCGTCCCACCACAAACACTCCGCATCACCAGATTCCATCATCAAAGACGCTTCGCCCCTGCGACCAAATGCGACATTGGACAGTTCTGGAATTATGGACATTTTTTGTGCCCCCAACTTCCAACCAGTCCACTATTCCTTGGGCTTCCCCTGGTAGAAGATCCGTGAAGCGAAGCGAACACGAAGTGTAATGCGTAAGGGAGTGGGAGAAATAAAGGGGGGTGGAGTGGATCCAGCGACTTGCTATATCGTTTGAAAACCGATGTCCCTCAAGTATTCAAACACAGGGTCATAGTACTCAGCTTTGCGAGTGGGGTCTTCAGGGTCGCCGTTTGGCACAACGATGACCATACCCTGACGAGCACGGGTCAGTAAAACACGATAGGCATTCTTGAGGTACTTTTGTCGCTCGGGCTTATTGATGTTATTCCACCTGTCGCCTGTGAAAGACTTGTAAATCCAGTCTCTCGAGCCCATGCGGAAATCGCCATCCCAAACCACACAAGCCCAATCCACTTCCAAACCCTGTACCTGAAATTCAGTCGCTGCATCTTCAAGGTAGTAACAGGAGCGAATATCTTCCTTACCGTCCAAAAACCAATGGATAGGATCAATTTCAGCGCGAATGTCGATTGCCAAAGGTTTCAAGCGGATGGCTTGTGAAGAAACAAGCATGCCATAACGCTCAGTTCCTCGTGCTTGTTGTTTCAACCAGTTTTTGGCGGATTGCAGGTCACGGGTAATGTAAATAGGGTATGCATCGCCGATGGCTGTTAGTGTTTCCCTGGCATTCGCAACATCCAGATCAAGCACTTGCTTGACCAACAAAGACACCTTCTCACTGCGGAAAGAACGCATGGAAACCGATAGATGCAACGCCTCACTTTGATGCAGGCGATCTCGATCCTCAAAGTGATCAAGGGCTTGCAAGGCGCTGTATTCGCTATCTTTTAGTTGAGGAGGAAAGTAAATGTGCCAACCCGGGAAGTGTTTGGTAACTGCTTCAATCCAAGCTGCAATTCCGGTTTCGCCTATGTTAATTTCTTGCCCACCACCGACTAAGCAGACGATCGTAGCCCAATCCTCATGGCGATCCAGACAAGAGATAAGAAATTCAGGCTCAGATTGGCTGAAATTGGGTATGTGTTTCTTGCGAATCATGAAATTAGCTGTTTGTTGCAGGTCCCAGGCGCGTTGTGCTTCATCGAACAAGGCCACGTGCTCAAGAGGGGGTTGTTCACGATTTATGAGACATTCATCTCGGAAGTTGTGTACATTTTGGATAAAAAGGCTTACTTCTCTCTTGGCTTCCCCTTTCTTGATTGGTTTGCCTTTTTCTGCTTCAGTTTCTACTCGGTTCCTAGCCAAAGCTTCACGCAAGACTGCCACGAGCGGACCATTCCCAGAAAGGAAAACGCTGTAAAGTTCGTTCTCTTTGTCGATGTTGTTAGTCGCAATATTCAGACCGACAAGGGTCTTGCCCGCCCCCGGCACACCTGTGACAAAGCAAATCGATTTTTGATTGTTTTGTCGAGAATGGAAGATGATCTTTTCGATTTGAGCAGAGGTCTCAGTTAGATTTATTGCCGAAGCATCACTGCGGGATATTTCTTCAACTGAATGCCCAGCATAGAGCGCTTGAGCGGCTTCAACGATCGTGGGCGTCGGTTGATAGGCACCAGCGTGCCATTGTTCTTGATCGATGTCATCACCATCGCAGAAATTCAAGACACTTTCAATTACTGAATTAAGCTCCGAGGCATTTGTGAGGATGGGATACAGGACGTTGTCGTCATGGATGGTGGTTTGAATAAGCGTGCCTTGGGCAGGTGCCTGGGTGGCAATCAGGATCGGAGCGATGGTTGCTTCATGACTGGTTTCATGGAAATTTTTTAAGTCAATCGCATAATCCCAGACCTGATCAATGGCTGCAGCGTTGAAATCAGACTCACCAACCTTAAACTCAAGAACGAAGATCACTGATTTGATGAGCAAAACCACGTCAATGCGTTTCCCCATACGAGGAATGTCAAATTCGAAATAGATCTTGCCTTGGTAGCCGGGCAAGATGTTTTCAAGATCATTATTTCTCGTTCCCAAGCGAATTTTTGGGTTGGCTCATCAGGGAAAGGGGATGACATCGCCAGATGCCCGATAATCTCTTCGGTAGAGAGGGTTAAGAAGGTCGAGCAATCAGTTCCAAAGAATTAGCGAGGCATAATGATTCAAGCTGAATTATAGGGGAGTTTTTCCTTTTTGTGTGACAAAGATTGGAGATATTAAAAGATCATTTTTCTGTTATTATTGTTTTGATCTTTCAATCGATTCTGCAGGGGAGGCAGATTTGATCAATTCTTTCGTCGGGGTGACTGACAAGCATTGGTTTTCATTACTTCGATCCCAACAGGGAATCGATGAAGTTAATTTTTGGTTGCCATCAGGACGAGTCTTTAGAGCCTTAAAGCCAGGCGAGCTTTTTCTTTTCAAACTACATCATCCAGATAATTTCATCGTGGGAGGGGGTCTGTTTGCCCATTCCACCATATTACCTGTTTCACTGGCCTGGGAGGCGTTTGGAATAAAGAATGGTGCAGCCAGTCTTGCCGATCTGAGAGAGAAAATAGACAAATACCGAAGACAAGAAAGCGATCCTTATCAAGACTATCAAATTGGCTGTATATTGCTTGAGCAACCCTTCTTTTTGCCTGAAGAAAGGTGGATCCCTGCACCTGCCGATTGGCCTAAAAACATTGTGTCAGGAAAGACGTATGATCTCAGTGTTGAGCCGGGTGCAACAATTTTCCGCCAATTGAACGCACAACAAATCCAGCAAAACCTCGTCAGGGAGGTTTCTCCCAGATATGGAGAACCAGTATTGGTGCAACCCCGTTTAGGTCAGGGATCGTTCAGAGTGTTGGTTACTGATGCTTATGAGCGGCGCTGTGCAATTTCCAGCGAACGTACACTTCCGGTTTTGGAGGCTGCCCATATTAAACCCTATAGCGAGTTGGGGGAACACAAGGTTTCTAATGGAATATTACTCCGGCAGGATATTCACACCCTCTTTGACAAAGGTTATCTAACCATCACGCCTGACTTAAAAATCGAGATTAGCCGAAGAATCAGAGAGGAATTTGAAAATGGCAGAGATTACTATAAATATAATGGTCAGCCCATGCGTCCACCTCAGAATTGGATGGACAGACCCTCGCGTGAATATCTCGCATGGCATAACGAGACTGTTTTTCGGGGATAGTGTTGACTAAGAAGTAGGGCAGAATGGTGCTCTTTTCGCCACTCGGAGAAGTATTTATCGATTTGACAAACGTCTGTCAAGATTTCTACTTTCAGAAAATGTTATAAGAAGGGAAACATGGCAAATTTATTTTGGAAAACTGAAGAAAATCCTTTTACAACATTGATTCCACATGAATTTAAGACAGAAGAACAACTGGAAACTTATTTATACAAAAATCCACAACTATTGGGCGATTTAATCATAATTTCCAGGCAAACAAAAGCTGGAAATTATCGGGATATTCCAGATTTGATTGCGATAGATGCTGATAATAATGTGGTCATTATTGAACTCAAGAAAGGAGCAGCAACAGAGGATGTAATTGCCCAGGTGTTGAGATATGCAATCTGGGCAGAGACAAATCCAGATAGCATAAAGAATTTATGGCTGGAATGTCCAAATAAACCTGACGACAAACAGATAGATTGGGATTCGATCCAAATAAAAATCATGATTGTGGCTGAAGAAATACCCTCTGCCGTACTGCGATTAGTCAATCGCATAACCTATAGTGTGGAGCTCTTTGAAATATCCAGATTTATCAGCGGAAGAAACGAATTTGTCTTGGTAAATCAAAGAATCCCTGAGAACATGGCAAAAACAGTCGTTAGACCGCAAGGGGTATATGACGAAGCATATTACCGCACCAATTTTAATCCTGCGAGTGCGGACTTGTTCTTACGAACTGCAGAAAAAGTGGAGAAAATTATCCGAACAAAAGGGTGGAACCTGGAGAAAAAGCATAATAAGAACTACATAGCTTTTAAGTTGGGATTTCCCCAGGTACTTGGCGTTAATTGGATTGGATCAAAATCATTTTGTATATATTTTAAAATGCCCAGGGAGACAGCTGAATCAATTGAAATCGAAGGGCTCACCCCTTTGCGTTACGAAGAGGAATGGAATCAAATCCTTTACAAGATTGATGATGCAAATTATCCAATCGAAAAACTTATGCCTTTATTTGAGGCAGCTTATAAATATGTTTCAGGGTCCTAAGGTAATTGTTGAAATAAGTAGTTGGAGAGCGGAATGGTGCCTTTTTCACCCCTCCGCCACAGCAAGATGCAATTGATAAACTAAATGAAAGACTCACATCAATTCGGTGAAGGATTAAAAAAACGCCATGACGGGATTGATATCTCCTTTACATGGCGACCTCAGGTGAGGATTTAGCCGGATGCGTTAGCAGAGCCGTGACAACTATATATTACACCTTATTAAGATCCTTGTCAACTTTAAAGCCAATACCACAAAGAACACACTTCATTACTTTGTTCATATCATCGGGTCCAAGTATGCGTATCGGGTAATCCCGTTTTCCATTAGCAAGTATCACGTGGGGTCGGTTAATTCTCACGAGACTTAATGAGTAAAGCATATCCCCTTTAATCCACATAAATCTTGATGGAAACTTAGGAGAGTAAGGAGGATTGAACTCTATTTTGTCGTGATAATCCATGATAGTGTCTGGTTCTGTGGTTGATAAACATACAACCGTGACTAAATTAGATCTTGTTTGATATCTTGGGGAAATTACAACACAGGGTCTAATCTTTGTCATTTCGTGAGGTAGTAGGTTATTAAAATCACCAATCACTACTTCACCTCTATTTGGTGGAAATTGCATGGGCATAAGCAGATTTTACCACCTGTAACCGTCAAAACGGAAATATTTTACTCTGTTTAGTGGAAGATAGGAATAAGTAGTAATCCCTATTTGGTGACCCTGCATTGCTGCCCCCTTCATTCCCCGACACGCACGCAGAGATTGGATTGGTCAGAATTAATGCAATTGACAAACGTCGGAGTGAGGGAAAAGCACCCTTATTACACAGCTTCGCTAGTACTCCGTCCGACCTACGAAAGAATAAACGGACAAAGGACCCAGAACGCTTGCAGACCTTCCCCTTGGAGAACCCTTGACAAGTTAGGGCGGGTAGAGACCGCTCGCGGTGGATGAGGGCTCATTGTTCCCCATGATCGTGCCGGTCTCCCGAGTGCGAAGCCTCCCTGTGGGACCGCGCACGGGTTCTGACCGCCAGGTCTCAAACTATTGTAATGAAATGCAGATCGCCACGCAAAAGAGCTCGCGATGACGGGAGATCGCTTATCTCGCCCATGCATACGATGCGGAGGAAGTAAACCTCCTCCGTACGATGGATTGCGCAATTCAATCCGGCAAATAATGGGCATCTTTGGTCTTTGCGAAGACCGCCTGCGGTGGACGAGGGTTCCATGGGGTGCAAAGTTTACCCTCTTCAGTCTCCCACCCCCTTTAATTCCCCCTCTTAAGAGGGGGTGCTTTTGGAATCGGGGGAAGCCCGACATAGCCCTCCCTCGAGGGAGGGTCCGCGAAGCGGGGGAGAGTGTTATTGTTCCCCATGATCGTGCCGGTCTCCCGAGTGCGAAGCCTCCCTGTGGGACCGCGCACGGGATCTGACCGAAGGTCTCCAGATGATGATGGACGCTCACGGCGAACGGCTGTGCTCGGACGGAGCCCAACACAATCGGGTATATGTTGGGTATAAAATACAAAGGCAGATCGCCGAACTTCGGATTGCGGCACAATTATTTGTAGGGGCGAAGCGTCTCCCGATAAAAGTCCTCAGTCACTCTATTAAATCCTCAAAGACGCTTCGCCCCTACCGGTGATGTTGTTGTTAAATATTTGTTACCGCGTCCTGATTTGTAAAAGAATCGTAAGAATCGTAGACACAGGCTTGACTTCCAGCCTTGGACTGCGTATCATATGTTAGCACTCAATCTTATAGAGTGCTAATTCTTAAAAGCAATTAACGGAGGATACCCATGACAATATCTATGCGACCTTTAGGAAGCCGGCTCGTGATTGAACCGATCGAGCAGGAAGAAGTGACCGCTGGCGGCATCGTGCTGCCAGAAACCGCGAAAGAAAAACCCCAGAAGGGCACTGTTATCGCTGTTGGTCCTGGCGACCGTGACGAAAATGGCAAACGCATCCCGATGGATGTACAGGTTGGCGATACCGTGCTGTTTGCGAAGTATGCTGGCACAGAAATCAAATACAACGGCAAGAAACTTTTGATCATGCGCGAGAGCGACGTCCTCGCGATTCTTTAAGATTATTGGAACAAGGAGAAATAACTTATGGCTAAACAATTAGTTTTTGGAGATGAAGCACGCCGATATCTGAAGAATGGCGTTGACACCGTGGCTAACGCAGTCGCCACCACCTTAGGGCCCAAGGGACGCAATGTTGCCTTGGACCGCAAATACGGTTCCCCCACCATCACGCATGACGGCGTGACCGTTGCAAAAGAAATCGAACTCGAAGACCCCTATGAGAACATGGGCGCCCAGCTCCTGAAGGAAGCTGCCACCAAGACCAACGATATCGCTGGCGATGGCACCACCACTTCCACCGTTCTCGCGCACGCGATTGTCAGCGAAGGTCTCAAGAACCTGGCTGCCGGCGCCAACCCCATGCTGCTGAAGCGCGGTATCGAAGCTGCCTCCAAGGCTGTTTCTGAATCCATCCTCCAGCAGGCGATTGACATCACCACGAAAGCTGAGATCGGCAACGTGGCCACCATCTCCGCCCAGGACGAGAGGATTGGCACGCTGATCGCGGACGTGATGGACAAAGTCGGCAAAGACGGCGTCATCACTGTTGAGGAATCCAAGGCTCTCGAATTCGAGACGGAGTACGTGGAAGGTATGCAGTTCGACCGCGGCTACATCAGCCCCTATTTCGTGACTGACACCGAGCACATGGTTGCTGAGATCAATGAGCCCTACATTTTGCTCTATGACAAGAAGATCTCCGCAGCCAACGACATTGTGCCTCTGCTTGAGAAAATGGTCCAGGTCGGCAAGCGCGATATCGTCATCATCGCTGAAGACGTGGACGGCGAAGCGATTGCAGCCCTGGTGCTGAACAAGATCCGCGGCGTTTTGAACGTTGTGGCTGTTAAAGCCCCCGGCTTTGGCGATCGCCGCAAGGCTATGCTGCAGGACATCGCGATCCTGACCGGCGCTTCCTTGATCTCCGAAGAGACCGGTCGCAAGCTGGAAAACGCAACCATCGAAGACCTCGGCCGCGCTGAGAAGGTCACCATCGATAAAGACAACACCACCATCGTGGGCGGCAAGGGCGACACCAACGCTATCAAGGGTCGCATTGAGCAGATCCGCGTTGAGATCGAGAACACCACCAGCGATTACGACCGCGAAAAACTCCAGGAACGCCTGGCGAAGCTCTCCGGCGGTGTTGCCATCATCCGTGTTGGCGCAGCCACCGAGACCGAGCTGAAAGAAAAGAAACACCGCGTGGAAGACGCGCTCTCCGCGACACGCGCAGCCGTTGAAGAAGGTATCGTGCCCGGCGGCGGTGTGGCACTCGTGAACGCAGTGGATGCCCTCAAGGACCTGAAACTCGACCAGGAAGATGCCCAGATCGGTGTCAACATCGTTCGCAACGCCCTGACAGTTCCGATGAAGAAGATCGCCGAGAATGCCGGCAAGGACGGGTCTGTAGTCGTGGAAACAGTTCGCCAGCGCCAGGCTGACCAGAACAATCGCCACATCGGCTTCAACGTGCTGACGGAAGTTTATGGCGATATGGTTGAAATGGGCGTGATCGATCCCGCCAAAGTCACCCGCGGCGCGCTCGAGAATGCAGCTTCGATCGCTGCCATGATCCTCACCACCGAGGCTCTGATTACCGATATTCCTGCTCCCAAAGGCTCGACTCCTGCCATGCCCCAGGGCGGTGAGATGTACTAAACCGATACGGTTAGAGAAAACGAAAAAGGCTGGTCAAACTTTGACCAGCCTTTGCAATTCTGTTTTACCTTAAAAACTGGCAGACAAAAAAGCGGCTATCAAGCCGCTAATTTTTTGTTTCGACACTTTTTACACGTGTTTAGGAGTGTAATCCAGAGCCTGGATTAGTTCCATCAGACGATTCCTGAGGGTCGGGTATGAGAGCCCGTATACTTTTTCCATACGATTAAGTTTTCCTTCGCAGGCCACAAAAGTGAGGAGGAAGTTTCGCTGCTCATCACTGAGCCTTTGGAGAGGATCCGCCTGGGGGACAAATTCCCCTTCGACGGTAACATCGCACTCGGGACAGTAATAGACCAGCACGTTCATAGGGCCTTCACAGACTGGGCAACGAATTGGTAAGTTGGACATAGTACCTCCAATATTATATAAATTTATACATAAATATTACAACTTTTCTAATTCAATGTCAAGCATCTTAAGCGACACTCTCAAATTTGTTGTCCATTTATTCTTTAACGTTCGACATTTATTGGAGAACCACAGATCTCCGCCCGTTTTGATAAACGCAGGAGGTGGGTATAATAAAGTATTGCTACCGAAGGAGAAGCCATGCCCCCAAAAATTGTTGAATGCATTCCTAACTTTTCAGAAGCCCGCCGCCCGGAAGTGGTTGATACGATCATCGCTTCAGTCGCAAGCGTCAATGGCGTACGAATTCTGGACAGTCACTCCGACGTTGACCACAATCGCACCGTGCTGACCTTCGTCGGCACGCCGGAGGCGGTCGAGGAAGCCGCCTACCAAGGCATCGCCAAGGCAGCGGAGTTGATCGACCTCAACCATCATCAGGGCGAACATCCGCGCATGGGGGCGACAGATGTGGTTCCGTTCGTTCCAATTTCGGGCGTAACCATGCAGGAGTGCGTCGAAATGGCGCGCCGGTTGGGTAAACGCGTGGCGGAGACGCTGGACATTCCGATCTATTTTTATGAAGAAGCTGCCATCCGGCAGGACCGCAAGAACCTGGAAGACATCCGGCGCGGCGAATTTGAGGGCATCAAGGAGACGATTGCCACCGATCCCTACCGCGAGCCCGATCTGGGACCCAAACGAATGGGACCCGCCGGAGCGACTGTCATAGGAGCCCGGCAACCGCTGATCGCGTACAACATCTTCCTCAATACGCCCGATGTCAGCATCGCCCAGAAGATTGCCCGGCGTGTGCGCAATTCTTCCGGGGGTTTCCATTATGTGAAGGGCATGGGCGTTTTGGTGGAGGGTCTGGCGCAGGTCTCGATGAACCTTACCAATTTCCACTACTCTCCAATGGCTCAGGTGACTGAATTTGTCCGGCGTGAGGCACAGCGCTATGGCGTTGGCATTCACCACTCAGAAATTGTCGGGCTGGTGCCTTCCCAGGCGATGGTGAACGCTGCCCGTTACTACATGCAGATGGACGGGTTTGAGAGCGACCAACTGCTCGAAAACCGGCTGTATGGTATGGAAGAACAAGCGGGGGCTGCCGTAAGTAGCAAGGTTGATTTCCTCGACCAGGTCGCGGAAGGAACGCCAGCGCCTGGCGGCGGATCGGCGGCTGCCTACACCGGGGCGCTTGGCGCTGCATTGGCGCTGATGGTGGCGCGATTGACGGTTGGCAAACCCCAATACGCCGCCGCTGAAGCTGAGAGCTGGCAAGTGATCGAAGAGGGGGAGGCACTGCGCGCTCGACTGACCGAGGCGATCCAGCGCGACGCTGAAGCCTTCGACGGCATCCTGGCGGCACGGCGCATGCCTAAGGGGGATGAAGCCCAGATCGCCACTCGCAAAGAAGCCATTCGCGTAGCCAGCCTCTATGCCGCCCAGGTACCCCTGGAAACGGCACGCGACTGCGTGGCGGTACTCAGGATGACCCTGCGAATGGCCGAGATTGGCAATCTCAATTGCATTTCGGATGCCGCTGCTGGCGCGCATCTCGCCAAAGCTGGCTTTGAAGCCGCCCGTTTGAATGTGAAGATCAACTTGCAGGGCTACGAGCAGGACCCTGAAGCCCAGGCGTTCCTTGCCGAGGTGGATTCCCTTCGTACAGAGGTCGAAAGCCTGATGGTCAGCCTGGAAAGTATCTTGAAAGAGCGTGCAGGACTGTGAGTGAGATGCGGATTATCGTCGGCTCGCAAAACCCTGCCAAGCTGGAGGCTGTGAGTGTCGCATTTGCGAGCTTTTTCCCTGAGGTAAGCTTCGATGTGCAGCCGGTAATTGCATCCTCCGGCGTCAGTCCGCAGCCTATGAGCGATGCTGAAACGCTCTTAGGGGCTACCAACCGTGCCAGGGCCGCGCGTGAGCTTGAAGGAGACGCGGACTTCTGGCTTGGCATCGAGGGCGGGCTGCAGCCAGTCCCGGGCGAGCCCGAGTCTTACCTTTCCTATTGTTGGGTAGTGGTGTTGGGCAGGCAGCAAGCAGGCAGAGCCCGCTCAGCCAGCTACGAGCTGCCCAAAGCGATCTGCGACTTGATCCGGCAGGGGATGGAGCTCGGCGATGCCGACGACCTCATCTTTGGCGTGTCTGGTTCCAAACGCGATAGTGGTGGGGTGGGCTTGCTGACGGACGGAAGAGTAACCCGCAGCCAGTTCTATGCGGAAGCGGTTAAGCTGGCTTTGATCCCATTCGTGAAGCCAGATCTATTTCCTGCCAGGGAGGGCTGAGATGGATAAGAACTACTGGCTGCACAAAAAACTGGAAGACATGACCCACGAAGAGTGGGAAGCGCTCTGCGATGGCTGCTCCAAATGCTGCCTGTTCAAGCTCCGCGAACCAGGCGTTCCTGGCGTGCGCTTTACCAACGTGGTCTGCCGCTACATGGACATGCAGACCTGCCTGTGCACTGACTACGAGCACCGCCATGAGAATGTGCCTGAGTGTATCTTGCTCACACCTGAAATTACATACCATGTTGACTGGCTGCCCAAAACCTGTGCTTATTACCTCGTGTCCGAAGGGAAGGACCTGCCCTGGTGGCATCCGCTGAAGACTGGCGACCCGGTTTCCACCCGGAAAGCCGGCGGCTCTGTCTATGGCAAGGTGGTGAGCGAAACAGAAGTGGACATGGATGACCTTGAGGATATGGTGGTTAACTGGTTTGAATGAAATCTCTATTTAAGTTAAAATTAGCATACGTTCAACGGGAGCACGCTTATGTCTGAAAATGCTCAAACCAATCAAAGAATGCTGCTGGCGATCGTTACCGGACCGGACAGCGAAAACGTGGAGAACGCATTGGCAAAGACCGAGTATCCCTTTGCCAAGTTGCCGAGTGTGGGTGGATTATTGCGGGAACGCAGCGTTACCTTTCTGATTGGCTGCCCTGAGGAGGAGACCGATGCGCTCCGAAAGTTGCTGCAGGATGTTGCCGGGCGCCGCATTGGCTATGTTTCACCTGTGCTCGATAATTTGCCGATGGGATCGCTCATCCCCACGGAAGTACAAATCGGCGGAGTGACCATTTTTGAGCTGGAGATTGAACATTACGAGGAAATCGGATGAATAAACTGATTATTGCAATTATCAGGGATGATGACAACGAACGTGTGTCTGCCCGGTTAACGGCTGAAGATTTTCGTGTAACCCAGATTGCGTCCACCGGAGGCTTTTTGCGCAGTGGGCGAAGCACCTTGCTGATTGGCGTTGAAGGGGAGCGGGTGCCGCGAGCGCTTGAGGTTCTGCGCGAGAACTGCACCGCTGCCCGCAGCCCACAGGAAAAGAAAGCTACGGTTTTTGTGCTCAACGTGGATGAGTTCACACAGCTTTAATCGGAATTAATCATTCAATAACAGCTATATAAGCTTCCGCTATTCAATTTAGAGGCAGCGTGGACTATACTATTATTACGATATTAGCCTAACTTATTTCAAAAGGATGAAAAATGAATTTTACAAAAGCTTTTACGTACATTTTTGATGATCCACGTTGGCTTGAAAAATTGGTCATTCCTCTTTTGGTTACTCTGATCCCCGTAATTGGCTGGATGGTTGCCGCCGGATACCTGCTGCGTGTTACCCGCAACGTGGCGGAGCACCAGGTGGAACCCCTGCCTGAGCTTGAATTTGGTGCGGATCTTGGCAGAGGATTTAACTTGTTTGTGGCAAGCCTGGTCTACGCACTTCCGATCCTACTCGTCAGCACTTTGCTGTTCCTGCCGTTGGCGTTGACGGAAAATAACAGTGACATAACCTTTTTTGCGATTGCCCTGGCAATTTTTGGTGGGCTCTTGATCCTGCTCTACGCGCTCTTTATGATGATAATTATGCCTGTAGTCAATGCAAACCTTGCAGTCAAGGGACGACTTGGAGCGGCATTCGATTTCAAGGAGATCTTCCGCATGATAGGGAACAACTTTAAAGCCTGGCTGATCGTTATTGGCGGCACGATTCTTTGCAGTGTGTTCATTGCCCCGATAGGCGGAATTATACTGGTGGTTGGTGCGATCATTACTGGTTTCTACTCTCAACTGATCATTGCCCATCTGACGGGGCAGGCGTACGCTCATTCACAGGCTCCAGGCGGTCAAGACGCCCCACTTTACTAAACCTATGTAAGTAAAAAAAACGCCCTTGGAAAGGGTCGTTTTTGTATACGCCAACTGGCTGAATACATCTGAGAGATTACGCTGTTCAACCTCTACCTTGAAGAGCGTTTTAAGGTAAGAATGCAGGTGAGCAGTGATATAACTTGAACCAAATTGAGAGCCGCAATACCGTTTACTCACCTGGCCTCTTCGAACTCCTCCACCTGGTAGACCTTCACCTGCAGCATGCGCCGGCGCCAGAGGTCGGACGGGGCACCCATTTTTTGGCAAAGGTGGCTGAGGAATTCGGCTGGGTCTGGCAGCTGCTCCCAAACCTGGGGTAAAAATGTCGCCTGGTGCAGCCCGTCTGAAAGCACAACCCCATCCACGTGCGGTCGCAGCAGCTTGGGCAGCTCAGCCGGATCAGAATATGGCAATGGGACAGGCTTGGTCAGGCGGGAGATCTCGATGTGGATCATATCCACTTCGCTTGGGCGTACCCTCGGGAAACGGTAATCCTGCGTAGCCGCTTGGGCTGCCCGCTGGCGCACGTCTTTGGCGAGCGGTTGATAGGCTTCGAGGGTGCCGATGCATCCGCGCAGTTGGCCGTGCTCGGTCAAAGTTACAAAGCTGGCGCCAACTTCGAGCAGAGCAGGGGTGAGATCTTCGGGTAATGGGGTGGGAGGGCGGTTATTAACGGCATCAATCACAGATTGTCGGGCGATTTTCAGCAAGGTAGCTCGTTCAGCAGGGGTAAGTTGTTCTGGCATAGGATTTGCACCATTCCTTTCAGGCCTGAATCAGGCTTACTGTCATTATACAAAGTAATTCAGCTTCCTGCACATTATTGCGCGAAGAGAACAGGTGAACCAGTATGTCCAGAGAAATGTACCAAATAGAAGATGATCCAAAGCAGCGGAAGTCGCGCTTTTCATTTGAGGCTCACGAGTCCGAGCCGGAACCAGGAACGGTACGCCGCGAAGCCAGCATTGATGCTGATGAGGTACTGTACGGCGACGCAAGCCACAGTGGGCCTCAACCTGAAGCCAGGAAACCCGAGTCGGCTTATCGCGGACAATCTTCCAGACGGGAAGCAATATCTGAAGGGGCAGTCCCCAATCATCCAGGGCAAGGCATTGGAAAGCTATTCGTGCAGGTCATATCTTCAGTTGTCGGGGTGGGCGTCATCACCGCGACTCTGTTTTCGCTATGGATGCCAGCAAGCCTGATGCCCGGCAGTTTACAGAAGCGCCTGGCCGAGGCAGCCAGTCCCAACCAGGCAGCATTGCTCACTGCAACCCCGGAAGCCGCCGTGCTTCCGAGTGGCTTTCCAGCCAAGAAAATTGGGATCGTTGTCGGTCACAAGGGCAGTGATTCTGGCGCAGTCTGCAGCAATGGCCTGACAGAGCTCGAGGTCAATAGCAACGTCGCTACTTTCGCGCAGATGAAATTGATCGATATGGGCTACGATGTGGAGCTTCTGGATGAATTTGATCCACGCTTGAAGGACTACCAGGCGGGCTTGTTGCTCTCAATCCATGCGGATTCCTGCGATTACATCAACGACTCAGCCACCGGCTTTAAGGTCGCGGCTGCCCTCTCTGAAACAAAATCCGAAAACTCCAACAGGCTTGTGCAATGTATCGCTGACCGATATGCCAAGATCACTGGTTTAAGGTATCATTACCAGTCAGTGACAAATGACATGACGCGTTATCATGCCTTTTCGGAGATCGATCCCAACACTACTGCCGGGATCATCGAGATCGGTTTCCTGAACCTTGACCAGGAAATCCTGACCTCAAACCCCGAACTCCTGGCCGATGGCATTGTCGCTGGTATAAAATGCTATATGTATAATGAAGGAGTAACCGATCCAGCCTTGCAGCCCTAAACCTGGATTCTGGAGTTGATGGACAGTCAGAGCACAAGCATAAACACGCTGATCGCGCAAGCCAAACAGGCTGTTCTGGATGGTAATGCCGCGCTTGCCCGACAATTGGCTGAGCAGGTTTTGGCGGCTGATCCTGAAAACAGTGCAGCGATGCTGCTGATAGCTGGGCTTTCCGAGCCGCAGCAAAGTGTGCTTTGGCTGAGGAAAGTACTCGATCAAGACCCCCAAAACCAAACCGCGCGTGAAGGCATGCAGTGGGTAAGCGCGCAATTGAGGCAGAGCTCAGCAGTCGGCTGGCAGAAGGAACCCCTTCCTGTTGAAACAGCGCCAGTTGTTCCAGCAGCAGAATTACAGGCAGCTCCAAAGCCAAAATCCAAGCGCCGTCTGGCCTGGGGTTGGACTTTTGGCACTCTTTTGATAGCGGCATTGCTGCTCGGCTTGTATTCCGTCGGGATCATCCGTTCCCACCCCGCCGCGGGCGCCCAGTTCTCATTGGTTGAGACTGAATCCGTGCCGCTCAAACCGAGCCTGACACCTACCAACACAGCCACGCCAACCAATACCCCTACCTCCACGTCAACGCCGACCCCCACCAATACTCCCACGCCAACCGCCACTCCCACGGCAACGGCAACGCCGACGGAAACGCCTGTGCCTACGGTGGAGATCACACCATATGTTTACGAGCCGGAAGAAACCGAACCTTATTACAACCCTGGAGCATCTGAACCTCTTGGCGATAAATGGATCGACATTAACCTCAGCCAGCAAATGCTTTACGCCTTTGAAGGCGAAACCCTGGTGGGTTCCTTTCTCGTTTCCACTGGTCTGCCCGACACGCCGACAGTCACCGGCACTTACCACGTCTGGGTCAAATTGCTCTATGACGATATGGCTGGGCCAGGCTATTACCTGCCGAATGTGCCATATGTGATGTACTTTTATCGCGGTTACGGCATTCACGGCACCTACTGGCACAACAATTTTGGCTATCCGATGAGCCATGGCTGTGTTAATATGGAAACCAGCCAGGCAGGCTGGTTATTCGATTGGGCTTTCGTGGGGATCCCAGTTTACATTCACTATTAACCTAATGGAAAATATCAAACTAACACGTAGAAGTTTCTTGAAAACTATGGGTTTGGGCGCCTTAAGCATGCTCCTGCCCTCACCGGTTTCAAAGGCATCAGCCGCCCTGATCGACCTGGATCCGCCACTTGCGCGCATCCTGCGCTACAAGCTGCTGATCCACGAAGAGCCCAATGCTCTCTCAAAAAACAGTGGTTTCTTTAAATATGATGACATCATCTCGCTGCCCAAACTGATCTACGTCGAAAACACCTACAAGAAAAAAGTCGGTTGGTATCAAATCAGCGACACGGAATACATTGAAGCCGCCTGGGTGCAGCCGGTCTTTAATCGCTTAAATCCTGTGCCGAAGGATCCACTTCCTGAAGGTGGCACGCTCGGCGAGATCACGGTGCCAAAAGTACCGGTGTATACCAAGCCTAATGTGCGCAATATTCATCGTACGTTTTACTATGAAAACAACTTTTGGGTGCTCCGGCTGGAGTACGACGAGTTTGGCAAGCCCTGGTATGAACTCTGGGATGACCTGAATGGGATGTCCTATTACGTGCCAGCTAACACAGTGCATCTGACCAAACCCGAGGAAATTACGCCGCTTAGCACAGATGTTGCGCCGGATGCCAAACGTATCGAACTGGACCTCTACAAGCAGGAAATCCGTGCCTTTGAATACGACCGCCAGGTTTTTCAGACCCTCTGCTCTACTGGCATCCGGGATGGACTTACGCCTGTTGGGCGCTGGATGACCAACCGTAAGCGTCCTTGCCGGCGGATGGTCAATGAGCCCGCCAACCCAAATGTCTATGATCTTCCGGGAGTTCCGTGGGTCAGCTACATCACTCTCTTTGGGGTTGCTTTCCACGGAGCCTTCTGGCATTCCAATTGGGGAAACGTGATGAGCAATGGCTGCATCAACATGAAAGCGGTAGATGCCAAGTGGATCTACCGCTGGACCAACCCCGTGGTGCCGTTTGATCAGTACTACTATACTGAGGAGACTGGCACGCAAGTGGATGTGATGACCGGTTTCGGCGGTTTCTAAGTCTTTCGATAATTTCAGGGAGAACCCCAGACGGTGGGGGTTATGATGCTGGGAGCGAAATGAGCAGTTCTTGCTCCGTGCGCAGTGTTTTCTCCGTACGGCGGGGGTTTACTCCCTCCGCCAAAGCTCGGATGTATGACATATAGCGGATGGACCAAGTTCCTTTAAAAACGTAAGGGTAGACTCCCCGCCATTTGCCCTCCCCTGGGGGAGGGACGAAGACCAGCGAAGCTGGTCGCAACGGGGTGAGGGAGCTAAATTAGAATTTGATATAGGTTTTTTCCCTGAGGCTTTTACAACTCATAAATCAAACAAACACTCTCCTCCGCTTCGTTAATGATTAGCCCACCCGTACGGTGGGGGTTCACTCCCACCGCAGTTTGACGATTATGCCAATAAAGCGGATGGACTAAAGCCCATCCGTACGGTGGGGGCTTGCTCCCACCGCAACCGACCCATGATTTTGGTGGAGACCTGACGGTCAAATACCGCGCGCGGTGTNNCCAAAGCTCGGATGTATGACATATTGCGGATGGACCAAGGCCCATCCGTACGATTTTCTTCAGTCCCACCGCAACCGACCCATGATTTTGATGGAGACCTAACGGTCAAATACCGCGCGCGGTGT
>DBRR01000016.1:18109-57829 GCA_002306055.1 Anaerolineaceae bacterium UBA1363
CCAAAGCTCGGATGTATGACATATAGCGGATGGACTAAAGCCCATCCGTAGAGGGGACTTGTTCCCACCGCCAAAGCTCGGATGTATGACATATAGCGGATGGACCAAGGCCCATCCGTACGGTGGGGGCTTGCTCCCACCGCATTCTGACGATTATGCCAATAAAGCGGATGGACCGAGGCTTATCCGAACTTTGGAAACTTATTCAGCGAGGGGGTTGCTGCCGAGTAAATCAACTCTTTTTGGCTGTGTCTAAGTTTGTTAATTATTCTTATATAGTATTTCGCTATAATCAGGCTAAAGAAGTAGTAAGGAAGGTTAATGTGAAAAGAGCGCTATTTGAAGGCTTGGTTTTTGATACAGCGGATCAACCCCTGGCGGTGACTTGGGTGGGGGGTGACCCAAGTTATGTGTTGGACGACGGCGGTTTTTTACGCCATATCCCCGCTGAAGAAGTTGACCGACAGGTCTGGGATACGATAACCGCAGGAATCAGCGGTAATGAAGAATTTTTGAGTGAACAAGCCGCGAAAATGCTTGGCCAGGATGATATTTTCTCTATTGCCGTGATCCGGCAGCAGCTTGAGAACTCCCTGAATCAGTTTGAGCAGTTACGTAACACAGGGCTTCCCGAGGATATGCGGAATTACCTAGGCATGACTGGCTTCAGGATTGTCGTCGATTTTCATGGGGAAGTGGTCGAAGTCATACAACCAGCGATCACTCATCCAGAAGATGAGGAGTAGTTCTGTTAGAATTAACTCAGGTGAAGGGACATGGCAGCCGCTAATATTATTGATATTAATGAAGACACTTTCGAGTTTGAGGTGGTGAACTACTCTGCGGAAGTGCCTGTGGTGCTCGATCTGTGGGCGCCATGGTGTATTCCCTGCCGGGTGCAGTCGCGCGAACTTGCCAAGCTGGCCCATGAGGCTGATGGCGGCTTCAGGTTGGCTCGCATCAACGTGGATGA
This sequence comes from Anaerolineaceae bacterium UBA1363, assembly GCA_002306055.1. Lineage (GTDB taxonomy): Bacteria > Chloroflexota > Anaerolineae > Anaerolineales > Anaerolineaceae > Mesolinea. The sequence goes on from DBRR01000016.1 coordinate 19,083, forward strand.
TCAACCCAAATTGGCTACCCGCCTCAAAGTACAGCAGGTTCCAGCGGTAAAAGCCTTTGTGGACGGACGGATCGTGGCGGAAGTTGCAGGTGTGCTCAGTGAGCAGAACCTGCGCCTTCTCGTCGACCGGATTTTGCCCAAAGCCGGCAACTTGCTGCTCGAGAAGGGCAAAAGCTTGATGATGCTTGGCGATCTGGCAGGGGCTGAGGAAGCACTGGCACAGTATGTATACGAAAGCCACGGCGAACCGGCTGGCTTGCTGGCATTGGCGCGCGTTCTGCTCTGGCAAGGGAAAGCTCATGAGGCCTATGCAATTTTGGACAACTTTCCTGCCAGTTCCGAATTCAAAACGGCCAAGAGCCTCTTACCCCTGGCAAAGGCTTATGCCCATTTCGATTCACTGCCGCAGACTAGCGCAAATCCCCTCGAAGCGGCGTACCGCAACAACCTGCGTTTGGCAAAAAATGGCAAAATTGAAATAACTTTGGATGGCTTTTTGGACATCCTGCGGCAGGATAAGAACTTCCATGACGGACAACTGCATGAGATTTACCTGGCTTTGCTGGAGGTCCTGGGGGATTCCTGCCCAACCGTGCGCCAGTATCGCGACGATCTTTCAAACATCCTTTTTTAGCTGGTAGATACCTTTTTCCCTCTTTCTTCCGGAAATCTCTTTAATATTGTCTTGTCCTTTGAAACCGTAATTTGCAGTAAGATTCCGGGTGGCAGGATCCTACATTCCACAAGGTCGTGATAAGTGAGGGCATAATGAACATTGGCATCTTCGTTAATTCCAAAACAGGTAACACCCTATTTGTGGCAAAAAAATTGAAAGACAGGCTCGCGGCAATGGGACACAAGGTAGCCCTTGAAAAAGTCGTTGCGGGCAATGATGGCGAAATGGATCCAGGAAAAATCGTGCTTTCAAATCCGCCATCCATTAAAGGCTACGACATGCTCGTTTTCGCCGCGCCCGTGAATGGCGCCAGGCTGGCGTTTGGGATGCAGGCATACCTGCAGAGCCTGCCTTCGCTCGAAGGTAAACTGCTGGCTGGGTTCGTCACGGAGGCATTTCCGTTCCCCTGGATGGGCGGCAACCAGGCGATCAGGGGCATGGAAAAATTGGTGCAAGCCAAAGGCGGCACGTTGAGCGCGGCAGGCGTGGTTAATTGGATGTTTACCGGCAAGAGGAAGGCACTCATCGCGGAAACTATCGAGAAGATCGCCGCGATCAGCAATTGACCCAAAGTAAAACTGCGGCGTGCTTGCTTGATCCTTCGCACTGGCAAAATTCTGTTATAATAGCGGCTCACGCGGAGAGGTCGCATAGTTGGCCTAGTGCGCTCGCTTGGAAAGCGAGTATACCGAAAGGTATCGCGGGTTCGAATCCCGCCCTCTCCGCCAGATGCCAGCCCGGCCAGGCTGGCTCTTTTTTTTCCACAACTGTGATACATTCATTCAAATTGTCAATATTATTATGAGATGAAAAACACAAGCGCACTCACAATTTTCAACACCTTGCAGAAGAATCTTGATTGGGATGATATCTACCAATCCACGCTACCCGATTTGTTTAATTACTTCCTCTATCGAACCAGAGATGAAAAAATTGCCCAGGACTTGTCCAGCATCACATTAGAACGAGCCTGGTCAAATAAGTTGCGCTATCGTTCAGATCTGGCATCGGTGCAGTCGTGGATTTTTGGCATAGCTCGCAATGTTTTTAAAGAGTATCTGCGCGAGCATCGAAGAAACGCCTCCAAGTTAGTTCCATTGGAGCCAGAAGACTCACAAACTGATCTATTTGATCGCAACAAATTCGACACGAAAATTCTGCTCAAGCGCTTGATTGCGATGCTCCCGGAAAAAGAACAGGAATTAATTGCCCTCAAATATGGTGCAGGTTTGAACAACCGTGAGATCGCGAAATTGCTTCATCTCTCCGAATCCAACGTTGGGACTCGTCTCTTTAGAATTGTTGAATCTTTACGCAAAAAAATGGAGGTAGACAATGAATGACAATTTTATGTACTCGCTAAGGCAGCATCCTGATAAAAACTTTAGCACCCAATTAAAAAACAGACTTGATGAACGCACTCTGAAACAGGCACCAAAGCCTGCCTTAAGAAGGGCACGCCTGGCTTTCGGCTTCTCGGTTGTGTTGGTCATCACGGTCATTTCAATGGTCTTGGCGGTCCCAAGCGTCCGAGCCAAGCTTCAGGATCTGGTCATTAACATTGGAGGTCAAGGTTTCCTCGTCAGCAATGAACATCCTCTTATCCATCAAGCAACAACGGTCCAGCCTGTTGCTATCCCAATTGAGCAAGCCGCAGAAAATGGTGTGATCCTACCGACTTATATACCAGAGGGTTTTAGTCTGGAACAAGACCAATACTTGTTTTATCATGTCGAGGATTCACCTGAAGGTAAGGGGGATTGGGCTGAAGTCACATGGGTTGGTCCAGATTATGAAAAAATCGCGATGATTGTCTCAGACAGCGAAAATATAAAGGTTGTTGGTACAGAGTCCTTGGAGGAGATTAGTTTAAAGGGAATTTACCCGGCAGGTCTTTACAAAGGTGGTTGGGATAATAACAGTTTCGCTTGGAATCCAACAATTCCTTTTTACTCACTCGTTTTCGTGAAGGACGGTAAAAGCATCAGTTTTATAGGTGCTGACCCTCAAAAACTCATCTTGATGGCAGAATCACTCTACCCTTGATTTTTTCAGACCCCGTGGAAGATACTTGTTACCCTCCCTTTGAACAGGGAGGGTTTATTTCGTCAATGATGGCTTGAATGTTCGAGGAAATTTTAAGATTCCGCGAGGTAAATTCTGCTTCTAAACTGATTATATCTTCGGTATAATCCCACTCATCACACTAAGGAGTATGACCAGGGTAAAGCACCGCAAAATGCTGAGCAATTGGCAGGCAGCCCCAATTATTGGCTTGATGCACGTGATCGAGACGCAGAGCAAAGAAACGCTGGTCAATTGGGCGGTTGGCTATGCGGAAGCAAATTTCTTACCCATTTACGCTAAGCACTAACCTGAGGATCACAGATCGCAGCTTGCGTCGGAATACGCCCGTCAAGATCAAATGGTTCTGTTAGCTTAGCTGGCTCTCAACCCAGTCCAGCATCGCGGCGATGACCACGTCCTTCTCAGGCTCGTTGTGCGTCTCGTGATACAAGCCATCCCAGCGTTTGTAGGTCACTTTGCTGCCAAGGATCTGAGCAAACTGGTCTGAACCCGCTACCGGGCAAATGGGATCCGCACTGCCGTGTGCCAGGTAGAGCGGCAGGTCCCATTCATTGGCTTTCCTCATCACGTCTTCCGCCGCCTCCATCATGAAGGCCGCCAGGCGCACGCTGGCTTTGGGGTGCACCAGCGGGTCATCCCGATAAGCCTGGTTGCTGGCAGCGTCATGGGAAAGCCCATCGATCGGCAAGCCGTTATTGACCGCCAAATCAGGCAGGACCTTCTTCAGCAGCCGGACGAGCGCGCGCTGCGTTTTGGACATACTCGCCGTGTCCAGCGCGGGGCTCGTGGCGATGATGCCGGCTGGGCGTTCAGGGCCGTTCAAGCCGTAATACAATACTTCCACCGCACCCATACTGTGACCATACAGGAACACCGGCAGGCCTGGGTAGCGTTCTTTGGCAAGGTTTATGGCGTGGGTTATATCCTCCATCAAGCCTTCCGCGGAGTTGATCACGCCTCGTTTCCCGCCTGATTTGCCGTGCCCCTGCTGGTCAAAGCCCAGTATGGCAAACCCTCTGGCGTTAGCCTTTTCGGCAACATGCTGATAGCGCTGGATGTGCTCGCCGAGGCCGTGCACCAACACCATCACCGCGCGGGCTTTTTCGTCAGGCTCCCAGACCTGCCCCCAAAGTGTTTCACCATTTGAAGATTGAAGAGTCAATTCCTGAGTTGTCATGCTTCCTCCTGAAAACTGAAAATTACGTGTTGTTTGAGAAAACGATCGACCGTTTCGTAGTAATCGATCAGATTGACTTTCTTACGGAAGCCGTGCCCTTCCCCTTCGTAAAGCTTGTAAAGGTGTGGCACGTGGTTGCTCTGCAGCGCGCGCACCATCTGCTCCGATTGCTCGGGCGGCACCACTTTATCTTCGCTGCCCTGGAAGATCGCGACCGCGTCGCGGATCTTGTCGGCATGGAAGATTGGCGACCAGGCATGATATTTCTCCGCTGCTTCAGGCAACTTGCCCACCAAAGACGCGTTGTAGTGCGCTTCGAATTTGTGGGTGTCCAACTCAAACGTGAACAGATTTGAGACGCCATACGAGCAAATTCCAGCTTTGTAAAACCCCGGGTGATGCACCAGCGCGTTCAAGACGGTGTAGCCGCCGGCGCTGCCGCCCTTGATGACCAATTTTGCCGGGTCTGCCAGCCCGCGCGCGATCAGCGCCTGGCAGCCTTCGATCGTATCCTGCAGATCGATCCTGCCCCACTCGCCTTTCAGGGCATCGCGATACGCCCTGCCGTAGCCGGTGCTGCCGCGGTAGTTGACCGCGAAATAGCCGTATCCGCGGCTGGTGAAGAAATCCGCCTCGAGGTTGAAGGCGTCAAAAACCTGGGAGGTTGGTCCGCCGTGGATGTAAACGACCACAGGTGGGGCACCCGCAGCCTCAAAATCAGGGTTGGCGGGCGGGTAGTAGAGCCCGTGCACCGTAACCCCATCCGAGGACTGCCAGGCAATGGCTTGGGGCTGGCTGAGAAATCCCGCGGGCAGCACGTCGCTCTGGCTGCGGGCGATCACTTCCACCCCTTCGCCAAAAACGCGCAGCACACGCGCGGGTTTCGCGGCGGACTCTGCTAAGAGCGCCAGTTCACCTTTTGCCGAGACGCAGGGCTGCTCGATCAGCGTGTAGGGGGCGATGTCAATCCTTGTGATCTCCTTGGTGCCCAGAGAGAGGCTGTGAAGGCTGGTTTGCCCGAGTTGGTTTTCAAGGAAGAAGATCTGCTGGCTGTCGGGGGACCATGCCAGCGCGCGCAAACCCTGCACCCAGGCAGCGGGCATCAGCACCCTCCCTTGCACCAGCGTTTCCACCTCGCCGCTGCCAAGGTGCAGCAGCTTCAGCTGGTCCAGTTCGCCCGCGTTGCTCAGCCAGGCGAGCTTGCTGTCATCCGGCGAAAAGATCGGTTGAAAAACGGGAACATTCTCATCTCCATCGAGCAACTTCACCTCGCTGAGGGAGCCCATTTCCGCGTCAAGGGCAGCCAGGAAGAGCTTTGCGCCATCCCAGGGCATATTCGGGTGATCCCACTCCACCCAGGCGAGCAGCTTGCCATCGGGGCTCACCGCTGGCTGCATGTAAAAATCCGCGCCTTGCTTGAGGATCCTGGGCCACTCGCTGCCATCCAGCGGGGCGATGGCGATCACGTCTTTGTTTTCGTAAGTGTGGACGAAAATGACAAAGCGCTCATCCGGCGTGATCACCGGCGCGGCGCAGGCTCCGAATGCTGGGGTGATCGGGCGCGCCAGTCCTTCCGAGTAAGGCTTGTAGTAGAGCCGCCCGTTGCGTTCGGCAAAGGCCGCTCCCTGCCGCCCGGCAAAGAAATCTCCGCCGCCGTAGCCGACCCCGCCGGAGGGGTTGAGATCGCCGCTGAGGTCAAAAGCCGCGTCGCGCGCGGGCTTGGCAAACAAGCTGGTCTTGCCGTCCAGCGATTGCGACCAAAGCAGGAAATTGTCGTCCGGGGACCACTGCACATCGTTCAGGCGGATGCTCCCTGCCAGCATGGCGGGCGCGATCGGGGAGGGCCAGAGACCGTAGGGGAGAGCCTGTTTCGTCATTCGTCACCTCGGTTGTTGAATGTTTGCCTAATTATACCCGTGAGCGAGGGTTATTCGACCTCTTTCCGGCGAGCAGCTTCCGCTTTGAAGGCTTTTGTGCTTCAAATTTCCAATTTGACCCCAAAAATCAGTTGACGCGCTTCGCAGTGCGTGCTAAAATCTTAGTTCGTCCTGCTTGGGCGCGTAGCTCAATGGTAGAGCAGCGGCCTTTTAAGCCGTTGGTTCAGGGTTCGAGCCCCTGCGCGCTCATTTTTTTTCTTGCCCCTGGTTGCAACCCCGGGGGTTTTTGTTTTTCTTTCGCTGCAATTTTTCTAACAAACATTATCCACCCCCTCGCTTCGCGATGCCCCCTCTAAAGAGGGGGTGGTTAATCTCTTTTTCCCTCTTTGGAGGGTGGTGATTCTCTTTACCCCTCTTTGGAGGGTGGTGATTCTCTTTACCTCCTCTTTAGAGGGGGGTGATTCTCTTGACCCCCTCTTCAGAGGGGGACGGTGAAACCGGGGGGTGGAGAAGACTCTTGCCTCACCCCAACCCGAGGAACTTTTCGAAGAACGCTCTCAGCTTTTCGATCACACGTTGCTTTATGCTGTCGCGGGCTTGACCGAAGAATGAAACAGGCGGCAATAACTCGTCAAATTCCACGCCCGTGGTGCGAAATTCACGGTCTCGCAGAGCGTTGGTCATATAGCGGTGGGTTCGTTCAGCATGCAATTTCTCTTCCTCGGTAATGGACTGCAATTCCAACTCTTTTCGCTCGTTCACATAGGCAGACCAGTCACTTTCGACATCCGTATCCAGGTTGACCCGGGCAATGAAACCGTCAATCAGGTCTTTCTTGCTTCGCAGTTCGAGGCTGGCGTTGATGGATTTCTCGATGGTCGTAAGAATTTCTTTATCCTTGAAGTGGGTTTTCTGATATTTGACAACCAGCATGAGGATGTAGTCAATGTTGACTTCCACCTGCTTGATCAGTTCGACTTCAAAGATAAGGTCATCATTGATGGCGGCTTTTTCAGCTATTTGCTGACCGCGTATCTCGTCATAGAGGTCAATATAGCGGCTTTGATAGTCCTGCTGATCGCGTTCGGTGATGATTTCCTGACCAGCGTATTCGTCGAAGCTTCTAAGAATATTTTGCAGCTTGAGTACAGAGCCAAACAGGCGCACGAAATCCTTTTGAGCAGTTTCACCAGCGATCGGTTGACCCAGGGGAAACTCGCTGGTCAGCCTGCCGACCAGTTCCACATAAGGAGGTTGGTGTTTTCCATTTACCTCATATCCGCTATGGTAATACTCCTCAAAGGTCTTCATCAACACGATACCGCCTGCATCACGGTTGCCAAACAGGGCGATGGCGTCATCGGTGGCTTTGCTGAGGTCCCTAAAGCAAACAATATTGCCAAAGGTCTTGACTGAATTGAGGATGCGGTTTGTGCGCGAATAAGCCTGTATGAGCCCATGCAGGCGCAGGTTCTTATCCACCCAAAGGGTATTGAGGGTCACAGCGTCAAATCCGGTCAGGAACATGTTGACCACGATCAGTAAATCCACTTCGCGGTTCTTCACCCGCCTGGAAAGATCCTTGTAGTAGTTTTCGAACTTATCCGACGAAGTGTCATAGTTAGTGCCGAATATCTGGTTGTAATCGGCAATCGCGCTTTCAAGAAAATCGCGCGAACTGACATCAAGACTTGCGGTATCGAAGCTTTCGTCGATCAAGCCGGTCTGCGGGTCTTCTTCGTTTGGGGAAAAACTGAAGATCGTGGCAATCTTGAGGTCCTTTTGCTTTTCCAATAGTTGTTTTTGAATTTCTTTGTAGTAGAGCTTTGCCATCGGAATGGACTGTACGGCAAAGATGGCATTAAATCCGTTTAGAGCTTTCCCACCGCGCAGGTAAGTGTTGGCGCGCATGGTTTTCTGGTCGAAATGATCCAGCAAGTATTCGACCACTTTGCTGATGCGCTCAGGTGCCATTAAGGCTCTATCAGTATCGATCGCCGCCACCTTCTCGTCTTGCCTGCCTTCCTTTGGTTTGATGGTGTTGATGTAATCCACCCTGAAGGGCAGTACGTTGCCGTCGTTGATGGCATCCACGATGGTGTAAGTGTGCAGGCGTTCCCCAAAAGCCTGTTCCGTGGTCCAGACCTGGGCATGCGAATTGACATTGGCATTATCGGCGAAGATGGGCGTGCCAGTAAAGCCGAAAATATGATAGTTTTTGAACGCCCTGACGATCGCCATGCGCATGTCGCCGAACTGCGAGCGGTGGCACTCGTCGAAGACCAGAACGACGTGTTTCTTATAGATGTCGTGCTGTTTGTTGCGGGCAATGAACAGGTCCAGTTTTTGGATGGTGGTGATGATGATGCGCGCTTCAGGGTTTTCGAGCTGCCTTTGGAGTTCGCGGGTGGAGGTGTTGCCGTTGGCAGCGCCTTTTTGGAACTTGTCGTACTCCTGCATAGTCTGATAGTCGAGGTCTTTGCGGTCGACCACGAACAGCACCTTGTCGACGCCGGGGATGCCGGTGGCGAGCTGGGCAGTCTTAAAGCTGGTGAGCGTTTTGCCGGAGCCAGTGGTGTGCCAGATGTAACCGCCAGCTTCAAGTGTGCCAGTCTGATGCATATTGCTGGAGGTAATAATGCGGTTGAGGATGCGCTCAGTCGCGGCGATCTGGTAGGGGCGCATCACCAGCAATTCGTTCTGGGCGTTGAAGACGCAGTAGCGTGTGAGGATGTTGAGCAGGGTGTGCTTGGCAAAAAAGGTGCTGGTGAAATCGACCAGGTCCGTTATGGAACGGTTATCGATGGTCGCCCAGTAATTGGTGAACTCGAAACTGTGGCTGCCCTTTTTGCCGCTGGGGATCGAGCCTGGTTTTTGATCGTCCAGATGTTTTTTTCGGGTGGTGTTGGAGTAGTACTTGGTATGCGTGCCGTTGGAGATGACAAAAAGCTGCACGTACTCAAACAGCCCCGAGCCGCTCCAGAAACTCTCGCGACCGTAGCGATTGATCTGGTTGAAGGCTTCGCGCAGGGCGACGCCGCGGCGTTTGAGCTCCACGTGCACCATCGGGAAGCCGTTGACCAGGATGGTCACGTCGTAACGGGAAACGTGTTTGCCCTCGGTCGCTTCATATTGGTTGAGCACCTGCAGCCGGTTGTTGTGGATGGCGCGCTTATCCAGCAGGTAGATGTTTTGGTCGGTGCCGTCGTCGCGCTTTAAAATTTGAACGTAGTCATCCTGGATTTTTCGCGTCTTCTCGGTGATGCCTTCCCGGGCGTTGGCGATCTTTTCGCCAAAAAAGCGCTGCCATTCGCCATCCGTGAAGCTGATGTGGTTGAGAGCTTCCAGTTGGACGCGCAAGTTGTTCACCAGGGCGGTCTCGTTGTGGAATTGGATGTATTCGTAGCCCTGTCTTTCCAACTGAGCGATGAACTCCCGTTCCAGGTCGGCTTCGCTCTGGTAGCTGTCTGCGCGGTAAGGGTTGGGTGGACATTCGGAGACGACGGTCGCCTGGCTGGTGGAGAGGATTAGATTGTATAGCATCGTGTGTTTCTCCCTTGATTTCTTTCTTCACAATCATAGTACATAAATGGGTAAAATTGAGCCATGTCTGAAATGAGTCTCAAAGATAAGGCGCGGGATTTGCGCAACAATGCGACCAGCCAGGAAAACCAGCTTTATTACCAATTTCTGCGCAGTTTCAAGGTTCGTATTCATCGCCAAAAGGTCATTGGTAATTATATCGTTGACTTCTATTGCCATAAAGCCAAACTGGTGATTGAGATTGATGGGGGTCAGCATTTTCAGGATAAGAAAATGAACCAGGATGATTTGAGGACGGCGTTTTTGGAAAAACAGGGTTTGCTCGTTCTCAGGTTTACGAACTGGGAAGTGGATCACCAATTCGCGCAGGTCTGCCAGCGGATTGAGGAAGTGGTGGATCAGAGGATTGAGGAGTTAGGCTAACCCTACCCCACTCTTTAGAGGGGGGCACACACTCTAACCCCCTCTTTAGAGGGGGAATCAAAGGGGGTGGTGTTGTATGCCACCCCCCGGTTTCACCGTCCCCCTCCGGTGGAGGGGGTTATCAGCCTTACCCCTCTTCAGAGGGGGTTACACACTCTCACCCCCTCTTTAGAGGGGGAATCGAAGGGGGTGGTGTTGTCAGCCCACTTACACACTATCACCCCCTCTTTAGAGGGGGAATCAAAAGGGGGTGGAGTTGTCAGCTCACTTACACACTATCACCCCCTCTTCAGAGGGGGAATCAAAGGGGGTGGAGTCGTATGCCCACTTACACACTATCACCCCCTCTTTAGAGGGGGAATCGAAGGGGGTGGTGTTGTATGCCACCCCCCGGTTTCACATGACTGCCACCCCCCGGTTTTACATGACCGCCACCCGGTTTCACATGACTACCACCCCCCGGTTTCACCGTCCCCCTCCGGTGGAGGGGGTTATCATCCTTTGCCCCCTCTTTAGAGGGGGGTTACACACTCTCACCCCCTCTTTAGAGGGGGAATCAAAGGGGGTGGTGTTGTATGCCCAAACCCCGGTTTCACATGACCGCCACCCCCCGGTTTCACCGTCCCCCTCCTGTGGAGGGGGTTATTAGCCTTTACCCCCTCTTTAGAGGGGGTTACACACCATCACCCCCTCTTTAGAGGGGGAATCAAAGGGGTGGTGTTGTCAGCCCACCCCCCGGTTTCACATGAACGCCACCCCCCCGGTTTCACCGTCCCCCTCCGGTGGAGGGGATTATCAGCCTTTACCCCCTCTTTAGAGGGGGAATCGAAGGGGGTGGTGTCGTCAGCCCACCCTTCGGTTTCACATGACCGCCACCCCCCGGTTTCACATGACTGCCACCCCCCGGTTTCACCGTCCCCCTCCGGTGGAGGGGGTTATCATCCTTTACCCACTCTTTAGGGGGGTTACACACTCTCACCCCCTCTTTAGAGGGGGAATCGAAGGGGGTGGTGTTATTAGCCCACCCCCGGTTTCACCTGACCGCCACCCCTCGGTTTCACATGAACGCCACCCCTCGGTTTCACATGAACGCCACACATCGGTTTCACATGACCGCCACCCCCCGGTTTCACATGACCGCCACCCCCCGGTTTCACCGTCCCCCTCCGGTGGAGGGGGTTATTAGCCTTTCCCCCCTCTTTAGAGGGGGTTACACACCATCACCTCTTCTTTAGAGGGGGAATCAAAGGGGGTGGTGTTGTCAGCCCACCCCCCCCGGTTTCACATGACTACCACCCCCTGGTTTCACATGAACGCCACCCCCCGGTTTCACCGTCCCCCTCCGGTGGAGGGGGTTATCAGCCTTTATCCACTCTTTAGAGGGGGAATCAAAGGGGGTGGAGTTATTAGCCCACACTCCGGTTTCACATGACTGCCACCCCCCGGTTTCACCGTCCCCCTCCACAGGAGGGGGTTATTAGCCTTTACCCCCTCTTTAGAGGGGGAATCGAAGGGGGTGGTGTTGTCAGCTCACCCCTCCCGGTTTCTGTGGGAAGGTGAGGAGTTTGTCGCGGTAGTATTCGTATTGTTTTCGGCGCAGGGCGATCTCAGCGGGCAAGCCGCTCTTCAGGTCGTTCACCAGGGTGTTAAAGCGGTCAAGGATCGAGACGATTTGTTTCTGTGCCTCTATTGGTGGAAGAGCAACTCTTATTTTTCTTAGATTTTCTTGATTGATCTTTGGAGGCAACCCCCTCACTACTTTGCTCACATCAACTGTTTGTAGGTAATAATAAAGATACCTAAGTAAAGCCACATTGTTCTTTTCCGCCAAGATATGCGCATGATTGTTAACCCAGATTTTTCCTGTTGCCCAAATGAGAATTGGTGATCCATCAGGGTTTATTACACTTCCATCCTCCCCAAGCAATAAATAGGTTCCATCAAAAATATACCCAGCGACATAGTCTTGAATACCATTTGCACCATAATAAGGATAAGGGCCTGGTCTTCGATCTGATTTGGTTACCGGTTTACGTTGACTGTCGAGAATCTCTACAATCTCTCCAAGATCATTGTATTCCACCCCATTTGGGCAGAAAACTGCAAGTAGGTTTTGCATTATCTTTGAATTGGAATCAAATGACAGCAATTCGTTGCGGTAATGTTCGTATTGCCTGACGCGGGCTGCCTGCTCCGCGTTCAGTTTTTGTTCCAGCTCCGTGACCACGCCGCTAAACGTGTCGAGGATGCGCACAATTTCCTCCTGTACTGGCAGGGGAGGAACTGGAATTAGAAAGTCAGAAAGAGTTTCCAATTTTATGTAAGGTACACCACTAACATTAACTTCTTCTAAAATTCTTTGCTTTAAGAATGCCCGTAATACATGGCTAATAAATGATATGTTTTGAGAAAAACTGTCTAATACATACGTTCGCTGATAAGCATTGAATTTCCCCTTGTAATAGTGTATATGACCAACTTGCGAGCCATTCCCGGATACTAATAAAGCTTCGGTGTCAAAAGCAAACTTATCAATCTGATAGACTTCTTTAGCACACGTGAAGAATGGATACTTGCCCCCCTCTGTCATAGCATTAGCATTTAACTTACCTGTTGTAATATTACATAATTGTCCCAATTTCCTAAATTCCACCCCATCAGGGCAAAGGGTCTGAAGCAGTTCTTCCAACCGGCTCATTCGTCCAGCTCCTGCCCGGCATTGGAGGGGTCGATCTCGGCGATAATGGCATCGATCTGGGCGCGCAGTTCATTGACCCTGGCAGTCACCTGCCGGATCTCAGCATTCAATTCAGCGATATCCACTATTTCACGGGTGTCTTCTTTTTCAACATAGGTGGAAACGGACAGGTTGTAATCCTGCTCTGCGATTTCGCTGTTGGGCACCAGGCGGGCTTCATGAGCCACATCGGCGCGGTCGGTGAAGAGCCCCACGATGCGTTCAATGTGTTCAGAGGTAAGGTTATTGTTGTTGGTCACCTGGACGTACATCTGAGAAGCGTCAATAAAAAGGGTATGGTTGTCGCGTTTGGACTTCTTGAGCACCATGATGCAGGTGGCAATGCTGGTGCCGAAGAAAAGGTTATCCGGCAGCTGGATGACGCAGTCGACGTAGTTGTTGTCGATCAGGTATTGGCGGATTTTGCGCTCGGCGCCGCCGCGGTACATGATGCCGGGGAAGCAAACGATGGCAGCTGTGCCGCTGGTGGCGAGCCAACTGAGGCAGTGCATGATGAAAGCCATATCCGCCTTGGATTTTGGCGCAAGCACGCCGGCAGGGGAGAAGCGTGGGTCGTTGATGAGCAGCGGGTTACTATCGCCAGGCCATTTGATGGAGTAGGGCGGGTTGGAGACGATGGCTTCGAAAGGCTCAAAATCCGCGTGTTGTGGGTTGAGCAGGGTGTCGCCCAGGGCAATGTTGAACTGGTTGTAGCCGATATCATGCAGGAACATGTTGATGCGGCAGAGGTTGTAGGTGGTCAGGTTGATCTCCTGCCCATAAAAGCCCTGGCGGACGTGGTCCTTGCCCAGGATCTTGGCAAAGTTCAGCAGCAGCGAACCGGATCCGCAGGCGGGGTCGTAAACTTTGTTAATCTCGCTTTTGCCTACCAGGGTCAGGCGGGTGAGCAATTCGGAGACGTATTGGGGGGTGAAGAACTCGCCGCCGCTTTTACCGGCGTTGGAGGCGTACATGGTCATCAGGTATTCGTAGGCGTCGCCAAAGGCGTCGATGTGATTATCCTGGTAGCTGCCGAGGGACATCTCGCCGATGCCGTTCATGAGGGCGATCAGGCGTTTGTTGCGTTCCATGACGGTGTTGCCGAGCTTGTTACTGTTGAGGTCGATGTCGTCGAAAAGCCCTTTGAAGTTCTTTTCGCTTTCCGCGCCCTGGGAGGAGGCTTCGATGTCGCGGAAGACGCGGGCGAGGGTCATGTTGAGATCGGGGTCGTGGGGGGCTTGTCTACGCACGTTTTGGAAGAGTTCGCTGGGGAGGATGAAGAAGCCCTTGGTCTCGACCAAACCCTTGCGGGCGGTCTCGGCGACTTCGTCGGAGAGTTTGGCGTAGTCGAAGTCAGGGTCGCCAGCCTGGCGCTCGCGACTGTTGATGAACTCAGAGAGGTTCTCGGAGATGTAGCGGTAGAAGAGCATGCCGAGGACGTATTGTTTGAAGTCCCAGCCGTCGACGGCGCCGCGCAGGTCGTTGGCGATGTTCCAGATGGCGCGGTGGAGTTCAGTGCGTTGGGTGTGGTTGTTTTTGGGGTCTGCCAAGAGCGTCCTCCCTGGGGGTAAATTGTGGTGAGTTGATTATAACCCAGCATTCCGGTTCGATGAGACCAGCTGGCTGGCAAAAGGATTTGCAAAAAAGGCTCGTGATGACGCTTGTCAATTGCATCAAGCTTTGGCGGAGTGGTGAAAAGCTCACCATCTCACCCTTAAGGTAACTCGGGCTTGGCATGCCAAGCCCCTACGACGACCTGGGCTTCCCTTGGGGGCTGCTTGCGTGCCGGAGGCTAAGCTGGCTCCCGCCGCGCAGCGGATGGGAGACTGAAGAGGGTAAATCGGCAGTAAGGCTGTTTCCTCCTTGAAAGGATTTGCAAAAATAGAACAAATGTGCTATTATATAGCCACGTGATTATATTTGCAAAAAAACCATTCACAAAAAGGATATTTGCAATCAAACCGCCCTTCTGCACCATCAAAAAACACTGCAATTATTGCAATTATTGCAAATAACAGGAAAAAGCTCTGGTTTCTTCGGAGAAAAGATCCGTGAGAATCGAGCAAACGTTGTGGTTTAGCCGGACAAATTTAAACCCCGCACCTTACCACAAGAGGTTTTTACACGCAAATAGCTATTTGGCACTATCAAAAACCAGCGGAAATAGTGGAAAAAGTGTAAATACTTCAACAAATTCCAGGAACACCCCCCGCTCACCTATCCCCGGCCTGCGTCCCTGTAAACAGCTTGCCTGAGCTGCCGAAGTGGTGGGCGAGGGCGCCGTCGGGGAATTGGATGGTGGTGTTCTTGCCCTCCCGCCGCACTTCCAGCCCCCTGAAGCGCACGATCAGCGGCCAGGGGCAGGGGTTTTCCCCCGAGATGCTGACCTTCTGCTCGTTGATGATCTGGATCCCAGCCAGTTCAAGCAGCAGCAGCGGCGGCAGCAGTCCGCGGATGCCATTGCGAATCCCTCCGGCAAAGCCGCTGCTGCTGTGGAAGCCCTCCAGCAGGGCATGTTCGCGCTTCAGCATGCTGGAGAAACCCAGCATCAGCCGGCTGAGGAGGTCGAAGGCAAGTTTTTTCTCGCCGATGCGGTTGAGGTGCTCAATCAGGAGGCAATTCCAGCCGATGTTCACCCTGCCGCCCTCGGTTTTGGCGGGGTCGAGGTCAGTCGGCAGACCAAAGCGGTAGCGGAACTCCTGCGGGGCAGCCCAGGCGGGCAGTTCTGCCTCACCGGTTTGTCCTTCCCAGCCCAACTGCTGGCTGATGTCCGTAATCTGCAGATCGCTGGTGTAGACTTCCACCGAGCCTTTGGCAAGATCCAGCGCCTCCAGGCGGTCAAAGCGCGAGAAAACGTTTTGGGTGGTGATGTGGAAACAAGTTGGCAGCCAAAGGATCAGGCTCGAATCGATCGTTTCGCGCAGCTCCTCCCCGCGGCTGTCCGCGCCCACGACCTGGAACTCTCCGGGCATGGCAATGGCGGCGCTTTGCTTGATCAGGATGTTCAGCCTGGCGGGGGTGTCGAGCCTGACGCTCTCCCAGGTCGGATCGGGCAGTTGTACCTCGGAAAGCATCTGGAATGGGTGGACGCGATGGGTGTCGCGGTCGATGAAGGAGGCGTTGGGCTGCTCGGAGCGAAAGCGCGCGATGGCAGCCCCCAGGCGTTCCTGGTAAGGGCGGATCTGCGCGGAGAGCGCTTCATCGCCTAGCACGCGCGTCATGCGCTGCAGCGTTTCGAGTTCGTCCGAGAGCAGGACAGCCAGCCCCAGGCTTTCGGCACTTGAGATGCGGGTGGGGAAGGAATCTTCCCGCCAGACATCGAAGTTGAGCAGGTCTGTGAGCCTGGCGCGATCAGGGTCGGGCCACTCGGGCAGCCCGTCCTGGTCGCGGTCGTGCTGCGGAGAGAACCAGCGCAGCGTCTGCTCCGCCAGCACCGGCAGGCAATCCGCCAGGAATTGGGGCTGCTGGTAGTAAGTATGGACGTCCCAGACCAGGGCGGCGAGCTGCGGGAACGGCGGCGCGGACTTTGATTGGCATGGAGGGCTTTTGAGAACCCCGCGCACCAGCTCGACCGCGGTCTGGACCTGGGCGGGCAGCAGTGCGCGCACGAACTGCCTGATCTCCATGATCGAGGGCTCGTCCGAGGTCGGAGCCCAGAACCTGGGCTCAAACGCTTTGCCGACAGGGCTGTGTGGGTTGCGCTTATCGAAGAAAGACAGCCTCTGTTGGGGGTCTTCTGGCTGCCTGACGAGCAGGTTGGTCTGATCTTGTATGCTCTTGAAGACCAGGTTCCAGTCGTGCAGCGGGGTTTCGATTTCAAGTGTGCGGGCTTGATCAGCGACCTCCAGGCGGGCAACTTCCGCCTGCAAGTTGGTGGGAAAAGGTTTGAGGGCGCGTTCCTGGCTCTGGGTGGGTGAAAAAGCCAGGCTGCAGCGCCAGATCGTGGAAAATTCCTCGCCCGGCAGCAGCAGCTTGCTGACTTCGAGCGCCTGGTTGGGGCTGATGACCGGCTTGGGCGTGCCATCCGTGACCAGCGCGACGGTCAGCTCACCGCTTTGCCCGCGCAAGTACGTTTTGTAATCCAGTTTCGTGATCGCCATACCCTGCCCGCCATCCAGCGGCACCAACAAACCCGCCACGCGCGCGCTCAACTCGGCATTTTCGCTGCCGGTGTTGCGCAGCGTTATGCGCCCGCTGATGGCGTAAGGCTCGCGCGCCCAAAACTCGAAAAAGGCCTGCGTATCCGGGTCGGGCGAGAGATTCAACCTGGCGTAGTTTGAGGTCAGGCTGTCAATGCGGGGAGAAGTGAGGAATTCGTTCAGGTTTTGGTAAATGTGCTTATTCCGACCGACGAAAGGGAAGATGCGGAACGACTGCGCCTGCAGTCCCAGGCTGGTTTGCAGAGAAAGCGGTTGAGCTGAATCGAGATCCAGCTGCCAGACAATATCCGGGCTTTCCAGATCGGTCGCGAAAGCGTGATCCGCAGCCAGCGTGAGGCTGATGGGGTCGGTGGTGAAGTAGGGTCCCGAAGGCATGGAACAAGTATAAACTGTTTACCTCTGACGCTGCGCAAACTTGGTGCACGGCGCATCCTGGCATTTTCAGCTTATGTTAAAATGTCACTATGGATAACAGGATGGACCCTACAATGGACGAGAATGAAGAGAACGAAATCAAACCCGCGGAATACCAGGAGTTGGGCGACTTTACAGAAACGCCCGGATACAACCCCACCCCGGACCCGGTCAGCAAATTCGAAACTTTTGAGGGATACGGCGCCAAAGATATGATGGAACCTTCGAGGGAAGCGGAAGCGGATCACGAACCGGAGCCTACCTCAGAACCTGAGCCTGAACCGAAGCCTACCTCAGAACCTGAGCCTGAACCCGAGCCTGCACCTGAGCCTGAGCCGGAAACGCCGGCAGATTCGAGTTACTTTAGGGAACTGGCTGGATTTAAAGAGGTCGAAAGTTTCCCGGAACCCGATTGGGAGCCGGAAGCCATTACTGACTTTAAGACCGGTCACTGGGCCGTGGAGCCAAAGTCGCAGGGGGAGGCGCCGCAGACGGTGATGGAACCAGTTCAGCCTGAAACCATCCTCACCCCTGATGACATCCCAACCATCCCGCCCCAGCCAGAAGATCTCCCCCAGGCTGCGGAGCCCCAGACGGAACCGCTGCCCCAAGCTGTGGAGGTCGTTGACCCGCATGCGACCGTTCTGGCTTCCACAGCGTTCGCCAACAACGTCAATCAAGCTAAGGAAGGCACGCAGCCTGTGCTGACCTCGCATACCCAGCCCAACAAATCCACCCGGCAGGCTCAGCCCAAACCCGCGGCTGGCAGGAGCGGAAAAACACCAACGAAACCCAAGCCCGCAAAGGGGGGGAAGAAAAGCGGTTGTTTTGGCAGGACATTGTTGATTGCAGCGATTGTCTTTTTGCTGATGATGATGGGTGTGGCAGCTTTTGCGATTTACAAGTACTTTGATATTGCCAAGACCCTGCCCGCGGTGGATGAGCTGCAAAACCGCGCCTCGCAGTTTGAGACGACGCGCATCCTCGACCGCAACGGCAACATCCTGTACGAGATCGTGGACCCAAACGCCGGCAAGCGCACTTACATACCACTTGAACGCATTTCCCCTTACCTGATCGCCGCGACGATCGCCACCGAGGATAAGGAATATTACAACCACCCCGGGTTCGACCTCGTGGCGCTGGCGCGCGCGCTCTACACCAACTACACTTCCGGCGAAATCGTCTCTGGCGGGTCCACCATCACCCAGCAGCTGGCCCGCATGCTGCTGCTGCCGGAAGAACGCTTTGAGCAGTCCTATGAACGTAAAGCACGCGAGATCATCCTTGCGGCAGAGATCACACGCCGCTATACCAAGGAACAGGTGCTGGAACTTTATCTCAACGAAATTTTCTACGGCAACTTTGCTTATGGCATTGAAGCTGCTGCTGAAACCTACTTTAACACCACTGCCGCGGATCTGACCCTCTGGCAATCCTCTTTCCTGGCGGGTCTGCCGCAAGCGCCAGCAGTATATGATATTTACAACAACCGCGAAGCTACTCTCAACCGGAACAAAACCGTGCTCTTGCTGATGTATCAACTCAGCAACGAGGAAGGCTGCATCTATATCGGCGAAAATCTCACCCCGGTCTGCCTGGATGCCATTCAGACGCTCGAAGCCTCCAAAACGCTGGAAGCCTATGAGTTTACCAAACAGGATTCTGTGATGAAGTTCCCCCATTGGGTGGTGTTCATTCAATCACTGCTCGAATCGCAGTTCGACTCACAGACGATCTACCGCTCCGGCTTCACGATCTACACGACCATCGATCCTGACCTGCAGGTACAGGCGGAAGAGGCGGTGCGAAACCAACTCGCCCAGATGACTGAAAACAATGCCACCAACGGCGCGGTGATCGCGATGGACCCTAAAACTGGTGAGATCCTCTCGATGGTGGGCTCGGCAGACTTCAATAACGCGGAGATCAGCGGGCAGGTCAATATGGCGCTGACCCAGACCCGCCAGCCAGGTTCTGCCATTAAACCGCTCACCTACCTGGCGGCTTTTGAGAAAGATTGGACCCCCGCCACACTCATTTGGGACGTACCCGCGAGCTTTCCGCCTTCCGGCGACCCGAATGATACCAATCCGCGCTATGAACCGGTCAACTATGACGGCCGCTTCCACGGACCAGTGACTGTGCGAGACGCACTGGCGAACTCCTACAATATCCCGGCTGTGAAAGCGCTCGAGTACGTGGGCATCTATGATGATCCAACCACACCCAACCCGGATGGTTTCATCAACCTGGCGCGCCGGCTTGGTATCACCAGCCTGAACCGACCCGATTATGGGCTCTCATTGACTCTGGGAGGCGGTGAGGTGAGCCTGCTTGAGCTCACGGGCGCTTACCAGGTGCTGGCAAACGAGGGGCGCAGAGTGGCTCCGGTGGCGATCACCAAGGTGATCGATCACACGGGAAACGTAATCTATGAATATATCCCGACCAATGGGGAACAAGTGGTTCGGGCGGCACACGCCTACCTGCTTTCTTCGATTTTGTCCGATAATAACGCCCGCGCGCCGATGTTTGGCACCAACTCCGTGTTGGCGTTGCCTTTCCAGGCGGCGGTGAAAACCGGAACCACCAACGACTACCGCGACAACTGGACCGTTGGCTATACTCCCGACTTACTGGTTGGGGTATGGGTGGGGAATGCGGACTATACGCCCATGGTCAATACCTCCGGCGTCAGCGGCGCAGCGCCAATCTGGGCGAACATCATGCAGACTGGCATTCAGCAGCTGCGCGGTGGCAGCGCTACCGCCTTTGCCCGACCTTCGGACGTGGTGGATATGACAATCTGCTCTGTCTCGGGGACTGTGCCAAGCGAGTATTGCCCCAGCCAGCGTACAGAAGTCTTTGCCTCGGACCAGGGTCCCCTGCCTAAGGAAGAGGACCTCTGGGTAAAAAGCATGATCGACTCCTGGACAGGACTGCAGGCTTCCCCAGCTTGTTCCGAGTTCACAAAAGAAGTCCTGGCAATCAACGTGGAAGACGAAGATGCCATCAAATGGCTCAAGACAGATGCCGGTAGAGCCTGGGCGGATAACTACGGCTTCCCGGATCCGCTGGTGATCAAACCCGAAAGGGAATGCCGTCTGGATGACCCTCGTCCAATCATCGACCTGATCGGGCTGCAAGATGCAATCACTGAAAACCCGTTCAAGGTGGTTGGCGTTGTGGATGCGACAGCGAATTTCAAACAGTATAAACTCCACTGGGGTGAGGGCGAGGACCCAACCGAGTGGAACGCACTGCAAGAAGATTGGATCACGACGCCGATGCGCAGCGCGGGTGTGCTGACGGAATGGGATGTCAGTGAGCTGGACGGAAAGGTGATCACGTTGCGCGTGACTCTGCACAGCACTCAAAACACCGAGGTGCAGAAAAAGTACATAGTGCGCTTCGCGCTGCCAACTCCGACACCCACGCCAACGCCCACTCCTACCCCGACAGCGGCGCCGACCTTAGTGCCGACGGAGACGGAAACACCTACACCTACAACCGTGCCGGATGAGCCAACGCCAACGGAAGGCACACCTTAATCGTTAATGAAAGTCAGGTTCCAAAGCGGATCCTGACTTTGTAATTCCTAACGTAAGATGGCGTGAAATTAAGTTGATATTCGAGGTGTCGTGGAATGCCAGCCCACAATATAACTTTAAACCCACTTTGAAAAATCTTAAGAGCAGACTGCCGCGCCCCTTCCACACTTGTATGTTAGCTTTGTCGATTGAACCGGGGCTTGCAGTGACGCACCGCTCGTCATCGCGAGCGAAGTGTGGCGATCTGCCGTTTAACACACGATTGTTCCGGGCTCCTGCCCGGGCATAGTATCTCGCTAAAGGCGTCCAAAATCAATTGGAGACCTTCGGTCGGTTCACGTACGCGGTCTGGAGACCGGCACGAACGGGAGCATTGCCATCTAGATCACATTCAGCGGCGGATTGAGGGCACGACACGTTCGTTCATCATATCGCCCGTGGTGCCCTCAAGCTCGCCCTTGTATCTTTATAGGGATCTCAATTACGCTATAGATAGAGGTCAGTCAGGAAGGTGAGGGTGAATCCGGGCTCGCCCTTTGGAGCGAATCCTGAAACGTAGAAAGGATCCCCTCACCCATTTATTCACAAAGATCGGACGGTATCTGGAGCGTAAGAGCTCGCATTCACAAGGTTGATCCGAAGATTGCGCCTGACTGATAACACTAGTTTAGCAAAAGAAAGGGTAAACATGCAAGCAGGAGAAGGGATCATCGGGATAGACATTTCAATAGACAGTTTTGATCTGGTGCTGCGCAGCACACGCGCAGAGCAACACCGGGTATTCTCCAACGACCCAAAGGGGTACACGGCCATGGTAGCCTGGGCAGAGAGACAACCCGAACGAGTGGTGCATATTTGTTTGGAAGCGACAGGAAGTTACTGGGAGGGGTTGGCAGAATACCTGTATCAGGGCGGGTACACGGTGAGCGTTGTTAATCCCTATCAGGTCAAGCGCTACGCGGATCATCTGCTGAACAGGAACAAAACAGACAAAGCAGATGCAAGTTTGATCGCTGAGTTCTGTGAAAAAGACCGGGAGCGATTGAGGGCATGGAAGCCATATCCCCCTGAAATCAAGGCTTTGCGCGCGATGGAGAGGCGTTTGGCTGAGTTGCAGGACATGAAACAGCAGGAGCAAAACCGGCTGAAGAGTGGAGTGACTGACCTGGTGGTGCTTGAAAGTCTGCAGGAAAACTTGACGCATCTGGAAGGCCGAATCAAAGCCCTAATGAAGAAGATCAAGGAGCATGTGGAACAGCATCCTGACCTGAGAGAAAAGCAAAGGTTGTTGACGAGTATCCCTGGGATTGGCAAGCTGACCGCGATCAAACTGATAGCAGAGATTGGAGAGATAAAGGACTTTGCAAGTGCCTCTCAGCTTGCCGCTTATGCCGGGTTAGCCCCCAAACAATTCCGGTCGGGCAGCTCGGTTCATAAGCAGACCCGTATCAGCAAACAAGGACGGACAGAGTTGCGCAGATGTCTGTATATGCCAGCCGTGGTTGCTTCAGAACACAACCCGATCGTAATGGATCTGAAAAGGCGTATGTTGGCCAGCGGACACGCCAAGATGGAGGTGATTGTGGCAGCCATGAAAAAATTGTTGCACCTGGCATACGGAGTGCTCAAGTCCGGCAAACCATTTGACCCAGATTATGGCAACCAATTTTGCTTTAACCCTTGACATTCAAGACGGTATCTACGACTTGCTTTTGGATAGCAGCGAAATATCAGAACAATGCTAATTGTGTCGAGCGGTATTCCGGCGGATCACCGGTAATCTGGGAAGCAAATAATTCACGATTGAGCAGGGGATTATCACCTAAGTTGCGCAACTGGCGATACTTAACTATGATCCAGTTGGCAGTTTTAAGCGATTGCAGATGCGGGTCACGCCGCAGTTTGAACGCGGTCAGATTTGCGCGGCTGCCAGGAAGCACAATCAGCTTCATGCCGGGTAAATCCTGATAACGAACAAACAGCTCCGAAAACTCGGAGGTGATAATCGGAAAGAAGCTGAATTCAGGTAAGCCATTGTCCCCAAGCCAGACAATGGAATCGGTTTTTATCTCGCATCCCATGTGCAGGCGGTTTGCCAGGGATTCGATCAATTCAAAGATCGTTCTGAGATCCTTTTCGCGTTCTCTGGTCGTTTCAAAATCGCGCAGTGACCAGGCTTTGTAATCAGGCGTAGGATCGGCATAAGACTCGAGGATGGCTTGCACCATTTCCATTTCAACATTTTGGAGACCTGGAAGTTTCAGGTTTACGGCTGCCAGGGCATCCTTCATCGAAAGCAGGGGCTGATTCTGGAGCGCATTCAGGATGGCTATTTCCGCGCGGTCAGCAGCTGTTGGCGCACTACCACTGGCATCGACCAGCCAATACAAGCCAGAATCCGCTGAGACGCCCGGATTGAAGCGGGCAAACAGACCCGGGTCCGTCAGAGCCGCATCAATTTCTTCCTGCAGCTCGTTGAGAGTATCACTCAGACCTGGGCGACCTTCCAGCAATCCCTTGGAGAGCACTGAGACTATCACAGCACAAAACAGACGCAGGTAATTTGCCGGCTCGCCAAACCTCTGCAGAAATTGCACGCCTGCCTTTTTGACTGCCTGCGCGAAGGACACACTCTGGCTACTTTGCCGGTTGGGCTGACCGAAACGCCAGGCAGTCTGCAGCACGGTCATCTCGCCATTGGCTGCCAGTTGATGCATACTGAGGCCAGCGTTTTGGGCTGCGAGTATGCCCGCCATGGCAAACATGGGATCAAGCTCAGTCACCTGCAGCAAGACAGGCACGCCTGGCCGCAATAGTTTGCCAAGCTGGACCAACACTTTTTTAAGGGCGGTCGAATGCCAGGTCCAGTCATAGCGCTGCTTGAGCAGGCTGTTGCGCAGCGTGTGGCTGCCTTCCCGTCCCCAAAGCCAACTGCTCCATAACCCGCTCAGGTTCCACCAGGCTTGATTGCGGCGCGGCAGCGAAGTGATGACGACATCCACCAGTCCAGGAGCCATTGGTGGATCCAGTTCGCGCAAGCGCCCGCGGAAAATACTGATGCCACCCATCTGCGGGGGTAGAGCTGGCCACTCGCGCAGTGGAACAGCCTGCTCGGTTTTGCTCCACACCTTTTGCGATGCCAGCAGGGCTTGCCATGGATTGAGCTCCTGGAAAAGTGGTGGGCGCAAGAGCTGGCGCGGTCTGCTGCGACCCCCAGGATGCGTCCAGAGTTGGTTGACCCGATCAGCGGTGGTCAGGAAAAGCGCTTTTAGGAGCGTACGTTGCCGCGGCGTGATGAGGGGGTTGTCTATACGGCTTAGTATCGCCTGCAAGGATGCCAGGCTGCGATGGGGGTAGAAGGCAATCACTTCCGACATCAAATCGCGCAGGGGATCGCCGGGGTTGGCAGACAGCTCGAGCAAGTGGGCCTTAAGCACGCTCAGGGCGGGCAAGGGCTCCTTGCTGGAGAGCATCTCGGGAGTTATTTCGTACTCTGCTTGTTTGCCGCAGTGCGGGCAACTGCCAAAGGCAAGTTCTGGTTCAAGGGCATCTTCTGCCCAGACCAGGTAATCAACCTGTAATTTTGGCTTGACATCCAGCTGTTGACATTCCGGATTGGGGCAGTCGAATTGGTAATAAGCGTTGATCTGGTCCTCGAGCAGTAAGCCTTCCGCTGAGCGGATCCCTGCCAGGGCGTGGAATGCCTCACTGATCTCTTCAGCACTTGGCGCAGATGCCATCACTTCCAAAATGAAGGCAGCGATAGGATTATTCGCGCTGACCACCACCCGGTAGCCAGCCTGAGCCAGTTCCAAGACGACATAAGGATCCTGGCCGAATGGGTCCAGCACGAGGCTTCCCGGTGGGGCGAAGCGCTGCAGCCAGCCAGTCATCGAACCTGGATAATACGGAGGCAGAAAGCGATCCAGCGGCAGTCCTGTCTGAGGTTGGTCAGCCGGTGAAGACCCGTTCACGTACGGGGCGGCCAGTTCAGTCAGGGTGGTGCTGCCAGGCATTTTTCTCGTCAGGCTGCTTGTGAGAGCAGGATCGCTACCCCATAAGGGGGCAGATCCAGGGTTGAATCTGTCATATGGCTTGTGAGTGGTTCGTTGCCTGTGAAGATCAAATCCCAGCGGTTGAATTCCGCTACAGGGAGAGTGAAGCTCTGTATACTTTTCGAGAAATTGAGTACAACCAGCATGGTCTCCTCAGGGGTGAAACGCTTGTAGACCAGCAGGGCATCTTCTCCGGAGTCGATCAGGCTCAGATTGCCCGCATTCAGCGCGGGATGCTCTCTTCTCAGCGCGATCAGGCTCTTATAAAAGTTGAGCAGCGAGGCAGGGGTGGCTGCCTGGTTGGCGACGTTGCGGACCTTGTAGTTGGGATGGACTGGCAGCCAGGGTTCAACGGTGCTGAATCCGGCAAAGGGATGAGCGTCCCACTGCATTGGTGAACGGCAGCCGTCGCGCCCTTTATTGAATGGCCAATAGCGTTTGCCAACGGGGTCCTGGATCTGCCAACGGGAAAGTGAAATATCGCGCATGCCGATTTCCTCACCATAATAAAGGTAGGGAGTTCCGCGCACTGTCAGGTGCATGGCAGCCAACAACTTCAACCTCGCATCGTCGTTGGGTCCGGCATAGCGGGTGGAGGATCGGGGGGTGTCGTGATTGTTGAGAAAGTAATTTGGCCAGGCTTGGTCTCCGTGAAGGCTGTCCCAATACTGGATCGCTTTGCCGAAGGCTTTGGCGCTAAAGGGCGAGTTCGCATAGGCATAATCGAAAGCCGCATGCAGGCGGTCGTCACCAACATAAGTGCGGGCATGGGCAGAATCTGCCAGGAAGGTTTCGCCGACCACATAGCGATCCGGGTAAGCATCCAGAATCTTGCGGATATCCTGCAGGGCAGGGATCATTTCGGGTTGGGAGACATCATAAATGTGATTGTAACTTTCGAAGGCACGGCGATGAAGCCCAGGCAGCCTGGGGTTATCGCGCAGATCAGCGTCCTTGTACCAGCAGTTGAAAACGTCCAGCCTGAAGCCATCCACACCCTTATCCAGCCAATAGCGAAAGATGTCCAGCATGGTAGCGCGCACATCGGGATTGCGCCAGTTCAGGTCGGGCTGTTGCTTAGTAAACATGTGAAAATAATATTGACCCAGCTTCTCATCGAACTCCCAGCCAGATCCACCAAACACGGATTTCCAGTTATTTGGCACACCGCCACCAGGGGCAGGATCCCGCCAGATATACCAGTCATGGTAAGGATTGCTGCGGGACATGCGCGACTCCTGGAACCAGCGGTGCTGGTCAGAGGTATGATTGAGCACCAGGTCGAGGATGATATGGATGTCACGCTTATGCGCCTCAGTGAGCAGCCGGTCAAAGTCCTGCAGATTACCAAATTTCGGGTCAATCGTGTGGTAATCCGAAACGTCATATCCAAAGTCAGCATCAGGGGAGGGGTTAATAGGTGAGAGCCAGATTCCGTCGATGCCGAGCTCCTGCAGGTAGTCGAGGTGCTGAATGATACCCGTCAGGTCACCGATCCCGTCTGCGTTGGTGTCCTGAAAGGAACGCGGGTAGATTTGGTAGATGATTCCATTTTTCCACCACAAATTTTTCTCAGTCATTGCTGTTACCTCCTCAGGTTTTCTTAGAAGTTATCAGGATTGTTTCATTTTATCTGTATCTTAAAGAGCAACTCGACAATCAGGTCGTGGTCCTCCTGGGCTGTCAGTCCGCTGACAGCGATCGCACCACAATACCATCAAAGTGTATTTTAAGCTTGTTATTAATTTTACATCGGGAATCAACGGAAAAGCAAAACAATTTACATCAATAGCAAAGATCCCAAATCATTTGTTGGCGGGATGTTACCACCAGAACCTGCAGATTGAACCGACTGTCGTAAAATCCATTTTGGCGATCTTTACCATGTGTTTATGCACTTGGGACCCCTGTTTTGAACTGCCAGCCAAGCTGCTCTGCCTGCTTCTGCGTTTGCCCTGTTGGAACAACAGATGGAAAAGCTGGGCGTAATGAGGTTGCAAAATACCCTTTAGTTCATTTACGACGTGCGTGTGACCTCTAACCGTGCGAGATGAAGAGCCGGTAGGGCGAGATTGGAAGCACTGCAAACGTCATCATGCAAGTATATTGCTGTGCTTCCAATCCGCCAGCGAGCCATCATTCGTCTGCAATAAACGCGCTTTGTCACCCAGATCACCTGTGTCGGCGGATTGAGGGCACAATACGCTCGTCCATCAAATCGATCAAGGTGCCCTCAATCACGCCCTACGAAAAAATATTAACGCGAAGCAGTGTATGCCGATCTGCATTGAATCCGTCGCTGTGAGCCTCTTTTGCGACTGTGCCCGCGACGCTGGGTATGGCGATCTGCCTTTTTCGAAATGGAAAATGTTTAGTTTGAGGACTATGCCGGAGTGAGACCGCAATGGTTAGCTGTGAGAGTAAGGGTGCAGGGCGGTCTCATTCCGACCTACACAGAAAACCAGGGGGGCTTGCTCCTCCCGCTTCCATCTTCTTAATACTATGAGGTATGTCAAGGACATTCCAAGTCTGGATTAATCGTAAAATATATGGGAGGGCACGCAAATGCCCTCCAACCTTGCTCAGGAGGGTAAGATGTTCTTCTTTAAGAAAAAGACCAAAGTCGTTGCGGTAGCTGACGGCACCATTCATGAGCTCAGCGCTTATCCGGATGACGCGATCAGTCAGAAAATGTTGGGGGATGGATTCTTCATTGAGCCGACAGGCGAACTGATCTGTTCGCCAATTGATGGCGAAGTGGCAATGATTTTCCCAACCGCTCATGCCGCGGCAGTTCAAAATCAGGATTATGAGATCTTGATCCATATTGGGGTGGATACCGTGAGGCTTGGAGGAAAAGGCTTCCAGGCGCTCGTCAAGCAGGGCGACAAAGTGAAAGCAGGTGACCCCATGGTTAAGCTGGACCTGGCAGTCATCAAAGCCGCTCCGGAAGTCAAAGCGCTCAGCACTGCGGTCATTTTTACCTCTGGCGACAAAAAAGTCAGTGTGAAAGATCCTGGTGCCCAGGTTAAGGCCGGTCAGTCCGATATTGTGACTGTCGAATAGCCTTAAATAACGAAGGGGAAATAATGAAATATATAAAAATTGCTGCCGGACTGACACACGTTAATTATTATTGGATGCTGATATTGTTCATTTCATGTAGTCTATTTTCATAGCTTTTAGGGCATTTCTAAATGGCTACTTTAGGACATTATCAGGTTGCAACTACACCCGATTTTAAGAGATTTATGCAATTGGCAGGAAAAAAGCGGCGAACCTGCCGGATTTGACCAGGTGAAGTTGAATCCCGGTTCTTAAAAAATTGGGGTTATTGGTCGACCGTACCGAAGAGGAATGTCAGCGGGATGTGAACCCGGTTCTTCCATGCGGTGGTCGTATGATCCTCACCGGTAAAGTGCCAACTGGCAAAGTCCTTACCCTCGCGGTAACCTTTCTGGCGCAAGAGAGCATCCACGCTGGTTTGCCAGGGCTCGTACTCACGGTCCAGCCCCTCGCTGCCATAGTCAAAGTAAAGTTTATGCTGACCGGGTGAGGGGAGGTGCTCATCGAGGTATGCCAGCATTCCGTCCCCAACAGCCGGCCAGTGCGTGGAAAGGCAGGCGGCTTTTCCGAAGGTGTCGGGGTACTCGCACAAAGCATAAAGCGAAATCAATCCCCCCAGGCTTGAGCCCATAAGTGCAGTGTTTTGTGGGTCGCGGAGAGTGCGGTAGCGCTGATCAATAGCAGGCTTCAGCGTGTGGACCATCCAGGCAAGGTAAAGGTCAGATACGATATTACTCGCTGTGATCTTACCAACAAGATTGCTCTCTTCAACCAGGTCTATGCCATCCGAATGCTTGAGTGCTTTAGCCGGTAGATACTCGCCAGGACGGTTGAGGGTGCTGGAGATGGCAACCACGACTGGCGGAAAGATTTTTTCTTCTGCCGCAAGGCGCGAGATAGCCAGGTGGATTTCCCAGCCTGGAATCCCCTTCCTCCAACTATCGAAAACAGTTTGCCCGTCCTGCATGTACAGAACCGGGAAAGATTGGTTTGGATCAGCGTGGTAAGCTTCCGGCAGCCAAACATCCACCCGTCTGCGATTGAGTCCAGGAATATTGAGGTCCCGATGCGTTTCCAACTCTGCTTTGTTCATGGCTGTACCTATGGAGAAGATTATACGAGTATAATAGTGGATAATCCAAACGGAGGTTTTGCATGAAAAGTTATCGTTTAGATCCGGAAAAACTGAAAGAACAAAAGCGCAACATCATTTTGATGTATAGTATCACCCTGGTAGTTTTGTTGGTCTTGAATTTCTTCTTGTATCGAGGCAGGGAGGTAAACACCAACACATTTTTGATGCTCGGATTGATTGTGGTGATGTTTGCTTTTTTTGGATGGAATGCCATAAGGCAGCGCCAAACAATCTGGGATCAATATGAATTAACCGTAGACGAAACGGGTATCAGGCAAAAGCAACCAAAAGCCGCTGAAATATTTCTGCCCCGTGTCGAAATCACGGATGCGAAAGAATCCAAATATGGATTGACATTGATGGTCAAAGACAAGCAACCTGTGATGGGTATACCGAAATTGCTTGCTTCAGCAGACTATGAGGAGATCAAGGCGATTGTGAATGATTGGCTGCGCGACGTAAAACCGGTCGTGCTGGACGTAAAAGTCATCGACGATGCGCAAGCTGCCCTGCCGGTTGACGAGATAAATGTAGAGCCTGAAGGGGAATCCGAGGATCAACCTGTTGATTCACCTGAAGACCAGCAACCCACTGAATCTCCAGAAGCTTAAAAATACCTAACTATAAAAAAAACCCGGAGAATGACTTCGGGCTTTTTTATAGTTTTTTGATCATCTTCCAGGCTGGTTCATGGCAGGTCTGCCATTGCCCATACTGATCCGGGTAGCGCCAGGTACCGGGATCAGGACCGATTATCCGATATCCGTGTCTCTCATACATCCGACGTGCCAGGGAATTAGCACGCGCCACGTTCAACCTCAGGAATCGGAAGCCCCTTTCCCGCAAAAATCCCTCCATCATTTCAAGCATAAAACCGCCCAGTCCCTGGTCGCGATAAGCCGGTTTAAGGCGAAATGAAAAGAGGTAAGCCTGGAAGACCCCATCAGCAAATTCACCCTGACGTGAGAGCAGCAGCAAAAACACCTGCCCAACTATCTCCGCGTTGGCGTTCTCAGCTATCCAAATCAGGGTATTTCCGCTGAGGCTGTTTTCATAATGTTGTTGGTAAAGTTTGCGAAAATGGGCATATTCCCCGTCCCATTCCAGACCCGGCAAATCAGCCTTTTCCAGCGGGCGGATGTGAATCTGCTCACCAGAGGGCATGATGTAATCCGCCTCGAGTGTTGCGCTGTGGTTCATTCCTTTTCCAGTAATTTTTGTAAGAGGACTTTTTCTTCCACTTCTGACTTTACCTGACCATCCAGCCAGGCTTGTTTGAGCGCGTTCAGGATGGCTGCGTAGCGGGGAGATGGAGGCAAGCCAAGCGCTTGCAGGTCCTTACCAGTCGTGAATGGCCGGACATGCCTGTACTCATCCTGGTAGATTTGCAGGATCTGGCGTAAATCTGGTTTCTCGCAGGTGGCAAGTACCGAACGGATAGGGATGGCATGGAAGCCTTCGAGTTTCTGAGTGATCTGACTGGGGCGTTGCCCCTGCAATGTTGGCAGCAATTGCCACAATGCCCGGGTTTGTTCGATCCAGCCAAGCAACTTCGTTGAAAGGCGTAAGCGCCGACCAACAGCCTGCAAGGCTTCAGGATTCAAATCCTGCAGCCACAGACACCAAAGTATCTGCAGCTTCTCCTCCGGGGTGACCGTCATGTCGGCTTGTGAGAGTGCCGTCAGCCCATGTGCCAGGCGATCAATTGACGGATCGTCCCAGGGCAGCGCAGGGTGAATAGCGGCTAATATGCCCAGCAAACCAAGCTGCCTGATCATCTCCGGTGCTTTGTTTTCGTTAAAAATCAGCTCAAATTCATGTATCAGCCGTGCACCGCTGATTTCTGCCAGCAGTGACAGGCTGCCTTCTATCAGGCTTAGAGTCTGGGGTTCAATTTCAAAATTGAAGCGGGTGGCGAAGCGGACTGCCCTGAGCATACGTGTGGCGTCATCCACGAATGACAAAGCATGCAGCACGCGAATTTTTTTCTGCTGAAGATCGCTGTAGCCACCCCAAAAGTCAAAAATTTTGCCAAAATAACTTCCATCCAACCGCAGGGCAAGGGTGTTGATGGTGAAATCCCGGCGATGAAGGTCCATTTTGATGCTGCTGCGTTCCACCACGGGCAGGGCGGCGGGCTTGTTGTAGAACTCGGTACGGGCAGTGATCAGGTCAAGGTGCTCAGGGAGGTCAGCCCTGCTAAAACCTTCCGTTTGGTTGTTATTAAGCGCAGCTTCCAGGCTTTCCCGGTTCAGGATCCACTTGGCTGTGCCGAAGCGTTTGTGCGCCACTACCCGCCCACCAAATTGCCGGGCGAGGTGTTCAGCAAACGCCATTGCGTCCCCTTCGATCACGACGTCAAAATCCTGACTGGGTAATTGCAGCAATAGATCGCGCACAAATCCCCCGACGATGAAGGCTTGCACGCCTTGCTCGTATGCTTCATCTGCAATTACGTGGAGCAGAGCCTTGCGGACGGGCGGAAGTGCTTCAGAGAGCATCTCAGCGATCTCATTTTGCGTAGGCAGCTCATCATCATTGTTAAGGGTACTGATCAGGTCAGTACGTGTGACAATGCCGATGATTTCATTCGACTCAGGATCCAGAACTGGCACTTGTCCCCAGGTGCTCGTCGCCATGCGTTCTTTGAGTTTTGAGATCGGATCATCCGGATAGACGCTGACCGAGCCGGCAGTCATCAGATCTCCAGCGGTTTTGTTGAGGTTGTGAGCAATCGCGCGATCTACATTTCGGCGGGTGAGCAGCCCTACCAGCTGTTTGTTCTCAACCACCGGATAGCCTTCAAATCCATAGCGTTTCATCAACTCAGCCGCCTCTGCCGCGCTGATATCCGGGCTGAGAGTCAGAGGGTTCTTCGACATCATCTGCCCCACTTTAATACTGGGAGTGACAATTTCCGGGAGGGTTTCGATCACGCGGCGTGTCACCTCAGACAATTGGGTTTCAGTGATTTTCGCATTCGAGCGGCCTTCTTCGCGAATCAGTGCAGAAGAAGCGCGCTTGTGTCCACCACCTCCGAAACGAATTGCTAGTTTCGCCATATCCACATTATCGGTGGCGGAACGGGCTACCAGGCGAATTCCCTGGCGGGTGGAGACCAACAAAACCAGTCCGTCGGGGGTGAGGAATTCACGCATTTTATGCGCCACGGTAGAGATCTCATCATCCAGGTCGTTGGCAATTGCCTTTGCCACCAAAATGCTGTACCCTTCGATGTCCATCTGAACCATATCTTTCAACAGGCGGTCGTAAAGCTGCTGTTGTGCGTTTGAAAGAGGTGGATTGAGGTAGACAGAGGCGATGTTGAGGTCGGCGCCTTGCTCGAGCAGGAAGGCAACCGCGCGTGCATCCCGCGCGGTCGTGCAGCTGTAGGTCAGGGATCCCGTATCTTCATAGATGCCAAGCAGCATCAGAGTAGCTTCGATCGGTGTCAGTGCCAGGTTCAATTCATGTAACTTCTCGACCAGAATTGTGGTGCACGCGCCAGTGAGGTGCAGCTCAACCTGCCAGTCTGGGTGGATTTGAACCTTGCGGGGATGGTGATCGAGCACAGTGACCTTGGTTTGCTCGTTCATGCCGCGCAATGTCACCAGGGATTGCGTATCCACCAGGAAAACGCTTTCAATAGATTCGTGAGGAAGCGCCTGGTAATCCGAAAAGGGTAAATCATTGGCATAACGCCTCAGGAAAGCTTTGCCATTGCGGTTGATCTGGCGCGGGAGCAAAGCGATGGCTTCAGGTCGCAGTAAATGCGCCCCCAGCATCGAGGCGAGACCGTCGAGGTCAGTTTGTTCGTGCGTCAGAATCAGGTCCATTGTCGTGCCCTAAACCCAGTTGATTTAGTTTTCACCATACCAGGCAGCCTGGTGTTCAGGGTTGTAAGCATTATAAATGGATTGAGAGAGCTTGGCAAAAAGCTGGTTAGCTGTGTCGTAAAGGAATTGTTCCTCGGTATAGGCGAAAATGACTAAAACATAATCCCCACCAGGGGTATAGACCACCGCTGAATCGCTGATGGTGTGGATCAGCCCATCGAGGTCATTTGTCCAGCCATGTTTATGGGCGGCGCGTCCTTCGGGAGGGAGACCTGCTTCAATAAGGGCATGGATGCGGTTCTCAAGCAGGTAATTGAGCATTTGCTGACACTCCGATGCCGTCACCTGACCGTCGAATATGAGCTCGTTCTGGTTAGCGCAGCGATAAATCTTCCAGAGGAGATCGCCGGTTTCGGAAGGCACAGTTTGATTGTAAAAATCGGGGTCAAGGAAAATATCTCGGCGTTGGTTGGCAGGGGTGTTGATGCGTTCGAGCAGGGGTGAACCCGGCTCAAAATAACCTGCCAGGAACGTGTTTTGATAACCCAGTTCGCGCAAGTCGGCAGTGACCATGAGAGGTCCCGAATCGTTATCCAAGTAAGCTTTCATCAACCCGTCCGCTGGCGGGTTAAGCGATTCAGCAATCATCTGGAACATCCAGTTACTCGCTTGTGAGGGGAGGGGTTCCTCCAGGCGGCGCATGACGGAGACCATGATGGGAATTTTGATTGTACTTGCGGCAGAATACGCTACATCCGGGGTCACCGCCTGATTCTCGCGCAGCGCGATGTGCATAACCTCACCGCTGGTAAAGTCGCGCTGATAGATCTCGATCAAGCCGTTGAATTTTTCAAGCTGGATGGTCTGCTTCAGGAAAATTTCAAGATTTGCACGATCCAGCGGCAAGGCTGGGATTTCCTGGACGTCCAGCGTCACGATGCGCTGGTCAGGTGAGAGCAAGGCAGCTTGGATATCTTGTGCAGTTGCAGCTAACGATCGCAACGCGTATCCAGCCTGCCCTGGCTGGTAATTGGTGCTGTAAAGGATTGGCAGGGTGGCAGTGGCGGGTTGATCGTAGCGCTGGGAAATGACCTGCTCCAGGGTTGTTTGAATCTGATTTAGGTCAATCTCAGCGATCAAAGGGTGGTCCGACGGGCTGGAGACCTCGTTCTTACCCCAAAGATGCTTCACCCAGGATCTTTTCGGCAGGTGTTCATCGATTTGAGAAAGAGTTGCGGAATAGTCGGGTTTGAAGCCCAGTTCTGCTGGAGAGAATTGAAGGCGCGCTTGGCGATAGCGCAGTTCAACCGGCACTGAAAAAGCTTCCGCAAGCCGTGCTTCTGCCTGCAACCGGTCAAGCCCCCCCAATGGAATTCCAGCCACACTCACCCCATCCGGATAAACAGACTGAGGTTGTTGAAAATTGACATAATCCACAACTGCGATAATAAGCGCGAGCAGAAGGAATAAACCGCCAAAAACCGCTGGCAGCCAACGCAAGGAGTAAGATCTCTTTCGCTTGGGAGAGTAGCGCGATCGCTTCATGAGCTTGATTTTACCATTTTAGCAGCCTCCAATTCTAATCGCCGTTTTCGGATGTCCGATACACTCAGAAGAATCCATTCGGAAGATTACGCCGCAGCCTTGTGACACGTTGAACTCCTTGGGATGTTCTCATATATAATTGAAATAGACCACAAAAGAAATGGAGGTCTGGATGACGAAAAAAAGGGCTGAACAAAGTAAAGCTGTGGGTTGGAGCCTGGGGAGCCTGGCATTACTCGCATTGGCACTTAGAGCTGGTTGGATCCTGTATAGTAAAAAATACATCGATCACCATGCAAAGGTGAACCTCATGCTGGATGCTGAACACCACACCTTCGAATCGGACACAGTAGGCAAAATAAACTATTACGAAAGCAAAGTTGATAGCAAACAACCCCCGATTTTGCTTATACACGGAATTCATTTGTTTGCGGGCGGGCATGACATGGTGCCTGTTTTTGAGGCATTCAGTCCCTACCGCAAGGTTTATCTGCTTGACTTGCCCGGGTTTGGTGGCTCAGAAAAGTCCGACAGACCCTACCGTCCTCTGCTCTATCAGGCTGCAATTTCGGAATTCGTACGCAACCAGATTGGTCAGCCTGTGCACGTGTTGGTGATGGGACAGTCAGCTGAGTTTGTTGCTATGGCTGACGAGCAGGACAGTGATCTTTTCAAATCGATCGTGATGATCAATCCCAGTGGGATGGAGATGCCAGACACGGGACATATTTCTGAAAGCAAATGGTGGGAGCAATTCCAGAATCTGATTTTGTCTTACCTGAGGATTCCGCTTTGGAGCCTGCCTTTTTATGATTTGCTCGCAAGCCGTGCTCGTATTCTGAATTTTTACCGAAAGCGCTTTACCTACATGCCTCCATCAGACCTGGTGGATCTTGCCTATACGTCGGCGCATCAGCCTGGTGCCCACTTTGCACCCATTCTGTACTTTTGCGGAAAACTTTCTGTGCCGGATGTGCGCACCCGATACTATGAAAAGATCACCAAACCCGTATTGGTGGTGTTTGATAACGATCCAGGGCGTAAGTTCGACACACTTCCCATGTTGGTGCGAGAACATTCAAACTGGCGGGCTGTTCGCAGCAGCCACACCCATGGGATGCCACATTTTGAGAATCCTGGTGAAACCTTCCGCAATATTGAGACTTTTTGGAAACAGTATGACTAGCTTTACGGAAAGGCACTGATATAATTAGCAAGGTCTAATTATGCAAACCAAGCCCTCTCCCAGAATTAACCCTTTAAGCATCCTTGGCGTGCTGCTGGTTGCGGGTGCATTGGTTGGGATCACCTGGATAATCTTTTCAATGGCTGTTCGCCAGGCTGCCCACATCGAAGCTACACCCCAGTACAATCTAACGATCATTCCTGCTCCAACCCAAACGAACACCATCATTGTTCCAACGGAACTACCCACGCCCACCTCAGAAGTACCGGTTATTTTGCCGGATGGTGCTATTGGGATTAACGTCTATGTAAAGGTGACCGGGACGCAGGGTTTGGGTCTGCGCATGCGAGCCGCTGCAGGTACGGGTGCTGATATTAACTTCCTGGCGATGGACGACGAGGTTTTTAAAGTCGTTGGCGGACCGGAAGTGAGCGATGGCTACACCTGGTGGCAGCTGGAAGCGCCGTTGGATGAAAAACGAACGGGGTGGGCAGCTGAGAATTACCTGATGGTATTTAATGTAACCACACCAACCCCCTGAGGTACTTCGGATACTTTGAAAGGTGAGGAAATTTGAAATTATTCGGTACCAAATTATTTGAAGGACATTCGTCCACACCTGACATGCTCACACAGATTCTTGCTGAGCGGCTCAGTGTGCATGCCTGGACTGCCCAATCCGTTGGCAGGACCCGTACCCACATGGAGGATTCGGCTTTTGCCCTTACCATGGACCTGTTTCTTCCTGAGAGGCCTGTAACCCTGGGGATTTACATGGTCGCGGATGGCATGGGTGGGCACGATAATGGCGAGGTGGCCAGTAAAATCGCGATTCAGATCACCGTTTCCTCCCTCATGCAAACGCTGATTGATCCATTGCTCCAGGGGGAATTGCTGCCTTCCCAGCAGGAAGTGCTTACCATGTTGGAGACTGCATTTACCCGGGCACAGGAGCAGGTGCTCCGCAATGTTTCGGGTGGAGGAACCACCCTGACACTGGCACTGCTGCTTGAAAAACACCTCTACTTTGGTCATATCGGTGATTCGCGCCTGTATTTCCGCAGCAGTCATGCTGATTTTCAACCCCTCACCCAGGATCATTCCCTCGTAAGACGCCTGGTGGATCTGGGGCAATTATCAGAGGCTGACGCTGCGCATCACCCCCAACGCAACGTGCTTTTCAGGGCATTGGGGCAGACGGAAGGTTTTAAGGTTGATCTTGGGCATCTGGATCTGGTAGAGCCGACCCAACTGCTGATCTGCTCTGATGGGCTGTGGGGTCTAACTGATGAAGAAGAGCTGCTCAAAGTTATCAGTGCCATGCCCGGTGATGTGAATGTTGCACAACAACTTTGTGACCTTGCCAACAACGCTGGCGGGACAGATAATATCAGTGTCATTTTCGTAGAAATCAGATGAGGATCTAATCATGGCGGAACCAAGTGCAAAAAAGAAAATCTTAGTGGTGGATGATGAAAAAGGACTGGTACGTATCATCCGTTTGAACCTGGAACAGGATGGATTTGAAGTGGTTGAAGCAAACAGCGCCGCCCAGGCAATCGATAAACTGCGCACTGCTCTGCCGGATCTGGTCCTCTTGGACGTGATGATGCCGGATATGGATGGGTTCACTGTGCTTGAACGGATCCGCGAAGTGGGTTCGACGCCGGTGATCATGCTCACCGCCAAAGGGGAGGAAGACGATCGCGTGAGGGGGCTGGAGCTCGGGGCGGATGATTACGTCACCAAGCCTTTTAGTCCGCGTGAATTGACCAGCCGTATCCGGGCAGTGCTGCGGCGGAGTAGTATGGCTGAAGAGGATGAGACGGGTAAAATCGTCGTGGATGACCGGCTTACGATTGATTTTGATCGGCACGAAGTCTGGGTGGAAGGGGAATTGATCAAGCTTCGCCCGACAGAATATCGTTTGCTCTATCATCTGGTGAAAAATGCTGGCTGGGTACTCACACACGATCAAATCCTGACCAAGGTCTGGGGTTACGAGTATGAAAATGAACCGCATTATGTGCGGCTTTACATCAACTACCTGAGGAAAAAGCTCGAAAAAGACCCCGCAAACCCGCAGTATATCCTGACAGAACGGGGAGTGGGGTATCGGTTTGTGGATTATAAGCGCGAAAATCGCTGATTAACTACAGGGGGGTGCTATTCAAAATGCTGTAAAGCTAAGTTCAACTTGGCTATTTGTTAGTTGATTGTATTATTAATGTAATCTTTTCCGTCCAACCCAACCGATCGCGAGGTGCGCATGGCAAAAAAAAATTCCAAAACTGAAAAAAAAGCAGATAAGAGTAAATCTGAAGAGACGCAGGGCGAGCCGAAGGTTGACATTCCAGGAGAGAAAAAGAAACCGCTTTCCAATGCAGTTTATGAACGTGAGCTGCGGAAACTCCAGATCGAGCTGGTAAAACTGCAGTTGTGGATCAAAGAACGTGGTCTGAAAGTGGCAGTCATCTTTGAAGGGCGCGACGCAGCCGGAAAGGGTGGCACTATTAAGCGTCTGACTGAAACCCTTAACCCTAGAATTGTGCGTGTAGTCGCGCTGCCTGTGGCGACAGAGAAAGAAAAGACCCAGTGGTACTTCCAGCGCTACGTAGAGCATCTGCCTGCGGCAGGAGAGATGGTGGTGTTTGACCGGTCGTGGTACAACCGCGCCGGCGTTGAACGCGTGATGGGTTTTTGCACCCCGGAGCAGGTGGAAGAATTCTTCCGGAGCGTGCCGGAGTTTGAGAAGATGCTGATACGGTCTGGCATTATCCTGATCAAGTACTGGTTCTCCGTCAGTGACGAGGAACAGGAAAAGAGCTTTCAGCAACGCATGGATGATATCACACGGCGCTGGAAGCTGAGCCCGATGGATCTCGAGTCCCGCAAGCGCTGGGTTGAATATTCCCGAGCTAAGGATGACATGTTCCGCTACACAGACACAAAACAAAGCCCGTGGTACGTGGTGCAGGCGGATGACAAGAAGCGCGCCCGGCTCAAATGTATCAGCCATCTGCTGAGTCTGATCCCCTATGAGGATCTGACCCCGCCCAAGATGGCACTACCTCCCAGGCAAGTGGACGACACCTACGTGCGACCGCCTTTCGAGGACCAGACTTTCGTGCCTGAATATGTGATCGAGGAAGAAGAGAAGAAATAGAGCGATCGTGTCCGATCTTGACGGTCGGATGCCCATCAACTAAATTGCGGGTATAGGCTACGCAAGTGATTTGACTTGCAAATTCGTCATTAGTATGATACCTATTCAT
>DBRR01000039.1:0-33073 GCA_002306055.1 Anaerolineaceae bacterium UBA1363
GGTACACCCGGTAACATCTCGAACCCGGAAGTTAAGCTCGTCAGCGCCGATGGTACTTGGGGGGCAGCCCCCTGGGAGAGTAGGTCGTTGCCAAGAGACTTTTCATTTATTAAATATGCCGCTACTTCAGCGGCTTTTTTATTTAAATTCTTGCTTCGTCCCTGCGAGCGCCTTTAGGCGCGCGGCAATCCACCTTCATCTTTTCATATAATAAATATGCCGCTATTTCAGCGGCTTTTTTGATTAAGTTCTCCTCCCGTCATTAGTGAAGGATGAAGCAATCTAAACTGTTTTTACGCAAGCACATGAGAGGTTCACACGCACATCGTGAATGTTGACCATTGTCCTGTTACCTCAAACGTATTGGTCTGCCAGGAGTTTAGATTGCTTCACAAAATAGGTTCGCAATGACAGCCACGTAGGCCTTTAGGCCCTTCTGTCCTTGCGAGGAACGAAGCAATCTAAATTGATTGCCATCAAGGGATAGATGCGGTACACACGCACATCGTGAATGTTGACCGTTGTCTTGTTACCTCAAACGTATTGGTCTGCCAGGAGTTTAGATTGCTTACGAAATGGTACACTACGTGTCACAAAAAATGTTCGCAATGACAGCCACGTAGGCCTTCGTGCCCTTCTGTCATTAGCGCCGTCAGGCGCGCGGCAGTTCACCTTCATCTTTTCATTTTCCATCACTCGCTGGTATCTCCGGCATGGCCTTCCTTCGCGTCAGGAGTTTGGACCGTTGCCAGATTCGAGAGGCTATGTTCAAAGCCTCCTAATCGGCTATGTTTTTGATAATTTCGCAGAATTGCTCTTGACTCTCCCCTTGGGGTAGGTATTACACTATTGTTGCTGCAGCAAGATGTAATGAAAAAAAGGATCAGTCATGCTCAAGATAGGTGAGTTCTCAAAATCAACAGGAATGACCATCAAAGCGCTTCGTCATTACGAAAACCTTGGTCTGATCCATCCGTATTGGATCGATAAATATACAGGTTATCGTTATTATGAGGAGAACCAGGTGCTTCTGGTAAGGCGTATTGCCTACCTCAAAAGTCTGGGATTCTCATTGAGGGAGGTCCAGCGCTTAATTTCGGACAACCTGACTGAAGAAGAGCAGATCCGTATCTTTGAGAAAAAGAGACATGATGTGAAAGTGCAATTCGAGCAGGATCAGTGGCGCCTCTCTGCGCTCGATCAGCATCTTTTGCATTCGTTTCCACTCGATTACCTCGATCAATCAACAAAGGAGATTACCATGGAATTAGAAATCAAAAAACTGCCTGGCTTCAAGGTCGCCGGCTTACTCTATTTTGGCAAAAACGAACATCAGGAAATTCCAGCCTTATGGGGGCAATTCCATGCACGAAGTAAAGAACTGTGCCCCCCTGGCACAAAAGTTACTTATGGGGTTTGTAGGATCCCCAGTCAACAATCGGTGGGAAAGCTGGAATACGCGTACGCAGGAGAGAATGAAAAAAAACAAGCATCAACGGATATGACTGTGGATTTTGAGTACTTGGCTGGGGTTGAATATAAGGAGGGGCGACCCTTGCCTGAGGGAACAGTGATACGTGAAGTTCCAGAATGCACTGTTGCCATATTCAAGCATGTTGGTGGTGCAGACACACTTTACCAAACGTACAACAATATCTACAACACCTGGCTGCCAGCTTCGGCTTACCAACCGCTGGAGCCCGGCTTTGACTTGGAGGTTTTTACCGAAGAGTTTACTTTTTTCACTCCTGATTCGGTGATGTATATCTACGTTCCGGTCAAGCCCAAAGCAAATCGTTAAGAAAGACAATCCCCGGTCAATCGCCGGGGATTGTTTGCTGAATGAGCGATTGCAGGTGATTACGCCTCAGGCTTCTATGAGATAGTCACAAACCCTTCAGGAATTAATGCTTGAAGTACTTGACACTACCGCCCACCCCCATGCCGACGGAAACCCCCTTCGTCATCCTCAAGCCGTAATGAATAAAAAGTGGTGCTCCAAAGAACACCACCCATCCCTAACGCGATTTACAGAATTATTTAGACCAATAATCAGCCAATAAGCCAGCTTGATCCAAGACCTTATTGACCGAAACCGTGTACTCACCCGTGCTTGGGTCGTCGGGGGGATATTTGTATTTCCGCAAAATCCGCTTCACCATAACGCGCAATTTCGCCTGCACACTCTGCTTGTACTGCCAGTCAATCGAAGTGTTTTTGCGCACGCTTTCGGTCAATTCATGGGCGATCTGCTTCAGAATCTGGTCTCCCAACAGGCTTTCCGCGTTGGGGTTGTCCGCCAGCGCGTCATAGAATGCCAGTTCATCCTTCTGTAGATTCAATCTCTCTCCACGCTCATCTGCAGCGCGGATATCTTTTGCCAGTTGGATTAGTTCTTCGATGACCTTCACAGAATCAATCAGCCCGTTCTGATAGCGCTTGATGGCTTCTGCCAGCATCTCAGAGAATTTACGCCCCTGAACCATGTTCATCTGTCCACGAGTCTTGATCTCGTCATTCAACAGGCGTCTCAACAGCTCCAAAGCCAGATTTTTGCGTTCCATCCCCTCAATCTCTGCCAGGAACTCGTCAGACAGAATGGAGATATCCGGTCTTTTGATTCCAGCCGCGTCAAACACATCGACGACCTCGCTGGATACGATCGCGTCATTAATGATTTGCCGGATAGCCGTTTCGATTTCTTCGTTGGTGTGCGTCTTTGTTGTCTCGTCGAGCTTGGTAAACCGCGCTTTAATGGCCTGGAAAAAAGCCAGATCATCGCGAATTTCGAGCGCTTTGGGGTGGGGCACTGCCAGGCCGAAGGCTTTCTGCAGCTTCACGACATGATCCTTAAATCTATCTTTTCCGTTGCGGAAGGTTTTTCCGTCCTTAATTTCCGGCAACCCCATCAGGTAATTGGCAGCATCCAGAATGAAGTTGAGTTTGTATTTCGGTTCCAAGGTAAAGTAACGCTTGTAATCAAAACGCCCAAACATGTTCACCACGATCTCGTAATACTCGAGCATTTTGGCTACCGCCTCTTCCTGATCCAGGGCAATCTGGCCCTTCCCCTGGCTGGCGGCGTAGACGAGCAATGCTTGCTTGAGGTCCTGCGCGATGCCAATGTAATCGACAATCAAGCCGCCTTCTTTGTCGCCATAAACCCGATTGACCCGTGCAATAGCCTGCATCAGGGTATGCCCGTTCATCGGTTTGTCAATATACATGGTGTGCAGGCAGGGGGCGTCAAAACCGGTCAGGAACATATCCCGCACGATGAGCAATTTCAAGTCATTGGTGGGGTCCTTCAGGCGGTTGCCAATAAGCTTGCGCCGTTCTTTGTTTCGAATATGCTCCTGCCAGTCCAGGGGGTCACTCGAAGAACCAGTCATCACAATCTTGATCGCGCCTTTATCGTCATCCGGGCTATACCAGTCAGGGCGAAGTTTGATGATCTCATTATGCAGCGCCACGCAGATGCGTCGGCTCATGCAGACGATCATGCCCTTGCCTTTCGCGGCAGAGGTGCGCTGTTCGAAGTGGTTGATGATATCCGCGGCAACTTGCTTCAGGCGGTCCTCACTGCCCACAACGGCTTCTTTTCCAGCCCAGCGTGCGAAGCGTTTTTGCCTGTCGGTGAGCTCTTCATCTTCAGTGATCTCTTCAACCCGCTCATCGAGGATTTTTTGGTCCTCTTCAGAGAGCTCGATTTTCGCCAGGCGGCTTTCGTAATAGATCGGTACGGTAGCGCCATCTTCGACTGCCTGCTGGATGTCGTACACGTCCACGTAATTCCCAAAGACCGCCTGGGTGTTTCGGTCAGTCAGTTCGATGGGCGTACCAGTAAAGCCAATGAACGAGGCGTTAGGCAGGGCGTCGCGCATGTGGCGGGCAAAGCCGTCAATGAAGTCATACTGGCTGCGGTGGGCTTCATCCGCGATCACCACCACATTGCGTCGGTCCGTTAGGGCCGAGTAGACCCTGCCGTTCTCCTCCGGGAAGAATTTCTGAATGGTGGTGAAGACGATTCCCCCCGAAGCAACCGAGAGCAAGCGTCTCAGGTCCTCGCGGCTGCTGGCTTGCACCGGGGTTTGGCGTAACAACTGTTGGCAGTTGCTGAAGGTCTCAAAAAGCTGCTGGTCCAGGTCGTTGCGGTCAGTCAGCACCACAAAAGTGGGGTTGTTCATTTCTTGCGTCAATACCAGCTTGCCAACGTAAAACACCATCGAGAGGCTCTTACCGCTACCCTGGGTATGCCAGATCACGCCTGCACGGCGGTCACCTCTGGGTTGTTCTTCAACGTTGGGCAAGCCATAAACCGAGGGGTGCTCGGCTACAAAATGCGAAGTTTGCTCGGCGGAGGCGCGCAAGGTGGACCGAATGGCTTTATTGACCGCAAAATACTGGTGATAGGCGGCAATCTTTTTGAGGGTTCTTTCTTTAGTATTCTCGAACACGATAAAGTGCCGGATCACATCCAAAAGCGTGCGTTTATTTAGCAGCCCCCTCACCAACGGCTCAAGCTCCGCCTCGAGCTTCGAATCGACGACTTTGACGCCGTCCACGCTTTTCCATTCCATGAAGCGCGAATAATCGCTGGTGAGCGTGCCGGCTTTGGCAAACCAGCCATCGCTGATCACCTCAAAGGCGGTGTATTTGAACAGGGAAGGGATTTGCTGATGGTAGGTCTGCAGTTGGCGGAAAGCGGCTTGCAAATCGGCATTTTCATCGGCAGCGTTTTTGAGTTCGATCACAACCAAGGGCAGACCATTGATGAACAGGACGATATCCGGGCGTTTGTTGACGTTGTTTTCGACCACGGTGTACTGGTTCACCGCCAGAAAATCGTTGTTCTCAGGGTGGTTAAAGTCAATCAGCCAGACCTTGTCCGTGCGGCTTTTGCCCTCCCCCACACCAAATTTCACGTCGACACCTTCCGTTAAATAGCGGTGGAAGGCCTGGTTATTGTCGATCAGCGTCAGGTTTTCGGTACGCAGGATCTTTTTGAAGGCTTCTTCACGGGCCGAGATAGGGATGTGGGGGTTGAGCCTGTCGATGGCGGCTTTCAACCGCCCCTTCAGGACAACCTCGTTGTACACGCGTTCCGGGGCAAACCCATCGAGCAGGTCAGGTCCAAAAGCAATGGCGTAGCCATTCTCATCGCGCAGAAGTTCAAGTGTGGTTTGTTCAATATCTGATTCGAAGAGAATCATAGCATCTCGCCTCTGAACAGTTCGTCCTGCTGCCAGGTGGAGGGGTTATTTTCGATGTAGGAAACGATGTTTTCAAAGGATTTTTCATCCCGGATGATGTGTTCGTAATAGTTGCGTTGCCACAATTTCCCCATGGTTTCGTTTCTCGATTTGTAGATTTTCAAACATTCGTTTGATACCAGAGATTTATACGCCCCAACAACGTCACCCAATGTCGTCCGCATAGGTAGGGGCAACCCTTGCGGTTGCCCGAACCCTTGCGGTTGCTTGACGTTTTCCGGTTGCCCATCACGTGATTGCCCCCGTTGTTGTTGTGGCCCGTTTTCGGTAATGAAAATTATTCCGTGAACATGGTTTGGCATGACCACAAACGCGTCCAAATCTATGGTTGGGAACCGATCGGATAATTTGTGCCATTGTTCCAACGCGATTTGACCAAATTCATTCAGTAGGGGCAACCCTCGCGGTTGCCCGGATCCTCGCGGTTGCCCTGATCCTGGCGGTTGCCCTGATCCTGGCGGTTGCCCAATATCAGGCCCTATGATGACATTTTTTGAATCCTGTAGGGGCAACCCTCGCGGTT
Source organism: Anaerolineaceae bacterium UBA1363 (assembly GCA_002306055.1). Classification (GTDB taxonomy): domain Bacteria; phylum Chloroflexota; class Anaerolineae; order Anaerolineales; family Anaerolineaceae; genus Mesolinea. Next base: position 5,797 of record DBRR01000039.1, read on the forward strand.
GCCCTTTATTATTCTGGGCAGGGGCGAGCCCTTCCCCTACGGATTGCCCTTTATTATTCTGGGCAGGGGCGGGTTGCCCTTTGCCGTTCTGGGCAGGGGCGAGCCCTGCCCCTACGGGTTGCCCTCTACCATTCTGGGCAGAGGCGGGTTGCCCTCTACCATTCTGGGCAGGGGCGGGTTGCCCTTTGCCGTTCTGGGCAGGGGCGGATTGCCCAATAGGATCCAATTCGATTTTTCCAAAAATCGGTTGGTGATTGTGGGTGCAAATGGTGATGAAATAGGCGCCCGCCAGGGCGTAATCGTACTCTTGCAGGCGGATCGATCGGCGGTGATGGAAATCGGAGGTTTGATGGTTGATCGGGTTCATGAGGATATTTTATTCCAAATACAAAGGAGATGGGCGTGTAGGGGCGTATCGCCATACGCCCCGATTGCCATACGCCCCTACGGCCATACACACCTATTGCCTTGTTCAATTTCTGATTCATAGATTGTTGTCATATTCTATTTACCCTCAATTGTGTTCCAGATTTCATCAACACCTTTAATCCGCCAGGCTTCGGTTTCCTTTCGATATATATCGAACGAGTCTCGGATTGAATCAAATTCCCCGTTTTCAAATAATGGCTTCTCCCAAAACATAAAGAGACTTGGATTTTCAATTGCCAAGGCCATACGATCTATACCAAAGATTGTTTCTGATAAAAATAGGGCAACGTTAAAAATTACACGGTGGGCTTTCCACAATTTATCTACGGTTATAGTCGTCTCGTCGTAATTCTGACTCACTCTACTTTCGGGAGTTGAAGAATGGGCAATGAATTTATCCGCGTATAAAGATATTTCCGTACATAAAGTTAGATGCTTATGGAGTCTTCTAAATACATTGCTATCAATTTGATCATCTGGGTTTCTGTTGTTTGCAGGCACATTCGCAAGGCGATCAAACACCGAATGAGCATCCTCAATTGATTCCCAATCGAGTTCGGGTGGAATGAAAAATGCGGTACCTGCGGGTTGGCTAAGAGCATACTTTTGTTCTCTGCTTTGAATCTCTTTGTAATCGTAAGGCATATTTCTGAGCTCTAAAAAAGTTTCTCGTGTGAGCTCTTTTTTATAACTTTCAATGTCCTTTAGTAAAGCTTTTAAGGAAAAAACCCCCATTTTACCCGTTAGGGGATACCTATCGTCGGTAATTCGCCTAATAATTAAGCTTTGAGAATGGAAATAATTACGATCAATAAAGAAGTGCAATGTGTCATTAAGTTCTGGAGATTGCGGGTTCTTTTCGACTTTTAACTGCCGACCGGCAAGAATTATTCGGTAAACACCTGTATCCCAAATCATTGTAGTGATTTGCCTAAATATCGAGTTAGGATCGTTTCCGTTTAGACAAGCCTCCCAGTTTTTCCAGGCTTGGTCTAGGGGTAGTCTCATTTCCTTTGCCATAGTTGCCTCTTTATAGTTCAATTGCTTTACTCATTAACTTTGGCAACAGTTGATCTCTAATCTCAGATAGCGATATATTTTCATTATTGTGGTTTTCAATTAGATTGAACAAGCCCCTGCACATCCGATCATAATCAATTAGGATGTTTAACTCAGGCTGTAATATTGAAAGATGAAGCAAATCAGTTTTTGTAATTAATGGCTGGGTGCTGCCACGATTGAGATTCTTAAAATCAACCGTTTTTAACCAAAAGTACAAGTAGTGGTAATAGAAGGGATTCTTTGGTTTAATGATTAAGACGTTATCTGAAATCCAGGCTTTGTTGTTTATCAACTGTAAAGTCCCAAGCGTACCCACTCGACCCGTGAGTATTACTTCATCCTCAAGTAAGTAATGATGAGAGAATCCAATTTGACCATTTGCGCCAAGTACAGGATAGCCTTCAGTCGTAAATTCGCTGCGTTTTAATCCCTTTCCTGAGCTCACTGCAGCCAATCCACTCAGATTATCAACACTCCACTCTGTTGGTATTAGGCCCAATTCGCTTTCGACCATTTCACCAGTGGCGCCGGGGTAGTTGAAGTCGACAAACCATTCCTTAAAAATTGCCTGGGCGATGGCTTCGAGGGTGGCATTGGTCTGGCGGTTGAGTTCTATCTTGTCATCCAAACTACCTAGTATCTCAACAATTCGTTTTCGTATACTCTTCCCAGGAAAGTAAACTGGAATTTTGTTCATATTTGCTTGATTAAGTTTCGGCTGTACAGCACCAGTAACAAAACCTTGGATGTTGGTGTTTCCTAACGCATAATACAAAAAACGAGTTTCTAAATCTGTTTCACCTTGAAGAGCATGTGCATGGTTGTTTACCCAAAACTCACCTGAAACTAATTGGAGAACAGGTGTTCCGTCCTCTTTAATCACGGATCCATCTTCTCCCATTAGAAGGTATAGACCGGAGAATATCGGTTCATTAACATAATCAATAATTCCGGCAGCTCCGTAATATGGATAATGTCCTTGTTTCGATTCACGTTCTTTGTTAGACAAGGGTATACGTTTGGAATCTAAACACTTCACTACTGAGCCAAGTGAAGTCACTTCCTTAAAACTCATAACCAATCCTTTTTTGCTTGCATAAGGTATGTTTGTAGTCCAAATTATCAATATCTTGGTTAGGTAGGTTCCAATTTGGTATCGAATTATTCATGTCAATAATTCTCTCTTTTCTTCACATGAACAATCTGTCATGTAAAGTTTTGCGGCATTTTAATACATGATAGCCTTATCATGTAAAGAAATTCGGGTTTTCTTTACATGAGACGCGCAATTCTACTGCCCCTGTAACAACTTGAGCAGTGGTGTGTTGATATAGTAACTGCTCCTCCAAATCTTTTTTTTCTCCAGGAAACCTGCCTCGGTTAATGCTTCCAGATAACCTGCAGCTGTGGGACGGCTGACACCAACATCCCGGATAACAAAATCAATCTTGGTGTAGGGATGTTTGAAGAGTGTATTTAACAATTCGAGCTTAGAAGCAACGGGTAATTCGTTCTTAATCCTTTCCTGGTAATCAGCCATCAGGTCTCTTAACTTATGAATCGTATCGATGGTTTCCGTTGCAGTCAGTTCCACGCCTTTCAGCATGAAATGGAGCCAGCTTTCCCAGTTATCATCGTTTGGATCTGCCCGTAACAGTGCCAGGTAGGTACTCTTTTCACGTAAAATATATCGACTTAGGTAAAGGGTGGGCAGATCCAAAAGACCATGCTGCACAAGGTAAAGCAGGTTTAGGATGCGCCCAGTGCGTCCATTGCCATCGTAGAAGGGGTGGATCTTCTCAAACTGGTAATGCGCTAACGCCATGCGAATGAGGGGATCAAGCCCCTGGTCGCTTGGTTGATTGAAGAAGTCCAAAAGACGTTCAAGCAGCTCCACGATCTGATCATGATCCTGCGGAGGGTCATGCACCACTTCGCCGGTGGCACGGTTTACCACTCGCGTTCCAGGCTTGCTTCGGATGCCAGGGCCCGGTTCGCCAATCATCAAAACTTGCTGAATCGCAACTAAATCTTCAAGCGAGAGGTTCCCATCTTCCTTGACCCGTTCATATCCTAATCGGAGTGCTTCAGAATATCGGCTGACCTCTTTTGCGGCTGCGCTGTTAAATTGCGGCAGGTCTAAACCCTGTTTGAAGAGTTCATCGTGCGAGGTGATGATGTTCTCGAGCGCGGAACTGTCTTTGGCTTCCTGCAGTGAAAGCGTGTTCAACAAGATATCCTGATTAGGGAGCAAGGGCGTTACTCCCTTGAGCTCCGCCAGCCTGCGGTGCGCCATGACCAATTGGGCAGTCAGGGCTTCGGATTGGGCTACCTGGCTCGGTGGAAAGGCGTAAAGGTCAGATATCATAGCCAATCCCCCTCAAATTCTCGCGGATCCGTTCTTGCAGTTCATTCCCTTTGGCGAATTGCTCTGCCAGTTGAGCGGTTAAGGTTGCCATCTTTTCTTCAAAAGGCACGCCGTCATCTTCGGCTTCTTCCGTGCCCACGTAGCGCCCGGGCATCAGCACATAGTTGTTGGCACGCACCTCAGCTATCGTGGCAGCTTTGCAGAAGCCGGGGATATCGGCATACTCGCCGCCTTCTCCGCGCCAGGCATGATAAGTACCGGAGATTTTGGCAATGTCTTCATCCGTGAATTCCTTGTTGCGGCGATTAATCATTGTCCCGAGTTTGCGGGCATCGATGAAAAGGATTTCGTTGGAACGGTCGCGGAACTTGTGATTGGTGCGGTCGCGCGCCAAAAACCACAGGCAAGCCGGGATCATGGTGTTGTAAAAAAGCTGGGCGGGCAAAGCCACCATGCAGTCTACAATGCCGGCTTCGATCATGTTCTTGCGGATATCTCCCTCGCCACTGGTGTTACTGTTCATGCTGCCGTTAGCTAAAACGATCCCGGCAGTTCCAGTTGGGCTGAGTTTGTGGACAAAGTGCTGCAGCCAGGCGTAATTGGCGTTGCCAACTGGCGGCACGCCATACTTCCAACGGATGTCATCCCGCAACTGCTCCCCGCTCCAATCGCTGACGTTGAAGGGCGGATTAGCCAGCACAAAATCGGCTTTCAGGTCGGGGTGGCGGTCGTTCAAGAAGGTATCCCCTAATTCCAATTGCGCATCGATGCCGCGGATTGCCAGGTTCATGCGTGCCAGGCGCAGGGTGGTGGGGTTGGACTCCTGACCATAGATAGATAAATCCTTGATGCTGCCTTGATGGTTGAGCACGAATTTTTCGCTCTGCACAAACATCCCGCCGCTGCCGCAGCAGCCGTCGTAAACGCGACCGTTGAAGGGCTCGATCATTTCCACCAATAGTTTGACGATGCTGGCAGGGGTGTAGAACTGACCGCCTTTTTTGCCTTCGGCATCGGCGAACTGCCCCAGGAAGTATTCATAAACCCGCCCAAGCAGGTCTTGCGATTTGTGCGCATCCTGCTGAAAACCTACCGTGCCAATCAGGTCGATCAGCTCTCCAAGCCGTTGCTTGTTGAGTTCAGGGTCGCCATAAATTTTGGGCAAGACACCTTTTAGGGGTGGGTTAATGCGCTCGATGGCATCCATGGCGTCATCAAGATATTTGCCGATTTCGGGCTGTTTGGCGCGGTCCTGCAGGTATTGCCAGCGGGCTGTTTCGGGCACGAAGAACACGTTGTTTGCCAGGTACTCATCCGGGTCTTCGGGGTCTGCGCCTTCGTATTCGCCCTTGTTTTCAACTAACCTTTGATACAGACTGTTGAATGCGTCGGAGATATACTTGAGAAAGATCAACCCAAGAACAACGTGTTTGTATTCAGCAGCATCCATATTGGAGCGCAATTTATCCGCTGCAGCCCAGAGGGTCTTTTCAAGTTCGTTGTTATTGGTCATGTGTTTCTCCCTTAATGGACCGCCCCCCGCTAAAGATGAGAGGGTCGGGTAATGTAAATTATACCTGAAGCGAGGTGTTATGCTGGAATTTTAACGTAGCAGGGCGGAATGGTGCTCATTTCTTGTTCTTTCATGGTCTCCTGAGTGCAGAGCCTGCCCTTTGGGTACCATGAAAGGCTTCTGACCGTCCGGTCTCCATATCTCGTTCGAACAGGATCTGAAAACAAGGGCGAAACGGCGCTCTCCTGCCCTGGCAGCGCAGTTGCCAGGGTTCACCACTCCGCCGGATCTTGATGCTATATAGCCCTCCCTCGAGGGAGGGCCCGCGAAGCGGGGGAGAGTGTTATTGCTCACCAAGATCGTGCCGGTCTCTCGACCGCGCACGGGGTTTGACCGAAGGTCTCCAACTAATGCAATGAAATGCAGGTCGCCACGCTACGCTCGCGATGACAAGCAAATCGCCACGCTACGCTCGCGATGACAAGCATCCGTCTTTGCGAGGAGCGAAGCGACGTGGCAATCTGCAGTTGTGGTGGTCGAAAAAGACGAAAAGCAGATCACCGCGCTACGCTCGCGATGATGGTAGATCGCTTATCTCGCCCATGCATACGATGCGGAGGGAGTAAACCCCCTCCGTACGATGGGTTGCGCACTTCAATCCAGCAAATAATGGGCACCTTTGGTCTTTGCGGGGACCGCCTGCGGTGGACGAGGGTTCCATGGGGTGCAAAGTTTACCCTCTTCAGTTTCCCATCCGTTTCACGGTAGGATCCAGCTTAGCCTCCGGCACGACCTGTATGCAAGCACACAGGGCAAGCAGACAGCCCCGAGGGAAGCCCACGCACACTCCCACCCCCTTTATTTCCCCCTCAAAGGAGGGGGTCTTTTTGCTTTTTCTTCCGGCAGTCCCAGGATCGTTAGCGCCGGGTTTCGATGTCCATGCCGGGGATGGCGGTTTTGCGTTCGAGGAACTTGAGCAGGGCGTCCAGCGCGAAGACCATCACCAAATACACCACCGCGACGGCCAGGTAGATGCCCACGAAGTCAAAAGTGGTGGTGGCAGCGCGCCTGCCCTCTGCCATCAGGTCCTGCACCGCGATCAGGAAGACGATAGCGGTGGTCTTCAGCAGCGAAATCGGTTCGTTGGACCAACTCGGCAGCGCCAGGCGCAGCGCCTGGGGCAGGATCACATAGCCGATCGTCTGCCACTTGGAAAGCCCGATCGACCGCCCGGCTTCCATTTGCGCCGCGCCGATGGCGTTGATTGAGCCGCGCAGGTATTCGGCCTGGTATGCCGCGCTGTTGAGCCCCAGCGCCAGGTAGGCGGCGACAGTCTGCGAAAAAGCGATCCCGAGCTCGGGCAAGCCGTAATAGATGATGAAGAGCTGCACCAGCAGCGGAGTGCCGCGGAAGACCGCGATGTAAGCCCCCGCCGCCCGCTGCAGCCATTTGGAACCGTAGCTGCGCGCCAGTGCCAGCAGCAGCCCCAACACGAAACCAATCGCCAGCCCGACCGCCGTCAGCTCCAGCGTGACCCCCGCGCCGCGCAGGAAGTTTTGACCAAAGCGTCCGAAGTAGCCCAGCCAGGTCAGCATTACTCGGCTTCCTTTTCTTTCTTACCGTAAAGTTCGGTGATCTTCCAGAGGAATTCGCGGGTGCGGTCAAACTTGGGATGGTTGAACATTTCATCCGGCGAGCCTTCTTCCACGATGTGGCCCTTTTCCATGAAGACGATCCGGTCAGCGACCTCGCGGGCGAAACCCATCTCGTGCGTGACCACCACCATGGTCATCCCGTCCAGGGCGAGTTTTCGCATCACTTCCAGCACCTCCCCGATCAGCTCTGGGTCGAGGGCGGAGGTGGGCTCGTCGAAGAGCATCACACGGGGGTCCATCGCCAGCGCCCGGGCGATGCCCACGCGCTGCTGCTGCCCGCCGGAAAGCTGCCCGGGGTAGTGGTTGGCGCGGTCCGCCAGGCCCACGCGGCTCAGCTCGTGCATGGCTTTCTTGGTGGCTTCCTCCTCAGACATCTTCTTGACCTTGGTCAAACCTAATTTGACGTTGCCAAGGGCAGTCAGGTGATTGAAGAGCAAAAAGTTTTGGAACACCATGCCGATGTGCTGGCGCACCTGGTCTTCATCCGTGCCTTTGGCGGTGATTTCAAGATCATCCAGCCAGATCTGACCCTCATTGGGGCGGGTGAGCAAATTGATGCAGCGCAGGAGGGTGCTTTTGCCGGTGCCGCTCGGACCGATGATCACGACAGTGTCGCCTTCGTTCACGGTCAGGTTGAGGTTCTGAAAAATGACATTCTGGCCGTAGATTTTGGTCAGGTTTTTGATGGTCAGGATGGGTTTGGGCATGGGCGCAATCTCCGCGGGCTAAGGGTTGGAAGGAATGCTTAGTTTTTGTTCGAGATGGTTCAACAAGCGGGTGGTCGCATAGACCAGCAAGAAGTAGATGATGGCGGCGCTGAGATATGCCAGCAGGTATCTTTGGGAGCTGGCGCCGATAAGCTGCGCCCGCCGCAAAATTTCCGGGACACCCAGGGCATAGACCAGGGAGGAGTCCTTGATCACGATGGCGGCTTCGTTGGACCACGGCGGGATTGCCAGCCTGACTGCCTGGGGCAGCACCACGTAACGGATGGCCTGCAGGCGGCTGAGGCCAACCGCGCGGGCAGCCATCAGCTGGTCTCCACTGACGGAGAGCAGCGCGCCGCGCACGATCTCCATTTGGTAGGCGCTGCTCACCATCCCGAGGGAAAGCGAGCCTGCCCAGAAGGCTGAAAGGTTGACGCCCCTGGTGACCGCGAAAAAGAGAATAAACAACAGAACCAGGGGAGGAATACCGCGGAAGACGGTGCTGTAGAGGTTCATGACCCTGGCAGCGACCTTGCCGCCGTAGACGTAGAGCAGCGCCAGGATTGTGCCGATCAGGAGCCCGGCAGGCAGCGCGATGAGAGTCACGCCAACGGTGTAGACCGTCCCCGAGGCAATGTAGGATAAAAATTGACTGAAATCCAACGGCTGCTCCGTTTTATCCAAGGGCTGCCAAACTGGCAGCCCCTGACAGTGTTAATCAACGCAAATTGACAGTGCGGCGGTTACTGCTCGCTGAAGTACTTTACCGCCAGCTGATCGATGAAACCCTCATCCTGGAGTTCCTTGATGATGCGATCGACCTCAGCTTTGAGCTTTGTGTCGCCATCGGGCAGGACGATATTGATCGGACCGGTTGAGAGTACGCCGCGGTAGACAACCCGCAGATCGGGGTTTTGGGCAACCAAAGCCTGGATCGGCACGTAATCACCCATCAGCACTTCGATGCGCCCATTGGCGAGGTCCAGGGCTGCCTGGTCCACGCGCTCATAGCGCGAGAGATTGGCTTCGGGCAGCAAACCCGGGGTGACCAGATTGTCCGTCAGCCAACCGTCCTGTACGGTGCCCGACTGGACGCCAACTTTGTAGTTGGCGACATCTTCTGGCACGGTGATCGTTCCGGTGAAAGCACTGGTGACCACGAAGGCGTCTTCGGTAGTGTAATAGGCTTCGGAGAAGTCGACGATCTTGTCGCGTTCTTCGTCATAGTTGAAGCAGGAGATGGCCATATCCAGCTTACCGCCGGCGACTGCAGCCACAAGGCTGTCGAAAGGCATGTCCACCCACTCAAGCTCGACGCCCATGCGCTTGGCGATTTCAGCCATCAGTTCGATATCAAACCCGGCTTTGTTGCCGGCTTCATCTATATACTCATAAGGGGGATAGTCGGCGGATGTTCCGACAGATACTTTTTACGCTTCCTGGATCTTATCGAGGACTGAAGTGGATTCGGACGCGCAACCAACCAGCATGGCTCCCACTAAAATCAGGGACACCGCTAACAGCAAATACTTTTTCATTTTTCCTCCATGAAAGAGATAGGTTAATGGATGATTTACACAGATTATAAAGCAAAAGAGAGGTGAGCACATGGATTTGATGTAGAAAATTGAAATATTCATTGTCATATTTGGCTCATTGCCATACTGCACTTGTTAAATTGGGTGGTGAGGAAGGGATGAACGTGAAAATTAGCAATTCGGATGATGCAATTCGGATGATGCAATCTTAGAAGGGTCAATCAGTGATATACTTCAGCAATTCTCGTGTGAGAACTTTTATTTTGGGTGTGCGTTTTGGACGTTCCAAAACAGGCGTTGACTGGTTGTGTTTGGGAGAGCTAAGCCGCGAGGCGAAGCTTGTTGCAGATAACAGTACGGAATAATCAAGACTTCCCCCTGAGTAAAAATGAATAGTGACTTGCGCGCATGGCATGCAAATAGCATGTTGTGCCTTGCGCCTGTTGGCTTACTAGGAAAATGGAGTTTTGATGTCTATACAATTTGAAGATTTTAACCTGCGCCCTGAACTGGTGCAGGCTATCACTGCGCTGGGGTACACCCAGCCTACCCCGATCCAGGCTGGGATTATCCCCCTGATGCAGGAAGGCTGCGACGTCACCGGCCAGGCTCAAACCGGCACCGGCAAAACGGCTGCCTTTGCCCTGCCCATCCTCAACCGCATCGACCCGCAGCAATATCTGCCGCAAGCCCTGGTGGTTGCCCCCACCCGCGAACTGGCTCTGCAAGTGACCGAGATGATCCAGTCGCTTGGTCAGTTCATGGGCGTGAGTGTGCTGACCGTTTATGGCGGCACGTCCTACAGCCAGCAGCTGAACCAACTTCGCCGCGGAGTGCAGGTGGTGGTGGGCACACCGGGACGCCTCCTTGACCTGGTCAAGCGCGGTCGCCTGGACCTGACGGAAGTGCATACCGTCGTACTGGATGAAGCCGATGAGATGCTCTCGATGGGTTTCGTGGAAGATGTAGAGGCGATCCTGGCTGGTACGTCGGATGAACGCCAAACCACGCTCTTCTCGGCAACCCTGCCTCCCCGGATCCGTGAATTGGCTCGCAAATACCTGCGCAATCCGAAAACTGTGGCTATTCAGACCGAGCAGGTTACCGTTGCGGCGACAGAACAACGCGTTTATTATGTGAATGAACACGACAAACTGGCTGTTCTGACACGCTTGTTTGAAATGGAAGACATCACCTCAGCATTGATCTTCACCCGCACGCGAGTGCGAACCGGCGAGCTTGTCAATGAACTCAATATGCGCGGTTACCCCTCCGAAGCGCTTTCAGGGGATCTGAGCCAGGAAGCCCGCGAGCATACCATGGCACGCTTCAGAGCAGGCCAGGTGAAGGTGTTGGTGGCAACCGATGTGGCTGCCCGCGGATTGGATGTGGAAGGGATCTCGCACGTTTTCAATTATGATCTACCTGAAGAAACCGAGACCTTTGTCCACCGGATCGGGCGCACGGGTCGGGCAGGCAGGACTGGCGTCGCCATTTCGCTCGCCAGACCATCCGAAAGACGCCAGGTGCGTCAGATTGAGCAGTTCACCCACCAGGAAATGCTGGAAGGGACGATCCCCACCGCAGAGGAGATCCAGGCAAAACGGCTGGACGGCCTTTTATCCAAGATCGAAATGTGGCTTAAACGCGGTCGCGCCAGGGAAGAACGTGCATTGGTCGAGTCCCTGGTTGCCAGTGGGGTGGACCCGATTGACATGGCTGCCGCAGCGCTCAAGGTCGCCAGGGCAGAAGAGAAGCAGCGCCCGATCCCAGAGATCAGCCCCCTGCCAGAGAAGGCTGTGCGCCCTGAACGGCGCTTGCGTTACGATCGTTCTGAAGGCAGTGGTCGAAGTGAATCGCGTGGTAAGAGCCAGCGTGAATTTACCGCTCATGCCAAACCGCGTGCCAGTGTACGTGGAAAGCAGAGCGATGAAGAGGGTATGATCCGCCTAGAAATGGGGCTTGGGAAGGTGGATGGTCTGCGCCCGTCGGACGTGGTCGCATCGATTGCCGGTACTGCCGGGATCCCGGGCACCGCTTTGGGCAGGATCTACATCCAAAATCACCGCACTACGGTCGATGTCTCAGAGGCATACCTCGAAAAGATCGTCTCAGCCAATACCAAATACAAAGTACGCGGTCAATCTTTCTCCCTCACCAAGGGATAAGATTCCCCAAAAAAGATTAGATTACAGCCAGGGCAATTATCCCTGGCTTGTTTTTTCTCTTCCGCCTGGAGTATCTTTGCCTCAGCTTTTTCAAGCTGCTGGCGGCCTTTGTCTATCAGCTTAGATTTAAGGATGACAGGAATGATTGCTGACAGCGATGCCCAGGCTGTGATTCAAAGGTAGTGGTCAGCGAGATGTTTTCGTAAAGTTTCGCGCCAATCGCGTGAACGTCTCTGTCAATGATGTAAATTCATTGTGTGGAATCACACCGATCGGTTAAATTCAGGCTATTCGATTAAAGTCTTTGGGTAGATTTTACAGCCAGATTGCTGCACTATATAATTGGAGTTACTTCACCGGCGGTGCAAATGATGCTAAACAATTAATTAAGGCTAGTGAAGACCCCTTCTACGAGAGATTTCAGTTGGCCTGTGATTATATGTTTGTCTCAAAAGAGAACTATAATACTTCTAAAGTTGCCTGGCTACGGAGAAAAAGTGAGGTAATTATGACCAATCGGAGCGTTTCTTCGTTAAAGAGAATATTATTCCTTGCAGTTTTATTTTGCCTATTGTTGCTACCTGCCTGCAAACCGATTGCGGACATCGCTACCTCCGTGATGTTCACGACTGTGGGGAGCCCCGTCTCTGTCCCAGATGGAGAGGGCGGTGTCTATGTTGCCTACCAGAAGAACGTGCGAGGATTGGGACGCATCACCTACATGCAACGGCTGGATGCGGCGGGGAGTCCCATCTGGCCCGGCTCGGGTCCCCGGATTTACCTGGAGCGTATCCCTGGATATGCGCGCAGCGGTTTGCGTGTGGGGGAGTTGGTGGCCCTTGAGGATGGTGCAATTCTGGTTTGGTCTCTTGGCGAAGAAATATGGGCGCAAAGGGTGGACTTGATGGGGAAGCCACTCTGGGATCAGGGTGGAATTCAAGTGAGTACTTCTTTTCCGGCATCAGACGAAGGCTTGCCGAGGTTGCTGCGTGCTGTAAATGATGGGCGGGATAGAGTCTTCATAGCAGCCAATCGCAGCGATTTGAGCGGCGTTGCACTGCGCCGCTTATATGCTTCTGGTATATTATCGGGGATTGAGGGAGTATCTATTCCGCCCGGTTTCCCGGATACGTTAGAACTTGCTCAGGACAAAGCGGGGAATGTCTTTATTTTATGGTCTCAGGACATTTTTTGGGGCATCCAGAAAGTAAACGCGGACGGTCAGTCGGAATGGGGAGTCGATGGAATCATTCCCTTTGCTGAAATGCCAGGGGTCTTATGTGAATCGCTGGTGAGCGACGGAGAGGGCGGTGTGATCGTGCTTTGTGAGACGCGGCCTGAAGCTGCCGAGACCTCAGCTGAGGAAGGGACGCCCTTGATCGTTCAACACTTCGATGCGCAAGGAGAACCCCTTTGGCAGGAAGAGGGTCTTTCACTTGGGGCCTTGGTGGAGGCGGCTTATCCTTCTGCGCTGGTCACGGACGGGGCAGGTGGCGCCGTGGCGGTCTGGCAGTCTGCATCCGGCGGTATCGCCTCCCAGCGCGTCAGTGGGGAAGGGCAGTTGCTTTGGGGGCCTGTGGGCGTCGAGGTGTTGTCTGAAAAGCGTCCTTTTTCGCTCGCAGCGGGGAGCGAACCGGGGGAGGCTTTGATCGTCTGGACGGAGCCGGAGCACAGGAATAATAATGTGACGGTGATCCGGCTGTGGGCTCAAAAACTAAGCGCTGATGGCTCGCTGGTCTGGGACGCTGCCGGAACTGCTTTTACCGCGCTGGAATCTGCTTCGACCAGCCTGCCTCAGATCTTTGCAAACGACAAAGGCGGCGGTTGGGTCACCTGGGCGGCAGGCCGCTCCAGCGGTGGTCATCATCAGGATACGACATACATTCAATTGATCGCGGTGGATGGCCAACCTCTATTGGGAGAAGACGGCCTCAACCTAAGCGACTTGCGATGAGGGCCGTCGTTTGGTGCATAACGGAGGAGATGACGGATGGATCAAATGATTGAAGAACCTCAAAACTCGCCACGGAAAAAGGAAGCCGGACGGCCTCGAACCATTCCCGGCCTGATCGTCAGTCTGGTGGGCTGTTTGATGGTGGTATCGAGTTTTTATTTATTCGGTACCGTGTTGTTTTGGAACATGGGAGTATGGTATGCCTGGCAAGGCCTCAACCTGGCTTTGGGACTCACGGCCGTGGTTTTGAGCGCCTCGGGTTTGCGCGCTCGTACGGTTCGCTGCGCGGCGGTGGCCGGGGTTGTGCTTGGCGCTTTTGTGATGATAGGCGCCCTCTTTCTGGCCGTACCTGCGTTGTGGGTTGGCGCGTAACGAATGAATGGGGCAGAGAGCACGTTCAGGTTGCAAATCCTCATTCGTCAAGTAGGGTAAATAATCAAGAATGAATTTGACTGGCGAGTGACTTTACTTGTTTTATGGGTGTTTAGGACATAAAAGATGTTCGTTTCTTCTCTCCTGCCAATTAATCATGTAAAATATTCAAAATGAAACGTTTCATTTTACAAGAAAAAAACTCGCGAGAGTTTGGATCTACTATTGCTTGGATAAAGATTAGCATATCAATTTTGTTTATCACTGATTACCTTCGGTGACTTTGGGCAACAGTTTATTTTGAGGGACTAATTAATGCATTTATTTCATACACTAGACATAAGGAAATCTGCCCTTTCTTGAGGATCTTGGAGACCAACAAATGACCAATCTCACAGAACCCTACATCGATGCCTTATTGGGACAAATGACTCTAAATGAAAAAATAGGCCAGTTGAATCAGTATAACGGCAGCGATAGACTGGACACAGACCTGATTCGCCAGGGTAAAGCTGGCTCTCTGCTCAATGCTGATGGTCCCCTAACCGGACAGGGGCAGTCAGATTCTGGCAGTGCCGAGCAGCGCAACTACTACCAGCGCATCGCGCTTGAGTCGCGCCTGAAAATCCCCCTGATCTTTGGACGCGATGTGATCCACGGCTATCGTACGGTCTTCCCTATCCCGCTTGGGCAGGCAGCAGCGTTCAACCCGGGTCTGACCGAGCAGGCAGCGGCAGTGGCTGCGAAAGAAGCTAGCGCAGATGGATTCAAGTGGGCTTTTTCTCCGATGATCGATATTGCCCGAGACCCGCGTTGGGGCCGTGTGGCAGAGGGGAGTGGTGAAGATCCTTATCTGGCTTCCATACTGGCTGCCAGCGCCGTGAGAGGAATGCAGGGCGATGACATGGCTCAACCCGACCGGATTGTGGCATGCGCCAAGCATTTCGTTGGTTACGGGGCGGCGGAGGGCGGACGCGACTATGAAGGCGGAGAAATCTCTGAGCCTACTCTGCGCGATATTTATCTTCCGCCTTATGAAAGCGCGGTAAAGGCTGGCGTGGGTACGATCATGTCTGCATTCATCGACCTCAACGGTACCCCGGTAACCGCTGAAAGGCGGTTGCTAACTGGCGTGCTGCGCGGCGAGTGGGGTTTTGAGGGGTTCGTGGTTTCAGATTGGGCTTCGGTTGCTGAGCTCGTCCAGCACGGTGTAGCGGAAGACCGCGCCAGAGCGGCTGCACTCGCGCTCCATGCCGGGGTTGACATGGATATGGTGTCAAAAGCCTACCTCGAGACCTTGGCTGCCAGTGTGCGCACAGGTAGCGTGCCAGTCGAGGAGATCGACGAAGCCGTTCGCCGGATCTTGCGAATCAAGCAGCGGGCAGGCTTATTTGACCGGCCGTTCACCGACCCAACTCGCTATACGACAGAGGTGCTGACCCCAGAATCGCGACAGATCGCACGCCAGTTTGCCCGCGAAAGCATGGTGCTGCTCAAGAACCGGAACGATATTCTGCCGCTGCACGGCTTTCGCCGAATTATGGTCACTGGCAATTACGTCCACGCACGCGGCGAGATGTTTGGCACCTGGTCGCCAGACGGCAGGGCGGAAAACGTCACCCCATTAGACCAGGCGCTCAAAGAAGCGGCGCCAAAAGATACGGAGCTGTGGTTTGTGCCAGAAACCGACGCGGCGATGAAGGCTGCCCAGCGCGTGGATGCTGTCGTCATTGTACTCGGTGAGCACCCCAGTCGCTCCGGCGAGAATGCCAATGTGAGCAGCTTACTATTGCCCCCTGGACAGGCTGAGTTGGTCGATGCGATGGTAAACACCGGAAAGCCGGTGGTTCTGGTCGTGTTCGCTGGCCGACCGCTGGCTATCATGCACCAGGTATCACAGGTGGATGCGGTTTTGTATGCCTGGCACCCCGGCATTGAAGGTGGCCCTGCCCTGGGCGATATCCTATTCGGGGCTTATTCGCCGTCTGGGCGCTTGCCAATCACATTCCCGCGTGCCACCGGTCAAGTGCCAATCTATTACAACCACAAAAATCCGGGACGTCCAATCAACTCTGAACAGGGGTTCCACTCCCGCTATATCGATTTGCAAAGCTCACCATTATTCCCCTTTGGGTTCGGTCTTGGATACACTACCTTCAGGTACGCGAACCTGACGCTCAGCAGCCAGGCTCTTCGCGGGAAGGTTGAGGTTTGCGCCGAGGTAACCAACACTGGCGGGCGGGCAGGGAAAGAGCTGGTGCAGCTTTATGTTCGCGATCTGGTAGGTTCGCTGACACGCCCGGTTCGCGAGCTGAAAGGCTTTCAACAGGTCGAGATTCAGCCGGGAGAAACAAGACGTGTATCATTCATTATCAATGAAGAAATGCTGGCATTCACTCGCGGTGATGGTACGAAGGGCATTGAGCCGGGCTGTTTCCATGTGTGGATTGCTCCCGACAGCAGCTCTGGGCTGCGCGGCGAATTTGAAATTTAGAAATTCCGCTTTGGGTTAGGCTTGTTCTGCTTATTGTCAGCGTATCAGAAGGCCACGATGAGCAATCAAGGGAACAGAAGCAATTCTGCCCTCACAGTTTATGACATAAAACCGTTTGACTTCACCAAACTGATCTGCTATTCTAAAGGCATAAACTGCACTTACAAAAAAACTGAAAGCAATCTGAACGGTGACCAAACATTCGATTTGAGATTTAGGAGTCAGCATGAGAACCATAGTAATCCCCCTTTTTACCTTACGACCCTACGAACGGGGCATCCAGGAAACGTTGGGAAAATATACCCGCTTTGTACTTCCAGGCTTGGGTGTGCAGATACCTTTTGTGCAATTGGTGCGTGTTCGTGATATCCGAGAGCATACTGTGGACATCATGCCCCAATCCGTCATTACCAAGGATAATGTCGAAATCTCGGTTGACGGCGTCATGTGGGTACGTCCATCTACAGACGAAGATTCGATTAAGCGCACATTCTACAACATCGATGATTGGAAGCGGGCTATTATCCAACTGGCGATGACCAACCTGCGCCAGGAGTTTGGCGACCTCACCCTGGACGAGAGCCTGGTTGCCAGAGAGAAAATTGCCACTAATCTCAAAGCTGTTTTGGGCAACTTCGCGGTGGAATGGGGGTTGACTGTAAGTAAAGTGGAAATCCGCCTGATCGACCCGCCTGAAGATATCAAAAAGGCTATGCACAAGCAGAAAACCGCCGAGCAGGAACGGCGCTCAATGAGGCTGCTGGCAACGGGTGAGTTCGAGGCGGCTGAGCAGCAGAAACTGGCGGCAATCCAGCGGGCTGAAGGCGAACGCGAGGCGGCCATCAAGGTTGCTGAAGGACGTGCCGAGGCGATCAGGCTGGTCAACGAATCGGCTGAAAAATACTTTGTCGGCAATGCCCAAGCGCTGAAGCAAATCGAGATGGTGGAAACCTCGCTGAAGGATAACGCCAAGGTAATCCTGACGGATAAAGGTATCACACCTACGCTGCTGTTGGGCGAACTACCTGTAATCGAGAAGAAGCGGTAATATCGGGGTCCAGGTTTGTCCGATTCAGGTTGCGCAGCAGAGGCGGCTATGCTGCTCATCAATCGGAATACCTGATCATCAATACTCCCTGTTGGCAGATGATATTGCTCAACATAATGATCTGATCAGAGCGATTGATGCGCCCCACTAATGTTCTGGCAAACGGATTGCTAATCTACTCTCGTCCGGCTTTGAAGTTATAGATCGGTTTGATATGTGTTTCGATCGTAACCGTGTCTTGAATAGCTTTGACGATTTCTTCAGTCGGCTTATACGCCATTGGGGCTTCATCGAGGGTATCACGACCTACAGTCGTTGAGAAGACATCCCTCATGGATGCCTGGAAATCCTGCAGATTCAGGGTTCGCAAGGCTTCTTTTCTGCCATACAAACGTCCCGCTCCATGCGGCGCAGAGTTATTCCAATCACTGTTTCCTTTACCCACGCAAATCAAAGCACCATCACGCATATTCAGTGGTATGATCAGTTTCTCACCTTTTCTTGCCGAAACCGCGCCTTTGCGAATGATGTTGTCCGAGGCGTTGATGTAGTTGTGGATAGTCTCAAAGGTTTGCCCTCCGATACCAAAGCGTTTGTTTATGTACTTACCCATGGTTTGGCGGTTCAGGCTGGCGTACTCCTGGCACAAACGCATGTCGTGCAGGTATCTTTGTGCCAACTCACCTTTAAGGTACTTGAGTGGCTTGGGAACATCAGCGTTGCAGGTTCTTTCGGCTAATTTTTGGTAGTAATCTGCGACTTGTTTACCCACATTCCGGCTTCCAGAGTGAATCACCAGGAAGATTTCGCCAGTCTTTTCATCAATATCCAATTCGATGAAGTGATTACCCCCACCGAGCGTGCCAATCTGCCTGTCAATGACCGAGGTTTTAATCTCGTCATAACACAATAAATTGCGCATAAAAGAAGCATATTCGATAGGCTGCTTCCAGGAATTGAAACCCGCCGGGATTTCGTGCACTAATCGATCAAAAGATTTGAGGTCAAAATCCTGTTTGCCGAGGCTTTCCACGTACATGCCGCAACCAATGTCCACACCGACCAGATTTGGCACGACGAAATCTCGCAAATTAACCGTAAGGCCGATCGTACAGCCAGCTCCCCAGTGATAATCGGGCATGATTCTGACCTTGGAGCCCTCAACAAAAGGCTGATCCATCAAGACCTGAATTTGCTCAATCGCCTTCTCGTCGCGGATCTCAGAAAAGACCTTCGCTGTTCCGTACTTTCCTTTGACTTCAAACATGATTGCCTCACTTATATTCTATCGAAAATTGATTGAAAACAAAACTTCACGAAGAGGTTTTCGTCGACCATAGGACTCGAATGATGTTTGTGTTTGCACACAGGAAAGCAGGTTCTTAGTTTACTGGTCTAAATCTCAGGGAATGAAGGAAGATCACTAACATTGAAGAAGTCATGAGATTCCCAGAACGGGGCTATAATTTAAAAAACCAATAAAAAGGAGCATACCATGGAATTTAAAGATTCAAGAACTTACCAAAATCTGGTGAACTCATTTGCGGGGGAGTCACAAGCTCGTAATCGCTATTCGTTTTACACTGAGGTTGCCGAGAAGGAAGGTTTACTGCATGTAGCTGCGATTTTTACAGAGACTGCAGATAACGAACGTGAGCATGCCAAAATTTTTTATGATCACATCGTTCAGAACGTCGGTGCTGTGACCATTCATGTTGATGCTGACTATCCCGCATCGGTTGGCTCTACTTGGGAAAATCTTGAAGCCGCTGCAGCTGGGGAGCACGAGGAATTTTCTCTGCTTTACAAAAATGGTGCAGCAATTGCCAAAGAAGAAGGCTACGACAAGATTGCCGAATCCTTCACGGAGATCGCCGAGGTGGAAGAACAGCATTACCTGCGCTATAAAGCTCTGGCTGAAGTGGTCAAGGACGGGAAGTACTTCAAGCGCGATCACAAAGTTTATTGGAAGTGCCGCAACTGCGGCTATATCCACGAGGGGGAAGAAGCCCCCAAAGTCTGCCCAGCCTGCAAACACGCCCAGAAGTATTTTGAGGTTACTTGTTTCGAGCAGTAGACAGACCTAAAAGACCTTCAGCCACCTTCTTTGAGCGGTGAGCGGAACTAAACGAGGCTGACTTTTAGTCAGCCTCGTTTAGTTAAATCTTGTTGAAAGATTACCGGAATATCACTGGAAGCCAGATCTTGATCGGCAGTGGATCCGGTACTTCAATGACAGTTACGATGATGGTCTCGCAGACTGTGCTTTCTCCATCGCTCACACAGATATCAAACGTGAAGTCTCCCGGTAAAGCACCAGTGGTATCCCAGTTGAATTCACCTGTGTCAGGGTCAATCTTTGCTCTAGTTCGCGAGCCATCAAGGCTGAAAGTCAATGGCTGGGCAGGCAGGTCAGCGTCAGAAGCCGTTGCTGTGAAAGTTAAGGTTTCACCGACTACGACTGTCTGGTTTCCAATTGGGTCGAGGACCGGATCCACATTTACTTCATTTACAGTAATCGTGATTCCTTCGCAGACCTCAGTTATAGCATCGCTGACACACACTTCTAAATTGAACTCGCCAGGACCCTGTACTTCAGTCGGTGTCCACGTGAATTCTCCTGTCCCGGCGTTAATCAATGCACCTTCCGGAGCACCCTCTAAACTAAACATTAAGGTTTGGGCAGGCAGATCCACATCTGAGGCGGTGGCGGTGAAAGTCAGTTCAACCAGCTCATCTGTAGTCTTATCGCCTATCGGATCAAGCACGGGAACATCATTGACTGGCGTAACCGTGATAGTTACTGTGGCTGTTTCAGAGTACAGTTCGCCATCAAATGCCTGATAAGTAAAACTGTCTTCTCCAAAGAAATCCTGATTTGGAGTATAGGTAAAGGAGCCATCCGCTGCCAGCACGAGCGTGCCGCTCGTAACATCGTCAACCAACACTGCGGTTAGAGTATCACCGCTGGGATCGCTGTCATTGGCAAGCACCCCTTCAGCTGCTGTAGGCAATAGCCCAGTGTCTTCTTCAGTTGTATAATCATCATCCTCAGCAATTGGGGCGGTATTTACTGTGGTGAAGAACAGCGGGAAACTCACCTGCTGTGTATCCCCGCCGGCATCAACTAAACCGCTCAGTCCAACCCCAATTATTGCCGATGGCGAAAAAGCTGAGGTCGGGGTAATGGTCATTTCATTGGTCAGCGTATCAAAACTGCAGGTAACCGGAATCAGATTGGTGGGGTCAGGTTCAGCCCAAACATCCGGGCAGGCACCGGCAGCCATTGCCTGGCTCCAGGTGACCACAATCGAAGTGTCGAGCGCCACATCCGTAGTGCCGTTGACCGGGGATGTGTCCAGCACGATCGGGTCGCGCCAGTTTAGGACGGTGTAGGCGTAGGTCTGGGTGCCAGTGGTCCCGTAGTCAATTGTGATAGGCAGGTTGGCAAGTTCTTCATTTCCATCCGCGCCTTTCATGACCGTTTCCCAGTTTCCACGCGTTATCTTGAATTCGAAAGCAGTACCATCCAGGATATCGGCGGTATAGGTCCATAAGATGTTGTTGACTTTGGTCATCGGCACTGCACTTGGGTTCCAGTCACCAACCGCTGGGTGTCCGCCTACGATGTAAACCGTGCCGGGTGTCCATTCAGGCACGCTTATTTCGAAGGTCACCGCCACCAGCTTGGCTTCAGCAACCTGAGAGACGGTGTTGGAAGTCAAGCTGGGGTTGAAACTGGTGTCCAGCGCGATCACGTAGTAGTAATAGAGCTGATCGGTCACCACGTTGGTATCGGTGTAGGTCAGAGTGGGGGCCATCACCCGGTCAATCTTGCTGAAAGTGATGTTGTCAATGGAGCGGTAGATATCGTAGGCATATATCGCGACCTCATCCATAGCTTCCGTCCAGCTCAGTGAGATGGAGGAGGCACTCCAATCGTCAACAGCCAGAACTGGAGCAACCGGAGGTATGACGTCAGAAGAGGGAGTCACGGTCAGATCGCCCGCTCTTACCGCGTCGTATGGATCTTCAACAAGCCCGTTCTCATAGGCGTATACCCAGGAAACGGCGCCATTGGTGGAGTAGCGGTAGACGTAATCGAACTCACCTAATGCCTCGGGCAGAAGAGTGGCGACAAATTCATCGTTGTTGCCAGCCTGAGTATTGAAAGCTGCTTCAAACCAGGTCCAGTTCGCATTACCGCGGGGGTCGCTCTCGTTGGGACCGTAACCCACCTGTGCCAGCAGACCGGGCGTAGGACCGGGTTCTAAGGTGACGCCATCAATGTAGACCTGACCGTAAATGTTTTCGGTTGGAGTAATGCCGATGATGTGCTCGATAGTGAATGGCCACTGTAGGCTAGCCCAGTCGATAATGTAAGCTGGTAGGGCGATAACTTCGTTGGAATAGTCACTGACGAGCAGCGTGGTGTTGTTCTTTGCCACCACAACATAATAATAGGCAGTTCCGCTGGTCACATCTGTGTCAGTGTAGGTAGGGGTTACGCTTGTAGCAATTAATTCATATCCACCGCCACTTAGGTAAGAACGATAGATAAGGTACTCATCTGCGTTTGCTACAGCAGTCCAATTCAGGTCGACTGTCACGCCGGTAGTAATAGCTGAGAGATCGAGAATATTGGCAGGAGGAGATACCTGTGCATTAGTCCGCACCAGGACCGCACCGCTATTAGCTGGCGCGCTCACCGCTGGCAATTTGCCTTCACTGTTAACGGTATAAGTCGCTAATGAAAGCACATCGCGATAGGTCGTGCCAATCGGTAGGTAGCCTAAAACGTCAATGTCAACGCTCTGTGGGTCTGTATTGCGGTTGATGAGTACCACCGCGGAGTCCACACCAGGCAGGTTTCTTCCGAAGGCGTAGAGTTTCAGGGTGTCATCAACCAGGAGTGAGCGATAGTCACCTGTACGCAAGGCGGGATGTGTGTTGCGAGCTTCCGTCAGGTTGGCGTAATAAGTGTAGAGCGCATCCTGTGCTTCCTGGCTCTGTAAGTGCGCGTAGAAAGGCGTTCCGCTTTCATCCAGCCAGGGGTAAGGCTGGCGGTTGTAGGGGTCGTCCTGCCAGATGCCGCTGCTGTCCTTGGCGACAGGTCCCACCAGACCAACTTCGTCACCGTAGTAAATCGTCGGCGCGCCGGGCATGGTCATCTGCACCAAAGCCGCGCCCTTAAGTTTTTCTATTGTAGGGGGCCAGTTGTAATTTGGATCCAGGTAATCAGCAGGCTCGAGGGTGTTGGTGTTTTCGTCCAGCATGAACAGAGCACGGTTGGTGTCGTGGCTGCCGAACAGGTTCATCATGGCATAGAGCGCTTCGGGGGCGTAGCGTTCCTGCAGGTTGAGGATGCGTTCGTCGAACTGGCTCATGTCAAGGGGTGCCAGCGCGCCAGCTGAAGATCCATCGTTGTGGTCATTGTCGGTGAATGTGCTGTCGCGCCAGAGGGAGAGCACCGCGGAGCTGAACTGATAGTTCATAACCGCGTCCCACTCGCCGCCCAGCAGCCAGCTGTTTGCAATGCCCCATTCCTCGCCGGTGATGTAACCTTGGGGATTGACCGCGTGTACGGTATTGCGGAAACCTTCCCAGTAATCATTGGTAGTGTCGTTGAGAGTCCCGGGGTCCACATCGCCGCCGACATCCAGGCGCCAACCGTCAGCGGTAAGCATCCAATGACCGCCCACGGTTGTTTCGGGGTTGTCCTGGTTGTCCCAGATCCAGGCTCTCACTTCCGGATTGCTGGAGTTGAGCTTGGGCAGGGAGTCGTAACCCCACCAAGATTCGTAATTAGCGGCATTGGGCGTGCCATCCGAGCCCACGCAGGGTCCTGTGCCGGCAGGCACATCGGTGAAGTAGAACCAGTCGCGGTAAATTGAATCAGGGCTTTCACAGGCGCCGACTTCATCGTAGCGACCGTAGCGGTCGAGGTATTTCGAGTCGGATGAGACGTGGTTGAACACGCCGTCCACGATCAGGTGCATGCCGCGCGACTGCAAACCTGCGATTAAGGCATCGTATTCCGCCTGGGTGCCGAACATCTCGTTGATGCTCAGGTAGTCAGTGGTGTCGTAGCCGTGGTTGGAGGGCGATGCGAAGATCGGATTGAGATAGATGGTGTTGACGCCTAAATCTGCAAGATAATCCAGCTTATCAGTCAGGCCAGCCAGGTCGCCGCCATAGAAGTTCTTGGAATAGGAGCCTTCGCAGGGGTCGTTCGTGTCGGCTCGCGGATCACAGATGTAGGTGTTCCAGTCTGTTGTGTCAGAACGATAAATTGTGCCGCCTTCTTCGCCATAGAAGAAGGTGCCGGAGGGTTTGTTGTTGGTAGGGTCGCCATCGCGGAAGCGGTCGGGGAAGATCTGGTAAACAATCGCGTTTTTGATCCAAGCGGGAGTTTCAAAGGCGGGATCGTAAACCGTCAACTGGTAGGAATAGTCCTGAGTTTCGTCGAATGCCTGACCCCAACCCATGGTACGAGCGGCGTCATCTTCATAGTAGTCGGTATCTGTACCGTCAATGGCAATAAAGCGATACCAGTAGACGGTCGGGTCGGCGCTGACAGGGACGGCGACTTGCCACCAGTCGTAAGTGCCGTCACTGTGAGCGATGGTCATGGGCAGAATGGATTGGACATTCGTGCGGTCGTTATAGAGGCGCAGTTTCGCTTCGGTCAGGTCGCCCTGAGCCGCGCGCAAGCGCAGGATCACTTCGGTGCCGGTGGTGACCGGACCGCCGGGAGTGCGGTAGACGGCGTCGCGGCTGTCGTGACCCAAGTAATTCCACCAGACTTCGTTGTCATGCCCGGCTTGCGTAGGAGCAGGCGGCGGGAAAGCTCCCACCCGACCAGTGCGGTAGTCCAGCAGGAAGGTCACCACGTCACCATCAGTGTAAGTAGTGAAGGGGATGTTGGCGGCATTCACTGAGCGGTTGTCCAGCCCGATACCGTCCCAGGAGCCAGAAACAACCACCTTAAACTCATGCGCACCTGCTGCGGGAACCTGGTAGTTCAATAGATATAGACCGTGGCCTTGCAAACCCAAGGTGGTATTCGGATTGGCATTATTCCAACCCTGGAAGTCGCCAGCTGCGGTAAAATCGCTGCTGGAGTCCCAGGCGTGGACAATGTTGTTAGTTGGCACCAAAGCCAGCCCGGCATCCGCGCTGTGATCGTTGGTGTCAAAGCTCAGTTTGACTACCTGGTCTATTTCTGTGGTGATGAACCAGGAGTTTGAAGATGGATATGTTACATCCCAAGTGCCGTTGGTTACTTTAAATTCGTAACGTCCCGTGGCGGGAATGGTTATGTCGGCGGAGAAGATGCCATCTCCCCCCAATAAGTCTCCATTAGTGCCGTCATCATAGAGCTGGTTTCCATCGACAGTCCAACCATTAAAGCCGCCAGCCGCGTACCAGTTGCCTGTGCCGCTGGAGGTGGGTTCGATGAGCATCCGACCACTAAAGCTGTCGAGCAGGAAAACAACATCCTGGTTGGGCTCTGTGGTGGTGAAGTTGATGTTAGTAGCATCCGATGAGCGCCCATCCGCGCCGAAGCCGTTCCAAGTGCCGGTCACGACAACTTTGCCGATGTAGCTGCCTGCTGCTGTAATGGTATAAACCAGGCGGTAGAAGCCGTTGCCCATATCTGTCATCAGCGTGGCGGGGTCGGCATTATTCCAACCTTGGAAGTCGCCAACCGCGGTGTAGCTGGTGGGCAGGGTATCGCCAGTGACGTTGACAATGTTGGTGGCAGGCAGCAAAGCCGTGCCGGCATTCAGGCTGTAATCCTTGGTGTCGAATGTGAAGGTCACTAATTGATTAGCCACCGAGTTAGTCAACCAGGAGTTTGCTGACGGATAAGCGTTGCCCCAGTTGCCACACTCCACAACTTTCCAGCTGGAAGTGCCTGCAGTTGGAACTGCTATCGCCACGGAATAAACCCCATCGTCGGCAATCAGGTCGCCATTGGTGCCGTCATCGACCATGTGGGTGGAGGAATTATCCCAACCGTTTATATCTCCGGCGACACACCACTCAACGGATGCCAGTTGGCTGGCGGTTTGAGGTGCGATTTGGATAAATTCGGGGGTAGGTGCCTGCGCCAGGCTGGCAACAGGGCTGAGGAAAAGTGAGAATGCCAGGAATATGGTAAGAAACAAGCGAACGGCTTTCATTTCACCCTTTCTACTATAAGAATGTGATAAATAAATTATAGTTAATGTATAAACAAAATTCAAACCACCGTCAGACGTTTTTTGTCAGACGTTTTTGTCAATTGTGACCTTTCTGACCCTTTTGCTTGTTATGATGCAAAAATTGGCAGATATTCTAAAATTCATTGAGTAGGATTTTCTAGATCGCTTATTGGCTCTTGGAGAGGCTGCTCATTGCCTTGCCAATGTGCCGGATGATGTCTGAAGGCAGGGTGGCAGCAGGGTGACCAACCTCAGCCAGCGCCAACTCCGCGGAGCGCGCGTGCAGCCAGACCGCAAGCGTGGCTGCGTCGAAGGGCGAGAGCCCTTGCGCAAGCAGACCAACAATCAAGCCGGCCAGCACATCGCCCGAGCCTCCGTGTGCAAGGACCGAGTTGGCAAACGGTAGGACGCGACAATCCCCATCATGGGAGGCAACCAGCGTGTTGGGTCCCTTCAGGATCAAAGTCAGCTGCCATTTTTGCGCGTAGGTGGTGGCAAGCTTGAGACGGTTGGAGTGGATCTCGCTCAAGGAGAGCCCTGTCAGGCGGGAAAACTCCATTTCATGCGGGGTCAGAACGATCCGGTTTGGCAGGAGACGGTGCCAATCGGGTTGTTGGCTCAGGATGTTGAGCGCATCCGCATCCACCACCAGTGGTAGATCGGGCGCAACTTCACACAGGTGTTCCAGCAAGCCGAGCAGGAAAGCTTGTGTGCCCTCCGTTTGGTTCAGGCCCGGACCCACCAGGACGGCGTCTTTGCCCTCTGTAGGGAAAAGGCCTGCCTTTTCCTCTGACGCTTGTCCTGCCTCTTTCTCTTCCACGCAGGCTGAACGCCCCTCCGCGGTGATAGCACCATCTTTCTCGGGCAGCAGGAGCCAGATCGCTTCAGAAATACTTGCAGCGAGCGGAGCGTGGATGCTTTCCGGAATAGCCGCAAAAACCAATCCAGCACCGCTGCGTAAGGCTGCCTGGATGGCTAGTTTCGCCGCCCCTGTATATTTGCGCGAGCCAGCCACCACCAGTGCCTTGCCGAAGGTGCCTTTAAAGGAATCATCCGGCCGCATTGGCATCAGCGAGCCAGCTAATTCGGGTGTGATTGGGGGGGCAGAGTAGTTTTCCATTAAGAATAATTGTACCAGTGGCAGTGAGGTTGACAAAAAACGTTTCCGTCCTATTAAGAAAACGGAAACGGGAGGAGCAAGCCCATCTGGTTTTCTGTGTAGATCGGAATGAGACCGCCCAATAGCTTCAGTCCAATATCTACGATCGCGGGCTACATACCATTCCGCCCTTGTATTGTTTTTATTTTTGAAACGGGAAGACAGGCAGATCGCCACGCAAAAGAGGCTCGCGATGACGGGATCAAAGGCAGATCGCCACGCAAAAGAGGCTCGCGATGGCGGAAAAAAGGCAGATCGCCGTACCCTGCTTCGCTGGCACATGATCTCATAGAGACGGATCAAAAGTTGAAAAACGGAGACCAGCGATCAAGTACCTCGCTCGGTCAGGAGACCGGCAAGAACGGGAGTTCCCGTCTTTGCGAGGAGCGAAGCGACGTGGCAATCTGCAGGTGAGACCAAAAGTCGGGTTCGACTCCGCAAAAATACGCGGGGCAGGGCTGCATACCATTCCGCCCTTGTATTGTTTTTATTTTTGAAACGGGAAGACAGGCAGATCGCCACGCTACGCTCGCGATGACGGGATCAATGGTAGATCGCCACGCAAAAGAAGCTCGCGATGACGGGATCAAAAGCTGATCG
>DBRR01000039.1:33123-112210 GCA_002306055.1 Anaerolineaceae bacterium UBA1363
GCCACGCAAAAGAGGCTCGCGATGACGGAAAAAAGGCAGTATGGCTGTAAAAACTGGATGGTTGATAATGTGCGAGAGTTTGTTAGCAGATATAGTATAGCACAAATGTTCTTTTTTTTGCGAAAATAGAAAACATTCAATGAATAACGGATTGCTAACCCCCTCACAGATGCCCTCAGTATTTCACCCCCCAGGGCAATCGCGTCTTATTTTTCAGGAAAACCACCAAAAATGATTAGAAATCAGGTCTTTTGAATAGATTTCTCACTCTTTGCGGGTAACACAATTCTGTTTGAGTAGTAATAAGAGATGGGTTTGGCTAAAAAAAACTCTTTTTGCCTTGAATCGACTGCCAAAACAGGTTTATCAATCAAATATACTAAGTAAATATGAAATATTATTGGCTATTATTTGAAATTCTTGAAATTTGCTTGAGTGATGTTTCTCATTTAGATGCAATTGCCCTGACTTTTGACTTTTTCAACTTTTTCTGGCATAATTATGATGTGATGTTTCCCGGTCAGGGCTCTGACCTTTCAAGTGCAAAGTTAGAAATAGGAATGCTTGTGCAATCTGAGAACACTCAACACAAAAATCCAGGAGTTATCATCCGCTTAGTCGGCGTTGTGGTTGATGTCGAATTCGAATCGGGAGATCTTCCATCTATCTACAACGCCCTACTGGTTAAACGCAAGGAAGGCGGTGACTTGATCCTGGAGATCCAAGAGCATGTTGGCACCAACGTGGTGCGTGCCATTGCCATGGGCAGCACAGCCGGACTCAGGCGCGGCTTGCCCGTAATCGACCTGGGGGTGCCGATCACGGTTCCCATTGGCAGGGAGACCCTGGGAAGACTTTTCAACGTTCTCGGTCAGCCAATCGACGACCGGGGACCTTTTGAACCTAAAACTTTTGCCCCAATTCACCGTAAACCTCCGGCGATTCGCGACCAGGTGATTTCACGCGACAAGATTGTTACCGGCATCAAAGCCATCGATCTACTGACTCCGTACCCCAAGGGAGGTAAGGTCGGTCTGTTCGGAGGGGCGGGCGTTGGCAAAACCGTCTTGATGCTGGAGTTGATGAACAACACTATCACCAAGAGCTCGGGCATCGTGCTTTTTG
This sequence comes from Anaerolineaceae bacterium UBA1363, assembly GCA_002306055.1. Classification (GTDB taxonomy): domain Bacteria; phylum Chloroflexota; class Anaerolineae; order Anaerolineales; family Anaerolineaceae; genus Mesolinea. Next base: position 34,249 of record DBRR01000039.1, read on the forward strand.
CGGGTGTAGGTGAACGCAGCCGTGAGGGCAACGACATGTGGCTGGAAATGACCGCTTCCGGCTTGATCGATTCAGCCATCCTGGCATTTGGGCAGATGAACGAACCGCCCGGAGCGCGTATGCGTATCCCCTTCACTGCTCTGACAATGGCAGAGTACTTTCGCGACGAAGAAAACAGGCCGGTGCTGATCTTTATCGACAACATCTATCGCTTTATCCAGGCTGGCTCCGAGGTTTCGGCGCTTTTGGGGCGACTGCCGAGTGAGATGGGTTATCAGAGCACGCTCGAATCCGAGATGGGTTTGCTCCAGGAACGCATCACCTCCACTAGCAGCGGCAGCATCACTTCTGTTCAGGCAGTCTATATCCCTGCTGATGACGTGACCGACCCGGCAGTGGCAGCCACCTTCTCGCATCTAGACGCCATCACCGTACTCTCACGTCGGCTTGTTTCGCTGGGGCTCTACCCAGCTATCGACCCGTTGCAGTCCGGCTCGAATTTTCTGACACCTGAGAACGTAGGAAGCGAACACTACAACGTAGCCATGCAGGTCAGGGCGACTCTGGCGCGCTATGAAGAGCTTCAGGACCTGATTGCCATTCTTGGTATGGAAGAGCTTTCCTTGGAGGACCAACAAACTGTGATCCGAGCCCGTAGGGTGCAGCGTTTTCTGACGCAGCCCTTTATTGTGGCTGAAGCTTTTTCAGGCAAACCGGGAGTGTTTGTGCCGATTGAGGAGACTGTGCGGGGTTTCAAAGAGATCCTGGAAGGAAAATATGATGACCTGCCCGAGCAGGCTTTTTACATGACCGGTACGATTGCGGACGTCTTGCAGCAAGCCGAAGAAATAGACTCGCTCGGGGAAACGCTCAGCCCGGAGGAAGCCGATGAGCCAGCAGTCTGATTCCGAGAAACTGCTCAGGGTGCGGGTGCTCAGCCTGGATTCGAGCGGATTGGAACTGGAACAGGTTGAAAGCCTGCAGGTTCGGCTGAAAGATGGATCCTGGCTGGGGATCCACCCAGGGCACGCCCCTATGATTGCGGCTACCAGCGATGGAGAGCTCAAGTTCCGGAAGGACAACCAGGATCAAACCGCTTCGGTCAAAGCTGGCATTCTGACTTTGTCTGATAACCTGGTCAGCATTTTAACAACCCATTGAGGGTATGATGGTAGAAAAACAGGTCACCAGCGCAACCCCGGATAGCCAGCCTGGGCAGCCGAACGAGGAAAAAGTAACCAGGCGCAAGCGCATGTTTTCCGCGCGTGACCTGCGGGCAACGACCATCGGCTGGGAAATCGCCATACCAATTGTTGGCGGTCCCTTGCTGGGCTTTTTTCTGGATCGCCAACTTGCCACCAGCCCGCGTTGGACGCTCATTTTGTTGGGTGTGGGTGTGCTATCTGCGGTTGCGGCGGTGATCCGTTATGTGAAATACGAATTTTATGTGATGAATAAGGAAGAGAACGAAAAAAGAGCCGCTGAGCTCGAAAAAATGAAAGAATTGATCAAAGAACAAGAGCGCAGACGCAGGCAACGTTATGGAAAATGAGGGCGTGAAAATTATCTGGATCATTTTTTGGATCCTGGTCGCCACAGGCTGGTCAGTGCTTTCTTTTCAATGGTTGCGCAAGGAAGTCGAAGAGATCCATCCTATGCTGGCTGGGCAGAAATCCCCGATGGCGAGGTTGATACAGCGGCGTTTTGTGGTGTTTATCTTGCTTGGGCTGCTTCTCTACCTGGCTTTGCGCACCGAACCCCTGGGAGCGATTGGGATGGTGATTGTAATCACGATCGCCACCTGGGTGCAGGTAATCATTTATAACAACAGCCTGAACAAACCAACCGGTCGGAAGGAGTAGTAAATTGGATGTAATTGAACACAACATCGTCTTCACTCTCTTCGGGATTCTGCCCATACGAGACACGGTGCTCTTCACCTGGATCACCATGGGCATCATCATCCTTACGGTGTTGATTTTAAAACTGCTCAACCCTAATCTGTTGGAATACATTCTCGAAATGGTTATCAGCATTGTGGATGACGCCATGGATGTGGATGACCTGCATCCATATATTCCGGTACTGGGCAGCCTGATGATCTTTACGCTGTTTGCCAACCTGATTTCTATCATCCCGGGCATGAAGTCTCCCACAGCAGATATCAATACCACGCTTGGACTGGCATTAATCGTGGTGTTGTCAGTACATATCTATGGCATGATCAAAAAGGGAGTCTGGCAATATTTGAAAGAATTTTCCAGCCCGATTTTTATGTTTCCGGTGGAGTTGATTGGTCAATTTAGCCGTACGCTCTCGCTCACTATGCGTTTATTTGGCAATGTTCTGAGCGGGGATTTGATTGTGGCAATCATATTTTCGATCGTGCCGTACTTCGTGCCAATTGCCATGACTGCGATCTCGATGATCTCGAGTGTGCTGCAAGCGTATGTGCTGACAACCTTGGCTGCTCTGTTCATCTCATCAGCGGTGGAAATTAATGAAGAAGATCTAAAAATCAAAGCAGAAAATGCTGAGAAGAAAAGATTACGCAAATTAAGCAAAACGAGTGAGAAAGGAACTAACTAATGGAAAATATGACACCTGAGGTTTTAATCATTATTGTCACCACTATCGTTGCTGGTGTGGCAATCATGATTGGAACCATGATTCCCACCTGGGCACAGGGTAAGGTGGCAGAAAAGGCGATTGAAGGAATGGCACGGCAGCCAGATGCCGCACCACAATTGCGAACAGCCATGTTGATTTCAATGGCGCTGGTAGAAACGGCTTCGATTTACGTGTTGTTGGTTGTGCTGGTGATGTTATTTGCCAACCCCTTAATTACACGCTTTTTTGGGGGCTAATCCATGCTCGACTTTGACCTTAGCACCATCATCTGGGAGATTCTCAATTTCCTGGTCTTGACGGTGATCCTGTACTTCCTGGTTTTTAAACCGATGACCAAGCGTGCAGAGGAACGGGCAATTGAGAAAGCCGCCCTCAGGGCAGCGCTTCAGCGCGATCAAATGGATGCTCAGCAGCGTCTTGAGGAGCTCGATAGGCGCCTGATCAACCTTGATGAGGAAATCGAGAAGATTATAGATCAGGCATATGTCAACAGCCAGAGCCAGCAGGAAGAGTTGCTGGAGGCGACCCGTCAGGAAGCAGAGTCAATCATGATGGAAGCTGTTGCCGAGGCGCGCAAGGAGCAGGAAGTGGACATCAAGCGCCTGCAGAACGACCTGGTGGAAACGGTCATCCACATCAGTAATGAGACCCTGCGCGAAGTCATACCTCCGGAAGTCCACGATCAGCTCATTGAAGAAGTGACTCGCAACATCTGGAACATGGGTCGAACTGACATGCGCATGGTTCAGAATATCCGCGAATCCTTGGAAGAAAGAATTCCGACCGTGGAAGTTGAGGTGCCGCGTGAGCTCACTACCGAACAGCAAATGAAACTGCTCAACACTTTCAACGCCTTGACGGACAAGGAAGTGGAGTTGAAAGTGAACGTCAGACCAGAGCTTGTGAGCGGCATCCGCGCCAGGGTTGGAGACATCGTGCTGGATAACACCATCCGTGCTCATTTAAACTCTCTGCGGGACGAAATCAGTCAGAAACTGGAAACAGTGGCAAAACCTGAAGATGAATGATTTAGACCTTGCTACCCAAAAGCGACTATCTGATCTGACCGAGCGGTTGCGCGTAAATGACCCACTGTCGCTTACGCGTGAAGAGTTTCTGGAGGATGTAAAGGCTCGCGTGGCAGAAAAATTGCCTGCACGTCCGAAATTCCTTAAGCTGGAATATGTCATCAGTGAGCTTCAGTCAGCCAGCCAGAGGCAAAAGCACCAGATCTTCATCCACAGTGTTGGTACCGTGCAGCATGTTGGCAATGGCATTGCCACGCTCAGCGGTCTGCCGATGGTTTTCCTGGAGGAATTGGTGACTTTCCCAAATGGGGTGCAGGGCATGGTGCTAAATCTCGACCGCAAGCATGTGGATGTGATCCTGTTTGGCGACGACACTGGCATTCGTGGCGGAGATGTGGCAATTGCAACGGGCAAACGACTCAGTATTCCAGTAGGTCTTTCATTCCTTGGCAGAGTGGTAGATCCCCTTGGAAGACCGCTGGATGAAAAACGAACGATTGTTCCCTCTGAATTTCGCTCCGTAGAACGCATTGCGCCGGGTGTGATTGACCGTGCGCCAGTTGACACACCGCTGTTTACCGGCACAAAGATCGTCGACGCACTCCTGCCACTTGGGCGCGGACAGCGTGAATTGATCATTGGCGACCGCCAGGTGGGCAAGACCACCCTGGCACTGGATGCCATCCTCAGCCAAAAAGGCACCGATGTCCGCTGTGTGTACGTCTCGATCGGGCAGAAAAAGACCTCCGTATTGCGTGCGATTGAAACCCTCAAAGCTGGCGGGGTTATGAACCAAACCACGGTGATGGTTTCAAGCCCCGATGATCCCCCTGCGCTGCGCTACCTGGCGCCGTACGCAGGTGTGACCCTGGCTGAGTTCCTGCTGGATAACGGCATGGATGTATTGATCGTTTACGATGATTTGTCGAAGCACGCGGATACTTACCGTGAGATGAGTTTGCTGCTGCGGCGCCCACCCGGACGCGAAGCCTATCCTGGCGACATTTTTTACCTCCATTCGCGCCTTCTGGAACGCGCGTGCCGCCTGAACGAGGCGCATGGTGGTGGAAGCATCACGGCACTGCCTATCGCAACGACCCAACGCGGGAATATCTCGAGTTATATTGTGACCAATTTGATCTCCATCACCGATGGGCAGATCGTTTTGGACGCGGATGAATTCAACAAAGGCAATAAACCTGCCATCGACATCGGCAGGTCTGTATCGCGCGTGGGGTCTGCGGCGCAAGAGCCAGCGATGAAGTCCGTGGTAAAGGCGTTAAAGCTGGAGCTCTCACAGTACGAAGAAGTGGCGCGTTTTGCCCGGTTTGGTACCGAGGTAAACGAAGCCACACGCAAGCAAATCGAACGCGGGCAGAGGCTAAACGCCCTCCTGCAGCAAGGTCCCAACCAGCCAGTGCTCTTTGAGGATCAGGTGGTGCAATTCTATGCCATCACGCAAGGCTTCATGGATGAGATCAAGCCTGAAAGAGTGAGTGTGTTTGCTCATGAAATGCTCAGCTACTTGCACATCTATGCTGCCCAGTCAATAGATGCCATCAAATATGAGCGCAGCCTGAGCGAAGAAGTCAGGGCAGATTTAAACCAGGCTTTAGGTGCCTTTCTGGGTCTATGGGATCAGAAAGTGAAGCAAAACAAATGAAAATGATCATGGCGATCGTACCAAAAAAATATGGCGATGACGTGCTTTCGGCACTGATCAATGCTGGCTTTACAGCTACATACTCTGAGACGCGGGGAGGAATGCTGCGGCAGAGCCAGATGACCCTGTTTATCGCAGTTCGTAATAGCGAAGTACAGACGGCTCTGAATCTCATTACTGACTCCTGTAACGAGATTGGATCCATTCATTATGGGTACGGGCTACATGCTGATTATGAACCGCAGATGGAAAATGAGGGAGCACTTATTGGAAAAAGCTCGGCGGTGGTCTTCATCTGGGCACTCGATAAATTCCAGATTGGTTAAAGCCTAGATGTCTGAAGGCAAAGAACGCACAGAAGCCAGGCTTTCGAACCTTGAAGCGATAGAACCGCTCTTGGGTTCATTGCGCGTGCTTTCGCTGAGTACCATGCAAATGGCGCTCAACCGCCAGGCTTCTCTCACGGCTTACGCAGAGCGTTTTTCGCTGGTGGCGGCCCAGGTGAGGTACATAGTAGGGGGCAAGCCAGTAATGCATAAAGTGGAAGAGCATGTTGATTACCGACCGGTTGAGCAGAACAATGTCCTGGCAGTCATCGGCAGCTCGAGGGGCATTTGCGGGCAGTACAACAAACAATTAGCCAAATTGGTATCTGAGCGGTTGGAGCTGAAAGACGCTTTGCCGACAAAGGTGCTGGCTTTTGGCGTCAGAGTCCAACGTGCCTTGTCGCAGGAAGGCATCACATTTGATAGGCAAGAGGCTTTGGGGCAGGGCTCACAGCCGGCTTATGGACTGGCTGCCCGGCTGATGCGCGGCTGGACGGCTGCTATTGAAGCTGGAACGCTTGCGAAGGTGGAGATCCTGTCTTTCCGCAAACGCACAGTCGGAACTAATTACAGCCCGGTTTTCACCACGCTGATGCCAACACGCAGCGAGGAACACCACGACGAGGGACAAAAGGAACTGCCCTGGCCTCCACCGATCATCGAGGGCGATCCGGAAGTGATGCTGGAGCAGATCGAAAGTCATCTGCTGGCAATCCGCTTTTATCAGCTCATACTGGACGCGATCGCAGCTGAAAATCTCTACCGGTACCGTTTGCTTGAAGAAGCGAAAGAAAACACCTCCAATTTGCTCGAGGAACTAACGTTAGCCATTCAGTCCGAACGGCGCAAGGAAATTACCCAGCAGCTCCAGGAGCTCCTGGTTGGCTCGGGTATGCTGGCGCAGAGATAAATCCAACCAATATAGTTCACATTTACTATTACTGTTTGCCTTTGATAACAGACGGCTTGATCTTAGTATTCGATCTGGCGAGAAATATAATTTAATCGTAATTCATAGCGTTGGCTTTAAGAAGTGAATTAGAAACACAATTATTCGGTTCACATTTACTTGTGAAAAAGTTTAAACTTTGGACTAGGTTTTTCGTAGGAATTCGTGTATAATATCTGTTTGCGCGCGTCTGAAGACGCTGGCAATATTTTAAACCCGGAAGGAGGTGAATAGCAATGGCAAGTGTAACTTTGAGACCAAATGAATCGCAGGATTCTCTGCTCAAGCGCTTTCGCAAGAAGGTCGTGAAGAGTGGTGTGCTCAGCACCGTGCGTCGCAAACGCTGGTTTGTTTCCAAGAGTGAGCAGCGCAGAATGGACAAGAAAAAGGCTGTTCGTCGTTCCTACCGGAAGTCGTACGATTGATGAAAGCCAGGAAGTGAGGTTTTATGGCTAAAGAAGATGAGAAGATTACAGTTGATGGCACGATTATTGAAGCCCTTCCCGGAACACAATTTCGGGTGAGGCTTGATAACGGTCACGAAGTGCTGGCATATCTTTCTGGTCGTATGCGTCGTTATTATATCCGCATTCTCTTAGGAGACTCTGTGCGGGTGGAAATGTCGCCTTATGATTTGGATCGCGGTCGCATTGTCTACCGACAACGCCGCCCAAATTCATCCGAACCACAGGAATTCTAGTTCTTGTCTTATGACAGCCCTCATAAAGAGGGCTGTTTTTTTATCCCAATTTGGATACAATCAAGGCTATGCTGACACCACAGACTCCACCGGGGACGATACGCAAATTTGACCTGGCACGCGATGGCGAGGTCGTTGCCAACCTGATCGAGGAAGCGTTCGCTCTGAAAAATGATCCGGATGGGCAAATCGTGCTGATCCAGATGCGCGAAAATGCCCGCAGGCTGAAACAAGCCAATTGGGTACCTCTGACTATGCCAGCCTTAGGTTTTGTCTGGGAGGTCGACGGTCGTTTGGTGGGCAACATCTCGGTTATGCCCTACACTCACAACGCTCACCGGCTGCATTTGATCGCCAACGTGGCTGTGGACCCTGCATTTCGAGGGCGGGGTATTGGTAAAGCCCTGGTTGCTCACGCTCTGCGGTATAGCCGCCAGGTTGGCGTGCGGCAGGTTTGGCTTCAGGTTAAGCGCGATAACCTCGTTGCCATTCGAATGTACCAGCAGCTTGGTTTTCGTGAGGATCATTGCCTGGATGTCTGGAAGAAAAGCGCGTCAGCAAGATCGAGCCAAACCCAGCATTATCGATATCCCAGCCTGTATGAAATTCGTGGCCGGGAATTTGGCGATTGGCAAAGCCAAAAAGAGTGGCTCAGGCTCAACTATCCCCCAGCCACGCGCTGGTATTCTGCTTTGGAATTTGGCAATCTCTCGCCTTGGGCTTGGCTAAACCCCTTGAATTGGGTGAAACTGATTGAACTTAGCCAATTCAGTTTAACCGTGGGCGAGCAATTGGCGGCTGTTTTGAGTTTCCAGCGGACGGTTTTACGCTCTGACAACCTCTACATCGCTGCTCCCCAGACTTCTGCTGAAAACGAGCATGTGAGCGTTTTGTTGACCCATTTTCTGCAAGAGAATTGGACGGGCAAGCCGCTTATGGCGGAATATCCAACCGGCAGGGCGGTCAGCGGTTTTGAGAGCAGCGGTTTCACTTTGGCACGCACCTTACTCTGGATGCGTGCAGAAATTTAAAAAGCCTGTACAGAAACTGTACAGGCTTTTAAGTACAATCCGAGATTTAAAGCTCTTCGTCGACGACGATTTCCACCAGTTTCAGGAATTCCTGCCATTCTTCTTTGAAAAAGTGGAGGGTTACATTGTTGAGTTCCAAATGATAGGTTGATTCGCCATCAGGTTCATCAGCTCGCCAGGCGAGATAGTTCTCGGTTTCGGCAATAGTTGTGGTTACAGGTTCTTCGTTTTCCATAGTATCTCCTTGGTTTATTGATCAATTATCTCATAAATGGGATCGTAATGCTACTTAATCATTCGATTTTTTTCGTTTCTTGCGTTTTGACTTTTTTCTTGGTCCATTTATCCGTCAAAACTCTAACCTTTACCACTGTTTGCTTCAGCCAGGCATTGAGGGGAGCGGTAGTTTTCTTGAACCAAGCCCTGACCTGCCCAAGGGGTTTTTTGAGCCAGGCTCGGATGCGTTTACCTAATTTGCGCAAGGCAACCAGCAGCGCAGGCTCTTTTGGCTTGCGATAATACGCCATGCCTTCCCAGGGATCCTGATCGAAAATCTTTTTTGTGGCATAACCCAAAAGCAGCTTTAGTGTCGCGACTGTAGGGGCGGCAAGCATGATGCCCAGCAGCCCGAATATCTGCCCGCCAATCAGAGCGGATATCATGATCGCAGCGGGATGCACTTCCAGAGTCTCACCCATTAATTTTGGAGTGAGCACGTTGTCGAGGATCATATCGATCACCATCGCAATAGCCAGGACCAGGACAACATACATTAATTTTGAAAGCCCAAAGGGTGTGGGATCCTGCATAATGGCGCCGATGATGAAACCAATCCAACCGATCCAGGCACCAATATATGGGATAAAGCGACCCAAACCAGCGATGATTGCCAAAACAAGGAAGTAAGGCAAACCAAATATGCCGAGGACGATGCTGTAGGTGATGATTGATATCGCCACGACTGTGAACTCACCACGGATAAAGGCATTAAAAATCTTGGTGATCTCAAAACCAAGACGGCGGAAATCTTTTTCAAACCCTTTTACATTGACGTTGAGCAACTGCCTGCGGACTCCGTTGGTCTCGGATGTGATGAAAAATGAGACCATGTAAGTGATCACCAGGTTAAACAGGAAGCCGCCCACAAGAGTTACCAGTTTGCCTGCTTGCGCCGCGGCTGGCTGCAAGTAGTTGGTGATGGTCTGAGCAACAACATCGGTATCCAGGTAAGGTAGTTTAAAATTAAACGGTCCAATTGTGATAACTCGGTTTGACCAGGTCTCCAGAAAGGAGGTCAGTCCGCCGACATTCTGAGTAAGACTGTCAAACAGGTTTTGTACCTGCGTGGCAATGGTGGTACCAGCATTAGTAAGCAGCCAAATCACCAGCCCAGCGACCACCAAGTAAACGATGGCAGTCGCTATGCGCCAGGAAATTTTCAGGCGTTTGTTGATCAGGTTGCAGATCGGGTAAAGCAAAAAAGAAATGATAAAGGCAGTGATCACCAACTTGAAATACTCGTTAAAGCGGATAATCAGCGCAATCAGTCCGGCAATTAATAAAAGCCCGACAACTAGTTTGGTTGCCCACCCCCAGCGAGGTGAATCAGAAGAGCCCGAGCCTTTGCTGACGGGTTCAGGTTCGATCGGTGTCGGTGATTGGATTTGTTTGATGTCCTCTGTCACAACTTGATTTTACGATAAAAAAACTAAAGTGCAACACCAGACTTGATTAAAACGCATCCAAATTCCGTATGGAATTAATTAGCGGGTAGAATTGACCTGAAATCGAGAAAGAATTCTAATGAAATACAGAAAATTTGGAAAATTAGGCCTGAATGTATCCGCGCTGGGCTTTGGCTGCATGCGCTTGCCCGTGGTTGACGGTGAAAGCGGAAAGATCGATGAACCCCTTGCAACAGCAATGCTGCGGAAGGCAATCGACCAGGGCTTGAATTATGTGGACACGGCCTGGTCCTATCACCTCGAGCACAGCGAGCCATTTGTGGGGCGTGTGCTTAAGGATGGATATCGGGAGAAAGTTTTTTTGGCGACCAAAATGCCATCCTGGCTGGTTAAATCCCAGGAGGACCTGGAACGTCTCTTCACCACTCAGCTTGAGCGCCTTCGGACAGATCATTTCGATTTTTACCTGCTACACGCACTCAATGCGGGCCATTGGGATAATTACCTAAAAGTCAAAGTTTTCGATTGGGCTGAACGGAAGTTGTCCGCCGGGCAAATTCGCCATCTGGGGTTTTCATTCCATGACCGCTACGAGGTTTTCAAACAGATCCTGAACGGCTACGATAATTGGGATTTCTGCCAGTTGCAGTACAACTACATGGACGTCAACGAGCAGGCTGGAAGGCGAGGTCTGCTTGAGGCGGCTGAAAAGGGGCTCGGGGTGATCGTGATGGAACCGCTGCGAGGCGGCAAGTTGGCGGCGCAGAATCCACCAGTACAAGTAGCTGAAGCATTCAGTCAGAGCCAGCGCGACTGGACCATGGCAGAATGGGCTTTGCAATGGCTATGGAATCAACCGGAGATATCTGTAGTACTCTCAGGAATGTCCGCCATGGAGCAGGTGGAGCAAAACCTTCAATTCGCCTCCCGTTCCGGTATTGGAAGCCTGAACGCGGATGATTTGGCAACGATCAGCCGGGTGCAACAAGCCTGGTCGGGATTGGCGCCGGTACCCTGCACAAGCTGTGAGTATTGCATGCCTTGCCCGAACGGCGTCCAAATCCCTCGGATTTTCAAACTTTACAACGAATCGGTCATGTACGACCGTCAAGGTCGCGGACGAAATGCTTATCGGAATGACTTTAAAGACGATCAGAGAGCGGATATGTGCGTTGAGTGTGGTCAATGCGAGAGCCTTTGCCCGCAAAACATACCGATCATTCAACGGTTAAAAGATGCACATGCCTATTTGACGGGGGAGAACGCTTGATCTCACCAACCCCGGCGGAACCAGTAGCAAGAAAAGACCGACCCTGGATTATCCTGGCTGGACTGGCGTTTTTGGCTGTCCTGATCGTATGGTTGTGGTTTACTCCTGCTGGCTTCTGGGGAAAATTGCGCGCGCTCGGTTACGCAGTCTGCCATCAAATAGAAGCACGCTCCTACTGCATTCACGGGATTTGCTCGCCACTTTGTGCACGCTGCACAGGGATGTATCTGGGAGCAATCCTTTCGCTGGGATACCAGGCATTTCACGGGCGCAAGGCTAAGTTCCCCCCGGTATGGGTGATCGTGGTCTTGGTTTTGTTGTTTGGATGGTTCGGAGTGGATGGTATCAACTCCTTTATGCATTTCTTCCCGAACTTTTCTGGCATTTACGAACCAACCAACCTGCTAAGATTGATCACAGGGATGGGTGTGGGCTTGGGGATTGGAACCGTGCTGTATGTGTTGTTCAACGGTACTGCCTGGAGCAACTGGGTGGACGAGTCTGTGTATCGAAAATGGTATGCATTTCCGCTGCTGCTTGCTCTGTCAGCGCTGTTGGTTGTGTTGATTCAGACGAATCATCCGCTTGTGCTTTATCCAGTGATGGTAATCTCCGGGCTGGGGGTTTTCCTGGTGTTGAGCAGTGTCTATACCGTGGTGGCATTAATGATCCTCAAGCGGGAGAATACCCAACTGCATTGGCGGGAACTGCTGCTGCCGATTTTGATGGGCATGACCGTTGCTTTGCTGCAAGTATTGCTGACATCATGGCTGCGGTTGGCGTTAACCGGTACATGGGAGCCGATAAACCTTTGATTTTCTACTGTGCTTAAGATTAAGAATGACTATAATGTAAGTGTTGAGGTAGTTCTCAATAATAAGGCAGGCATTAATGACAGAAGTTATAAGTGGGATTCTTGGAGCGTTTGGTCTCTCGGTTTCGGCAGGATTAAACGCCTATATTCCTTTGCTGGTGGTTTCACTGATGGCAAAGTTTACCAATCTGATCGAACTGGCAGAACCCTGGAATGCCCTCGAAAGCTGGTGGACGATCGGTGTTTTGGCGGTTTTGGTTGTGATTGAAGCGGTTGCTGACAAGGTGCCGGTGGTTGATCACATCAATGATGCCATCCAATCCTTCATCCGCCCGGTGGCAGGCGCAATCTTGTTTGCAGCAAGTGCGAAAACCATCACTGAAATTCATCCGGTCTTGTCGTTGGTTAGTGGGTTGTTGGTGGCGGGGTCGGTGAATGCTGCGAAATCCGTGGTTGCCAGACCCGTGGTGGATGTGGCGACGGCAGGTATGGGCACACCGGTGGTGAGCACGCTCGAAGATGTTTTTGCCGCGATTGTCTCGGTATTATCGATCCTGGTTCCGATGCTGATGGTTATCATCGTATTTTTGACCATATGGTTGATCGCGTCGATTGTCAATCGCCGTCACAGGCCGAATGCCAGCGGGAGCACAAGTTAAAGGAGTCATGAAATGACAGAGCACACAGATTCAAATCAGGAGCAGGTCACTTCCCCTTGGTCAATCATCAGTCTGATCAGCGGTATTGCCAACTTTGTTGGTTTTCCGTTCTGGGGTGCAATAATAGCGTTGATTACAGGCTATGTAGCGAAATCTGAGATAAGAAAAAACCACGGTCGCGTCGGCGGTGAGGGTCTGGCAAATACCGGGTTGATCCTTGGCTGGATTGGCATTGGGTTGGGGTTTCTCACATTATGCTTTGTTATCCTGATGTTCTTGGGAGTAGTTGGCGGCATCGCTTTTTGTGGTCCGCTCAGTGGACTTATCAATTCTATACGTTAAAGAGGATTTAGATGGAAGATCAAAACTATCAAACTTATACCGAAACGCAAACACCCGAATCAAAACCTTTGTACAACGAGCAGCCAAAAAAGAAAAGTAACGCCTGGTGGATTATTCTGCTGGTGATTCTGCTAGTCTTATGCTGCTGCATATTGATTGGCGGGGTGGTGGTATTACTCCTGGTCGCCAGCGGTCAATATCGCATCGACTGGTCAATGTTGACCCCCCTGCTAAGCTTTATCTAATTTTGTATCTTATTCTGACCGGCCTGGCTTAAAAACCAGGCCAGGTTTAATTAAGCCGGGTGCACTAAGAATATCCTGTACCGTTTCCAGGCAGTGCCCTCTCACTTCTACGTCCAGCGGCAGAGCGTTAAACTCATCTTCATCAAGCAGGCGGTACTCTCCATTGGGATACACCACCAGGTCAAGCGCAAGGTCCTGCCAGATGATGCTTTCCGCGCTGAATTGTGCCGGGTAGCTAAGATTGAGGTACCAACATTTCACCTGGTCGGATGAGCCCTGGTGGACCTCGAACAGGTTATACCAGCGGTCGGTGTAATAGCGCTCCAGCATCAGGTCGTCCTTGCGAAAGGTAACTTTATCCACGGGCACGGCATCAGCTCCGCTGAACCGAGCGCTTATCAGGCGGCTGGTGGGGGTTTCAGCGATGAGCTCGCCTTTCCAGTAGAAAACTGGCTCCCCAAGGTGGTTTTGTTTGAAGACGGTAAAGGTTCGTGTGCTCATTATTTCGGAAAAACCTGAATTTTGTCTGCAGGCCAACTCACACCCAGCCTCGAACCAACCTTCGCGGGAGTCTCACTCCTGGCGAACAGGGTGGTTTGCGAGCAAAGCAATTCAAGCTGGAAATACTCCCCCATAAAGAGCGAATCGCGGACGATGCATTCAAAATAATTTTCCCCAGCAGAATTTGTCGGGGCGATGAGCGCATCTTCGGGACGGAGCAGCACCTGGCATGCCTGTCCTTCGCTAAGCTCAAGGGGCAAACCGGGTAAAGTCAGCTCAGTGAATGGCAGTTTTATCTGCAAGGGCTTCAGCTGAGTCACCACACCGTTGACCAGGTTGCCCAGCCCCAGAAACTCTGCCACCCATGGGGTCGAGGGCTGCTCAAACAGCTCCATGGGACTACCTTGCTGCAGAATGATGCCGTCGTGCAGGATCACAAGGCGATCAGCCAGACCAAAGGCTTCTTCGCGGTCGTGGGTCACGTAGATAACGGGGATTTGGCTCTGATGCAGGATGGCGCGCAGTTCCTGAATGAGCTGTGTCCGCAGGGTATGGTCCAGCGCTCCGAGCGGTTCATCCAGCATGAGCAGGTTGGGCGAAGGGGCAAGCGCGCGCGCCAGTGCAACCCGCTGCTGCTCGCCGCCGGAGAGTTCGGTGACGGGGCGATCTGCGAAGCTCTGCATGCGGATACTCTCCAAGCTTTCTTTCACGCGCCGTGAGATTTCTTCTTCCTTCAATCCCTGCATCTGCAAGCCAAAGGCGATATTCTGCGCAACGGTTTTGTGGGGGAAGAGGGCGTAATCCTGGAACATCAAGCCAAAACCTCGTTTGTGGGTTGGGACGTCACGCAAGTCCCGCCCTTCCCACAGCACAGTGCCAGATTTTGGCTCTTCAAGCCCGGCAATGATGCGTAGAATAGTGCTCTTGCCAGAGCCGGAAGAACCCAGCAGGCAGACCAGCTCGCCTTTGCCCACCTCAAAACTGACACCCTTAAGCAGCGGTTTGTTTTCGTAATCCTTTGTCAGGTTTTGTACCTCGAGCATCAAAACAACTCCTCTCCGGGGAGGCGGATCTTTTCAATTAATATGCTGCCCAGTCCGCAAACCAGCAGCAACAGGCTGGACATTGCCAGTGCTTGGCCATAGTTTAACGCACCCGGTTGTGAAATGTAACGGTAGATTGCCACGGGAATGGTGGGGGCGTGTGGGTTACTGAGGAAGCTGGTTGCTCCAAACTCCCCGAGCGAAATGGTAAAGGCGAAAACCAAACTTACCAGTAGGCTGCGAAGTACGATGGGCAAGTCCACTTTGAGCAGCACCTGCAAGGGGTTGGCGCCGAGTGTGCGGGAAGCTTCACGAAGCGATTCCGGGATGCTGCGGATGGCGGGCAGGATCGTGCGCACCACGAACGGTAGGGCGATCAGCGAGTGCGCAATGGGGATCATTAGCGGAAAGCGGCTGTTTGCCCAAGGGGGGCGGTTGAAGATGAGGAGAAACCCAAGCCCAAGGGTAACCGCGCTGGCGCCGAGGGGAAGCATGAAAAGGGGTTCCAGGAGCTTGTTGAAGCGGGCTCGCTGCGCCAAGGCATAAGCGGTGAGCAAACCGAGCAGACCGGCAATCAGGATTGCCACCCCAGAGTAGAGGAGGGAATTGCGAATTGCCTCGATTGGGGGCACGTAAAAGATGGATCTACTGCGATTCTGGAAAAGTTCGCGATAGTAGCGCAGAGTCAAACCAACTTCAACCTCCCCTCGCTGACCCCGATCAGCCTCAAGCGTTACAAACGAGCGGGTGATCAAACTGACGACAGGCACCGCAAACAACAAAATGAGGCAGATCACCATGAAAAACACGAAGATCTTCTGCCATCTCTTGGCAGGACGGCTGAGGGCGCTTTTTTCCGGATTGAGTGCCGCCTTGCCGTAACGGGGGGTGTTGACCCGGTTCTGCAGCAGCGTAACGAGCAAGGTGATGCCAAGCTGGATCACCGAGAGCAATCCCGCCACCGGCAGGTTGAAACGGTTCATCGCCTGGTTGTAAATTTCCACTTCAATAGTGCTGAACTGCGGGCCTCCAAGCATCAACACCACGCCAAAACTGGTGAAGTCAAACAAGAAAACCAGCAGGGAGGCGCTCAGCAGGGAGGGCGCGAGCAAAGGCAAGGTAACCTTGGTGAATGCCTGCCAGGGGGTCGCGCCGAGCAGGCGAGCGGCGTGCTCAAGGCGCGGATTGAGGCGGCTCCAGGAAGAGCTGACAATCCGGATGATGATCGATGTGTTGTAAAAGACATGTGCCATCAGGATGGCTGGCAGGCTGTTGAGCAACTTTAAAGGAGGTGCGTTCAGGTTGAATAGAGCCATCAACGCCTGGTTGATCCACCCTTGGGGTCCTATCAGCGTGTTGAAGGCTGCCGCCACCACTACTGTGGGGAGGATAAAAGGTAACAGGCTGATGGACCGCAGCCCTTTCCGACCGGGAAAATCGAACTTGGCAAAGAGCCAGGCGGCTGGTAAACCCACCAATAGCGTCAGAAGGGTGGAAAGAGTCGCCTGAAAAAAAGTAAAGCTGAGTGGTCTGCTAACTTGCGACCACTCAAAAAATTCCCAGCCCTGGCTGAAACGCTCCGAAAATACCACCCTGAAAAT
This sequence comes from Anaerolineaceae bacterium UBA1363, assembly GCA_002306055.1. Lineage (GTDB taxonomy): Bacteria > Chloroflexota > Anaerolineae > Anaerolineales > Anaerolineaceae > Mesolinea. The sequence goes on from DBRR01000039.1 coordinate 50,737, forward strand.
AGCAATCAGTGGCTGATAAAAAAAGTAGGCAAGGAACGCCAACGGTATCAGCCAAAGGGCAAGAGTCAGCAGGGCGGGGCGTTTGGTCATATTGCCGGGCTCAGTTCAGCATGAGATTGGTCCAGGCGTTGATCCAGGCATCTCTTTTAGACGCTATCAACTCAGGCGCCAGGCTGGCAGGTTGCTCGGGCGACTCGACGGTCTTTTGAAAAGCCTCCGGAATGACTGCTTCGGGCAGAACCGGGAACACGAACATCTGCATGGGGACGTCCTCCTGAAACGGCTGGCTGAGGAGAAAGTCGATGAACTTTTCTGCAGCAGCCCGGTTTTTGGTGCCTTTGAGGATGCCGGCAAATTCGATCTGGCGCCAGCACATGCCTGCTCCGGTCAGCGAGGCGGTCGGCGATTCGCTCAGTTCTGTCTCTGCGTAGATGAACTCAGCAGCGGGACTGGAAGCGTATGAAACGACCATTGGTTGAGCGCCTCTGCCGGAAGAACCGGAGAAATAGGTGTAGTAAGCCGTTTCCCAATCAGAGGTTATTTGGACTCCATTGGTTTTCATTGCCTGCCACCATTCCAGCCAACCATCCTCGCCGAATTCGGCGATCGTCGCGAGCATGAAAGCCAGCCCGGGGGAGGAAGTGGCAGGATTCTCGACCACCAGGAGGTTGGCGTACTGAGGATCCGTCAAATCAGCCAGCGAGGTGGGGATGGGTAGATCATTTTGCTTGAACCAGGCTTTGTCGTAATTAATGCAGACGTCGCCATAGTCGACAGGCAACGCGCGGTTTTCGGGGTCGAGCTTGAATTCAGCCGGGATCTTTGCCAGCTGCGGCGCGTTGTATGGTTCGAGCAGGTCCTGCTCGAGAGCGCGGGAGAGAAAGGTGTTGTCCAATCCAAAAAACACATCCGCGCTTGGGGTTCTGCCCGAAAGCGATTCAAGGATCAGGCGGTTGAGCGTGGCACCGGTATCGCCGCCCTTAAAAAAATTGACTTTGATGTTATTGGAAGTTTCGAAAGCTGAGAGCACTTGCTGGCTCACCGAAAACGAGTCATGCGTCATGACAGTCAGTGTCGTGAGTTCGCCAGGCACTTTGGTAGGAGAAGCGGTTGTCGTGCAGGCTGTCAAAAGGAGCGAAACAAAGAGAGTAAAAACGAGTATTTTTCTGGACATCGCATCATCCTCCTGAATGAGATTTTGTTCTAATAATCAACAAGCGACCCGATCGAAAATCAATTTCAATTGAATGAGCCAGAGCAATATTGCTGATTCCGCGGGTTTGCCAGGGAACAAGGGATTCGTTGTTGAGAGAGTATTGCAGCCCTTTGGTGATAATCCCTTCGACGGGCATACCCCATGCGATGAGGGATATCAAGTCGCCAGGTTGGGTGGTCAGGCTGGCGCTTCCATCGAGAAGGCGTGCTTCCACCAAGCCGTCATCGAGTGAGAGCGTTTTACCTGCCAGGTCCAGGCGGGAGAGCAGGCTAAGACTGCCCAGGGTGTGATCCAATCGGTCGCCGAAAGGATAGGCGATCACGATTTGCGTATAGTCGTTTTTAAGGACGTACTCAAGTGCCAGTTCAAGGTCGGTCTGGTTCTTGGCGGGCGGGAAGCGCTGAACTTCGATGCCGGCATCAATGATCTCCGCCAGGTCACTGGCGTCCACTGAGTCCAGATCGCCAATCAGCAGGTCGGGCTTGAGCTCCAGGCGCTTCAGATGATGGAGACCGCCATCCACGGCTACCAGGAAATCGCCAGGCAGCAAGCTTACCTCAAAGCCGGGTTTGGCTCGACCATTTGCGAAGAGTACCGCGCGTTTCTCAGTTTGCATCAAAAAACACCTTCCGCCGGGAGGGTGTTTTTTTGGTCTGGCTGCACATCCCTCCGCCGGCATTATCCGGATCAGGTCATTCGGGTCGGACTGTGCGTCCCTCTCAGCCTTGCGGCTCCCCGTGATTTCTATTGGTAATCTTACCACGATGAAGGCTGAAATACCATTTTGTCAAGGCTGAAATACCATTTATTGACAAAAAATTTGTAAATTTTTATTCACTTGGATCTGAAGACACTCGTTACACTGACTACTATGCTACCCCTGATTATTTTGGCGCATATTTAATCATAATACTCGACATGCTGAACGGTAACATCAGATATAGATAAAATTATGGACTACTTACGATTTCATCCAGGAGTTGTAAAATGCACTGCCAGGCTTTCTCAAAGTCTAGACCTTTGCTTATTACCAAATAATTAAGTCGACGCTCCCAGTCTCTCTCAAATTCAGAACGCCTTTGTTCTATGTTTTTTATATCAATCCCCTCCAGACTTAATCCCCTTATCTCAAACTTCTCAGGTAAGATTTGCTTAACCTCATTGATATTAATACCAACTGAAACAAGGTTGTAGATATCATAAAGGTCTCTTGAAACTGCAAACCTTCGCTGGCCTCCAACTGCTCGGATTTTTTCAGCTATTACTTCTTCCAGGCAATAACACGGTAGAGCAATACCATTAAAACTTCCTTGATCTGAATAGTGGTGTATGATTTGTTTTTCATTTATTGGGAGCAGAATTTTTTCCGCTCTTGTCACATCCAATTTGACAGTTCTCGGTGATCCGCCCCAACGCAGAGGGCCACGATAATAGATTCGAGCCTGATAAGATTCACTTTCGTATTCATCATCTACTACTTCAAAGTGGATCGGCTGGACTCGAAAATCGGGACCATCATAATCGCTAATCCAATCAACACTTTTCGTGATCCAATCTTCAATATCGGTAGGTGATAGATGCTTCGTAGCAGTAAAATCGAGATCCTCTGAAAACCGGTAATCAGGAAAGTAGCACTTTCGCAAACACGTACCCCCTTTGAATATCAGACCTCCCAATGAAGTACTCGTTATTCGCATACCAAGCAAAAACCATCCAAGACTATAATCCAGGTCGATCACCATCGGATCAACTTTTGTTGCAGCTGCGATACGGCGAACTTCAGCTTCACTTATCATTTATTACACCAATTATTGTTCTTGGGATTCTAGAGGAACATTTATTTGGAGTTGCCAACGAGTAACAACTGGACCTGATTGTCCTGAGCCGGGTTCTAATAGGCTAATACCTTTAGAGATCATGGATTGCCAGTGGTTTATCGTCGAAACTCTAGCTGGGATTGACAAAGAAAGTGTTTCAACTAAATAACCCAGTCGCTTAGCCACCACGCCTCCCCCCCATTGGACCAAGTAATGGTCGAGTTTTTCCCAATCAACGGAATTTACCGAAGACTTCATCGCTTGTGCTAATTGAATGATCCCCCCACTTAACTCTGGCCGGCTTGCTGCATCGATGATGGTTTTTTCGCGATCTGTCACTATGATTGGGATATCTTCAATTTTCCGGGTACTGATTCCAAAAAAATAACGTTCCGCTACGTGGATAAATTGGAATTCGACTCCCTGAATCGTAAGGGATCTCTTCCTTTTCGTTGTCTGGATAAATTGAACACGCGGGATTTGCTCAGTCATATTCCAAAAACGAAGAGCTGACCAATAGGCAACAGCCCCCGGCGAGACCAAATTGGAAGCCAATACCAATGCATTCTCCGACCAGAATCTTTCGGGTCCAGCTTCCAGCGGAATGATCATGTACAATCCACGTTCCAAGCGCTGGAGCCATCCTTTTCGAACAAGACGGCCGAGAACGTTTGTTGCGGCCACCTTTGACTGCCAATAATCAGTAGCCTGTTGGTAAGTGAAAACCCTTTTTCCAGATGCGGAAAACGTAGTTAGAAATTCGGTTTCTTGTTTACTGAGTGACATAATATTTTGTGTACCATAACCTTCAGAAATTGATGTTTTGGTTACACAAAATATTATATCAACAAACAGCAACAATGCAATACTTGGAAATCTCAAAAATCTCAAAAATTACAACTTTAGAAAATTATGTTTTTTCATTAAAACGGAAAAATAAGTAATTTCAAGGCACTTGCGAAAGGCATTAAAAGGTATAATTTTGAAAGATGAATGGTCCACAGATGGCGAGAAGGGAGTAAGTAGTGCCGAGAATCACAAAAACATCATACGTCCTGGAAGCTTTACTCTCAGACATTAACCGACCGGAGACTCAGCACGGCGATTGCTTGCCCTCCGAACGGGAACTGGGTGAGCGATTTCATGTCAGCCGGGTAGTTATCCGCGGAGCTCTTGCCAGGTTGGAAGAGGAAGGGCTCATCTACCGCTTGCAGGGTAAAGGGGCTTTTGTAAGCAAGAATAAGGTCAACCAAAACGCTTCCCGTCTGACCAGTTTCACACAAGACATGCTTCAGCGCAATATGACCCCCGGCTCGAAAATTCTGGCAAAGGAATTTGTTCCATGCACGCCTTTCCTCAGAAGTAAGTTGCAGCTACCTCGTGAAGAGCCAGTTTTCATGTTGAAACGACTGCGGATGGCAGATGATTCACCGATGGCAATCGAAGTCTGCTTTTTGCCGGAATGGATTGGCAAACAGATCGCTGACCACCTGGTGGATAATGCCTCTCTTTACCAGTTGCTTACAGAAAAATGTGGAATTCAACTCAAATATGCTATGCAGACGATCGAGGTCGGCACGCTTGAAAAAGCAGAGCGCGACTTGCTGGGGGGGAACTGCCCGCGCTGCACAGCAATCATCACCCGGCAGACGTTTGACGTAGATAATAACGTCATTGAATTTGTAGAGTCGCGTTATCGGAGTGATCGCTACCTGTTCCGCATGCTGCTCGACATGAACGAAAAGGAAAGTGGTTCTTGAGCGACACAGTTATCTACGACAGGCTTAATGGATCACAAAAAAGCGGACCCAAAAAAGCGGACAAAAAAGCGGAAAATTACTTGCGGGGACTGAAGATGAGTGCTATAATACTCATTTTACGGCTGAATAGATAAAAACTAAAAGACTATTGACTCATATATCGTTTTGTTATATACTAATGAGTTGCGCTTAATGCCTGAATTGACGCGTGGAATGCGTATTGCCCCACGCTTTTATCATGTTAGGAGATATTGATGACTGACCTGATGCCACCAAAAAACTATGCCAGGATCCCTGTAGGATTGGAATTACCCCAACTTATCCAGGTCCAGCTTGATTCTTTCCAACGCCTCAAAAACGAAGGTCTTGGAAGTTTGTTCAATGAAATCTCTCCCATCACTTCTTACGGCAATGAATTGCGGCTGCACTTCCCCAGTGACACCCCACTTGCCAAGCAATTTGATCTCAAGTATTGGTTTGAGCCTCCCAAGAACACAGTGGAGGAATGTCTTGAACGTGATCTGACTTATGCTTGCCCGTTGTACATTTCGGTTTTGCTGGATGGCAATGAATTGGGCGAAAAGCAGAAGCAGGAACTCTTCCTGGGCGATTTCCCTGAGATGACCCCGAAGGGTACTTTCATTATTAATGGAACCGAACGCGTCGTTGTTTCGCAATTGATTCGGTCGCCTGGCGTGTATTTTGAAGCGGAGTTGGATCGCACCACGGGGCGTATGATGTCAACAGCCAAGCTGATCCCGGACCGGGGAGCTTGGATGGAACTCGAAACCCGTAAGAACGACTTCATCATTTTGAAATTCAACCGCAAGCGCACAGTGCCTATCACGGTCTTTTTGCGTGCTTTGGCAATTTTGGACGACGGCATGGATGAATCCTTGATCAAAGAGGGCACGGATGAAGAGATCCTTGGTTTGTTTGCCGATGTGGACAACAACCAAGATCACCCCTACATCCAGGGTTCCTTCGATCAGGAACCAGAGTATGATCCGAGCAGCAACCTCTCCGTTGCTGAAGCTGCATTGATCGAGTTCTACAAGAAACTGCGACCGGGCGAACCCCCGACGCTTGAAAACGCAAAGAATTATGTGACCGAACAGATCTTTGATTCACGGCATTACGACCTCGAAGAGGTTGGTCGCTATAAACTGAACCAGAAGCTTGACCTTGAAGATATTGTTCCAATCACACATCGGACTATTACCAAGTATGACATCGTGCGCCTGATCCGTCACATGATCGAGATCAACAATGGCGTGCGCCCTGCGGATGATATTGATCATCTTGGGAATCGCCGTTTGAAGACAGTTGGTGAACTGATCCAAAACAAATTACGGGTTGGTTTGCGGCGCATGGAACGCGTTATCAAAGAGCGCATGTCCATCCGCGATCAGAACACCTCGCTTTCACCTGTCAGCCTGGTGAACATCCGCCCGCTGGTGGCATCTCTGCGCGAATTCTTTGGCTCCAGCCAACTTTCGCAGTTCATGGAAGAAACAAACCCGCTTTCAGAACTCCGCCACAAGCGCACAGTCTCTGCCCTTGGTCCTGGTGGCTTACGCCGCGAGCGTGCCGGCTTTGATGTGCGTGACGTTCACTTCTCGCATTACGGTCGAATCTGCCCGATTGAGACCCCGGAAGGTCCGAACATTGGCCTGATCGGTCGTCTTGCCGCGTATGCTTCCGTCAATAAGTATGGCTTCATCGAGACTCCTTATCGACGCGTATACCGTTCGATGAAGGGAGACGATCCTAAATTAGTGGATCACCTCCTGCGCCAGAATATCGTGGATCCGAACACCGGTGAAGTCATTTATCAAGCTGAGACGCGTGTTACCAAAGAAATGGCGAAGAAAATCAGCAAGCTTGGTATTGAGAATGTGCTGGTGCGGCCTTATGTTACCGATGAATACGTTTATCTTTCAGCTGATGCTGAAGATAAATATGTCATCGCCCAGGCCAATGCCCCTGTGAATGAATACAACGAATTTATTCGTCGTAATTCTTGCCGTTTCTACAACCAATTTGCTATATACGACTACGAATATATCGACTTTATGGACGTTGCTCCCAACCAGGTTGTGGGTATTTCCGCTGCTTTGATTCCTTTCCTGGAGCATGATGATGCAGGTCGCGCCTTGATGGGCTCCAACATGCAGACTCAAGCTGTGCCTTTGCTGCGACCGGAAGTGCCGATTGTCTCAACCGGCATGGAAGAAGCTGCTGTGGCGGATTCCGGGCAGGTTATCATCGCCGAGGAAGATGGCGAAGTATTATCTGTGACCGGTGATAGCCTGGTAGTCAAGCAGACCACGGGCGATCTAAAGCTTTACAAACTTCGCAAGTACCAGCGTTCCAACCAGTCAACTTGTATTGATCAGCGACCTGCTGTTTCGCAAGGGCAATTGATCCACAAGGGCGACGTGATTGTCGATTCCTCCTCCACGGAAGATGGAAAACTGGCATTAGGCCAAAATGTGACAGTCGCGCTGCTCCCATGGGAAGGCTTCAACTTTGAAGACGCCATCCTGATTTCAGAGCGCCTGGTTGAGGAAGATCGCTATACCAGCATCCACATCGAAAAGTATGAAGTGGAAGCACGCGATACCAAGCTCGGTCCCGAAGAGATCACGCGAGAAATCCCTAACGTCGGCGATGACACCATCCGCGACCTGGACGAGTCCGGCATCATTCGTATCGGTGCTGAAGTTGGTCCAAACGATATCCTGGTCGGCAAAATCACCCCTAAAGGTGAAAAAGAACTGACTCCTGAAGAGCGCCTTTTGCGCGCCATCTTCGGTGAGAAATCACGAGATGTCAAGGACACTTCTCTGCGAATGCCCCACGGCGAACGCGGAATTGTGGTGGACGTGAAAGTCTTTACCCGCGAAGAAAACAGCGACCTTTCGGCTGGCGTGGATAAAATGGTACGGGTTTCTGTGGCACAGCGCCGCAAGATCACCGCTGGTGACAAAATGGCTGGGCGGCATGGTAACAAAGGCTGCGTCTCAATGGTGCTGCCGGTTGAAGATATGCCCTTCCTGGAAGATGGAACTCCTGTGGATATTATCCTCAATCCCCTTGGCATTCCTGGTCGTATGAATATCGGCCAGGTGCTCGAAGCTGAGCTTGGCTGGGCAGCACGTAGCCTGGGATTCAGGGCAATTACCCCTGTGTTTGATGGTGCCACCGAAGCGGAAATTGAAGCTGAATTAGCAAGAGCCTGGATGATCGATGAAGCCTGGCGCGTTATCGGCGAAAAAGGCTGGGAATGGCTGAGTACGGTTGATCATGATCCCGAAATGATCGTGGATGACCAGGAAGTACGTTTACTTTACCTGGAACAAACGCTTAGGGATCAGGGTCAGGACATATTTGCCCTGAAAGAAAACGAGATTTTGGCTCGCCGGGCAGCATTGAATGAATGGCTTAAGAGCGAAGGATTCGATCCTGCCAGCATCACAGCTTTCCCTGAGGATAATATCTCTATAGAGAATCGGGCTGCCCAGGATGATAACGCCGTGAAGGTCTGTTTGTTGCTCTGGAGTAAAAAACTAGGTCAACCGATCTCTGCCGAGCTCGACCGTGCGGCTATTGAACAACAGGCAAAGCAGCTCATGCTCGAGACGGGCAATCCAATGCCCACCATTGGCAAGCAGTTGGTCCGTGATGGTCGAACTGGTGAATTCTATGATCAGCCAGTCACCATTGGCATTATGACCATGCTCAAGCTGCACCACCTGGTTGAGGATAAAGTCCATGCTCGTTCAACAGGACCCTACAGCCTGGTTACCCAGCAACCTCTGGGTGGTAAGGCTCAGTTTGGTGGTCAGCGTTTTGGTGAGATGGAAGTGTGGGCGCTTGAAGCCTATGGCGCAGCGCATACCCTGCAGGAGATGTTGACGATCAAATCGGATGATGTGGCAGGTCGTACTGCGACTTACGAAGCGATCGTTAAGGGTGCTCCCATTGAGGCTCCGGGCATCCCGGCTGCTTTCAAAGTGCTGGTGAAGGAACTTCAATCCCTGAGCCTGGCAGTGGAAGCAATCATGGATGACGGAGAAGTGATGCGGTTTGGTAAGGACGACGAACGTGCGCATAGCGCGCGCGTGCCCACCGGACTGTTGGATCAAGGCAGCGATTTCTTCAAGTCATTGAAAGAAGTTGCTTGACGTAATCGATCGAGGCATGATAGAATCATGCCTCGCCCTGCAAGGCAGGGTTTATGTTAACCCGCCTGGCATTAGGTTGAAAACGCAAGGCCATCGAGAAAATGGGATGGCCTTGATTGATGAGAAGATAGAGTAATTAGGAGCACGGAGGCAAAGAAGTGCCAACAATTAATCAACTGGTTCGAAATGGTCGCCAGACCAAAAGCCGCAAAAGCAAGTCACCTGCTTTGCAATATACACTCAATTCTGAGAAACAACGCCGTACCCGCCAACCGAAAGGGGCACCTCAGAAGCGTGGTGTTTGCACCATCGTCCGCACGATGACCCCAAAGAAGCCGAATTCCGCTTTACGGAAAATCGCCCGTGTGCGTCTTTCCAATGGGTTGGAAGTGACCGCATACATCCCCGGTGAAGGTCATCAACTCCAGGAGCACAGCGTGGTGCTCGTGCGTGGCGGCAGAGTGAAAGACTTACCCGGTGTGCGTTATCACATCGTGCGCGGCACCCTCGACACGACAGGTGTCGCGGATCGCAAGCGCGCCCGTTCAAAATATGGCGCAAAACGCGCACAGAAGTAATCATTTGCATACTGGGCTGTTCGTTTGACGCCAACAAGGTTGGTCGATCAGGCAGGTCTGGATTTATTGAGGAGCAATTATGTCAAGAAGAATAAAACCCGAAAAGCGAGAAATCACGCCGGATGTACGTTTCAACAATGTGCACATCCAGATGATGATCAACCGCATCATGCTCAATGGTAAGAAGAGCACTGTGACCAGCCTGGTCTATGATGCCATTGATCAGATCAGCCAGAAAACCGGTAAAGATGGTATCGAAGTTTTCGAGCAGGCGCTCAAGAACGCCAGCCCGATGATGGAAGTTCGCCCACGCCGTGTCGGTGGCGCAACGTACCAGGTGCCGATGGAAGTCGCCCCGGAACGCCGTCTGACCCTGGCTATGCGATGGATCATCGCTGCCTCCAGGGCACGCTCAGGCAAATCTTACTCTGAGAAGTTAGCTGGTGAATTGATGGATGCTGCTGAAAATCAGGGCGCATCAATCCGCCGCAAAGAAGAAGCACACAAGATGGCAGAAGCCAACCGTGCTTTCTCTCACTTCCGCATGTAAGCAGAATTTGCACCTTAACTAACTATTGGTTCAACTATGACCGAAACTCCGCTCGAACGATACCGCAATATCGGTATAATAGCCCATATTGACGCTGGTAAAACAACTACTACCGAGCGGATTTTGTTTTATGCCGGTAAAACTTATCGCCTTGGGAATGTTGATGACGGCACTACCGTCACTGACTGGATGCCCGAGGAACGCGAACGTGGTATCACCATCGTTTCCGCCGCTGTAACAGCGGAGTGGAAAGGGTATCGCATCAACCTGATCGATACCCCCGGTCACATCGATTTCACAGCAGAAGTGCAGCGCTCCCTGCGCGTGCTGGATGGGGGCGTGGTCGTGTTTGACTCGGTCCAGGGTGTGGAGCCGCAAAGTGAAACTGTCTGGCGCCAGGCTGATAAGTACCGAGTCCCGCGCATCTGTTTTGCCAACAAAATGGATCGCACCGGAGCTTCCTACGAACGCACTGTTCAAAGTATCCGCGAGCGTCTGGGTGCCAACGCGTTGGAAATGCAGATCCCGATTGGTGAAGAATCAGGTTTTATCGGTTTTGTGAATCTGCTCGAGGAAAACGCTGTGACATTCTCTGATGAGCTTGGTGTTGAGCCAACCGTCACTGAAATTCCGGAAGAAATGCGCAAGCTGGCAGCGAAAAAGCGCGCTATTCTTGTTGAACGCATCGCTGAAACAGATGATGACCTCACCCTCAAGTTCCTTGAAGGCGAGACTATCTCTCTACCAGAACTGAAAAGTGCTCTGCGAGCGGCAGTGCTTGCCAACAAAGCCACACCGGTCTTTTGTGGCAGCAGTTTGCGCAACAAGGGCGTGCAGGCCGTGCTGGACGCGGTAATTGACTATTTACCTTCTCCACTGGATATCCCTCCGGTCAATGCCAAGCTTGTTCGCGACGGCAGTGAGGTTCTGCGACATGCGGATCCCTCCGAACCGCTTTCAGCGCTGGTCTTTAAGATCGTAACCGATCCCTACATGGGGCGGTTGGCATACATCCGGGTTTATTCGGGCAAAATCAAACAAAACAGTAGCGTCTACAATGCCTCGAAGGATAAGAAAGAACGCGTTGGGCGTCTGCTGCGCATGTACGCCGACCGCCGTGAGGATATAGAAGAACTGAGTGCGGGTGATATTGGCGCGATTCTGGGTTTGAAATTCAGCTTCACTGGCGACACGCTGTGTGACCCCACCAATCCGGTGTTGTTGGAAACCATCAGCTTCCCCAATCCGGTGATTTCGATTGCGATCGAACCCAAGACCAAAGCCGACCAGGAAAAGATGTCTGACTCACTGATCAAGCTGGCAGAGGAAGATCCTACCTTCCAGATCCGCCAGGACGAAGCTACCGGTCAAACCGTTATCTCCGGTATGGGCGAGCTTCATCTGGATGTACTGGTCACCCGCCTCCTGCGCGAATTTAAGGTGCAGGCGAACGTCGGCAAGCCCCGCGTCGCTTATCGTGAAGCAATCACCAAGCCCATCAGCAACTTCAGCTATCGCTACAGCAAGCAGACAGGTGGTCACGGTCAGTTCGGTCACGTGGTAATCGACCTCGAACCCCTCGAGAATGGCTCCGGAGTTATCTTTGAGAACAAGATTCGCGGTGGGTCTATTCCGAAGGAATATATTCCGGCGATAGAGAAGGGTGTCCTTGAAGCTGCTGAAAGTGGTCCGCTGGCTGGCTTCCCGATGACGGATTTCAAGGTTGCATTGGTCGATGGCTCGTATCACGAGGTGGATTCGAGCGAGATGGCCTTCCGCACGACGGCCTTACTGGCAGTGCGTGAAGCGACTGAAAAAGCCGGACCAGTCATCTTGGAACCGATCATGAAAGTCGAAATCACGGTTCCCGAAGAGTATACCGGTGATATTATTGGCCAGGTCAACGCCCGTGTGGGCAATATCCTTGGCATGGAAGACCGTTTTGGCAATGCCAAAGCCATCCACGCCGAAGTACCTTTGTCCGAGATGTTTGGCTACGCGACTGAGCTGCGCTCCGCCACGCAAGGAAGGGGAGTGTTTACCATGGAATTCAAACACTACTCCCAGGTCTCGGACGCCTACATGAAGAAAATACTTGGCCGGATAAACGGCTAAGATTAATGTGACATTTCCAGGGGTTTGTGCTCCTGAATGAAAAAAATAGAAACAGGTAGAAAATGGCAAAGCAAAAAATTAGAATTCGTTTGAAAGCATATGATCATCGCATCCTCGACCAATCCGCCAAGCGCATTGTCGAGACCGCAGAGCGGTCCGGTGCCAAGGTGGTAGGGCCTGTACCTCTGCCCACCCGCATTGAAAAATTCACAGTGCGCCGCTCAACCTTCATTGACAAGGACTCTCAGGAACACTTTGAAATTCGTACCCACAACCGTCTGATCGACGTGCTGGAACCCGATTCAAAGACCATTGATATGCTGATGCGCCTCAGCCTCCCCGCCGGCGTAGATATCGAAATCAAGATTTAGTCTGATTTCTGCAGAATGGTTGTTTTGCGTCGTTGTGGGACAGACGTAAAAGAACCCTTAAAACTTAGCCCTTCCCGTCGAGCAGCTCCTCTGCTCGTCTGGTCTTTGTCTACCTTTACCTCTCACACGGTGGTTGCGCTGCAGCCATCGTGTTTTGTTTAAAGAGGGTAAGTGAAGTCAGGAAAGAAATAGTGGGAGATCATTTTCATTTCTTATGGTACATCCAAGTTTCCAGTCAGATTTAGTAACCCATGCGCTGGAAAAAAAATTATTGAGGCTTACGCGGAGTTAGGAAAAGTCTCTTTGTAATAGATCTCGGGTAACAGGACTAGTGAATAAATTTTACTTCATGGCTCATTCTTGCCACCTTGCTGATGGTTTCGTGAACTGAGCAATATTTGGCAGCCAGGTCCACAGAACGCAGGAATTGTTTTTCGTCCGCGTCGCCTGTGACCGTAATTTCCAGGTTTACCCATTCGAGGGTTGTCGGCACTTCTGTGCGCTTTTCACCAGTAACGATGATCTCTATGGTTGGAATTTCCACTTTTCTTTTTTCAAGGATGTCGTGCAGCGTGGAGTGAAAACAAGCACTTAACGCGCCGAGCATAAGGTCGTAAGCAGCAAACTCACCAGCTTTCGAGCCAATCCGGAGGGTGGCACGGTCAGTTTCGAGGATGGATTGTTCCGGACCATAGTTAGTTTTGATTTTCAGCATATCCCAATCTCCTGAGTCTTTGAGTATTTTCGGGCATTATAACACCCGGACCACCTGCATATTCGCGTTGTATATTCGTCAAAGAACTTATCATCTACAATGATAAAATAAAACCTCGGAGAACTTATGCAGGCGGTTATTTCATTAATACCAGAGCCATACACTACCAGGATCAAGCAGATCTGGGATACTCTCCAAGAGCACTTTGGGCTGAAATATATCCGCATTACCCCAATCCCGCACTTTACCTGGCAGTTGGGCGAGGGTTACCGGGAGGAGGATGTCATCACCCTGTTGCATGAGTTCACCCAGCGGTTGGAGCCCTTCGAAATCAGAACCCAAGGCCTGAATCACTTCGCCGGAGAGTCACCCGTCCTTTTCATTGAAGTCCACAAATCACCGAGGTTGAAGAAAATCCATTCGTTGATTTGGAGCCAGTTGCTCCCCCTCACCCTTGAAGCTTCACCTCTCTACTCGCCCGAGAGCTGGCATCCGCATATCACCCTGGCGATGGAAGACCTTACCTGGGAAATGCTGGATGACGTGACCGCATACCTCCAATCTAAGAACCTGAATTGGCGCTTTTACCTCGATAACCTGGCGATCGCGTGTCAGCATACTGATGGTAAGGCACAGGTGGAACACATCTTTCGTTTTGGCAAAGGACTGACAGAATCCTTTGATTGCGGTTTACCAGCAGAAAATGCCTGATCTTTTGACAGTCAGGCTGATCGGTAAAATTTTAATGGGAAGAATGGATATTCTCCCGTTGTTTTTGTGAGCCTAAAACAATGACTCGTGCGGGTGCTTTTCGTCCAGTTTTGCCAATCCGTAAGATGCAGCACCACCCACCAAAAAGAGCAAAGCGCATGCCAGGATGACGCCAATCTGGTTTACACCAGAAGGAATAATGGCAGCGGTTGAGCCAATCACAATGCCAATAATGATGTGGTACATCAGGGCATGGTGATTGCGGAAGAGCCAACTAACCAACCGTGCAAAAATGAAAATCACCAACACCACCCCGAGGATGAGTGGAAGGATCACTCCCAGGTCGAGGTTCTTGATGCCGTTAGCCATTGGCTGGTAGAGGCCGAGGTAAAGCAGGAAGTTCGAAGGGCTCATACCTGGCACAACCAATCCAAGCCCGGTGAGCGCGCCGCTGAGCACCCAGCCCCAGAAACTAGGCTGCATGGTGACAGAGCCGATGGTTTTCATCCAGGTCATGAAGAGGTAGATCCCCACTGCAAACAGGGCAAGCAGCAGCCAGTGCCAGTTTTTACGACCCTGTTCGCCCGCAGTTCTTAACAGAGAGGGGAGAGTGCCCGTAATAAAGCCGATAAAGAGCCAGGTGAATTGAGCAGCAAAATGGCCGAAGGCATAATCAATGACAGCCGAAAAAGCGACAACGCCAATGATTCCACCAATCCCGACTGGAAGGAAATAGCGCAGGTTGGGCATGAATTTCTTGCGGATATCCGCCAGCCACCGTACAAGGGGCTCGTAGATTCCAAATACGACCATAAGCACTCCACCGGAAAGGCCGGGTGTAATAGCGCCGATGCCGGCGAGGATGCCCTTAACCAGGCGGATGATCCACGCGAAGATGGCGTTACCCTGGGTTTGCGGTGTTAGTGTGTTTTCAGTTGAAGTCATAAGATAGCAGCTTTCCGTTTAAGAGTCAGCTTCCATTCTACAACAAATACCCGGATTGGGTGAAAGCGAGAAATCAGCAAGGAATGTTCTCCTGGCACAAGCGAGCTTCTTTTCATCCTTTACCTCTCATAATGATAAGATGAACTCTGAGGGTGAGTATCGAATCTGAACCACTGACAATGCAGTCAAGTATTTGGGAGAGACATTCTTGATTGCGGGAAGAACTGCTTTCAGCCGAGCTTGATCAGCCATTCTTCCAGGTCATCCAGCCAACGCAGGCTGGCTTCATCGCGAAACAGGCGGTAGGAATGAACAATCCAGTCGTCCAGTTCCGACTCTTCCTGTGGAGCTGTCTGTTCAGCAAGGCTGGTATACCAGCGTCGACAGACTTCACGCTGGGCTCTCAGCAGGGTGAGCGCGCGTTCGAGCGAATACTTGCGGGCGACGATTAGCTTCGCTAAAAACTCCTGGCGGATGTCACGAGCCCTGGTGACGGGCGAGTCGAACCAGACGTTGAGTGCCTCCCTCCCGGCAGATGTAAGCCTAAAGTAGTGGCGCGATGGATTAGCTTCGGGGTGGTCCGGTGCATCCTCAACCAGCCCGGCCTCCTTCAGTTTTTCCAATTTTGCATAGAGCAGACCCTGCTTGAGGTTCCAAATCTTATTGATCCCAGGCATAGACGAAATCCGCAGATGGATTTCATAGCCGTGCATGGGTTTTTCGTCAAGCAGCGCCAGGATGACGTGATCGGTAGCAATTGGGGAAGTGGGGCGGGGCATTTTATCTACTCCTTGAGAAGGACAGCAATCAGAGGAGGGTGGTTACATCCTCTCCCTTGGGCACCAGGCAAAGAAACTCAAACGGTTCATCGGAGAGATTGACGTAGTAGTGGGGTAAGTCAGCTGGTATGAAGACGATGTCACCCGCGCTTACTTCGCATATCTCCTCACCCAGGCGGACGCGGGCTCTGCCCCGCAGGACGTATTGCTCATGTTCGACTTTATTGGTATGCAGCGGCATGCTGCCGCCAGGCTGGATACTGAACTTGCGCATAGCAAAATTAGGAGCTTCCTCCGCAGAGATCAGGACCGCTTTGCTTACGCCGGTTGCATTTGGGACGGGTTCGGTGGGGATATCCTGGATGTGTTTGATGCTCATTACTCTCTCCTTGAATGAGCTAATTCTACCAGTCCCTGGCGGATGGACCAAGATCAACAAAGCGTATGGACTAATACCCTGCTTCGCGGNNACGCGAGCCCATCCGTACGGTGGGTCATGATGCTGGAATTAAAGCGAGCAATACTTGCTCCGTACGGTGGGGGTTCACTCCCACCGCAACTTACCGATTATGCCAACAAAGCGGATGGACTAATACCCTGCTTCGCGGGCACGCGAGCCCATCCGTACGGTGGGGGTTCACTCCCATCGCAATTTACCGATTATGCCAACAATGCGGATGGACTAACGCCTATTCGTACGGTTGGGGTTCACTCCCACCGCCAAAGCTCGGATGTATGACAACAATGCGGATGGACTAATACCCTGCNNCGAGCCCATCCGTACGGTGGGGGCTTGCTCCCACCGCAGAGGTTTTTTGATCCTAAAAAGCGGATGGACCAAGGCCCAACCGAAAGGGCTTGCTCCTCAAAGCAAGCTCTATTCAGTCTTGAAGAAGATCAAACCCAGCGAAAGGAACAGGATCGCAAAACCCAGCAAGATACCAACAGTCGGCAGGATCTCTGCCATCGGCTTGTTGCTGATGAGGATATCTTTCAGTCCTTGCATGCCCCAGTAAGTCGGAAAAATTTTGGCTGTGTTTTGCATGACCTTAGGGAAAAGTTCAATCGGGAACCAAGCACCTGAAAGCATCGCAAATATCATACCGATAGAACTGCTGATGCCCGAAGCCTGGCTTTCGGTTTTAACCAAGCTGCCAAGAAAAGCGCCCAGACCAGCTGAGGCAAGTGCAAAAGCCAGCAACAGCAAGAAAGTAGGCAAAGGTCGGTTTAGCCAGGGTATTTTCAATACTAATGCGCCGAAAACCATCAGCAGAAAAACCTGTACCAATGAAATCAAGACCTGTCCGAGAATGGTTGCTGAAAAATAGGTCAGACGGGAGGTCGGGGTTGTCAGAAAACGTTTGAGGGTGCTTCGCTGACGTTCGTAAGCCATTGCTCCAGAAAGTCCAACAAGCGAAATAAACACCCAAGTGATCAATTGACCCGCTGAGGAGCTTGTTGCAGGGTCAAAAATAACCTCGTCACTTTTTTGACTGACGCTTTCAGTCAATCTGGAGGGGGCATTGGCAATCTCAAGCTGGATTTCTGAGCTTAATTGGTCGGTCAGATTCTCAAGCTCGGCGGCGCTAGCTTCCGGGTGAAGAGTTTGATACACCTGCATAACTGATCGCAACTTTGCCTGAGAGCTGGTCAGCTTGGTCAGGGCTAAACGGAGAGCCTGGTAGATCGTCTGGCTGGAAGTGCGGTTGGGTTGTTGGAAAAGCTGCACTGAAAGGCTACCCTTCAGTAAGGTTTCAGTGTTGAAATCTACTGGTATAACAAGATAGGCATCCAGTTTTCCTTCGGCGAATTGAGCCTGGGCAGTTGCCAAGTCGATAACTTCCGTTTTGAGCCCATCTCCTTCCTCTACCAGCTGCACAAGGTTAGCAGAAAGAGGCGTATTTGCCTGGTCAACGTAACTCAAGACGATTTCTTCACTACCAAATCCTCCGGTTGTGAATGCGAGGACAACAGTGAACATGATAGGTAAAACAATGAAAAAAACCAGTGAGATTGGTGAGGCAAAGTAGAGCCTGATGTCTTTCTTGATAATTGCGAGAATTTTTGCCATGATCACCCATTAACCTGGATTACATTGCGGCGGAAGAAGATCGACGCCGTGCTCAGTAATAGCGTGCCCATGAGGAATAACGCCAAAAGGACCGCCTTCAAATCCCCCAGGCTTCCCCCGGCGGCCAGGATCGTGAAGCCCTGGCTGCCCCAGGCGTTTGGCGATATCCTGGCAGCAGTTTTCAACCACCCCGGCAGACCTGACATAGGCAGGAACCCACCACCCACCAAACCAAAGAGCAGACTTATTGCGCTGCCAGTAGAAGAAACCTGAGCAGGAGTTTTGAGAAAACTGGTGAGGAACATCCCCCAACCCAAAGCCCCATAAGTGGAAAAAGCAATCAATAGCAATACCCCAAGCCAGTTGCCCCAATCAAGTCTGAAGAGCAGGGCTGAAGTGAGGACCAGGATCAGAACTTGGGCAAAACCACGCAGGAAAATCCCCAAGGACTTGCCGATGATGATTTGATAACTTCTTGTCGGGCTGACCAAATTTCGCTGCAACGTATATTCTCTGCGCTCAATCAAGAAGGATACCCCGCCGGCAGTCACGTTATACATTAAAAACATCAGTGCCATGCCTGGCGCAATCATTGCCAGGTAAGAAACACTTCCGCTTTCAAATGTCTGATCGTTGCTAACTATTTTATAAGCGTTGGCTTCTCCGTTGGTGGGTTCAGTGCCGCTTGAAAAAGCTTCGATCATCTCAGGTAATTCTTCAGGACGGATTAACCCTTCTGTAAGCATTTTGGTCAGCGAGACTGAATAGCTGGCGCGTGTGGATTCGAGTTCGCTGAGGAAGGTCTCGATAATTGTTCGAATTACGCCAATTGAATAGATTGATTCCCCGTCGGTATAAAGCTGCAATTGCACGTTATCGGCAGAAACAGGTTGGCCTGTCTGTGGGATGATGCTGGAAGTGAAACCCTCAGGGATAAGCAGTGCGGCAACTGCTTTGCGGTCGTCCACCAGCTTGCGAGCGGTCTCAAAATCCTCCTTCAGGACTGGCTCCATTAATGAATCCAATTCTTCGGACTGAAAAACCTCCACCAGGCTATCCCCAAGCTGGGCGTGATCGGCATTGGTGATTACGATGGGAATGTTTGAAAGACCAGAATCTGTTGAGCTGAAGGATCCGGTGATGGCAGCCATACCCAGGGTTAATAAAAAGGGCGCCAACAGGTAAAAAACCAAAGCCATGGGATCCCGGACGATTAAAATCAGGTCTTTGTGCGCGATTTGCCAGATTTTTCGCATGATCTCAGTCCCTTAACGCGCGACCGGTCAAATGGAGAAAAACGGTTTCGAGGTTTGGTTCGATGATTTCGATCGACTTGATCCGTGCTCCAGCCCGACTGATTTCATTGATGATCGGCGCGAGGTTGGTTCCTGCATCACTGGTGATCAGGTTGAGCCCGCTTTCATCTACCGTGACCCGGGTGATCCCATCAAACCCCTGCAATTTAGAGGCAATGGAGGATAGGTCATCCATGGGATCTGTAAGAATGTGGATCGAATCGTACTCACCAACCTGTTTTGTCAGTTCTTCCTGCGTCCCGACCGCGATGAGCTTGCCATGATCGATAATGCCGACCCGGTTTGATAACTCCTGGGCTTCTTCCATGTAATGGGTGGTATATAGGATTGCCATGCCCTGCTGGTTAAGTTCTTTCACCTTATCCAGGATCATGCGCCTGGATTGAGGATCGATCCCAACGGTTGGTTCATCCATGAAGAGCAGTCTGGGCTTATGGAGAAGTCCGGCAGCAATGTTGACACGCCGCTTCATACCCCCGGAATAGGTTTTAATCCGGTCTTTAGCACGATCTGTCAGGCCAATCTGTTCCAAAACCTCGGCGACGCGTAGCTCCAGGGCGCGACCACCCAGGTTATAGAGTCGACCCCAGTAGTACAGGTTTTCGAGGGCGGTCAGGTCGTCATACAAGGCAATCTCCTGGGGGACGATGCCGATGTAATTGCGCACTTGCATGTTGTGTTTTTTGATCGAGAAACCATTGATCATGGCGTCGCCGCTGGTGGGGGCGAGGAGCGTTGAGAGCATTGAGATTGTAGTCGTTTTACCCGCGCCATTTGGACCGAGCAAACTGAAAATCTCACCCTCATAGATCTCGAAGGAGACGTCGTCCACAGCTGTAATGTCTCCAAATTTTTTTACCAGGTTATTTGCTCGTAAGATCGATGGCATGGGCGGTTACTCCTTGAGAAATTACATAACGAAATCATTATAGCCGAAAGTTACTTAAAGTTTTAATTAGCGGAAATAGTTCTTTTTATCATCTGACGACCTTCACCATGGGTGGAAAATATGGATAGAGGCTCATCCGTACGAGAGGGTCATAATGTTGGAAGCAAAGCAAGCAATATTTACTCCATACGGTGGGGGTTTACTCCCACCGCCAAAGCTCGGTTGTATGGCATGTAGCGGATGGACTAAGGCCCAAAACCGTACGATTTGGCTTGCTCCCAATAAAAAATGGAGTGTTTTCTTCCTTCAGCCCTTGCTTGATCTCCGGCAGGTCATTGTTCGATGCGTTTGATCTGTTTACGCATCCATAAAGCCCGGCCGGTTTGGTAGCGCCGTACAACCATCATCGAGCAAGGCACTACTTCCATCAGGTAATCATCCAGTATGCCAAAGATCTGGTCAGGAGCGAGGATTTCCTCGGCCGCACCAATGATCATCAAATCATAATTACCTTCCTGGCACTCTGCCAGGATCGCATCGGCAATCGAATCCGTAGTACGAACTTTGAATTGAAAAACATTTCCAATGTCTGCCACTTCCTGCTCGAGGATCTCACGCACCTGGAGCTCCTCGTCCTCGAGCCGCTCTTCGTCGGCTTCGCCGCGCACCAGTCTAAGGGCAACAATTTCTCCCTCGTCATTGGGCAGGACGATATCACGCGCCAACTGCAAGGCCAGCCGCGCGTTGGGACCACTGCCAACAGGGACGAGGATGCGCCGTATGGGGTTGGGAAGTCCGCGGTCGCGCAGGACGGCAACATTACGATTTGCCATCATCATGACTTCCTTGATGATGTTGTTGGGGAATTCAACTTTTGCATGTTCCTGCGGATAACCCAACATCACCAGGTTGATGTCTTTGTGGCGGCTGAGTTCTGCGAAAATGCCCTGTTCAACCCGACTTGCAGCCTTTAATTTGGCATAAATGGGGACATTTTGCTGCATGGCGATCGGGGTGATTGCTTCAAGAATTTTGTGTTGTTCCTGTTTCTTGGTTTCCACGAGGGCGGGCACATCGGCAGGTCCAAGGTTGATGGGAGGCTTCACGACTGTGAAAAGGCAGATTGCAGTATCTTCCTGCTGGTCCACTAATTGGGCAGCCAGGTTAACCAGGTTGCGGGCAGTGCTGACCCGCTTGGCGGCGACTAATACCCGACCGCCTCCTTCCTGAGACTCAAGCCGAGCGTTGAGCTCCTGACGCATTTTAATTTGTTTTGAGATTATGTACGCCACGCTCAGGACTGCCAGCACGATGCCCAGAAAGAGCAAAGCTCTCGGATTCGCAAACGAAATGATCAGCACACCGGCTAAAGCAGCAGCGATGACCGTGACTGGGTAGAGCGGCACTTTGAAGGGGCGTTCGATATCAGGGAATTTTTTACGCAACCTCGGCATAGACAGCGTTGCCCAGAAAAGGACAAACATGTAGCCGGCGCTCGAGATGAAGCTGAGGAAGTCCACCAGGCCGATCGATGCCACAAGCGCGCTGACGATCATCACCATCACAACTGCCACCCATGGGGTACGCCAGTGACTGAGGCGGGATAACTGGCGCGGCCAAACGCGATCCCTACTGAGCGAGAAGGCTTCGCGCGTGGCTGAGAGCATGGCTGAGTTTACGGATGTGAGGGTTGCGATGATGCCTGTGAGGCCCATAATTGGTACGCCTATGGTCGGCCAGAAACGGGAGGCGGCATCCGTCAGGGCGGTGTCGGAACCTGCCAGTTCCGAAAACGGCACGGTGCCAACGGTGACCATCGTGACTGATGTGTAGATCAGTGTGGTGAGCAGCAGACTGACAAGGATGCCAACCGGGATGTTGCGGCTGGGTTTGGTGATTTCTTCGGCGTCATCGGCGATAACCTCAAAACCAACGTAGGCATTATAAGCAAGGGCGATAGCGGAAAGCATGCGCCCGATATGCGCGATGGTGCTTTGATTTTCGAAGACCTGGCGACCAGAGAGAAAGGTGGGAAGGTTGAAGCCTGCGTTACTGAAAAATCCTTTGAAGATGAAAATACCAAAAACAACCAGCATAAAAGCCCCGAGGATTACCTGTAGGTTGCCAGCACTGGTAACCCCGCGGATATGCAACGCGCCTATGATCACAATGACAGCTATCGCGACAGGAATGATTGGCAGGGAGGGAATGAAGATGGAGAGCGAGATGGCAAAACCGACTGCGGAGAGGGCTGCATAGAAGGTGCTGGAAAGGCAGTCCAACGAGCCAACGAGAAACATCAGCCAGCCTTTCCCAAAAGCTTCGCCCACATAGGTCATCGCGCCGCCCGTGACCGGAAAGGTGGTGGCGAGTTCGCAATAGTTGAGCGCGATGCTGAGGGTGAGCAGACCTCCTAGCGCGAGCGCCAGTACGGATTCGGGTCCGGCAATTTTGGCGACGTGACCTGTGAGAACGAATATTTCCGCAGCAATGGTTCCGGCAGTGCCAAGCATGATGACCTGCAGGAGGGTAAGTTGACGCTTGAGTTTGCGTTTTGCCATGCCGTCTCCAGGGTGGTTGTATAGTTGTTGACCCGAATTATAACATCTTGAGCCTAATGGATTTTTTGCAGTACTTTTTTTAAATAGAATGGAGAACTGATAAAAGTTTTGTCTCGGAAGCATTTTGGTTGCGTTGAAAATGGTTTAAGGCATATAATTGACAGCACAAAACTATAGGAAAAATCCAAAGTCCGATGAGGGTTCTAATGCCTGAATCGGACTTGTGCATTGAAGGAACATGGGTCCATATGGCTCAGAAAAGAACGCTTAAAAGACAATTGAATTTGTTGCAGGTGGTCATGCTTGGAACTGCGGGCACGCTTGGTTCGGGTGTGTTTATCCTGACAGGACATGCCGCGTCTGTGGCGGGACCTGCAGCGATTTGGGCGGTGCTGATCGCCGGTATACTCAGTTTTAGCATTGCGCTTAATTACTGTGAACTCGCAACAACTTATCCCGAGACCGGCGGCGCCATGACCTATGTGCGGGAAGCGTGGGGCAAAGGGCTGCTGGCTTTCCTAGTCGGCTCGATGGACTGCATTTCGAGCACTTTTTATACTGCCTTGTCCGCGGTTGGGTTTGCCTACTCCGTATCGGTCTTTGTGCCTGCTCTTCGCGAGAGTGCCCTGGCGATTGGCGCGGTAGCTATTGGTGCGATCCTGGTGTTTGTAATTCTTAACATCCTGGGAGTGACCAAGGTTGGCAATATACAAGTTGTGATGGGCGGAAGTTTACTGGTAGCTTTTGCGATTTACCTCGTTGCTGGTTTTACCATGCCAAATGGCTTCAGTACTGCCACCTTGCTGCCGACTGGTCGATGGTTTGCTTCAACAGATCCAATGACAAATATCGGGGTTATCCTCAAAACGATCGCGTTGATTTATGCGATGTATGTGGGTTTTGAGGTCATTGCGGATGATGCTGAGGAGGTCAAGAACCCGACCAAAACCATCCCGATGGCGATCATGATTAGTCTCTTTCTGATCGTTGTGGTCTATACCTTGGTTGTAACGGTGGCAATGGGCACATCGAGCACGATTGCGGGATCAGAAACAGCCATTTCCGACACGGTTCAGATGTTCCTTGGCACACCTGGCGCGACCATGATCGGCATCGCGGGAATGGTTGGGGCTTTGACTTCAATCAACTCTTCCATGCTGTCAGCCACCCGTGAGAGTTTTACACTCAGCCGTGATGGCAATTGGCCTGCGTTTCTCTCTCGCCTAAATCGGGTACGTGTACCTTATAATGCCATTCTAGTAATCGGTGCTGCGTCGATGTTTGTTACGCTGATCGGAGCCGTGGATTTCCTCAGCTATATTACCTCCGGCGGATACTTATTCGTGTTGCTGCTCTCGAACCTGTCGATGATCACACTGCGCAAAAAGTATCCTTTCATCCATCGTCCTTTCAAGGTGCCGGCTTTTCCCCTGACACCCATTATCGCATCCCTGGTGTGTGTGATTGTGCTGCGGTACTCCGAGGTCAGAGCGTTGATATTCATGGCGGGAATTCTGGCGATTTTTACTGCCTATTATTTCATAAAGCTTGGCGTGGAATCCTGGCAAGCCGAACACAAGCGCAGTATGGACCCAGGGCGATATCGCCTGGTGGTGCCGATACAGGATGCCAGTGGCTTGGAAAATGTGGTCAGGCTGGGCACGCGCATTGCAAATGCGGACAACGAGATGAACCTCTGCTTGCTGCAGGTGGTTGACCGAGAGGCGACGAAGGATGAACAGGCTCGTGAAAAACTGCTTCGCTCAAGGCAGTACATGCTCGAAAAATTCATCAAATACGCGGTGGAACGCAACGTACCTATGTATTCAAAGACGGTCAGCGGCTCTTCAACGGCTGATGGAATCATCGATGAGATGCGTGGTGACAACAATGTCCGTTTGCTGCTTTTCAAGTGGCCTGTCGATGAAGAAGGCCAACGTGAGTTCGGTGAAAATCTGGATGCAATCATTCGCTCAGGACTGACAAATGTGGGGGTTTTGTTTGACCGGGGTATTGATCGTATTGAAAATATCCTTGTACCGGTTGGTGGTGGGCTGCACAGCAAACTGGCTATCTCACTGGCAGAAAAACTAGCCCAGGCAGATCATGGCACCATCGATTTTATGCGGGTCGTGGATGTAGACCTGGATGACGAACTCTACGAAGACCAGATGGCTTTCCTGCAGGAAGTGGTGATGACAGAGTTGGGCAACATCCCCGGTAACGCTAATCTGCATATCATCCGTGGGGAAGACCCTGCCAGTGCGATTGTGGCAGAAGCGCAGGACCGCGATTATGACCTGATCATCATCGGCTCGTTTGAAGGGCAAGCCAAGCCAGGACTGCCTTTTGGTGAGGTCGTCGACAAAGTCGTCAGAGGTTCGAATACTTCCGTCCTGGTGCTGCGCCAGCATGAAAGACCGGCAGCTTCATGGCTGCGGCAGCAACTACACGCGACCAATAAGAAATCTTGATCAAACTCTTGGCTTAGCTTTAGACTACAAGCCCCATCCAAACTCTTTTGAAAACTCTTATGAATGGGGCTTGCGAATTTAATATATAATTTAGATAGATCTGGAAAGAGATGAATTATGAAAAATCGATTCAGACTGATGGCTTTTTTGTCTGTACTATTGCTGACGACTATGGCGTGCAGTATTACCCGCCGAACGCCGACTCCAACCCCGCAAACTATTGAAAAGGATCAGACAATGTTGGTAAGTGAAATTCGACAATTGGGTGTGTTTACCAAAATTGAGATGGATGGCGGTGCAACTGTCATTCTGGTGCAGGGTAATGAGCACTCCATCAAGGTCGAGGGCACACAGCGCATTGTCGACCAGTTGCGTACCGAAGTGAAAGACGGCGTATTAGTGATCGACTACCGTGACAGGAAACTGTTTGAATTATGGGCTGAAAACCCAACGCTGACCATCACTTTCAAAGATTTGAGCGATTTCAGGCTGGACGGCGGGGTGGAACTGAAGGCGGATGATCTTAACCTGGAGAAAATCAATTTCACTATTAATGGTGGCGCAAGCGTCAGGCTGAATAACCTGGTTGTCAACACGCTGAATATGAGCCTGGCTGGCGGTGGTGACATCCACGTCTTCGGAGTTGCTGAAAACTTGACCATCGATGTCTCGGGCGGAACCAACTTCGAGGCGGGAGATCTCAAGTGCACCAATGTGAGCGTGAAAATTGCCGGCGCAGGCAATGTGGAGGTATGGGCCATGGACAAGCTGAACCTCGACCTGGCAGGCGCTTACAGCGTGAGCTATTGGGGCTCGCCGGAAATTACGCAAAGCATTGCTGGAATCGGTCAGGTAAAAGCGCTCGGCGAAAAGTAAATTTATTTAAGGTTAGGAATTACCGCCAGTGTTAAGGCTGTCGGCTTGCCAGGCTTCAGAAAGGCGCTGATAAGTCCGCCCGAGATCTTCGGGCAAGACGCGCGTCTCGCCGATCACGGACATGAAATTGGCATCTCCCTGCCAACGTGGGACGACGTGCATGTGCAAGTGGGAGGTGATACCGGCGCCGGCTACCGAACCCAGATTCATACCGACATTGAACCCCTGCGGGTGATAGACTTTTTCCAGGATGCGCACGGCTTTTTGAACCAGCAGCATCATTTCTTTGAGCGTTTCAGCGGAGAGGTCTGAGATCTGATTGGTGTGGTTGTAGGGCACGATCATCAGGTGCCCGCTGGTGTAGGGGAAGAGATTGAGGATCACAAAGCACGTTTCACCGCGGTGGAAGATCAGGTTCTCAGGGCTGTCTTGTTCTTCGAGGGCAAGGCAGAACGCGCAACCTTCGTTGTTTTTATCCCGCTCGATGTATTCCGAGCGCCAGGCGGAGTAGATGTGCTGCATGGGGATAATTTTAGCAGAAATTGGGGGAGGTGAGAGGGTTTCTTTGATCCGACCCATGTTTTTGGTCAGTAGTGTAATAGACGGTAGGGGCGACGCGTGCGTCGCCCTGTCCTTGCTCATTCAATTAGTTGTCTAATCATCGCGGTGGAGTAAACCCCCACCGTACGGAGCAAGTGCTGCTCGCTTCGCTCCCAGCATCATGACCCTCATCATACGGATGGGCTTGCGTGCCCGCGAAGCAGGGTATTAGTCCATCCGCTGGTTTTCGAATCATCGCGGTGGGAGTAAATACTGCTCGCTTCGCTCCCAGCATCATGACCCCCACTGTACGGAGCAAGTGCTGGTCTCTTCGCTCCCAGCATCATGACCCTCGTCGTACGGATGGGCCTTGGTCCATCCGCGAAATCTGGATTGTCAAGTATGAAAGGAATGGAGACCTAAAGGTCAAATGCCTCGCACGGTGAGGACACCGGCGAGAACTGAAGATTATCTTGTTCTTGCAAGGTCTCCCGACCTTGCAAGGGTTTTGACCGGAGGTCTCCATCTCAATTTATTCATAAAGACTTGTTTTTGCACAGACGGTGTTCTTGTAATGCATCCTGGTCTCCACCTATCTTTGTCCAAAAGGAACAATTGGTATTTCACAGGTTTCACCGTTTATCCAATACCCAGCTGAAGAATGTCTCCATTGTTCAGGCATTTTTACAAAACCCTTCCTGATAGGATTTTCGTGTACGTAATTTACTTTCTGCATTAAGAACTGCTCAGAATACAGGGCTTCGGCGTGCCAACTAGACTGCCAAACATGTCGGATCCGGTCATTTAGTTGCTTAACGCGAATTGTCTGGGCAAGTGTCTCTGATAGGTTTGCATCAATGTAATCAGCAAGCTCATTCCCCGTAAACTTACGGAAATCTGTCAATGTCTTGCCTAATCGCTCATTATCGTAATCTGCGTCAGAAACGATGAGGTGAATGTGATTTGGCATGATCACGTAGGCGTGGATGCGCAAGTGTTTATTGTCAATACAAAACCGCAGGCTGTTATTGATGATGTCTATTGGTTCGGGATCTATAAAAACCGGCAACCAGTCAACAATTGTAAAGGTGACAAAATACACATAAACGCCGTCGATGAATTTGTAACTGTCCATTGCGCAATTATATTTGATAATTATTATGTACCAGGATAACTGGAGACGATGGATTGTTGGAGACCTGACGGTCAAATACCTCGCGCGGTGAGGACACCGGCGAGAACAAAGGGAAGCCGGCGAGAACTTAAACTATTTCGCTTTTACCACCCAATCTTCTGGACTTAAATTTCCAGAAAAAATGCCTCCTGAGCAATCGTAACCATATGGCGAATTTGTACAAACTGGCCCTTTTGTTCCACTATTAATTCTTGGATTATAATCAGCCAAGGCATCTAAATATGATAAAAATTGCGCACTTACAATTGCCGGATCAACACTCTCCCTAAATACTTGTTGACCACCACCAAGATCGTACTCATAATACTCAGGTAATCCAACCTTTTCTTGCTCAGCTCCAGAAATAAAAACAAATCTATTATTTTCAAATAACAATCCAAACTCACTTCCCACCTGCCCGTCAAGAATCTGAGAGATAAGCCCCATTGAAATTTCCCTATTATTTGTTTTCAATTTATTAATATAATTCGATATTGCCAAATCTTTTAAATCCACAGGGTAAAAAAAACATACTATAAATCCCATCGACATAAACACCATCAATCTTTGGCTTTGTCATTCTTAAATTTGAGTAGGTACCAATCACTGATACAAAATTAAATTTAGTGCCATTATTGGTATTAAACGGTAGCCAATATGCTTTATTCTCCGGTCCACCGACATTATTTCTAGCATAAGACAATAATTGATCCACTGTTGGATTTGAAACTCCAAGTGTCTCTTGCCAAAACCGTTGATTTTCTAAATTACTACCGACCACTCTTTCCAAAAGCATCCGATATGCCGCTTTCGTGTCTATAAATTCCATATTATAAATTCCATATTAAAACTTAACTCTTCGATTTGATTTATACTTTCCAGAACAATTTCTGGCAGTTTTATTTCTCCCCCAGGAACTTGATATTCTCCTTCCACCATCTGACCAGTTTTGGGATCAATATATCTAATCGGATATTTTTGGTATTTATCAATAAACTGATAAGCCAATTCAGTTTTTCTTCCCTTGCTAATCAACTCTTCCAGTCGCTCTGGTGTAACCATCAATGGCATATCGGTTTCATCCCAATTTCCCTCTTCTGGCACTGCTTTTAATCCACCGTTAATCAAATCAAGTGGTGGGCAAAGGAGTGGCGTTTCTTCATTTGCTCTAACACAAACCACCCTTGCTCTTCCATCCAAAGGTACTGGGCTTAAGCTGTTATTCGCTATTGCCAATACCTCAAACACACCTATTTCTTCTCAAACACCAACCCAGTTCTTTATTGATTCCATGCCTGATTCGTATGCACCATTTTCATAAAATTCCTTAACGTATCCCACCGCTGGGAATATGATACTGTCCATATCAATTTCTATAGGGGTAATTGGATCTGTCTCGGTTGCCGTTTCGGTCTCAGGGATAAGTGTTAGTTTTTGTGTTTCTCGAATTTCTGTTGTTGGTGCGATTTCCAAGACAGTGTCTATTGGTGCCTGGACAACTGTGCTGCATGAGCTCAAAAGGACGGCAAGCGTGATGAGGATGAAAAATCTTTTGCTCAAGGAGATGGTGTAATACTGATTGGAATGGGTGTGCTTTTTCATGATCCCTCCCGCTGGTGAATATGTAGAATTTTACACCTTCTTGTTCTCGCGAGGTCTCCTGAGTGCGACTGCTTGCGTCCCTTTTGGGAAGCCTCCCTGTGGAACCTTGCGAGGGTTTTGACCACCCTACCGATAATGAGAGGTAGGGGCGAAGCATCCTCAATTTACCGATCTGGTGAGGCAGAATTATTTATCAGGATGCTTCGCCCCTACTTGGGGAGGAAAAGGAAAAGAATGAGAATTTGCCCAGACTAAAGCATCTGATGTCAGGTTCAACCCCGCACAAATACGCGGGGCAGGCGCGGAACCTGACCTACGCACTGGGAGTAATTGGGAGACCTAAAGGTCAAATGCCTCGCTCGGTCAGGAGACCTGCGAGAACAGATGCAGATCGGTAAGAATATTTATTCTGTTGACATCCAAGCCGACTGACTGTACAATGTGACCGTTCGGTCACACCATCTTAAGGAGCCCTATGCCCACAAAAACCTACCTTAATCTACCCGAAGAGAAGCGCCAGAAAATCGAAAAGGCAGCCATCGCTGAGTTTGCCACCAATCCGCTGCAAAGCGCTTCAATCAATGCCATCGTCAGCAAAGCAGGCATCGCCAAGGGATCTTTTTACCAGTACTTCGAAAGCATCGACGACCTGCACGATCATATCCTGACCATTGTCCGCAAGAAAAAACTTGAAGTGATCAACAGTCTGCCCCTGGATTCGGCCAATCTTGACACCTTTCGCTACCTGAGGCGAGTCCTTCAGGCTGCGGTTGAATTCCAAATCCGATACCCGGATTTAGCCAGCATCGAGCGCTTTCAACGGTTGAGCGCTAATCACTTGAGCAGCGTCGACCCGGAAACAGGTGAACGAATGGGTGGGGACGGGCGATTCCATGCCTTTTTGACCCAGGGGATCCTCCACGACGACATCGCCACCTGGGTAGACGTGGACATGGCGGCTTTTATGCTTGAGATCATCGAAGGCGGGATTGCACCTTACCTGGTGGAACGGATTGGCGACAAAGCCCCTGAGTTCACTTCAGGCAACCTTTTATCGGTTGATGACCAGCGTACCCAGGATTTGTTCGACAACTTGATGGACATCCTCGAAGCGGGTCTGGCGCGTACCCCACAAATCCGGAAAGATTTTTATTCGAAATAAAGGGTTTCCCCCTGTCCGACTGTTTTAAGGCACTAAAAGGACCTGCCTTAAAGCAGATCCTTTTTAATCATTTCCGCCAGGGAGAGATCGGAGACGCCCAAGCAAGCACCGATCTGTAATGAGCCCCGGATCCAGTCGTGGTCGAGTGGAATGGTCTTAACTTTGCCAGCCACCTCGTCCAACGGAACGCTGGTGACCGAGCCGTCAATGCGGCAGGCCATGCGCCCAAACTGACCTTCGACTGCCATCTTCATGCTCCATTCCGCCAGTTGGTTGGCGAGCAGGCGATCAGCCGCGGTTGGGGTGCCGCCACGAACCAGAGAGCCCAGGATGGTGATGTGAGTTTCGAGGTCCGTGGCTTCACCAAGGCGCCGTGCCAGCAGCAGGGTTTGCGCGGAGTAGTTATTCTCGATGCGTTCGAACGCTTTTTCCTGCTCCTCGGCGCTTGTGGCTCGCTTGCTGGCAGCCAGCTCCATGAAGTCCACCAGTTCCCTCGACCTGGCTTTTTCGGCCACAGCCACCAGCGAGAAGTTGCGCCCAGCAGCTTGACGGCGTTGAATGGCCTCGATAGCCACATCGAAATCATAAGGGATTTCCGGGATGAGGATCACATCTGCACCCGCAGCCAACCCCGCGCCCATGGTTAGCCAGCCGGAAGAGTTGCCGAGCAGTTCCACCAGCATGATGCGGTGCGTGGCGTTGGCATTGGTGTGCAACCGGTCGATTGCCTGGGTGGCGATCTCGCGGGCAGTGTCGAAACCGATGGATTTATCCGTGCGGGGGATGTCGTTTTCGCAGGCCTTTGGAATGGTGATTATATTCAACCCAGCCTGGCTGAGGTGATAAGCCGCGGATTGGCTCTTGTTGTCGCCGATGATGATTAGTGTGTCAAGATTGTTGCGGTGGTAGCTGTCGATGGCTTCCTGCGTACGGTCAACGGGACCTTGCGGGCTGGGCATAAATTCGGGCACGTGGCGGCTGGTGCCGAGGATGGTGCCGCCCAGGGTGAGGATGCCCGAAAGCATCGAGCCTTCCAGCAGGTTCACTTTGCGGTCCTCAATCAAGCCGAGATATCCGTCCCGGAAACCAAGCACTTCCATATTGTGGGTGTTTGCTACAGCCTTGCCAAAACCGCGAATAGCTGCGTTGGCGCCAGGGCTGTCACTGCCTGCTGTGATTAATCCGACTCTCATTTTACACACTCCTGCGTTTCATTAATCCAATTATAGCCTTAGTGGAGAAGGTCGGAGCAGTTTAAAAGAGTGGAATGCGGACAAGACACCCCTTTTGGGCTTCCACCTGTTATAGTTATATAAAAGGAGATTGCCATGGAAATTAATGAAGCACTGCTGAATGAGATTGTCCTGCTCCGCCAGACCTTGGAGCGGATTGCCACCTCGTTGGAAGATATCGACGACATTCTCGAAATCATGTTTCTGGAGGATGATTACGAGGATGAGGAGATGGAGGATCTGGAACTGCTCGATTCAGATGCCGATGATGTGGAATTTGGCAGAGAAACCGACGAAGCAGACCCAGACTGACTCGGGTTGGAATAGCGGTTGCAAAAACAAAGAACCGCTCGTTCTCACAAGCGGTTGTTTTGTGTGCCGAGTCACGGACTCGGACCGTGGACCCTTCAATTTTCAGTCGAATGCTCTACCAACTGAGCTAACTCGGCAACGAACTGGAATTTTAACCGCCAGCGGCGAGACTGTCAAGCAACTCGTTTTCGGCAACTCGTTTTCGGCTCGTGTGAGGGGGTGAATTTACGGCAAGAAATAATCCTTTGATGTCTCTATCGCAGCGTTTGAGGGTTTGAGGGGAAAAAGCTGCGGATGACGTTATAATAAACCCATGAGATACCAACTTTCGACCGAGTGGAGCATTGATGTGCCGGAAGATTATCAGCGGCGCAAGGAAGATGACCACCTGATTTTCTGGCGCAAGGGCGCCACGATCCTGGCCACGATTTTTGCCTACAGCGGCGAGAAGAATCGCCAGATTCTGCTGGCAAACCTGAAGGCGCGGGCTGAAGCGGAGAAGCTGGAAGTGATAACAGACCTGGACGGCGATATAGAGCGTTTTGGTTATTTCAAAATTGAGGATATCCATCCCGGGCATAAGCGCCTGGCTTTGCACGCCTTCACCACCGCGCCATTTGGCTGTCTGCAAACCTCGTTTTACCTCGATGATCCGGATGAGCTCAAGGAACATTTGCAGATTTGGCAGACCGTAGCCTATCAAGGGGAGGGGGCGCAATGAGCGAGATCAAACCTGCCACTGGTTTTGTGGGATACTTTGACATCCTGGGCTATACCCAGATCATGCTCAACAATAATATTCACAAAACCGCCCAATTTGTTTCAGATACACTGATGAATATCCCGCGGGATATGATCGCCTCACTGCGTTCACCTTACCTGGCCGTCCGGCCGCTGGAAGTGGCCCCAGAGTCTTCTGAAAGGGATGATTGGAGCCAGATTTTGGACAAGGTGAGTTGGATCATCTTTTCCGATTCGATTCTGATCAGTTTGCCCTTTGACCCTGCTCTGCCGGAACACGACCTGGTGCAGCACTACCTTGCGTTTTCAATCGTGTGTGCGTCGTTGATGAACCGCTGCTTTACCGCGGGCTTTCCGCTGCGGGGAGCGATTGCGGTGGGGGAATTCTTCATCGAAGACCGCTGTTTTGCCGGCAGACCGATCATCAATGCATACTACACCACACAGCAGCTTGAGTTTGCCGGATGTGTGTTGGATGAGGGGGCGAACAGCCTGATCAGCGAGTGGCGCAAGCATTTGGTGAAGAAGGGCGAACGCAACCTGCTCGACAAGCTCGACCAAACGACCATTCTCTACCTGGTGCCGTTGAAAGAAAATGTGGATGAACGCCACCGGACAATCAATTGGGTCATGCTGGATACCCCTGGATTTTTACCGATCGCGGGGGACATCCGCGAGCTCACCACGCGGGCTTTCTTAATGCACAACAAAATCGCCGTGCCTTCCGTGCAGTGGAAGATCAACAATACCGAGATGTTTATCCGGCACGTTTTGACGAACCTGCGGAGGGACGAAGCGCAGCAGTAGAAAATTCGGACATTTGTAAAAATGAGATGTTTGTGTAGGTCAGGTTCAGTAGTTGAACCTGACATGACGAGCACTTGCTAAGAACGGTTTTGATAAAAAAACCAGTCTTAACCGGAATGGCGCAAGGCCATTCCCTACATCGAGACGGGTGTGGTGACATAAGATCTTTTATGTTTTTTTTGTACAAATGAGACGTATGTGTAGGTCAGGTTCCGCAGTTGAACCTGACATGATGAGTACTTGCTGAGAACGGTTTTGATAAAAAATCGGGGGTTTTGCTGCACAAAATTACGCCAAAGGGTGCCAAATCAAAAAATGATGCATGCTGAGGTTCGTTATGTCAGTTATCTCAACCTCATCCGGAATGGCGCAAGGCCATTCCCTACATCAAAATATTAAATATATGAAAAACCGCCCTGGAACTCCAGGGCGGTTTTGAGTGTTAGTCCAGACGCTAATTACTCGATCGTGATGGCGGCTTCAGAGCATTCTTCTGCGGCTTCGCGGACAGCATCCTGGAATTCTTCGGGGATGGGGTCCAGCAAAACTTCCGCGTAGGGCTCATTCTGGAGGCTGAAAACCTCGGGGACGATTCCTTCGCAAATACCACAGCCAATGCACAGGTCCTTATCAACAATTGCTTTCATTTCGATTTTCCTTTCAAGATCGTTATCGTTTATTAATTCTTCAGCGTCATCTGTGCTATCCGCGCCAGGTGCCGTTGTAGTTTCTAATTCTTCGCCATTTTCGATACTAATGGCGCTTTCAGGGCAATCTTCTGTTGCCATGCGAGCATCTGCTTCGAATTCCGGCTCCACCGGGTCCATGATCACCTCCGCCACGGTGCTCGTGGCAAGGCTGAAAACGTCGGGAGCATCGCCTTCGCAAATCCCACAACCGATGCACAGATCGGGGTCAACATGTACTCTTATCAAACTTCTCCTTTGCAGAGTTTACAACCTGGCAAACCCGTCTAAAAATTACGGCGTAAGTATAACACTCTCTGCATTTTTGACCCATAAGAAATAGCTTAACAAATGTTCGTTTTCTGCACCCAATCAAGCCTTTTGCGCCAAATAGGTTTTTACACTTGTTTCAATCAGGTCGATAAGTAAACCCAGGAGCACCCCGCCAAAAATGATCAGGAGCAGGAGAGGTATGCGGCTTAGAAAGGCAGGCAGCCACTGAAGGGGTGCCCAAATTGCAGGGGCGAATAAGAAGGGGGCATAGTCGCCCATGACCTCAACAAAGGCAGGATTGAGAGCGTTTGGGGTGCCAAACCAGGTAAGCAGCAGCGTCACTTGCAGAACGACCTCAAGCAGGGTAGCCAGGAAAACCGGCAGGGTATGGCGGCGGGTGAGAAAACGAACGGACTGGTTCAACACGGCTGCTGCGCTTGCAGCGATGAACAGCCAACGAAGACGGATCAGTACTTCAGGATTGAAGATGGAAATCAGACCAGAGTTCTGCCATGAGAATGGCAGATTCACCTGCGGTACGACGACAAATAAAACCAGGAACAGGATTGTGAAGATAAAGCTGGCGATAATGTCACTGAGCTTGATTTGCTGATGCTTTTCGGGCACAGCAGGCAAATCATCCAGGTCTTCTGTGGCGAAATCGAGCTTGACGTCTTTTTGATAAAGGATGGCAAAAATGACAGTAACCCAGGCAAAGGCACCCAGTAAACCCTGCCAGATGTTTCCCAGCACGGAAGCGAACAACTCGAAGACGTTGCCCTCAAAATTAACAACTCCTTCCAGAAGGGACGCAATTGTCATCCCCAGGGTGACAGCTAGCAGCACAATTTTCAACACCCGCAAGTAGACTGAGAAGTGCGGCTGCCCGATCAGCGCGTCTTTGGCATGGGGATCATACTTTGCGGCTAATTCCGCGGGTCGACCTAATTCCATGAGTACGGCTTTGGTGTCCGCGTCGGTGGGCTGTACGCCCAAGCTGCGTTCAGCCAGCGTTTCGTCGATCAGGCTTTGCAATTCCCGCCCGACATCCTGCCGTTTGTTTTCGGGCAGGTTCTTGGTGACTGCGTAGATGTAACGCTTGATTAATTCTTTTGATTCCATGTCATGCCTCCAGAATTGATTCGATATTTTTGACAGAGTCGCGCCAGTAGCTGGTAATTTGAGCCAGGAGCTGGCTTCCTGTTTCGGTGATTTGATAATATTTTCGAGGCTTATCGGTGCTGGTGTCCCAGTCGCTGCGCAGAAGACCCTGGTCTTCAAGCCTTCGAAGGAGGGGGTAAACCGTATTCCCTTCGAGGGGAATACCGCTTTCAGCGAGATTTTTGACCAGTTGATAGCCATAGGTTGGCTGCTGGCACTGGCTAAGCACCACCAGGTTGGACACCCCTCGCCGAAGTTCGACCACAAAATTTGCATAGATCTCGTTTAGTTCGTTCATACTTCTCCTCGCAATATTGTTGAGAACATTATAGTGTATATCGCACAGTAATGCAAGAAGAAAATAGGAATTGGTTGAATTTGCGTATCGAATTGGTGATTCTGAGTTGACGGGCAGTAGCTGGAGCGGGTATATTTAGCCAACTACAATTTGAGGTTCGTTATGATCTATCATTTGACTACACTGCCTGAATGGCAAAAAGCGCAAAAAGAAGGGGTATATATCCCAAGCGGCTTCGAGAAGGACGGTTTCATTCACTGTTCCGATCATTACCAGATCAAATCCACTGCCAACCGGCTGTTTCGCGAGACGCCCCAACTGATCGTGCTGGAAATCGATCCCAACCTGACCAACACGGAACTGGTTTACGAGAATCTCGAGGGCGGCGAAATGCCGTATCCACATCTTTATGGCAGTTTGCCGGTCAGTGCGGTCAAGACCGTTTTTGAACTCGGGCATGAACCCAATGGAGATGTGAGCCTGCCAGACGCACTCATCCCTCCCAAACCTGAGCTCTTCACTGAATTGCCCTATGGGCAACCGGGGCGTGTTTTCCGCTCGCCCACCCCGGGCAGCAAGTACTTTGATCCGGAAGACCGGGTTTTGGAGCTATATAAAGAAGCACATATTGACGTGGTGGTCGTGCTAAACTCGATCGAGGAGCATCTTCGCTACACTGAGCGGGAATTACTTCCGCTTTACGAGCAAGCGGGCATCCAGGTGATCTATGACCCTGTACCTGATTTTACTGCTCCCCCGCAAGGCACTTGGAATGGATCACTCCAGAAAGTTGAAATGCTGGTCCAGCAGGGTAAGAACGTCGCCATACACTGCCATGCCGGCGTCGGCCGTACAGGGATCTTCGCGGCCTGCCTGGCGCAGGACCTGCTTGGACTTTCACCTGAGTCCTCGATTGAATGGGTGCGGCGTTTCATCCCCTTCGCTGTTGAAACACAATTCCAACAGCAGTACGTCTTTGGGTACCGCCAGCATAAGAATTAAAGCAAATCACCCTGGTTTCTGCCAGGGTGATTTTTGCTGCAGCGAACTATTCGATGGACAAGGTGAGTGTGATCTCGGTTGGCGTAGCTGCTCCTGAGAATACATTGATGATGTAATCACCAGCTTCAGGGAGCGGACTCTCAAAACTAGTTACCTCACCCATCCCGGAAAGCAGAACGGTGCCATCGACGTGACAGATTGAGAGTTTGAAGTTCTGTGTTGGCGTTACGGTCACTTTAAGCGTCTGCCCCTTGTTCCCCCAGGCGATAAAGTTGTGCACTTTGCCAGCGGGAATGCTCGCCTTGACGGTCATGCTGGAGGTGTTGGGAGCGAACGATAGCCGCTGCGGGATGCCAAGGTAGAGCGAGTAGTCCGTGTCATATTGGCCAGCCCTGATATCGATGTACCAATCGCCATTTTCTGAGATGTAATCCCGATACCAGGTCCAACCCTGGTCAAAATTGACCAGTTTTTTGCCGCTGGGGCTCGTGATTGCGATGTATGCCCCGCTGGCACCGTCAAGAGAGATATCCATAAACTGATTCTTATTAGCCCAGAAAACATAGCGCCTGGTGGTATTGGCAGACATTTGACCTTCAGCGATGATATTGGTGGTCCCAGGGGCAAAACTCAGCCGGATAGCCTGACCAGGAGCAGTAGTCGGCAGCGTGGTTGACGTTGGTGGAATAGGGGTGACGACTACGGTTGGCACGCTGGTCGCCGTGGGTGGGATGGAGGTGGCGGTAGGTGGAATGCTCGTAGCGGTTGCTGGAGCACTGGTTTCCGTGTTTGTGGGCTGACCAGCAGTAGCTGTAGAAGTCTGCTGAGCTTGTAATTCAACTGCCGCTTTGGTTAGGGTGGCCTGAGCAAAGAGAGCAACCTGGGTTGCTGAGTCGGAAGACGAGGTTGTCGGTTGTGGATAGCTGCAAGCCGCCAGCATGCCTAACAATACTATAGCAAAACCTATTTTTTTCATGTTTCCTCAATTTCTATGCCATCACACAAACAATGGTCATATTCCATGACATTACAAAGTTAATACGCTGAAAGGTGATGGAAAGTTCCCGGTTTCCGCATTATTGCGGGATTCGAAGATAAGCAGTGTAGTCTCTCCAGTAAATCGCAGCGGCAGCCGCAAACACGAAGGCGCCGTAAAACAGCACGAAGACCCAGCTGCGCGGTCTTTGTGCCTTGGCAATTTGCCCGAAGAGCTCTTTGAGGGGCTTGATTTGGTTGAGGAGCAGGTAGGTGATGAAACCGAGCCAGGCACCTGAACAGTTCAGGATCAGGTCGTCCACATCGAAGACGCGGATGGCAAAGCTGAGCTGGACAATTTCGATGATCAACGAGATCGCCAGCCCAATCGCAAGCGCCAGCCAGCCTTTGTGACGGTGGGGAGTGAGCACAGACACCAGGAAGCCGATCGGGACAAAAATCAGGATGTTGCCCAGGATGTTGATGGCTACGATGCGCCAGGTATTGGTGTGATCGATGGCAATTGCCCGCTGCAGCATCAGCACTAATCCTTGCAGGGGCACCAGGTTGGGAGTCTCAGGGGTTCGATCAAGCACCAGGACGAAGGGTTCCAGTGTGCGTTGGATCAGGAACCACAGAAAAAGAAAAAGGACTGCCAGCGTGAACTCGCGCAGCAAACTGCCGCGCTTATGGATCGCAAAGCGGATCAGGCGGGCAATGATCCAGCCGAGGCCTGTCGCAAGGAACAAAAAATAGATGTCGTAAGTCAAGAAAATCATTTTGATCTCCGTGGTGGCATTTTATCCCATAACGGAAAAGTCGTTTTTTGAAGTCCAGATGGGTGAGGCAATTGCAGAGGGCAGAAATGTTTCCAACTGGCCAGTTTGGCATAAATCTTAACAATTTAATTTCGATTCGTATGTTATGATTTTAACGTTCCAAAAATGCGGCTTTCTTTGGGAGCAAAATATGACCAAGACATTGTTAATATTACGGCATGCAAAATCCAGTTGGAAAAATGAAAAACTAAAGGATTTCGATCGCCCTTTGAAGCACCGAGGAGAAGAATCTGCCAAGGTGATCGGAAAAGTGCTTATGATGGCAGAATTGGTGCCCCAGGTTATCCTCTCATCTCCCGCGCAGAGAGCCAAGCAAACAGCGGAATTGGTTGCTGAGGAATCCAAGTTTAAGGGTGAATTGAAGTTTGTAGAATCTTACTACATGGGCGAACCTGAAGACTACATCGCAGCACTTAAAGAACTTCCGGATGAGATCGAACGCGTGATGATTGTTGGTCACAACCCCGGATTGGAAGCTCTCCTGCAGCTATTGGATGGTAAGGTGGATTCGCTGCCAACTGGCTCATTAGCCTATCTCGTACTGGATATCAAACACTGGGCTGATCTCACAAAGTCTACAGCTGGTGAATTGATCAGTTTCTGGGAACCTGATGAAATTAAACTCGAAGAAATGGAGGAAAAAATGACCAAGGATAAGGATAAGAAGGAAAAGAAAGACAAGAAAGACAAGAAAGACAAGAAAAAGGATAAAAAGTAAGACCTTTTCTGTTGTGAAAAATCTTTCTGCATGGCTTTTCATTGCAACGTAGCCTCTATATTGATTTGAGTTGTGTTTTTTGGGGAGGTTCTATGCTGCCAGTGAGCAATACTGGAGAAGAGAATTTGCCTTGTGGGAGTTCCTTTTCATCAGATTTGTGTTGTAGCGCCATGGTCATGGCTACCCTGCTTTTTAGTACAACTTCATAGTAGTTTTCATGTAGCGGTATAATCGATGCGTGTCAGACAATTAATAAAATGATTGGAGTAATGCCTGCGCTTGCAGGATACAATGTAGAAAAACTATGCAGAAGAAACGCTGCTTGATCGTTACCAGTGATTCCGGATTTGGGCATCGCAGCGCGGCACTTTCGGTTTCGAAAGCGCTTGAAGTCTTATATCCGGGACAAGTGGAGTGCCTGGTAACCAATCCGATTAAGGAAACGAGCACCCCTACGGTGATGAAGCCGATCGAAAAAGGCTATGACCGCCGAGTGCGGATGACCCCGTGGTTTTATCGCTTCAGCTATGAAGTCAGTGACTCACGCGTGGTAAGTGAAGTGGTGGAAGGAGCGCTGACACTCATACTGCAAAAAATCATGGGGGAAACCATTCGTGATTTCAAGCCGGACATTGTCTTAAATACCAACGAAATTTTTAACACACCGATAGGCAAAGTGCTCCTGGAAACTGATCCCAAAATCGCGTCTTATACGGTGGTGACCGACCTGGCAGATGTGCATTCGCTTTGGTTTTCTCCCGAGCCTGATCGGTTTTTCATCGCCAATGAGTGGGTCAAGGTGAAGGCGCTCGAGAGCGGTGTGCCCGAAGACAAGTTGGTGATCTCTGGGATTCCGGTCAGTCCGGATTTTGCCCTCAACCAGGTGGAAAAGCAGGCCTTGCGCGGCTCACTTGGGCTCGACCCACATCGTCTGACCTTGCTGTTTGTCGGAAGCACCCGCGTAAGCAACTTGCAGGATTATCTCCAGGCACTTGAGAACTTCGGAACCCCGGTCCAGGCGGTGGTGATTGCTGGCGGAAATGACGCGCTCTACAAAGAGCTTATTGGCAGACACTACGATTTTCCATTGGAAGTGCGTAATTTTGAGAAAAATATTCCCCAGTGGATGATGGCATCAGATGTATTAGTGACCAAAGCTGGTGGGCTGATCCTCTCGGAGGGGTTAGCAGCTGGTCTGCCAATCCTGCTGATTGATTACCTGCCGGGTCAGGAGGAGGGCAACGTGCGCTACGTGCTCAGTCACCAGACAGGGGCTTTGGTGCAGAACGTGGGTGAATTCCGTGCTATCATGGCTTATTGGTTGGAAGGGGACGGCTACAGGCTCAGCCAAGTCTCGCGGGCATCGGCTGCGCTGGGGCACCCTGAAGCAGCGCTGACGGTCGCGAAAGCTTTATGGGATGCCATGCTTCTGCAGCCAGAACCCAAATTGCTCGCACCAAAAGCTGGATGACCTTCTCAATTTTTGATGAAAAACTAATCGAATAACTCATCCAGGTCAGGTCTGACGAGGTCCAGAGCGGCAGCTTTGGCTAACAACTCGGGAAGGGTGCTGGATTTGAACTTGGCACGCAAGCTGTTGAAGTGGCGGTGTACCGAACGCGCCTGGATGTGGAGCTGATAGCCGATTTGCGCGGCATTTTTACCTGAACACAGCCCTTGCAGGGTTTGAAATTCTCGGGGAGTGAGTTTGATCTGGGGGTACTCATCTGCCATGGTGAGGGGCGTGACCACCACCAAGCGGTTAACCCGCACAGCCTGCCAGGCTTGGGTGGGAGAGGGTTCATAAGGCAGATAGCGTTCCCAGTCGCCGCGATTGATGGTCTGCACCACGACTTCTGGCCGCTCTGAGATCTCGCGTACCTGTAATTCTCCTTTTTGATTAAAGACAAACATTTGTGTCAATTGAGCACCCATGAAAACAGAATATATGTTCTATTTTATCATGGGTTATTCAGGCGTTGTCAAGGAGTTGATTGTCGTAGGGAACAGCCTTGCGCCGTTCCATTTGGATACGTCACCATTACGGAAACGGAAGGGGTCGAGTGTATGCTGCTAAGACATAGGTAACACATTTAGTCGTAGGTCAGGTTGCGCAGTTCAACCTGACATCGGAAGCCTGAATAATTTTAGGGCATTATTTGCCGACATTCGTGACGTCAGGTTCAACAGAAGAACCTGACCTACGCGTTATAGTAATTTTGAAATAGATCAATATAACCGTGTCACTGGATAAGATACTATGAGAAGATCAAAAAGGATCAACTTGAGCTGATAGTCAAAAGATTAACCCATGTCCTGTCACATATTGTCACCTATATGGTGTCACACATCGAGCCCCTTCCCTACGAAAAATATAGTTGGGTGGTGCAGCGCCCTGGTCAGGAAATCAGCTCCGATCGAATTCTACTTCGGTCCAATATCGCAAAAGCATAAACAGCCAGTAGACCAACCACCACGCTGACGAACCAGGGCGAGCGGATGCCAAAAGCGTCTGTGAGGATTCCCGCAGCGAAAGGACCGATAGCCACAGCAACATGCCAGGTAAGCCCGAATATCCCCAGGTATCGCCCGCGTTGATCCGACGGAGCCAGGTTCGCCACGAAAGTCGTTGCCGTCGGAGCGGTGATCAGTTCTCCAAGCGTCATCACAACCATTGCCAACCAAAAACCCCAGAACCTGCTGCTCAAACCTACAATCATCATCGACGCGGCGTAGAATAGTGCCCCGATTGGCATCACCTGCGTGTCGCGGTATCGCTTGGTAATTTGGGTGATAAATACTTGCAGAAAAACAACCATCAAGGCGTTCGTGGTCGGAATCCAGCTATAGGTGGCTTCGTCCACACCGAAGTTCTGTTTGAGGTAGACCGCCAATAACACCCACATCAGGGAGCCGCAGATTTCCATCAAGGTAAAAGCGCCGACCATGTTGGTAAAGGTCTTGTTATTGAAAGCCTGGCGGTAGACTCCAATCTGCTCCTTGAGGGTTTCGGGTTTGTCATTTGGATCCCGCACCAGGGTTTCACGCAGGAAGAAGAGCGTGATCAACCCGTAGAGTGTCAGGGTAGCCGCCGCGCCAATAAAGCCGAGGATGTAATTGCTCGAGAGCACGATCCCGCCGAGGATT
Source organism: Anaerolineaceae bacterium UBA1363 (assembly GCA_002306055.1). Lineage (GTDB taxonomy): Bacteria > Chloroflexota > Anaerolineae > Anaerolineales > Anaerolineaceae > Mesolinea. The sequence goes on from DBRR01000039.1 coordinate 93,340, forward strand.
GGTCCGAGTGCCACGCCAATATTGCGCCCCAGTCGGAAAATACTGTAGCCCTGCACGCGATCTTCTGGATCGAGCATATCCGCCAGAATGGCATCCGAGCCGAGTCGGTAGAGCGGGTTGAATAAGCCTGAAGCGATCATCAAGACCGCAAAGTGCCAGTAGGAACTGGCATAGATGTAGCCAAAATAAGCCAGTGCCGTCCCAAATAACCCCACCGCCATGACGCTCTTGCGTCCGAAACGGTCCACCAGCGAGCCAGCCAGAATCGAGGCGGTCAGCCCGGAAAGCGAGTTGATGCTCATCAGGCTGGTGACTGCCGCCATAGGCAGGCTGAGCGTTTCGCTGGCGTAGATGGTCAAAAATGGCCATACCATGGTGGTGCCGGTGGTCGAGATGATCAGACCGAGCAGCATTAACCAGAATTGGAGCGGGTATTTTTTGAACATAGGAGAAGTGTCGGTTACGGCGCTGAGATGGGGAAGGCTGCCTCGCAGGTGAAACCCTGGGGCGCAAAAAGAGGCTCGAAGGTGTTCATATCAAAATAAAGCGTGACAGCTTCCGGGATTTGGGCGTATTCGATGCGGTAAGGGTCAACGATTATGCCCTGGTCGTTAAACTCAGGGGCAAGACGTGTGAAAAAGACTTCTTCATCGTTTGGTCCGCGCAAAGTGAGCAAGTAGGTTTCCTGGCGGGTGCGCCCATCGTAAAGGTTGGTGTTGCCTGTTCGGATGGGATTCTCGGGAGAAAAACCATAACTGGCATCCTTCGCCACATCGCAGTTCGTCAACTGCGAAGGCTCCAGAAAGCGCACTGACTGCTGCAGCTGGTCGAGGATGGGTGCGCCTGAAACTTCCCAAAGGGAGGCTGAGTCCGCGGAGGTGGCAAGCCCAAACAGGCTGAAACAGCGCTGGTTCACCTGGATCACCTGGAGCGCACCAATGGAGGTCTGGCTGAAGACTTTTGCCTGCAGCTGCACTTGCAGCCCCGTGCCGGCCTGGGTTGTCAGGGAAGCAGGCTCATTGTGCTGGAGGTCAGAAAGGTCAGCAGCCATCTGCTGAAGGATCGTATCCAAACAAGCCTGGGTGGTTGAGCCTGATGGCGCAGGTTCACTTGCCAGACTGAAAAAGAGGGTCTCTTCGGCATTGCTAAGCGTCACGCGGGTGTCTTTGATGTGAACCGCGAGCGGCACGCCGCTTTGATCCCAGGTGGTGACAGGCTCAAAGGAATACATCCCGGCTTGCACCTGGACTGGGCTGCCGGTCTGGATGTAGTTTGGCGGCTCTGGGGTGGGAGTTGGCGCAGGAGTGGAGGTGAGGATCTGCGGCGGCTTGTAAATAGGCACTTCGCTTCGCCCCGGCAAGGTCGTCTGATACTGACAGGCCGTAAGCAGACTTGTGAACAGAAAAAGAACGCCTAACCGGTAGATGGTACGCATCGCTAACTCTGCGGAGGGGTGGGGGTGAAGGCGCTGATCAGGTGAAAGTCTTTTAGCATTGCATGGAAGGTGGGCAAAAAGGCTTCCCAATCGGCTTGAATGCCTGTACCGAGCATGATTACCACCACGCCGGGCATTGCGACGATCACCACCTGGCCTAGCATGTAGGAATCCTGGTGCGGTTTGGCAATATCGAGCTGCACGGTGGGATAACGGTCGACTTTTGTCTCACTCTGGTTAATAACCTCGTAAGCTTCGTCGAGGTTGTTGCTGAGAAATTCCTGGATCAGCGGTTCAGCGGCATCAATGTGCTGAGCGGTGTCGAGCGTGTTGGTGGGGGCAAGGTAGAGCAGCACGCGCAGGTCTTCTTCGCTGCCATCGTAGTCCGGGGGAGTATATGTGCTGATGTCGCCTGTTACCTGGCTCTGCCATCCTTCCGGGATTGAAAAATCGAAACGGCTTTGAGGGTCAGGGGCGGATACAAGCGGCAAGACCTGCCCATTTTCCGAGCAGGCAGTCAGCATAATCATCAAAACCAGGCAGAAAATCCAACCCTTATGGAGCAGTTTCATATCCACTGATTGTACCCGAAATCTGCGCCCAATCGCCATTCCACGCAGGTAATCGCATCAAGTTTTGCGAGGTTCAGGAAAAACAGCCCTCCCCAGTGAGCGAAGCGAACGGAGGGGGAGGGTCCGTGAAACGGGGGAGAGGGTTATGTATGTATGAAGGCTTGTACTGGAGACCTGCGGTTAAATCCCGTGCTCGGTCCCACAGGGAGGCTTCGCACTCTGGAGACCGGCACGATCGAGCGACAGTGGTGGGCGCAAGCTGTTTAGACAAGTATGATTGTTTACATATTATCCGGGGTGATTATTTACAGGTTAAGGGCAGACACAGGGGTCTGCCCCTACGAAAGCCACCTTTCCCTCAAACACCAGATGTTAGGGTAACCCCCCGTGGTTACCCGCTATATAGTAGACACAACGTTCTCCAGGGTGGTCCTCAAAAATAATCCTATGATCCGAGATAGCCTGCTTGCTTGATGAAAGTGTAAACAATCACCCTAAACAACATATAAACCATCATTCATTGTCTTGACACAAGCCCCCCACGATACGACAAGATTGTCTGTTTCTAGAGTTGGAGACCTGCGGTCAAATCCCGTGCTCGGTCCCACAGGGAGGCTCCCCTAAAGAGACGCAAGCAGCCGCATTCTGGAGACTACCCATCCGTTTCACGGTGGGCACAGGCGGCACGGACTGAAGTTTTCATCAACGAGTAGGCACGGGGGCTCGCCGTACGGCCTAACTTCCCACAAAGCCCACGTAGGGAAAAAGCCTGCCTTTTCCACAACTTCCTGGTTGACGCAGGCGTCAACCCTACGGGGCAATCTGCCTTTTGTCTTAGGTTTTTGCAGGTCGGATTGCCAATTCAATCCAGCTGTTGATGGAGACCTGCGGTTAAATCCCGTGCTCGGTCCCACAGGGAGGCTTCGCACTCTGGAGACCGGCACGATCTGTGGAATCCACCCATATACCAAAATCACTCCGCGCTTATAATCAGCCTATGCTGCCACAACCCGATGAGATTATTTACGACCGACGCCGTAAGCGCCTGATGGTGCAGGTGATGCCTGGCGGAAAGGTGGTGTTGAAGGTTCCGCTTGGGACCAGCAGACGCCAGATTAGCAACTTTTTGGAGCAGCATTCCGGCTGGATTACCCAGAAAAAAGCCCACATGGCGCGGGTGTCCCCGCCTGCCCAGGCGCATCGTTTTGTGGAAGGCGAACTGCTCTGGCTGGCAGGCAGACAATACCCACTCCACCTGGCAGATAAAGGACCAAAGGCATTGGTTTTCAAAAAAGGGCAGGGCTTCTTCCTGGCGAGCAGCGAGCAAAAAAACGGGGCGGAAAGGCTGAAAGCCTACTACCGTGAGTATACACGCCGGGCTGTGACTGCAATTGCTGAGAGGTATGCAAACAAATGGGGCTTGCAGCTCAAATCTATTAGGATTACAGGAGCAAAAAAACGCTGGGGATCATGCAGCCAACAGAATTCGCTCAATTTCTCGTTGCGGCTGGCAATGGTCCCACCGGAAGCGCTGGAGTACGTGGTCGTGCATGAATTGGCGCATACCCGCCATCATGATCATTCGCGAGTTTTCTGGACTTACCTGGGGCAGATGCTGCCTGGATATGAAACCCAACGCAGCTGGCTGAAGCAAAATGGGCTCAAATTGCCTGATTTCTAACTTTTAGCTTGCCCTATGAGATCAGTATCTCAACTTGAAGGTTTTTTCGACAAACCTTGTCAAAAATAAACAACAGAGTAACAGTCCCATTGCGATTATTGTCAGTGGACGGATTAGATGTAGGACATTTGCCCGGGCAAAGAGGAAATAGATGCTGAACAAGCTTTCGACGATAGTTAGCATATTAAACAATGGACTTTTAACAGACAATTCTGTTGAATAAGGCTGAAGAGCATAGTAAGCCAAGACGTGGAATAGCTCGTATATCAGGAAAACCAACACACTAATGGCTATGAAACCCAGGAGAATATTTGGGTTGAGGTGTATTTCAGAGATTCGAAGAAAAAGAAACAGACTTACTGCGAAAGACAATAGGAGCAAAATGCCGTTCTTTAAGAGAAAAAAGAGCCTTTTTTGCAGGGACTCAACAATTTTTTCCCGTGAGTAAAGATGATGATAGAGCAAGGGGAGATCAAGATTTCTGAAGCAAAGTTGTAAGTAGGATACTCCATAAGTCATGCTCATCACAAGACTTATCAGAATTGGCGAATATTCCATTAAGTTTGTCTCGTCAAGATTTATCACACCTGTTTTATTTAGTATTCCTGCAACAATAAAAATTACTAAATTCCGGATAATGGTTTGTTTTGTAAAACTCCCTATTGGTTTACGGAACCTGTAATTGAAGGTATGCTCAATATAGTTTGCCGGTTTTCTGTTTTTGTTTCTTTCCCAGAACTCTTTATTTTCAGACCAATCTAATGCTTTTAATCCAATGTCATCTTCGTTTAAGGCGGTAGATACAGAAATTTTTAATGTAATGACATTTTTACCTGCAAATTGAACTGAAATTTCCTTAAAATTTCGATAGTGAACCACATAACTCCATCCAATTGCAACGATCACCAGTGATATTATGGAAACTACTATCGCAGTTTGGTTTGATGGGTAGAATTTGGGAATGAGATCGAAGTACACCCCGACGTATAGAAGAAGTGCAGCAGAAAGGAAAACCAGTAAGCGGATATTTACATTACCTAGCTTTCGTTTTTCCTTGTACTGATTGAGGAAATATATGTTTCCCAACATCATGCAAGCAAGTTTTACCCCAATCAAACTAAAGGAAATAAAAAAATCTTGGAAGAGGAATAACATCACCGGAAGGAGCGAGATGCCTTGACGAACTAAGCCAGTTCCTGTCTTAGCCCGGTAGTATTCATTTGGATTAAGAGAAAAATAATTCAAAAAAGTGTAGTCTTCTTTACTGCCCCGGAAAATTGAGGATTGAAGGAAAGACGGAAAGATGCAAAAAAGAAAAATAAAGAGAGAAATTTCTTCACCCAAAGAAGGAACGTCGCCTAAAGTTTGACCCCGCAATAGTTGTGGAAAGAAGCGTATAAACAAAATCACAAGAATGGTCTGCGCTAAAGTAGCTTTGGCAAAGTCAAGCAATGTACCAAGAAAGCTAAAGACGAGTTTAGCCCGCGTGTTCTTATAGAGGTTTGGAGTAATCAAGCGCTTTATGATGGGCAGCTTGCCCAAATAGTAAAGGAAGCTGTTAGCATTCATGATCAACATGACCTTTAAATAAACCGGAAGGTTGCGCATCTCATTCCTCTTCATTAAGCACATCAATCAGGTGTTTTTCGTAATCCTCGCGATGATATCCTTTCCAATCAAAACTGGTCAGGGTTCCGTTTTTTAACAAGATGATCTCATCGCTTACATCGGTCGCCAACTGCAGGATATGAGTTGACATCAGGATGATGTGATCATGTTTCAACTCTACCAGTCGCTCTTTAATGTCATGAGAGACGATAATGTCAAATGAAGAAAGGGGTTCGTCAAGGAGGATAACCTTTGGATTTCTTATCAGGCAGCATAAGAGTTGCAATTTATTTTTCATGCCATAGGAATAATCCTTAATCAGTTTAAAGCGGTCGTTCTCTTGAATCCTGAACAGGTTAAAGTAGTCGTTTACAATTTGCTCGTTCGAATTGGAAAAACCATCATTAAATGAAAGGAAGTAGTTGATAAACTCATAACCAGTCAGGAACTCAGGCAAGATCGGAGAAGCTGATACCATGCCTACTTCTTCAAAGGTTAGCTCTCTTTCTTTAGTCCCGTCAATCAGCGTAATGGTCCCTTGTTCAAAGCTGATATCGCGGTTGATGCAATTAAAAAAAGTTGTTTTTCCGGCACCATTACGTCCAATAATGCTGTAAATTTTTCCTTCAACAAATTGGTAGCTTAGACCGTTTAGGACCTTTTTTGTGCCATAAGCTTTATGTAGTTCATGTATATTTAGAATCATTTGAGTCCATGTATTTATTTAGATAACATCCAATGATATCTTAATAATTGTTAAGTTTTTGACACCAGTTATTTAATAATGCTAACAGTGTTATATTAGTGACAATTTGATTAATACAGTATATCAATAAGTGAACCTGATCTGAGTTGTTTCTTACAGCCAATGTAAGGTCTGAAAAGCAAATAGACATTGACTAAGAGTACAAAACGTTACCCAAATCAGGTTCACGTTATATGGATTTACTTGATACCATTTTTTCTCCTATTACAAAAAACAATTAAAAATATAAACCAAAATGATTGATTGTCAAGATGCTTGATTTGATGTTTGATTTGATGCTTGATTTGAATAGCCCATGTTCCAACTAAGTCATTCCATGGCTGTCTATTTTAAGAATGCGTCATGCAAGGTTTCGTATTAATATACAAGACCTTGATGATCTTCAGCGCGCTGCCTGCTGCGAGCTCAAAGAACTACATCTTCTCCAGTGATAACTTCTCGCAAATACAGGGCAAACCAAATAGTTTATCCGCTCACGGGCAAATTCCGGGTCCATTTCACGGTCTTTTCGGCGCATTAGTCAGTCTCCTCGAAAACATATAGCAAAGTATACCGCTGACGTAAAAGATGACATTTTCTTATGAAATTGGCAACTTTTGACCTCTATCCAACCGCATAAAAAGACGCTAAACTATGCCCATAAATAGAACAAAAGTTCTATAAGAGGAGGCAGCGTAATATGCGACACCCAAACCCCACTTGTCAGGCTTATACGCAGCCAACCGGAAAAGCCCGCCCAAACGCGGCGGGCTCACTCCGGGAGGCACAAGGTGAGCAGCTGGACAGATTGGCTGAACGGGAAGCCTTTCTGGCGGATTTCAGCCCGGCTGAACGCCTGCAGCTTTCCGAATCGGCCAAGCTCAACCTTGACGAAGAGATCAACATGCTTTCACTTACAATGAAACGCTTTATGCGGGCTGCGGAGAGTGCCGGTGAGGATGACTACCCGGTAAACCTGGCAAAATCGCTCGATCTGCTGGGCTTGACCTGCTCACGCCTGGCGTCTGTGCTGCGCGTGAATGCCACCCTGGTTGGTCCGGAAAAGAATGATGTTCCGAAGGAATTGCTCAAACGCCTGACGGATTTCAGCCAGGAGGTCAAGCAGATGGGTGAGGTCAGCCGTGATTGACGCGCTTACTTTTCCCGGAACTGACTTGAGCTACAGCTGCCATCTGCGGCTTTCGGAAACTGAAAACCTGCGCCGACCCGATTTTTTACGTTCCCTGCGGAAGATTAGCAACTTCACGCGTGTCTTCGGCGGCATCACACTGCGTGCTTACCAGCAGGCAGCCGCCAACGCGATCGTAAATTCCGTGCTGCAAAACCAGGGGCTGTCGATCGTGGTCATGTTCCCGCGCCAATCCGGCAAGAACCTGATGCAGGCGCAGCTCGAGGTCTACCTGATGGCATTGCTGGCGGAAACAGGGGCAGAGATGGTGAAACTCTCGCCAACCTACCAGCCCCAAAGCTTAAATGCCATGCGCCGCTTGGAAACCGCCCTGGAGGCGAATTTTCTGACGCGCGGTAGCTGGCACAAAAGCGCCGGCAACCACTATCGCTTCAACAAAGCGCATCTCACCTTTCTGTCGGCTGCCCCTGGCTCCAATATCGTCGGCGCCACCGCTTCCACGCTGCTTTCGCTGGATGAGGCACAGGATATTGAGATTGCCAAATATGATAAGCAAATCGCCCCCATGGCAGCCTCGACCAATGCCACGCGCGTCTTCTGGGGGACTGCCTGGAGCGCTCAGACTCTTTTGGCGCGCGAACTGCGGGCTGCCAGGGAGGCAGAAGCGCGCGATGGCATCCGGCGGGTGTTTCAGGTTAACGCTGAAGAAGTAAGGCAGGAAGTCCCGGCTTACGGAATGTTTGTGGATGAGCAGATTGCGCGCATGGGGCGCAACCATCCGATGGTGCGCAGCCAGTTTTTCAGCGAGGAGATTGATTTTGCCGGCGGGTTGTTCACTGCCAGCCGGCTCGGTTTGATGCAGGGTGCGCATGCTGCGCTCGAGACCCCATTGCCGGGTAAGCGCTATGCCTTGCTGATCGACCTGGCTGGCGAAGATGAAGCCTTGCGCCAGGGTGGAGCGAACACAGCGCTGGAAAACCCCGACCGGGATCTGACCGCGGTGACGGTGGTGGAGCTGGACTTCTCGCTGCTGGGAGAAGACCTGGTAGGGAAGCCAATTTATCGAGTGGTCAACCGACAGGTCTGGCAGGGCGAAAGGCACAGCACGCTTTACGCGCGCTTGTTGCGTCTGGCGGCGCTCTGGCAGCCGGAAAAAATCGTGGTCGATGCCAGCGGCGTGGGAGCGGGCGTGGGGTCCTTCCTGCGTGACAAGCTGGGCGAGCATGTTATCACGCTGCAGTTTACCCGACAGTTGAAATCTCGCCTGGGGTGGGGATTCCTGGCGGTGGTGGATACTGGTCGGTTCCAGGATTTTTCTCCGCGCAGCGATCCCGATCAGTGGAGCGTAAATCCACTTTTGGCACGCATGGCAGCAGAACAAGACCGCCTTCAAGCGCTTTTCTGCCGCCAACTGGCAGGTCTGCAGGCAGAAGTCAGCCCCGGTCCTGAGCGGTTGTTGCGATGGAGCGTGCCGGAGGGGGCGCGCGATCCTGAAGGTGGCTTGCTGCACGATGACCTGGTGCTTTCGGCGGCAATGTGCGCGGTTCTGGACGAGCAAAGCTGGCATCTGTCATCGCAGTCCGTGTTGATCCCTGCCAGTGACCCGATTTTGGAGATGGATGGAGGTTTTTAATGAGTTATTTTGTGCGTAATCAGCAATTTGCCTTTGGGATTGACCTGTCGCGCTATAACGCCAGCGCGGATCTGACTCAAACGCCTGATTTTGATCAGATTGCTGCCCACAACCCCGCGGTGAATTTCATCGCGATTCGAGCCGGCGTCTCGTGGGGGTATCGCGATCCGATGTTCAAGCCCTTTTTCCAAGGGGCTCAGGCTATCGGTGCCTGCGTGTTGCCCTACCATGTGCTTTATCCCGGAGAGCCAGCCCTGAAGCAGGTAGACAGTTTTCTGAAAATCCTGGAGGGGATCAACCTGGACGAGGTAAGACTGGTGCTCGACGTGGAGTTGGAGCACGGGCAAACCAGGACGGTGATCACCAACACCCTGCTCACCAGCCTCGAATTACTTGAGCAGGAAACCGGCCGCATGCCGATTGTCTACTCGCGGGCGATGTGGGTGGATGCCAACCTGCGCGTGGCAGACTTGCCGCGCCTGGATTGGTGGCTGGCGCAGTATTATTATCGGCGTCCTTTTCCCCAGTACACGCCCGAGTATCCCTGCCCACCGCGTCTGCCTAAAGGTGTCGACCATTGGCTGATCCACCAGACCTCCGAACGGGGTCCGGCGATCGGCGGAGTGGGCAACTACATGGATTATGACCGCTGGAATGGCACGCCCGCCGACGTGCTGGCGTATTTTGGGCGAACTGACGCTGCCAGGGTGATCTGCCCGCTGGATGGAGACGTTTGCCCGGTGAGGGAAAAATGTGCTGCTGAAAGCATGCTGTGCCAGGCGGTGGAAGCATGAGCAGCCTTGGTAACCAGATCCGGCAATTCTTGGGGCTTCAGCCTCAAAGTGACCAGCACCACGGACGGCTTAGCCTGGAAGAATCGGATAACAGCCTGCTGGTTGGTGCCTGGCAGGCAGGGGAAAGCCAACGCGACCGCCTGACTTACGATCGGCAGGAAGTGCTGGCAGACTGCATGGATGCCTGGCGCTTCAACCCCCTGGCGCGGCGCATCACCGAACTTACCACGACCTATGTCACAGGGGGTGGATTCGTGGTGAGCAGCCCACATGCGGAGACGCAGGCATTCCTGGAGCGGTTTTGGAACCACCGCCTGAACCACCTCAGCCTGCGCACCGGCGAGCTTTCGGATGAATTGGTACTGAGCGGCAACTTGTTCCTGCTCCTTTCAACCGATGCTTCCGGCATGAGCTACTTGCGGGTCATCCCCAGCGCGGATATCGTCAGGATCGAATCAAGCGAGGCGGACGTTGAACAGGAACTTTTCTACGTGAGCAAATCCGGTTTGACAGGGGCTGAGAGGGTCTTTCCAGCTTATCAGCCCGGCAGAGACAGACCCGAAGAGGGTGGGGGTTTTGCCCCGGTCATGCTGCACTACGCCGTCAACCGGCCGGTTGGGTCTCAATGGGGTGAGAGCGATCTGGCGCCGATCCTGAAGTGGCTTTCGCGTTACAGCGCCTGGCTGGAGGACCGGGTGCGCTTGAACCGCTTTCGCAACGCCTTCGTGTACGTGGTGAAAGCGAGGTTTGCCAATGAAACAGCGCGTTCAAACCGACAAGCGCAGCTGGCAGCCCATCCGCCGGCGCCGGGTTCGGTGTTGGTGACGGACGAGAATGAAGAATGGTCGGTTATCGCGCCCAAGCTGGAGGCGCTGGATGCTTCGAGCGATGGTCTGGCAATCAAGAAGATGATTGCGGCGGGCGTGGGGCTGCCGCTGCACTTCCTGGCTGAGCCGGAATCTTCGACAAAAACCACGGCTGAGGCATCCGGCAATCCGAGTTATCGCCGGTTTGCGGAGCGGCAGCGGGCAATGTGCTGGATCTTGCAGGATCTGCTGCGCGTAGTCGTTGAAAGGCGCGCTTACTTTGACTTGAGCGTGGACCCCACTGCCCGGATTACCGTCTCTGGCGGCGATATCTCAGCGCGGGATAATACCGAATTGGCAGATGCCGGGCAGAAGGCATTGGCGATCGCCTCAGGACTGCATGAAAAGGGCTTGATCAGTTCAGAGGAACTGCTGCGCCTGGTTTATCGCTTTATGGGTGAGCAGTTACCGACAATGGATGTGAGTCAAAGCGAAGAGGAATAAGGAAAGATGCGGTTTTTGCGTGGGGCAAAAGACCCTTTCTGAAATGGGAAAAAAGAAAGGAGACGAATGGGTGAATTCAGAGAGCACTTAAATCTGGAGGTAAACCCTGTCAGTAGTGACCGATTTGAGATCCTGGCGATCACCGCTGGGGTGGCAAACGGATGGGAATTCCCGGCGGAAGTGCTGCGCGAGTCACTGGCGCTGTGGGAAGGTGTGAATTGTTTTGTGGATCACAGCCTGAGTGCCCGCTCGGTGCGCGATATCGCCGGGGTACTGCGGGAGACCCGTTGGGACGAAGCTGCCTGCGGTGTGCGGGCTGAACTGACCGCTTTTGGTCCGTCAGCGAAGGTTCTTGCCGAAATTGGCAGGCAAGTACTGGAGGTAAGCGACGAACCTGCGGTGAGAGTGGGCTTCTCGGCGGATGTTTTGTTCAAGGGCAAAGCCGGCAAGGTGGAGAAGATCCTCAAGATCTACTCCGTCGACTTGGTCTACAACCCGGCACGCGGAGGAATCTTTTTGCGCGCGCTCAATCAACTTGGAATCGAACCGTTACAAATTGGAGGAAAAAGGATGGAAGCAAATCAGAATAACGATTTTTCGGGGCTGCAGGCAGAAACACCCCCTGCTCAACCCCCTTCAACCACCCGCGAGCTGCAGGAGCAGCTTTCGGAGATGCGAGCGATGCGCTCTGAAATGAGCGCTTACCTGCTGGAAAGTTTCCTGGCGAACACGCGCCTTCCCATCGGCATGCAGCAACGCATCCGCAGCCAGTTCCAGGACCGTACTTTTGCGCCTGCCGAACTCAAAGCTGCTCTGCGCGAGGCTCACACCACGCTGGGGGAATACGACGGCGCCAGGATTGTGCAAGGTCCAGCCCGCATTGAAGGGATGGTCGAGCCCGGCGAGCGGCTGCAGGCAGCTGTGGATGATATGTTTGGCGCGCCGCGGGAAAAGCAGATGGTTTCAGCTTCTGTGCCGCGTCTCTCAGGCATCCGTGAGCTCTATCTCAACACCACCGGCGACTACGACTTGCATGGTGGATACTTTCCTGAGCGCGCCCAACTGGCGACAACTGGCGACTTCACCGGCCTGGTCAAGAACAGCCTCAACAAGCTCGTCACCAACACCTGGGAGGAACTCGGCAAAGCCGGCTATGACTGGTGGAAAGATGTCACCGTGCAGGAGCACTTCAATAGCCTGCATGAAATCACCGGGACCCTCGTCGGCACGGTTGGCGACCTGCCAAGTATCGCAGAAGGCGGAGCATATCCGGAATTAGCAGTCGGGGATTCACCTGAAACAGCCAGTTTTGTCAAATATGGCGGATACATTCCGCTCACACTCGAGCTGATAGACCGGGATGAAACCCGTAAACTGCGTTCCTACGCCCGCGAACTCGCATCCGCAGGTATGCGTAAAATCTCCAGGCTGGTGGCAGAGATCTTTACCATTAATGGTGGGACGGGTCCTTACCTGGCGGACGGAAGCGCATTGTTCAATGCCACCGCCGTCACGACCTCGGGCGGGCATGGCAACCTTGACACCCTGGCGCTCAACCACACCAACTGGGACGTGGTGAGCGGCAAGGTATACATGCAGCCGATGCTGATCAAGGACGTCACCACTTTTTACGGCAAGGGTCCACGCATGGCGGTCAACCCCAAGTTCATCCTGGTTGGGCGTTCGCAGCAAAAAGCAGCGATGGAAATCTGCACCGGTTCGCTGGTGCGTGAACCTGACTACGTCTACGACAACGTCCTCAAGGGCAGTGCCGTACCACTGGTTGTGCCGGAGTGGACAGATGCCAACGACTGGGCTGCAGCCTGCGATCCGCGCGTCGCGCCCGCGATCTTTGTGGGGGAACGCTTTGGGCTGGCACCAGAAATCTTTATTGCCGGCGATGAACTATCTCCGGCAGTTTTCAGCAACGATGAACATCGGCTGAAGGTACGCCATTACCTGGCTGTGTGGGTTAATGACTTCCGCCCTCTGTTCAAGTGCAACGTTGCTTAGGTTCGAAAGGAGAATCGCATGGATAAATGGAAGACACTCTTAAGTTCACGCAAGTTTTGGGCGACCCTGGTGGGGCTGGTTTTCATGATCATCAAAGCCGTGAAGCCTGATTTCCCGCTGGATGGGGATCAACTGGCTGGCATCCTGGCGCTGTTGGTCAGCTACATCCTGGGCACTGCCCTGGAAGACGGCTTGAGCGCCAACAAGTAAGCAATCGTTAACTGCCCCGCATGGATTCCTTCCATGCGGGGCAACCTGGAGGAATGATGCGAGAGGATATTTTGAAACAAGTGGTTGAAGACCTGGTCGGTCCCGGAGCGCTGGCGTATGCCTTGCATGCGGATGGCAGCCTGACCATCGTGGACGCCCGTGGCTGGAAGCGCAGATTCACACCCGCGGATTATCACGCGTTACATCAGAAGCACACAAAAACCCCAAAAAGGAGCACAGAATGATCACGCTGAGCAGTATTACCGACCGCCTTGGCAGTCAATTTCTGGATCCGCATGCCCTGGCAGCTCCGCTGGAGACCCGCGAAGAGGCTGTGCGGTTAGCATTGGAAGAAATCAACCTGAGCCTGAACCACGCTTACAGCATTGCTGAATTGGATGGCGAGATCACTGGCGACTTGCCCGAAACCTGGTTGCCCGCGCTTTTTAGCGGCGCGGCAGCCATCCTGATCAGCACGGTGCTGCATTACGATCTGAGCAGCCATACCAACCTCCCGTCTGACCGCGCACAACTTCAGCTTTGGGCGGAGCACCTCAAACGCCAGTTCGATTTGCAGATGGACAGGCTGCGTTTGCAGGAGCTGCAAAACGCGCAGAGTTCAGCGCATCTTCAATGGGAATGGCAGGAAAACGGGAGTTGGCGGTGAAAATTCCGTTGTCGTTAGGCTTTTTAAGCAATACATCAGGCCTGACTTGGTTCGAGCTCCAGGGAGCAGGTATGCTGCCGGCAATGCTTGGCTGTGAATGGGAAATGCAAACAAGCTCTGGTGAAAGGGTCGCAGAGAAAGCCATCGTCAGCCTCAGGGGGTCACTGCAGGAACTGAAAGCGGTGACCGAAGGGTTCGAATCCCTGCGGTCAGGTGCCAAACGAAGGCAGGACCTCTGTTTGCGGGTTTGGAGCGAGACTCGCGATTGTTTTCTTTATTCACCCCTGCACCGGTTTGATTGGCAGTTTCTGCCAGCTCATCTCCTCTCAACAGAAGGCGGAAGCTTCAGGCTGGAACTGAACTGGGAACGCGACAATGTGTTCTATGGTGATGAAGTTGCCTTGCCGCTCTCCAATTCCTCTGGTTCGGGCGTGACGAATGGATTGACGCTTTTCAACCATGATGATCCTTCCCTCGGGCACGACAACTGGTTTGAGGTCAACCTGCAGGCGATCGGGAACCTCAGCCAGATTCCGCTGCGTCTGGAGCTGAAAAACACAACCAGTGGAGAGCCGCTGGCAGACTTCTGGCTGGGGAGCATGTGCTTGCCCGGGAGCGGCAATCTCCCCAACCTGGTCTTCGAAGCGGAAAGCGGCGTCGGAGGGACTGTGTTGACGGATGCCAGTGCCTCATCAGGTAAGTACAGCCGCTACGACTGGAACGGCAGCGGTTGGCACAGCCTGGCAAGCTGGACGATTTCCGCCCTGGATGTGACCCGATTACAGGGGATAGGATTGCTGCCGCTGCTGCGCTTATTTGGCGCACCTACCGAAGCCAACTTCAAACTGCGCTGGCAGCTGCGCGTGGACGGGATGCCAGTCTGGGTTGGACCTTCCAGCGACCTGGAATTGGGGCAGACCAGCTTGCGCATGGAACCGCTGTTGATACCCTGGGGTGATCTGCCTTTACGCAGTTTCGCCATGGCACAACAACTTGTGCTGGAAGCTTTCCATGTTGGTACCGGGGCGCATCGACTGCAATTGGATGATTTTCTTTTGCTGCCACAGCAGACTTTTGCGGCTTATCACGCTATTGGCAGCCTGAAGCAAAACGCCAGTTTATTCGATGATCAGATGCGGCAGTCGGTGTGGTCCGAAAGCGGAGGGCTGGAATTGACGACACATTTGCGTGTGGGAAATGGTCATCACCTGCAGCCCGGCAGCCTGCAGCGGTTTTATTGTTTTCAACGCGAGGCAAATGGGGCTGCGCCAATTGCCCGAACCCTCTTGGTCAGGGCTTGGTATCGACCGGGATGGAGGTTGTTGTGAGCTGGCGTGTTATTCTATCTGACCCCACGCAAGTCCTGGGCTTGAAGCCGCTCAGCTTAAGTTGGGATGCCATCGGCGGTCCGCAGCAGGCGCTGCTGAGCCTGCAAAATGACGCGATCGGCTTTAAGGGGTTACAGAGCTTGCTCGGCTCCGGCGTCGAGATCTATGACCCTTCAGACCGATTGGCGTGGTGGGGCTACGTGGACCAGGTTAGCCATCCAGTGGGGATGACAGGGCTCAAGTCTTCCCTTGAATCGCTGGCAAATCGCCTGGCAGTGCGCTACCGGAGCTTGGAACCCGGGAAGGATTTCGGCGCACTGGCGCAGACCGAATGGAAAGATGACGCCACCAGCCAGGCGATCTATGGTGTGAAGGAAGTGCTTCTCGAGCGAGGGGTGCTAAGCGAGGAGCAGGCGCTGCTCCTGAGGGATGCGAGCTTGAAGCGCATGGCGCAGCCCGTCAGTAAGCTGCTGCCATCGACCGAAGCAACAAATAGCCAGTTGCACTGCCGCGGTTGGTTTGAGCGCATGCGCTGGCGGCAGTGGCCGGTGCACACGGATATCCGCGGGCACGCTCCCAGCCAACAGGGCTATCAGGCTTTGGGAGCAAGCCTCACGCAACAAAACCTGGCACAATCTTTCACATTTACAGATGCGGTAAAAGTAGCTTCGTTAAGTGTGCGAATCAGAAAAATTGGTGATCCCCAGGATCCGATCCGGTTCCAACTCCAGACCGACGCGCTTGGACAACCCTCTGGAACTGTGCGGGCTGAGGCGGTTTTGACAGCCAGCGCAATCCCGGCTGAAAGCTACAGCTGGGTGAGCGTGTGGTTCGCTGCGCCGTGTGCGATCGCGGCTGGCGAAAGACTTTGGCTGGTGGTAAAGCGCGATGGGGTGGTGAGTTCCACAGCATATTTCAGTCTTGGTTTGGATGAAAACCTTGGTTTTCCTGGTGGCAAACTGCTGCTGTTGGATGCATCGCTCGGTCAGTGGAAACCGCGCCTGCCAGACGCTGACCTGCTCTTCAAGCTGACCGCTTTGAGCGATTCGGTGGAGTTGATGGCGCAAGTCGTCCAGACTTCGGGCTGCTTCAATGATTTTTCTTATGAGGCTGGGGCAGGTCTGAGCTTGCCTTACGTCAGCGAAGCAGGCGTGGATTGCCAGCAGGCGTTTCTGCACCTGCTGAGACTGGGAACGCCCGACCTAAACAGCCTGCAGTTGGAGGTAAATTCCAAACGCCGCCTGCGTGTTTACCCTCAGCCGGCTTCAGGCAGTCCGGACTTTTGGCTTGGGCAGGATGGACGGATAAAAAATCAAGTCGGGAAAGATCACGAATCCGCCTGGCAGGCTGTCGGTAAATGGCTATCCTCCGAGACGGGCACAGCCTGCTTTCTTGAAAGCCTGCGCCTGGACCTTTCTGATGGCAGTTACCGCCTTCGCACAAATTATGTCACATAAGAAGTGATAATTTACTAGGTTAATGTAAAAAGCGGCCATACCTGATAAAATAATAGCATGATCATCACCCTCACCCCTAACCCTAGTGTGGACAGGACTTTGGTAGTCGATCGCCTCAAATTCAATGAGATCTTGCGCGCCGCTCCAGCTCAACTCGATTGGGGTGGTAAGGGTCTTAATATTTCGCGGGGTTTGAACGTCCTTGGACAGCCAAGCATTGCGCTTGCCTGGGTGGGAGGGGGCGCTGGAAAGATGCTCGAAGACGGGCTGAATAAGCTTGGCATCAAAACAGAATTTGTCTGGGTGGACGGCGAAACCCGCACCAACACGGTCGTCCAGGAAGAGTCAAATGATTGGTATATGCTGGTCAACGAGCCTGGTCCGCACATCCCGCCTGGCGCAATTGATGAAATGATCGCAAAGGCGAATAAATATGCCAACCCCGGGGATATTTGGATCACTTCGGGCAGCTTACCACCGGGTGTGCCGGAGGATTTCTATGCGAATCTGATCCGGATGCTAAAAGCAAAAGGCGTGCGCGTCATTTTTGATGCAACCGCAGCACCTTTCAAGCTTGGCATCAAAGAAATCCCCTGGCTGCTTTATCCGGAAGTGACTGAAGCGGAACGTTTGGTGGGCTTTGAAATCAAGAATTTCGATATGGCAAAACGGGCTGCCATGAACTTTTTGCAGCAAGGGATCGAGTACGTGGTATTGATGCTCGAGAACGGGGGAGTACTGATTTCTTCAAAGAGTTTGATGGTCATGGCTTTGCCACTAAAGGTGCCATTGTGCAGAGTTACCGGAGCGAGGGGTGCCTTATTGGCTGGATTTGTGGATGGTTTTGTCAGGCAGCTACCTTTGGATGAAATAACGCGGCGTGCAGCAGCATTCCGTGCGGCTTATATTTCCAATAAGGATTACAGTACCATCCAGTGTGAAAAATTTATGGAATTGATCCCCAAGGTGGAGATCCATTCTACTGCGATATTATAGAGGTCGGCTCAACTTCGTTTTTCCCCAACCAGAGTGTTCCCGCCAAGCTCATCATTGCTATCAGCCTTAAGCTCGCGCCCAGGGCGTCCTGCTTGGCAGGCTGTGCCTGGGTGAGGCGCGGCCAGAGCGGATCAAGATTCCGCCCATTTTTATGAAGCAGCGCCAGAGGAACGCAGCAGCTAAAGCTGGCAAGGCGCGAAAAACCCTCTTCAACCTCTCCCTCGATTGGATCCTGGGTGTTTAGAGCGCGCTTCAGACGCGAAAAAGCCAGGTCAGATCTTTCAGCAAAACCATTATCAGGGCATAACAAGCCCTCCAACCCGATTTGCAGCAGGCTCAAGGCTTGCTGCCTGCCGGGAAGCCCTTTTTCCTCTTGCAAGAGCGGTTTCAATGCTTGCCAGTCCGCCTCAGTTTGGGTCTGCCAAAGCGGATCAGGCATCTGCTGAGCGATAAGCCGCAGCAAAAGCGGGCTAAAGATCCCAGCCTGGTCTTCGGAGGGGGACTTAAGGGCATCGAGCAATGCCTGCGACCGTTCCTTGAAGACCTGATCGAGGTCAAAGCGCTGCAAACTACCCCACTGCTGCCTGGCAGTCAAAAGCGCGGTCAGGATCCAGACTTCGGCGTGCAGGTCGGGCTCGAGGCGGGGAGAAGAGGGGAGGTCCGGCATGGAAAGCCAGCTGCTGAGGGCGGGATAATTGTGGGTGGGGTGCGCCAGCAGGTGTGCCAGCAGGCTTTCAAACCTGCCGCGCGAGTCGTCTCCCTCCTGCGCCATTTGCGTTTGGATGAATAAAGCCAGCCCCTGCGCCAGGCTTGTGCTGGTTAGCTGGTAGCGCAAGCCTCGTTTGTGAGTTTCGCCGCGTAAAAACTCGGTGGTTCCATCCATTCCCCGCAGCAGGTAGCCGGATTGCCATTCCAGGAAAGCCTGGCTCAAGGTTGCCTGCCTTTGAGAAATCTCAACAGATGTGAAAGAAGGGAGTCGCTGGGTATAGCTGGAGGTTTGGGGGAACGGTTTCGCTGCGGAGGAGGGGCTCGCCTGGGGCTCCTTAAGGCGTTTAAGTTGCGTGCGCCTGATCAGAAATAATAACCCAATGAAAAGCACGACCAAACCGATCAGGCTGAGCAGGCCGGTGGCATCCTGGGGGGTGAGAGACTGGAAGTGCATGGCTAAGATCTTTCCCGGTAATCATACCGTAATTTAATTGGGAAAAACAGGCGTTTTAAGTAGGGACAGACCCCTGTGTCAAGACCATGATGGTTTACATGTTGTTTAGG